>CAZQTW010000043.1:0-56420 GCA_964596165.1 uncultured Planctomycetales bacterium | reverse complement strand
GCGGGACAACCTTTCCATCAAGATGCCAAAGCGGTATGAATAATCCGGGCTAGAACGACTTGGGGCCAGAGCATCACGACGGGGCCAATCGCAACGAGAGACGAGAGGCAGATACACTGGCCAAGTGTTCCTCCGCCTTGCGTATTTCCGAGTCCAAGGACCGGCTGGCAGGTGCCTTGCCCTCGGCGCAAAGGCCGTCGAGACTGCCACGGAGTGGAAAGAGCTGGGTGGTCATCGTTGACGCCCTTCCGTCCTGCTGCCTCGAAAATGTGGGCCCCGCTACCGAGCCTCGCTGTCCTCAGCGAGGTCAACCGCCGTGGGGACAAGGCGGCTCGGCAGATCGTCGCCCCATTTTCATCCTCTACGGATGGGCCGAAGGCCCATGACCAACTGCTCCGAAAATGCACTGGGGGGCGGGCATCCTGCCCGCCAAGGCGGCCGAGGCGGCCGGCGGCCAAGATGGCCGCCCCCCAATTCTCATCCTCTACGGCAGAGCCGAGGGCTCATGACCAACTGCCCAGAGATGCCGATCCGTTGTATCCCACCCCTTAAGGGCGGGCCACTCTGCCAGGGTTGTCGCGCACACAGAGATGTCAGCTCCTCATCTTCCTGATGGCATCGGCGTTGGGGGGCGGATAGAATGCGAAACCCCACGCGAAGACACCGTGGCCGGATTGCGAGGCAAGCTATGATCTACAAGATCGCAACACGATGCGTACTGATGGGCCTCGTCCTTCTGGCGTGCTACAGAATCGCTTGGTATGCGCCAAGCCCAGGAACGAATCCGCCGCCAGCCTCAAGCATGTGTCCGTAGGGCCCGCAGAGCTCTGAGTCATGCCATGACGAAGATATTGTGCTTGTATCTTTCAGCAAGGGGTTGGCTCCTGTTTTCAGTTGCCACGGTGCCGAGTGCCCAGGCCGCCGACAGCATCGTCCTCGACCGCGCAGCAATTGTGGCCGACAAGGATGAGGCCTCCTTCGTGCAATACGGCGTGGAGGAGTTGGCCGGGTATCTCAAGGAGTCGACCGGGAATGAGATTCCGGTGGTTGCCTCATCGGACGGTACGCACCCCGTTCAGGTCGTCGTCGGGGCGAAGGCGGTCCAACGAATGCTGCCCGAATGCCTTCCCGACAAGGCGCTTGGCGAAGAAGGATATCGGGTCAGGGTCCTGTCGAGGAACGGCGTAACGTACGTCAGTACCGCCGGAACTACGTCTCGCGGGACAAAGGCGGCCCTGGCGATGCTGATGAAGGCGATCCGGGTCGAGGGCAAGTCGGCGTGCGTGCCGACCGGACTGAGCCAGGTCGGCAAGCCAGCGCTTACCAGGCGGGGTATGCACTTCAACGGCTGGGCATTCAACTACCCCTATTCGTTCCGCAGTTGGAGGGAAGAGGACTGGCATCGATACCTGGACGTCCTCGCCTATCAGGGCGTCACCCTGTTCTATCTCTGGCCGTTCATCGAGATCATGCCTGTCCCACTTTCCCCGGAAGACCAGGCCTACCTGGAGGAGTGCCGCCGCGTCGTCGATTACGCGCAGAAGAAGCACGGCATGGAGGTGTGGATCATGCAGTGCACGAACCGCGTGGCCAAAGACAGGTGCGGCGTGGCCGATCCCCGCCTGCGCCCGTATTGGCGCCCTTCACAGGAAGACCTGAACCCCGGCAACCCTGAGCATTTCCAGGCCATCATGGCATCGCGCGAGGCCATGTACCGCATCATCAACAACGCGGACGGGGTGTGCAACATCGACTCGGATCCGGGGTTCTATCCGGGCAGCCCCCTGAGTGACTACATGAAGGTCTTGCAGGGGTGCCGGGCCATGCTCGATCGTCATAACCTCCACGGCAAACAGACCAAGCTGATCAACTGGTTGTTGTGGGGGTGGGGACGCACCGACCGAATCTCACCCGCGGGGCTCGACGAGCATCAGCTTCGTGCCCTGCGGGGCACGAAGCAGGGCTTGCCCGAGCCATGGGAACTGATGTGCACGCACAGCAGCTTCTTGCCCATCTGTCGACAAGAGAAGGTGCTGGAAAGGACGATCTTCCTACCCTACGGCAGTATCGAAGGGGAACCGTCCTATCCGAGCACCAACGTGACGATCGATGCCATCCGCCAGACGTTCGACAACCCAATCGACAAGTTCCCCGAGCTGGCCGGCGCTATGGGCAACGTGCAAACACCGTTGCTCCAGTTCCCCAACGTGTATTTCTATACCTCGGCCATGTGGGACGCCGACTACCGCAAACGATCGGAACGAGAGGTCCTGCTGGACCTGGCCGGCCATCTATACCCGGAACACAAGGAGCTTCTTGCCGACGGCTACCTGGCGCTGAAGGAGCCCGACCCGGCCAAGGTTGAGGCCTTGGCCAATCGACTTGATGGCGTTCTTCGAGAAGACAGGCTGGGGCGTCCCGGCCTCTTCGGTCGCAAGCTGTTCCCCGATCGCGGCATCGTGGCCAAGGCTTTGCTTCTGCAACTGCGGCTGCGGGCGGCGCAGGAGAGGCTTACACGGGGCATTGCGCCAACAACGCCGAAGGCAGAGTGCGAAACGCTGCTATGCAACTACTTCGACGCCTACCTGGCCTGGGACACGGCCCATGGCTGGCACGGGCTGTGGGGTTGGCAGCAGTGGCCGCCATCCGATGGGAGGTTCCCCGCGGTAGCCAAGGGGCTGCTCGCGAGCCTCGGCAGCAGGTCGGAGGTCGATGCCTGCCTCGAGCGGATTGCCCGAACCCTGTCCGCCAAGTACGACGAGAAGGCCGTGCGGGAAGGTTGCATAGCTCACTGGAAGAGGCTGCTGTAGTGATCTGCTCCGCGCGCAACCACGTCGGGGTCAACCGCTGGGCGTCGCGTAAGGTCGAGAGTCCGGTCCCTTCTTCGGGAGCAAGACCCCATGATGGATCTGACCACAACGACAAGTGAAGAGGCGCCGGTACCTACCGAACCGGCGTGTCCCCGCGCCGGCCCGAAGTTGGGGGTAACCTCGCATAGGGGCCGTGCTGAGGATCCGCCGAAGGCGCAGTTTGGGGGTCACACTACGCATGCTTCCGGGCAGACGGCAATGAGGAGTCCTCCTCGGCTTGTCCCCTCGATGGCGCTGATCTTGACCGAGTTCATCGATCCAACCGGCGTGGCCACGTACTTCCGCCTGCCGGATCTGACCGGGGCAGTGGACGATGAACTCATGAGCATGAGGCCGGGGGAATAGCCGACGTTGGCCGGTTTCCTTTCTCAAGGTGTCGTCCGTACCGCCCGACGGCTGCCTGTCCGGCTTCCGCCAGCCTTTCGGTAACAAGGGAGAGGACGGCGCGTGGCATTCCTGTCGCAGAGGAGACAACGCATGATGTCGCAGCACGGGTCGTGGGTCGCTGGAATGTGTTTTGTAGCTGCTTGCGGGTGTTGTGTCATGGCAGCGGCGCAGGAAATCCCGGAAGGCATCCTGAAGGACCTTCCGCCGTTGCCCGCGCAACCCAGGGAAGATGCGTGGAAGTTTGTCGCCGATCTCCAATCGCCGCTGTGGAGCGGTCATAGCTGGAGCCCGCGCCAGGTCGCGGCGGGTGAGGCCGACCTGCGCGGCGGCGTTCGCGTCGACGCGCGATTCCCCGACGGCGAAGGACTGCTGAAGACGGCTTATGCCGATCTGGCCGATTTCCTGGCGGCCGGCAAGGTGCCACAGAACGGGCCCTTCACGATCGAAACGGCGAGGGCCGAGACCTCCACGTTCGAGGCCAGCAGGATCGAAGTGACCGCGGATCGTTGCCGGATCCTGGCCGCCGACGCGGAAGGCATTCGCCGCGGACTGTTCCATGTGGAGGATATGATGCTTCGCGCCGGCGGGCCATTCCTGCCGCTGGGATCGCTGGAGCGGAAACCGTTCATTAAGGCCCGAATCTCCCGTTGCTTCTTCGGCCCGATCAACCGCCCGCCGAAGAATCGCGATGAGTTGATGGACGACGTGGACTACTAGCCGAATCAGTACCTCGAACCTTGACGAAGGATGCTTGTTCCACCTGATTGTTCCGCGCGATATGCTCAAAGGTGGCTGACCGCACATCCCTGATGTACGCTCGCTGGGCTCCGGCCACGATCAAGGGTTCGGTCTGAGCCCGTATCTGTAAAGGTTGCTTGGGGGAGTGACATATTGCCGGACAGGACACAGCCGTGCGGAGCCGGGTCCGCCTTGAGCTGGGCGATACATCCGCCCCCCATGGGCGTTAGGCGCCGGGAGGTGTCGTACGATGAGACGGAACAGAGGCAACATACATTCCAGACGGATTGCCGTGTGTGCCCTGCTCACCGGGTGTGTATGGAACCGTATGACATGGATCGCTTCAGCCGAGGAACAGAAGACGGAAAGCCTATGGCTTACCCCTCGGCTGACTCAAGTGCTCGTTGATCGGATCCTGAACGATGTGACGGAACGCTACAAACTCGACGAACGGCAGAAGGTGCTGTTTCAGGAGCAGGTGACCAAGAGGGTGCCGGCATTCCTCGACAAGCACCGTCCCGTCCTCGAGCCGGTCCTTAACGAACTTGTTGAGCAGTATATTTCCGGCCGGACTCCGACGACGCAACAGGTGGCCGGCTGGGCGAGCAAGATCCTTCCGCCGGCTCGTGAGGCCGTCGAGGAGGTCGAAGCGGCCGTACGGGTAATGCGGCCCTACCTCCGACCGGAGCAGACCGCTCATTGGGGACGCGACCATTTCCAGTTTCGCCTCGGATGCACGCTGGCAGAGGCCAAGCTACGAGCGTACTCCGAAGGGCGCTTTGACGCGAGCGAATGGACCATGCCTTTGCCCGGTCCCCATCAGCGCGAACAGGAGATCTTCCAGCAGGCCCGCCGGGCGGGGCTCAGCACAACGCCGCCAAGAAGCTTCATCTCTTCCTGGAGTTCCATGGGACGATCCACTACGGCGTCCGCCCTCCAGAGGCTGGGGAGTCAGGGCGGTCGGTCCGGGTCCGAATCCTACGGCGCAGCTACGGAATCGGTTGAGCCCGATCAATGGGAGGCGTACCTCAAGAAGTTCATTTCAGTTCACAGGTGTGACGAAGGTCAGAAGACATCAGGGCTGGCCATCCTCAAGGATGTCCAGGGGCGAGCGCAGGCACACCGTCAGGAGCACGCGCCCGAGTATGCGCGTTTAGCCAGGGCCGTCCTGGGCGCAAGCGGAGACGAGGTATCGCGCTGTCAGGATGAGTTGATGGCATTGGATGCGCCGGTCGTCAACTTGTTCGAGGAGTTTAGGGGTCGGCTCGATCAACTCTTGACGGAGTCGCAGCGACGCCAGGCAGACACAGGTCGTTGACCGCTTCCATGACCGGTCCCCACTATAGACTGACGGGGCTCTTTCCAACCAACGCGTAGACCATTGTGTTGATCATCTTGGGTAAGGCCGTGCTTTGCAGGAGAAGCGCAATCGTCAGACGCGCCCTGTTCGCGTCCAGCAATGGACAAGGGTCACGGTACAGTTCGACGTGCCCATCGTAGGCGGATACGTTGGCCTGCTTGACGGCAATACCGGTTCGGAAGTTGGGCACGCTGTTTCGGAAGTATGCCTCCCCTGATATCGGCGCGCCGTGGTAGAGTCCGAGACTGCTCGACACATCCCACACCGGATCGCACGCCCAATAGTTGCCGGGCTCGGCAGGACGCCCTCGTCCCACATTGGCGTACCACATCTCGTCAATCAGCAGGACGGCTTGGCTCGGCGCATACGCCTTGCTCGCTGTCATGATCGGCCCATCGAACTCCAGGCGAAGCCCGCCCTCGATCTGGAATGTTGGCGTTCGGCACCACGGGGCCCGCGTGTAGTTGAAGACCCGCTGCCCTTCCACCGTCTGGGCATGGTAGGTCACCTGGGCAATTCCGT
The DNA here is from genome assembly GCA_964596165.1 of uncultured Planctomycetales bacterium. Lineage (GTDB taxonomy): Bacteria > Planctomycetota > Phycisphaerae > UBA1845 > JAFGLZ01 > CAYUQT01. Next base: position 50,543 of record CAZQTW010000043.1, on the reverse strand, counting down.
TCTCCGGACGGCGGACAAATTCAGGACATCCGTACAGGCCCGCAAACCTGGCATAGGTGTAGAGGCAGCCGCTTTGCGGCAAGTGGACTCCTAGAGCCGCCCAATCTTCCTCATTGCCCAGGAAGACCTTTTCCATCTCCGACTTGCTCGCCAGCCAGTCCTCGTTGGGGTCAAGCTCGCCGGGATTGTAGCCGCCGCCACCCCATGCCGGCTCACAGCCGTAGACAATATGGAACGGGAACTTCTCGCCGGCGTCCTCAGCGTAAAGGAAGAACGACTTCGTCAACTGACCGATTCTGGCCGCACACAGCGTCGTTCGCGCCTGCGCCCGGGCCTTAGAAAGCGAAGGCAACAAGATCGAGATAAGCAGGGCAATGATGGCAACGACAACAAGCAACTCGATGAGGGTGAAGCCCAACCCAGATTTGCGACACCGTGGCGTCGGAATCAAGCGGCCGCCTCCTGTGACAGTGACCACTCAAGTTCGGCGGTCTTCAGAGAACCCCGTTGAGTCGGCATTACACCGCGAGCGACTTCAGAAATGAGACCTCTTGTACAGCTATAAGTAACCATACCTTGGCGGACTGGCGAAAGGCAAGAAGAAAGCGGACGCCTGAGCGAACTGACCGACATTTCATTGGCATCATTTCGGAGGGCCGCCGAAGTGCCGACATGCAGGCAGGGGGAAGTGGTGGCAGTTGTCCCACGAGAACGGCGGGGCCCGGCGAAACTCAAGGATCGCGATGGTCTTGGTTCCCGCTGAAAACGACTTGAGAGTGCTCTGTGGCGGCAATGCTTTGTCAGCTTCGATTGGTTTGCGGACACCGTGGCACCTATCATCGACTTCTGTCGCTGAGCCTCGTAACAGAAATGAATACAACGTTGTTGTGCTGGTGTAGAATACTCCGGGCTGGCTCGCCCGTCGGATGGGACCGCGGCTCTTGACGTGGACCGACAAGCGGACAGTCCCTTATCGCTATCCGTCACAGCCGGAAGACCAAGGAGAATCCGTATGCAAGACGTGACCACGCGGCGTTGGTTCTTGAAAACAATGGGTGCAGGGGTGACCGTGATTGGCGCGACCAAGACAGTACGTTCCGAGGAGAAGTTGATTCAGGGATTCGAGAAAGCTCGCGAGAATCCGGACGCGTCGAAGGGCTGGACGCCCGTCTCCGATCGAAAGCTCCGAGTCGGCATTGTGGGATACGGGGTCTGCAAGTTCGGGGCCGCATTCGGCTTCCAGGATCACCCGAACGTGAAGGTAGCCGCCGTGAGCGACCTCTTTCCGGATCGGTGCGCCGAGTTGGCCAAGGCATGCCGATGTGAAAAGACATATCCCTCCCTGGAGGAGTTGGTCAAGGACGATACGATAGAGGCGGTGTTCGTGGCCACCGACGCCCCGAGTCACGCGCGGCACTGCATCGAGGTCGTCAAACACGGCAAGCACGTGGCCTCGGCCGTGCCGGCTGCCTACGGCTCGCAGGAGGACGCCGACAGGTTGTTTGAGGCCGTCAGGGCGAGCGGGCGGAAGTATATGATGTTTGAGACGTCGTACTTTCACGAGGATCTCCATGCGATGCGAGAGATCTACAGGGCAGGCGGGTTCGGCAAGCTGGTGTATTCGGAGGGAGAGTATTACCACTATGCCGAAGAACCCATCCCATCGTACAAGGACTGGCGCGTGGGCGCTCCGTGTCAGTGGTATCCGACGCACTCGAATGCCTACTATGTCGGTGTAACGGCAGGGAGCTTCACAGAAGTGAGCTGCATGGGCATGCCCAGTCACATCAAGTGGTTCCAACCCGAAAACAACCGTTACAGGAATCCCTTTGGGACGGAGATCGCACTATTTCGCACCAGCGAGGGCGGCATGTCACGGATGGCGGTGAGTTGGGACACGCCGGGCGTCGGAGGCGAGATGGGTCGCATTCGTGGGCAAAAGGGTTCCTTCTACGGCAAATATGAAGGACTCGAGAAGGCGCTCCCGCCGACGAATCGACCTCCGCTGCCGCCCGGCGTGGAGGCCGGCGGCCACGGGGGGTCACACGGCTACCTCATGAACGAGTTCGTCACCGCGATTCTCCAAGATCGCAAGCCGCTCGTGGATATCGCCCAAGCGCTGAATATGACGGTGGCGGGCATTGTGGCACACCAGTCCGCCCTGAAGGACGGCGAACTGATGAAAATCCCGCAATATAGACTGTAGACATGATGCTTAAGGAGAATTGTCATGCATGATTTGACCTCGCGACGTTCTTTCCTGCAGGCAATCGGGGCGGGCGCCGCCGCTCTGGGAGTCACAGACATGGCGATTGGCGAAGAAAAACCGATACAGGGGTTTGAGAAGACTTCCCAGGATCCGGACGCCTCAAAAGGCTGGAAACCGGTCTCCGACCGAAAGGTTCGTGTAGGCATCGTCGGATACGGCGTGTGCCGCTTTGGTGCGGCGTTCAGCTTTCAAGATCACCCCAACGTCACGGTTGCCGCGGTAAGTGACCTCATCCCTGACCGATGTGCTGCGTTGGCCAAGGCATGCCGCTGCGAGAAGACATATCCCTCGCTGGAAGAGCTTGTCAAGGACGATTCGATTGAGGCGGTATTCGTGGCCACCGATGCTCCAAGTCATGCCCGGCACTGTATCGAAGTCCTGAAGCACGGCAAGCATGCATGTTCGGCAGTGCCCGCTTTCTACGGAAATCTAGAGGACGCGGACAAGCTGTTTGAAGCCGTCAAGACCACGGGGCGAAAGTACATGATGTTTGAGACATCGTATTTTCACGAAGATCTCTATGCCATGCGGCAGATCTACAACGCCGGCGGCCTCGGCAAGCTCATCTACTCCGAGGGCGAGTATTATCACTACATGCCGGACCCGATTCCGTCCTACAAGGACTGGCGCGTCGGCCTACCGCCTCAGTGGTATCCGACGCATTCGAACGCGTACTATGTCGGTGTCACGGCCGGTAGCTTCACGGAAGTGTCCTGCATGGGAATGCCGAGCGAGACGTCCTGGCTACAACCGGAGAACAACCGCTACAAGAATCCGTTCGGGACCGAAATCGCGTTGTTCCGAACGAGCGAAGGCGGCATGGCGCGAATGGCCGTCAGTTGGGACACGCCCGGCTACGGCGGCGAGATGGGCAGGATCCGCGGGCAGAAAGGGTCCTTCTACGGAAAGTACGAGGGTCTTGAGAAGAACCTGCCGCCGACAAAACGGCCGCCGCTGCCCCCCAAGGTGGAGGCGGGCGGGCACGGCGGGTCACACGGTTACCTCATGGACGAGTTCGTGACGGCGATCCTTCAGGACCGCAAGCCGCTCGTGGACATCGCCCAAGCGCTGAACATGACAGTCGCCGGTTTCGTTGCGCATCAATCGGCTCTCAAGGATGGCGAACGGATGAAGATTCCTCAATACAAGCTCTAGAGGAACGGTGCCTTGGTGGACTCCCAGTTCGAGAGTCCGTCCCGCATAGTCCTTCGCGAACACGTGTTTGTGCCGGCGCCCCTGGAACCGAGTATCGAGTGATCACGGCTCAGTCGGGAGGTGGTTCATGGCAAAATCAAAGAAGAAGGCCAAGGCCGGAATCAAGAAGCCGCTGAAAGAGTGCGCCAAGTGGGAAGCCATACTGGCAAGATCTGGCCGATCCGCCGCCGGCCGGCGCAAGAATATCCTGGCCAACATGGCCAACGCACGGATCAAAGGCCACGCCAGAGGCTCCCAACGCAGGGCACAGGCTACACGCGATTCAAAGCACCGCGCTGGTTAGCCGCCGCGAGTCCCGCTGCATCCGATTGGCGTGAGTTCTCGGGCGACGACGAAGCGTGTTGCGGCAATGGATACCGCTGGTAACGGTAGGGGCTTGCCTTCCGATGCCATGGTTCCCGACCTTGCGGCTACATTGAGCCCCGGTACCCTTCGCAAGATGTCCTCGTTGTCGCCGGCGCTTCACATGAAGCGTGTCGTGGCACGAGAGCGCAGGCAAAGGGACTGCCTCAGTGGCCCATCGCCTTGAACTGACCGTCGGTCTGGTCGGCGGAGCCGCGAGCAATCGTCTTGCGAAAGACGCGTGGAGGGCACGCAGGGGTGTGGGCAGGCCGGCTTGTTGGGTAGGGTTCGTTTCGATATAGTGAAGTTGTTCCTCGAAGAAAGGCCTTGCATGGCACAAGAGAATCAGAATGCCAATACGGTTTCGGTCGCGATCGAGAACCCTACCTCCGCGCTGGAACAGCTTCAGGCCCGGATCATCGCGGTCCGGGACTCCCTTTGACCTGCCGGCCAAGGCGAATCGACTTCGCGAACTGACGGACAAGATGCAGTCGCCCGGCTTCTGGGAAGACCGGATCACCGCGGATCAAGTGGTGACGGAACTCAAGGCGGTGAAAGCCGTCGTGGAGCCGATTGAGGCCGTCGGTCGCCAGATGGAAGATACGCAAGTTCTTCTCGAATTGGCGACAGAGGAGAAGGACCAATCGGCCATGGCCGAGGTTGTGACTTCTCTCACGGGTATCGAGCGAAAGCTAAGCCGGATCGAACTGATGACGTTGCTTTCAGGTGAGAACGATCCGAAGGACTGCTACTTCAAGATACAGGCAGGGGCGGGCGGAACGGAGAGCTGCGACTGGGCGGAGATGCTTCTGCGAATGTACCTCCGGTATTTTGAGCGCGTGGGATACACGGCCGAGGAGTTGAACCGAAAGGACGGTGAGGAGGCGGGAATACAGTCGGTGGACCTTCTCGTTCGCGGTCCGTATGCGTACGGATATCTGTCGTGTGAGGCCGGCATCCACCGCCTGATTCGGTTAAGCCCGTTCGATTCGGCCCATCGTCGTCATACCAGTTTCGCGGCGGTGGATGTCATGCCTGAAGAGGAGGAGATCAGAATCGAGATCAATTGGGAGAAGGATGTCCGCGAGGACACATTCCGTGCGGGCGGCGCGGGCGGCCAACATGTGAATAAGACGAGCTCGGCCATTCGCCTGACGCATCTCCCGACGAACATCGTCGTGCAATGTCAAAACGAACGATCCCAGCACAAGAACCGGGCGATGGCTCGAAAGATGCTCGCGGCTCGACTCCTTCGACGTCAGGAACAACAGCGAGATGCGGAATTGGCGGCCATGTATGACGAGAAGGGCGACATCGCCTTCGGTCACCAGATCCGGACCTACTGGCTGCATCCGTCACAGCGGGTCAAAGACGCTCGGACGATGCTGGAATTGCCCAGCGCGGACCAGGTTCTTGACGGCGATCTTCAGCCCCTGATTGAGGCCGAGTTGCGTCGTCGCGTGGCGGCGAAGAAGAAGTAGGGCCCTGCACAATCGGAGAGTCGCGTTTTCAGAAGACCGTATCGGCGGCACGTTCAGACATGGATCGGCGCACACGAAACAGACTTTGCATATGGATTATTGGCCTGGGCGTCGCGAACTTCATCGCTTACACGGTCTCGTACTGGTATGTCGGAGGAGACGCACATAACGGAGAAATCCGGAACGGCAACTACTACGTTCGGGGACATTTCATCGTTCACGGTGCGACAGGTGCGGAGCGCGCGGTCAGCCGCGGTCTTTGGATCTACAGCTATATCCACTCTATTTCGATCTGGCCGTCGATTGCGGCCGTCTTGATCTGCAACATGATCCTGGCGCGTCCTCACATCATCGCGACGATGAAGGAGGGGTTTGTCAGCGGGCCGACGTTTGTGACGGTGGTGATAACCCTGCTAAGCTTCATGACATTAATAGCCACACTGGTCTTTACCCTCCAATTCGTCGGTGAACTTACGCAGTAGCCCGCCCGAGACTCTATCAGAGGATCGGCAAGGTCGAGGTTCCTCATCACAAGCGCAGTCACTCCGGGCGTCGATGCTGGGGAACTGCAGTATTGGCTGTCGGAAAGCTCGGACAACATGCGAACCGCCAAATTGCTTAGTCCCGAGGGAAACGTGGCCAGGCGTCTGCCGGGCTATGAGGTCCGGCCTCAGCAGCTTGAAATGGCCGCCGCGGTGGAACGTGCATTTGAGGAAGGGCATAATCTGATCGTCGAGGCGGGGACCGGTGTCGGCAAGAGCTTCGCCTATCTGATTCCCGCCATCCTTCAGGTGCTGGAGCGCCAACGGAAGGTCCTCATCAGCACGTTTACGATCGCCTTGCAGGAACAATTGGTCAACAAAGACCTGCCCTTTCTGAACGCCGTGATTCCGGAGGAGTTCACGGCCGTGCTGGTCAAAGGTAGGAACAACTATGTCTGTCTACGGCGCTTGGAACGTGTCAGCAAAGCACAGTCGTCTCTATTTGTAGATGACCCGGATTTGCAGGAATTGTGGCGGATTGAAGATTGGGCCTATCGCACGACCGACGGCTCCCTAAGCGACTTGTCGCAGCAGCCGCGCATGACGGTATGGGATCGCCTCCGCAGTGAACGCGGCAACTGCAAGGGACGGCTGTGCAAGCATCACGATCGATGTTTCTATCAACGGGCGCGACGTCGGATGCTTGGCGCCAATATCCTGGCCGTCAATCACGCACTCCTCTTGAGCGATCTGGCAATTCGACGGGTCGGTGAAGGACTGCTACCGGCGTACGAACTGGTGGTCATCGACGAGGCCCACACCTTCGAGGAAGCGGCGGGAACGCACTTCGGCGTTTCGGTGAGCGATGGACAGATCCGGTTTCTACTGAACGGGCTCTCGCACGAACGCACCGGCAAGGGTTTGCTGGCCGCCTGCGGGACGGAAACCGCGATCAAGGCGGTAACGAAAGTCCGACGCAGGGCCGAGAGGTTCTTCAAGACGCTCCGGGACTGGCAACGCCAACATGGCCAGCAGAACGGGCGACTCCTGCAGGCCGAGCCCATCGAGAACATCCTGACGCCGGCCATGTTGGAGCTCCATGATCGATTGCGTTCGGCGCGCAGTCGGGCCAAGAGCGACGACGACCGGTTCGAACTGACCAGTCACATGCAGCGAATCGCGGACTTGGCGGACGGGTTGGAGGGTCTGATGAAACAAGAATGGCCCGACCACGCCTATTGGATTGAACAGACGGAAGGCCGCTATACCACGCTCTCGGTGAACTGCTGTCCGGTTCACGTCGGCCCCCGTTTGCAGGAGTTGCTGTTCAACAGGACGTCTAGCGTTGTCCTAACCAGCGCAACGCTGTGCACCGGCGGCAAAACCGATTTTGGCTACTTCCGGCAGCGAATTGGTTTGGAGACACCCGAACCCCGAATGCTCAAGCTGGGTTCGCCGTTCAACTATCGCGAGCAGGTGACGATACACGTCGAGACGTGTATGCCCGACCCATCTCAAGGCGAGGCATTCATGGACGCGGCGGACCGCGCCATTCGCAAGTACGTTCGTATGACCGAAGGCCGCGCGTTCGTGCTGTTTACCAGCTATCGGATGATGAGTGAAATGGCGGATCGCCTGCGGGGGTTCTTCGCGGAAGAGGGAATCGACCTGATGGTCCAGGGCGAGGGAGTGCCTCGTGGCCTCATGCTGGAGCGGTTCCGAAACAACATCGGCAGCGTCATCTTCGGGACCGACACGTTCTGGCAGGGGGTCGACGTCCCCGGAGAGGCACTGAGTAATGTAATCATCGTGCGATTGCCTTTCGCCGTGCCGGACAGGCCGATTGTCCAAGCACGAATCGAGCAGATTCGGCAGGCCGGCGGCAACCCGTTCAATCAGTATCAACTTCCCCAAGCGATACTGAAGTTCAAACAAGGGTTTGGTCGCCTCATTCGCACCAAGACCGACCGGGGTATTGTCGTCGTGCTCGACCCTCGAATCGTCCGGAAACCCTACGGTCGCGCATTCCTGGATTCGTTGCCGGCGTGTCGGATTGTTGTACACGACGAGCCGGTGTAAGCGGTAGAGGGTGGGATGGGAGAAGGCCATGAGAGGAGAGGCAGGTCCCAGAAGGCTCGTGTGTCGATTCGGCGAGAATTGACTGCTATGATTTGTTGTCGAGCTGAACCAGGCCGGGCCGGCGAGATCGAGTCATGCAGCGGGAATGCTCGGTAAAGCTGAAGGAGCTGAAGGAGATTCTTGAACGAACGGGCGGCTGCGCGGTGGCGTTTTCCGGAGGCGTGGATAGCACACTGCTGCTGACAGTGGCTCATGAAGTTCTCAAGGAGCGATGTCTGGCGGTGATTGCGACATCCTCGACCTACCCTCAGAAGGAATATGAGAGCGCGCTCGAGTTTGTGAGAAGCCGGGGCATTCCTCACGTCACCATTGTCTCGGAGGAACTCGACATCCCCGGATTTCGCGACAATCCGCCCGATCGCTGCTACCACTGCAAGAAAGAACTGTTCACGAAGATCCGACAGGTAGCCGACGCTCGAGGCCTCCTCGGCGTCGCCGATGGCACGAATGCGGATGACGCCCACGACTACCGGCCCGGCGGCAGGGCGGTGGAAGAATTGGGCATCCTCCGGCCGCTCAAGAAAGCGGGGCTGACGAAAGAAGACATCCGGACGATCAGTAGAGAGGTCTATCGGCTTCCCACCGCGGACAAGCCGGCAATGGCCTGTCTGGCCTCGCGTTTTCCGTACGGATCGACTATCAGCGAGGAGAAGCTGCGGCAGGTGGAAACCATCGAGACGTTTCTCACAGAACGGGGGATGCCCGGCTCACGTGCCCGGCATCACGGAGACGTTTTGCGCCTGGAGCTGCCACCGAACAAGCTGGCGCTCATGCTGGACGCCGAACTCCGGGGTGCGTGTGTCAAGCTCGCAAAGGAGCTGGGCTTCGTCTATGTGACGCTGGACCTCGAGGGGTATCGAACAGGCAGCATGAACGAGGTCCTCAAGCAGCCCTGATTGGGGTAGGTGCCGAGCCGGAACGACTCGGAACGGTTAAGGACCTGGCTTTGCGGTGCGCAGAGGCCTATCGTGAACGGCTCAATCACCCAACGCATTGAGAAGCTCAAACGCCAAAGGAACGCGGTGATCCTTGCGCACAACTATCAGGCGTCCGAGGTACAGGAACTGGCGGACTTCACGGGCGACTCCTTGGAGCTCAGCCGCCGGGCGGCTGATACGGACGCAAAGGTAATCGTCTTCTGCGGGGTCCATTTCATGGCCGAAACGGCCTCAATCCTCTGCCCGGACAAGATCGTGCTCATTCCCGATCCGCAGGCCGGTTGTCCCATGGCGGATATGATCACCGCAGCCGAGCTTCGTCGGTTCAAGGAAGGGCGTCCCAACGCCTTGGTCGTGTGCTACGTCAATAGCAGCGCCGATGTGAAGGCCGAGTCTGACGTGTGCTGCACGTCCGCTAACGCCGTCGGCGTGGTCGAGTCGCTCCGGAGCGCCGAGGAGATCATCTTTGTACCGGACAAGTACCTGGGCCAGCACGTGTCGTTGAGAACGGGCCGCAAGATGATCTTGTGGAGGGGCTACTGTCCGACCCACGTACGAATCATGGATTCCGACATCGTTCGTGAGAGGCGGGAGCACCCCCATGCGCTTGTCATGGTGCACCCGGAGTGTACGGAGGCAGTACGGAAGCTGGCGGATCAGGTGCTCTCCACGGGCCAAATGTGCCGGTACGCGCAGGCCTCGGACGCCCAGGAATTCATTGTCGGCACCGAAACCGGAATCTTGCATCGCCTTCGGAAAGAGAACCCTAGCAAAGCATTCTATCCCGCGACGGCTTCGGCCATCTGCCCGAACATGAAGCGAATCGATATCGAAAAGGTGCTGTGGTGTCTCGAGACGATGCAACACGAGGTTCGCGTTTCGGAGGAGATTCGGATTCGGGCGCGTCGCGCACTCGACGGAATGATGAAAGTCCACGCCTGACCTCCGCCCAATTGCCTCTAGCGACTGATGACGAAAATTGCTGTATCAGCGTTAAGGTTGGCGTCGGCGGCAACCCCGGTTCCCAATTCGGTGTCCAGGGCGATTCGCCGGTGGATCTGAATGGCCTTGAGCTTGCAGAAGTCCTCGAAGTCGGCGATGGAAAGGAAGCGAATATTCGGCGAGTTGTACCACTGAAATCGGAGCAGGCCGCTGTCTCTTGGCGCTCGACCCTGTTCGGCCAGCATCCGGCGCAGCTTGTAGTAAGCCATGTTGGGAAAGCTGACGATGCACCGACGACCGATGCGAAGCATGTCCTGGAGGATGGCTTCGACGTTCTTGACGGCCTGGAGCGCCTGAGAAAGCACCACCACGTCGAACTGCCCATCGCCAAACTGGGACAGGCCTCGATCGAGGTCGAGCTGAACAACGTCGAGACCGCGCCGCACGCAAGCGATGACCGACTGTTCGTCAAGCTCGACGCCCATGATCCGGGGATTACCGCGACGCTTCAGTCGGGCCAGTAACGAACCCCGTCCACAGGCCAGGTCGAGCACGTCGGCGGTGGGAGGAATCAGATCGATAATCCGGTCGTAGTCCAATCGACGCGGCTGAAAGATGCTGGTGGGATTGTCCCCATAGGGGTCTTCTTCAACGGCATCCTCGGGCTCGGTCCGGCCGTCCAGATTGCCGAGAAACGACCGAAGCAGCTCTCCATAACTGCTCAGGTTGTCTTCGAGCAGGAACGCATCGTGGCCACAGGAACTGCGGACATTACAGTAGCTGACGGGCTTGTTGGCGGCGATCAAGGCGTTGACCAAGTCTTGAGCCTGGTCCGGCGGAAAAAGCCAGTCGCTCGTGAAACTGATCACTAGCCACCGACATCGTGTCACGCCAAGACGGGCTGCCAACTCGGATACGGAACTGCCCAGATCAAACAGATCCATGGCCATTGATAGCGTGATGTAGCTGTTGGCATCAAACCTCTCAACGAACTTGTCCCCCTGATAGCCGAGATAACTGCCGACGGAGAATGTCTTCTCGAACTCGGTCACAACGTCGCGTGGGCGCAGGCGATCGGCCTCGAATTTTTGTCGCATCGCCTCGCGCGAGAGGTAAGTAATGTGTCCGATCATTCGAGCGAGCGCAAGCCCCACGTGCGGCCCGTTGCCGTTGTCGTAGTACTCCCCACCGTGGAAGTTCGGATCCCGCATAATGGCGTTTCGGCCGACGACGTCGAAGGCGAGGGCCTGGGCGGTCAGCCGCGCCGATGTCGCGATCGGAACGGCGCCACGCAGTCGCTCCGGGTGTAACGTGGCCCAACCCAGGACCTGGTGGCCGCCCATGGAACCGCCGATTGCGGCCCGAAGCAATGGAATGCCGAGGTGGTCCAGCAGTCGGCGTTGAACCTCGACCATATCGCGGATCGTCACGGTTGGGAAATCGGGACCGTACGGCCTGCCGGTGTCGGGATTGATCGTGTTCGGGCCGGTTGTGCCGCGACACCCGCCGAGAATGTTTGGGCAGATCACGAAATATCTCTCGGTGTCGACCGCTTTGCCGGGACCGACAACGATGTCCCACCAGCCGGGATCGTCCTCCGCGTCGTGACGCGCGACATGGGAATCGCCGCTCAGCGCGTGACAAATGAGGACAGCGTTGTCCTTGTCATGATTGAGCCGGCCGTACGTCTCATAGGCGACCGTAACCCTGGGCAGTGCTCCCCCCAGCTCAAGCTCCAGGGGGCCGTTCAGCGTCCATGTCTGAACGTGCCTCAGCGGCGCGGCGCTGCGAAGACTGTCGCTGCTGTCAAGGAAACGATCGGTCATACGGTCGTCCGACTCTTTCCGATCCCTCAACACGATTGCGAGGTCAAGAGTGCCTGATTGAGGTCCGCCTTAATGTCCGCCAGGTCTTCTATACCAACACTCAGGCGGATGTATTCCGGGCTGACCCCCGCGGCCGTCTGTTCGGCATCGCTCAATTGCTGATGCGTTGTCGAAGCCGGATGAATGACGAGTGTCTTGGCGTCGCCGATATTGGCCAGGTGACTGGCCAACCGGACTGAGTTGATGAACCGCACCGCCGCTTCCTTACCGCCGCGGATGCCGAAACCGATGATCGCACCGGCGCCTTTCGACAGATACTTCCGCGCGAGCAGGTGGTTCGGATGCCTTTCCAGGCCGGGATAATTAACCCATGCGACCGCGGGATGATCGATCAACCACTCGGCAATCGCCTGGGCATTCTCGCAATGTCGCGGCATCCGAAGGTGAAGAGTCTCGAGCCCCATGAGGAACAGAAACGCGGCAAATGGGCTCATGCAAGCGCCCGTGTCTCTCAGCCAATGGGTTCGGATGTGGATGATGTAGGCAATGTTGCCGATGGGCCTGAGGGCCTCCGTGAATACGACGCCGTGATAAGCCGGATCGGGACTGCAGAATTCGGGCCACTTCGCCGGGGCATCGGCCCACGGAAACGTACCCCCGTCGACGATGGCACCGCCGATGTGGACCCCATGTCCGCCGATGAACTTGGTGGTCGAGTAGACCACGATGTCAATGCCGTGTTCGATCGGCCGAAAGACGGCCGGCGTCAGCACGGTATTGTCGCAAACGACGGGCAGGCCGTTTCCGTGTGCGATCTCCGCGATCCTCTCGAAATCGGGAACGTCGTTCTTGGGGTTTCCCATACTCTCCAGATAGACACAGCGCGTGTTTTCATCGACGAGCTCGTGTATCCTTTCCGGACGGTCGGGATCAAAGAAACGAACCTCCACGCCAAGCTTGCTGAGCGTCTGAGAGAAAAGCGTCCAAGTTCCGCCATAAAGACTCGTCGAGGAGATGAAGTTCTGCCCCGAATGGGTGATAGTCAGAATTGCAGCGGTTATGGCAGCTTGCCCTGATGCGAAGGCAAGCGCGGCCGCCCCACCGTCGAGGGCGGCGAGCCGTTTTTCGAGCACGTCGTTGGTGGGGTTCATCAGTCTGGAGTAGATGTTGCCGAACTCCTTGAGTGCAAAGAGGTTGGCCGCATGCTCCGTGCTGTTGAACACATAGCTGGAGGTCGCATAAATCGGCACCGCCCGCGAGGCGGTCGCCGGATCGACCTGCTGCCCGGCATGCAGGCATAGTGTGCCAAGTCCCTGACTTCTTGCTGGGTGCGTCATACACTGATTCTCCTGTCAGATGTCAAACATAGGGGGACCGCTGGCGACCTTCTGCTGACGTTCCAGAAGTTGTTGGAGGTTGAGACCGGCCAGTACCCTCTCGATTGCCTCTGCGAGGTCCTGCCAGACTTGGCGGGCAACACACGTGCCCGATCGTTTGCATAACTGACGGTTCTTGACACATTCCACAGGCGCCGTAGAACCCTCCAAGACATGGACGATGTCGGCGGCCGTAATCGTATCAGGGGCTCGCGCCAACTCATATCCGCCTTCAGCCCCTCGGCTGGACTGGACCATTCCCGCCGAGCGCAACGCTGTCAGCAATGCGTGCAAGTACTTGCGCGAGACGTTCTGCTTCTTCGCGATCGCACTCATTCGAAGGGGACCTTTCCCGTAGTGTGCGGCCAGCTCGATCATGACCCGCAGTCCGTAACGACCTCGTGTGGAAATCTTCATGCCTCTGCTCCCTCAGGCAAGCGCCGCACAGACATCGAATACATATTGACTGAAATCCATGAACATAGTAGACTATGCACTTCAGTGTGTTTTGTCAAGGCCCCGACCGCCCGCCGGGCCCAGTTTTCTGTGTGCTTGCCGGCTGCCCGAAACGATGAAGAGCGGCGGCGAAGGAGAGGGCTCCTGCTTGCTGACACGTTCCGTCATACATGTACGTCATAATGCAAGCGTAATCTGGACAGAGCGTGCCGACGTCCTCTCGAACCACGAATCGCGTTGTAGGGGTTTGCTGGAAGGACGCCTGTCGAGTACGTTCGCCGTCAAGGCGAACCCGGAGTCGCACGTGTGGTAAGACAGGGGCCTTTTCGAAACGAGTGATGGCACCCATGTCGGTTACGCCGCGACGGGTGGACGTATGTCGGCATCGCACGTAAACTCCTTCCTGTCGCACGGCCGGACGAGAAAGGGTTGACAAGGGGCTCTGTCCGCACCGGGGCGAGACCCTTCGCGCCAGGTGCGGGAGCCAGTATCCGAGACGAAAGAGAGGTCAGCGTGTTGGGTGTGCATTCTGGAACAGGCCGGTCAATGGCAGTCGGCGTGGTACTCGCGTGTGTTTCCGCAACCTCCGTAAGCGCGGAAGTGAGATTGTTGAATGTATCGTATGATCCCACCCGCGAGTTGTATAAGGAATTCAACGAGGCATTCGCGAAGTACTGGAAGGCCAGAAGTGGTCAGGCCGTAATCATACGGCAGTCGCACGGGGGCGCCGGCAAACAGGCCAGAGCCGTCATGGATGGATTGGAGGCGGATGTCGTTACGCTCGCACTGGCATACGACATCGATGAAATCGCGGAAAGAGCGAAACTCCTTCCCGTGGACTGGCAGAAACGGCTCCCGCACAATAGCTGCCCCTATACATCAACCATTGTTTTTCTGGTCCGAAAGGGAAACCCCAGGGGCATCAAGGACTGGGACGATCTGGTCAAGCCGGGGGTCTCCGTCATCACGCCCAATCCCAAAACATCGGGGGGAGCGAGATGGAACTACCTCGCGGCGTGGGGGTACATCATGAAGAAGCCGGAAGGCGACGAGTCAAAAGCATACGATTTCGTTTCACGGCTGTTCAAGAACGTTCCCGTGTTGGATTCCGGCGCTCGCGGGTCGACCAATACCTTCGTGCAACGACGCATTGGTGATGTTCTGTTGGCCTGGGAAAACGAGGCGTTTCTCGCAATGAACGAACTGGGCAGAGACCAATTCGAGATCGTGATCCCTTCGATCAGCATCTTGGCGGAACCGCCGGTGACGGTCGTTGACAAGGTCGTCGACCGCCGTGGTACAAGAGAGGTTGCGCAGGCTTACCTGGAATACCTGTTTTCGCCCGAAGGCCAGGAAATCGCGGCACGACACTACTACCGCCCTCGCTTGGAAGAGGTGGCTAAAAAGTACGAAAAGGTATTTCCCAAGATCAACCTCTTCACGATCGACGAAGTGTTTGGTGGATGGAAGAAGGCTCAGAAAACCCATTTCGACGACGGAGGTAAATTCGATCAGATCTACAAGCCTGCACGGTGACACGGTCATGGTGGCGGCCGGACAAAACAGTCGACGAACCATAACCTGACTCGGGTTTTTGTCTCGCCCGGTGGCGGCTTGCAGGCAATTGGGAGAAGTTCGTCATGTCGGAGACAGATGTCCTTTCCTCACTGCGATGCCCCGCGGTTTTCGGGAGGGTGCCGTCATTCGACTCACCCTGAAACAACACAGCGTGTTGCCGGGCTTCGGTCTGACCCTGGGGCTCACCCTAACCTACATGAGCCTCATTATGCTGATCCCGCTCTGCGCGCTCTTCATGAAGACGTCGACGATGGGGTGGGGGCAATTCTGGCAGACCGTCACGGATGAACGTGTGGTGGCATCGTATCGACTCAGTTTCGGGGCCTCGTTGATCGGCGCATCGATCAACGGGGTCTTCGGGTTCGTCGTGGCTTGGGTGCTGGTGAGATACAGCTTCCCAGGCAAAGGATTGATCGATGCGCTGGTCGATCTTCCATTTGCCCTTCCCACGGCCGTTTCGGGCATTGCGTTGACGGCAATCTACGCCGAAAACGGTTGGATCGGTCGGCATCTGTCGGCCGTGGGGATCAAGGCGGCGTTTTCCCCCCTGGGCGTTGTCATCGCCTTGACGTTCATCGGCCTGCCGTTTGTCGTTCGTACGCTTCAGCCGGCGCTTCAAGATCTTGACGTTGAGATAGAGGAAGCGGCGGCGAGCCTGGGCGCCAGTCGGTGGCAAACGTTTCGCCGCGTCCTTCTTCCTACGCTTCTGCCGACACTCCTGACGGGATTCGCTTTGGCCTTTGCCCGGGCATTGGGTGAGTATGGTTCGGTGGTGTTCATCTCCGGCAACATGCCCATGCGGACCGAGATCACCCCCTTGCTCATTGTCATGAAACTCGAACAGTACGACTACGCCGGCGCCACCGCGATTGCCGCGGTCATGCTGGCGGCGTCGTTCATATTGCTTCTCCTGATCAATCTCTTGCAGTGGTGGAGCACTCGGTACCGCTTGGCGACGGCTTAGAGGGATCATGACGGAGACAACGGACCAGACCCTGACCACGCCCCAACCACACCGGAGGTTGGCAACAACGGAACCCCGTTGGGTTCGATGGGCCCTTACATTCGTCGCGCTCGCGTTTCTATGCCTCTTCCTGCTCGTTCCCCTGGTTGCGGTGTTCGCGCAAGCCCTCGAAAAGGGGATTCAGGCCTACCTGGATTCGTTCCGCGAACCCGACGCCTTGGCGGCCATCCGACTCACGCTTGTGGCGGCTGCGATAGCCGTACCGCTGAATCTGTTGTTCGGGATTGCCGCCTCCTGGGCGATCGCCAAGTTTCATTTTGTCGGGAAGAGCGTCCTGATCACGCTGATCGATCTCCCCTTCGCCATCTCACCGGTTGTCTCGGGGGTCATTTATGTCATGATGTTCGGCCTCCAGGGATGGCTTGGGCCCTTCCTACAGGAGCACAATCTCAAGGTGATCTTCGCCACGCCCGGAATCGTACTGGCGACCATGTTCGTTACGTTCCCCTTTGTCGCTCGCGAACTCATCCCGCTTATGCAGGCACAAGGAACGGAAGAGGAGGAGGCGGCCCGCGTTCTGGGGGCCGGTGGCTGGCAGGTGTTCTTTCGCGTGACGCTAAGAAACATCAAATGGGGGCTCTTGTATGGCATCATCCTGTGCAATGCGCGCGCGATGGGGGAGTTCGGCGCGGTGTCGGTCGTGTCCGGCCACATTCGCGGCGAGACGAACACAATGACACTTCACGTGGAAATCTTGTACAACGAGTACAACTTCGTGGCCGCATTCGCCGTCGCCTCGCTCCTGTCGATCCTGGCATTGGTGACACTGGCGCTGAAGACATTTGTGGAGTGGAGGTTTCGGCACGAACTGGTGGCCGATCGATCCGCGGCAATCTGAGGTGACTGGCCGATGAGTATCGAGGTTCACAATATCACCAAGTCCTTTGGCAACTTCGTGGCGCTCAGGAATGTCAGCCTCCAAGTTCCCAGTGGAGAGGTGGTCGCATTGTTGGGCCCGTCGGGGTCGGGCAAGACCACCCTGTTACGGATCATTGCCGGCCTTGAGATACCCGATCCGGGAAGCGGGCCCATCTACTTTCACGACATCGATGTTGCGCAACGAAGCGTCGGAGAGCGAAAGGTGGGGTTCGTCTTTCAGCACTACGCATTGTTTCGCCATATGAGCGTGTTCGAAAACGTTGCCTTTGGGCTTCGCGTTCTTCCCTCTGAAAAGCGTCCGCCTCGCGCGGAGATTCGGCGGAAAGTGCTTGACCTCCTCAGGTTGGTTCAGCTCGACGCATTGGCAGACCGCTACCCGTCCCAACTCTCGGGCGGACAGCGACAGCGTGTGGCACTGGCCAGAGCATTGGCTGTCCAGCCCAAGGTTCTGCTCTTGGACGAGCCGTTCGGCTCACTCGACGCGAAGGTCCGATTGGAGTTGCGGCAGTGGCTTCGTAGACTCCACGATGAGATCCACGTGACCAGCCTCTTCGTGACGCATGACCAGGAGGAAGCCCTGGAGGTCGCCGACCGTGTCGTGGTCATGAACAACGGGGAGATCGAGCAGATCGGCACCCCCGATGAGCTCTTCCACAACCCGGCCACGGAGTTCGTGATGAACTTCTTGGGAAGCGTCAACCTCTTTCATGGTCGCGTGGAACGTGGAAAGGCATACTTCGGCCTGATGGAAATGGCCTATCCCGTCCACGAATCCTCGGCGTACGAGGCGAAGGTCTTCGTTCGCCCACATGACTTTGCGGTCTCCGTCGAGCCCTTCGGCGAGCCGAGCTTCAAGGCAAAGATCATGCGAATCCACTCGGCCGGCCCGCACGTCAAGATGGTCCTTTGGAGCGATTTTGGGGAGCGGGTCGACGTTGAGGTCCCGCAGGAGCGGTTTTTGGCCCTAAACCTTTCGGTCGGCGGCGAGATCTACGTAAGCCCTCGGAAGATCAAGGTGTTCATGGAAGACTATGCCATATGAGTCCCCGGAAACAGAAGGGGTATTTAATCATCTCAAGATAAGGGTAGCCCTAGAGGAGCTCGCCATGTCGCACGGGAGCATTTATTCGTCGATTGTAGAAACAACCTTCAACACGCCTCTTGTTCGTCTTCGCCGGATCATCCCACCCGATCAGGCGACCGTTCTCGGCAAGTGCGAGTTTTTCAATCCGATGGCGAGCGTCAAGGACCGAATCGGGCGCGCGATGATCGAAGCGGCAGAGGCCGAGGGAAGACTGACGAAGGACACGCATATTATCGAGCCGACCAGCGGAAACACGGGCATCGCACTCGCGTTCGTCTGTGCCGCCAAGGGGTATCGGCTGACCTTGACGATGCCGGAATCGATGAGCGTCGAGCGGCGGGTCCTTTTGCGAGCCCTGGGCGCAAATCTGGTGTTGACGCCGGCATCGGAAGGAATGCGCGGGGCCATAGCGAAGGCGGACGAACTGGTCGCCTCGGCCAAGGACACCTGGATGCCGCAACAGTTTGAGAACCCCGCCAATCCGGCCATACACGAAAAAACGACGGGCCCGGAGATCTGGCAGGACACGGACGGCAAGGTGGATATCCTGATAAGCGGCGTCGGTACCGGAGGGACCCTTACAGGTATCGCGCGGCATATCAAATCTCGAAAGCCCAGTTTCAAAGCGATTGCCGTGGAACCAACCGAGTCGCCGGTGATCTCCGGCGGTAAGCCGGGCCCACACAAGATTCAGGGCATCGGAGCGGGATTCATTCCGAAGAATCTCGATGTGTCGCTGGTGAACGGCGTGGAGCAGGTGTCCTCCGAAGAAGCCATGGAGTGGGCCAGGCGGTCGGCCAAGGACGAGGGACTGTTCGTGGGTATCAGTTCGGGTGCGGCCTTGTGCGCGGCGGCGAGAATCGCCGCTCGGTCCGAAAACCGGGGCAAAGTCATCGTTGTGATCCTTCCGAGCTTCGGCGAACGCTATTTGTCGACGGCACTGTTCCAGGGATTGGCGACCTAGCCGTTGCGACACGCGGGGTACGTTCGGTAGCGTTGTCTTTGCTCCGCATGCCTCGAACAGGAGCGACAAGAGGGTTAAGCTGCGTC
Source organism: uncultured Planctomycetales bacterium (assembly GCA_964596165.1). Classification (GTDB taxonomy): domain Bacteria; phylum Planctomycetota; class Phycisphaerae; order UBA1845; family JAFGLZ01; genus CAYUQT01. Next base: position 31,462 of record CAZQTW010000043.1, on the reverse strand, counting down.
GTCGCTTCCGGCCACACAGTCTTCCCTATGGACCCAAGGGGCAACAGGAGTGGCCGCTAATGCAGGAATAGCCGCTTGGTGATGCAGTCCGCGGAAAGCACCTCCGCGAACCAACACACCCTGCACCAACGGGAACACAAGTCCTCCGGCTGGGCAGGAGAATCTGCCACCGTTGCCAATCGGTATTGCCGATATCCCAAGGAGGAGGATGGAGATCATCATGAACTGCCCGTTCTGCGCTGAGGTGATCCAGGATGCCGCCGTGCTGTGCCGGTTCTGCGGGGCCGCGAAACGCGGCGACCAATGGTACGTCCCCGCCAGACCGGCGGTGGAGAAACCTCGGCCCAAGGGTGCCTTCACGATCAAGTCCGCCGGGTGGTTGTTCATTGTCTCGGGTGTTTTCTCGATTGTGTCGGCCGCCTCAGATGCACCGCTCATGGGGGCCATGCGAGGCGGTTCGGTGGCCCTCTGCTATAACCTTTTCTTTGCCGTGCTATTCCTGAGCATCGGCGTCGGGCTGATCCTGAGGAAGCCCTGGGGCTACGACCTCGTCTTGGCGGGCACGGTACTCTATGCGGTGGATCGGCTCTTGTTCATGGCGGACAAAGACACGCGTGAGGCCTACCTGGCCGCGAACGGCGTCACCAAACAGGTGGCGACACTCATCGATACGCGGATGTTCGACCAAATGCTCATCGTCACTACCCTCACGACCATCGTTTGCTGGTGCGGGTTCGCTTTCTACGTCTACCTACGTCGTGAGTGCTTCCGTCAGTCGGTCAAGTGATCCGCATATCAGGGGGCCGTGTGGACAGAGGGCGTGGGGTCCTTTTGTCTTCAAGCGATTTCCGCGAATGCACTTGTGCTCTTGGGATCGAGCAGGGGGGCTTCGCCCTCGGCGGCCGAGTCGGCGAGGCTGGGATCGCAGTCTACGACATTGCCATATCCGTAGTGGACCAGTACCGACAGTGCAACAGTAGCCCGGCCGTCACCCCTTAGGTGGGAGGGCAAAGACAAGACCGCCGGAAGCTTGCCTACACCGGGGGCGCGTGCCAAGGCCGCGTACTGCCGAACAGACGCACCGCCATGAGCGGCCACACACCACGTCCGCGACGGTCACGTATCCGAGCTGCGCTCGCAAGGCTGATGTGCGCTCCCTTGGTGCGGACGGGGTGGGACCCGTGGCTACGCGTGCGACGGTTACGCGGGCGAATCCCGGCACCGTCCGTTGTGGTGCGACGGGTCGGCCGACGTGAGGCGGGGAACCCGCAAAGGTACTTATCCGAGACTCCGTGGCAATGGAGATTGACGATCGTTGAGGCTGCCGCATAGTCTGGAAAGAGTATGGACACGCCCGCGAGAAAAGCGCTGTCAGCAACACGCCGCTCTATTAAGGCCGGCCACTTCACCGTCCTACGGCATCTCACGCGGAGAATGCCCTACACCATGAGACTCCCCGACCGGCGGACCCTGTATGTCGAGGTTCCCGGGCGATGGGTGACAAAGGACCGGGGCGGTGAAATGGCGTTTCTGCCCGAAGGCGTGCGATTCCTAGACCGTGTGCGGGCGCTGGCCGTCAAGTTGGACCGTGCGCCGAGTCCCGGCTACATCCTGACGTTACGGGAAGCCTTGGGGCTGACACAGCGTGAAATGGGCGATCGTCTTGGCGTGGACCCGTTGACGGTCAGCCGGTGGGAACGCGGCGAAGTCAGACCGCGCAAGAAATCACTTGCCACACTCGAGAAGGTACGACGCGAGGCAGTCAAGAAGGGTGTTGTTCTGCCCGGCTAAAAAGGATCGCCGATGCATCTGTTCAAGCCCGAAATTCATCGAGGATGGTAAGCTGCGGGTGAGCGCCAATTCGACGTGCATGAAACGCGACGGTTGCTCACAGGCGCGAAGACGGGCATCAAGACGTCCGACCGGGATCTACAGGAATGGCTCTCGTGGCTAATGGGGGTCATGAGCGATACCTGATGTACCGGCTGATGCTGGAAACCCCATCGAGGACTGGCACCGTTCGGTCGTTGGTCGGATCCTCGTTCGACCTTAAAGGGACACCGACGTCGGTAGCCGCGAGGTACGGAGCTCAAAAGAAACGGAAGGGGGGCTTCGTAGGGCCCTTATGGCCGGACCTGACGACCGAACCGCGGAAACACGCCAAGCGACTATTGCCGGCCGCTTTGTTCTTCAGGGTACCGCCGGACTGCAAGGTTCTGAACTGGGTCGCCAGGGACTCGAACCCCGGACACGCGGATTAAGAATCCGCTGCTCTGCCAACTGAGCTAGCGACCCTCTCCGGCCTTTGCCGGCCTAGTTGAGGGCGTCCACACGGACACCCTCGCCCAGGACACTCCTAGCCGCGTCGCCGAACGATCTAGCTAGACCTAATAGGATAGCGCGAAAGATGACCGCCGTCAAGCTCGCTGTCGCGGAGATCCGGGAAGGCATAGGAAACGGCGGGGCAAGCTGGGTTGTTATCTGGCGGTCAGCGCCGCGCTTCGATTGAGCAAGGCGGACACCATCGCCTGCGGCATGTTGGCCAAGCTGACGACCCGATCCGCAGCGCCTCTCTGAATCGCTTCCTTCGGCATACCGAAGACAACACACGACCGCTCGTCCTGGGCAATGGTGGTGGCTCCGGCTTGGTGCATGGCAAGCAGCCCGTCCGCGCCATCCGCGCCCATTCCGGTCAGTATGACTCCAACAGCAGCCGCCCCAACGTTCTTCGCCACGGACTGGAAAAGAACCTCCACACTCGGACGATGGCGACACACAAGGGGTCCCGAACGACTTCGGGCCGCCCACCCATTCCCTCTCCGCTCCACGGTAAGGTGACGGTCGCCGTGGGCGACAACCGCCAGGCCGGGTTCCAGGACGATATGCTCGGGAGCCTCCACGACCGTCATGGCCGACTTGCGATTGAGCCGCTCGGCGAAGGCGGCCGTGAACCCCTCCGGCATGTGCTGCACGATCACCGTGGGAGGCATATCGGCCGGAAGGCGTGACAAGATCGACGCCAAGGCTTCCGTACCACCGGTGCTGGCGCCAATGGCCACGACGTGACGCGAGGGATCAATCGCACGGGCTCGGACGGAATTGATCTGTGACGTCTTAGGAAGGGCGGGTGCAGGACGTCGAATCGCACGATGGGCCGCCTTCACCTTGTCGATGAGTTGGTCCATCACCTCATGCAGAGCCGCGCTCGTATGATCGGGCTTGTGCATGACGTCGACCGCGCCCTTTTCGAGGGCTTCGAGGGCAAGCTTGGCGCCGGCGGGCGTCAACGTACTGAACATGATGACGGGCACGGGGTAGTACTTCATCAGGCGTTCGAGGAACTCGAGCCCGCTCATTCGGGGCATCTCGACGTCGAGCGTAATCACGTCCGGTCGGTGAGCGACGATCATGTCGCGGGCCTCGAAGGCATCGGACGCGGCGCCGATGACCTCGATGTCGGCATCCTTCGAAAACTCACGGGATAAGATCGTTCGAACCAGAGCCGAGTCATCGACAATCAAGACTCGGATTTTGCGGCCGGAGATCATCGAATGAACCTCCCCCCCTTGTCAGAGGCCTGGATGATGGTGGGCTCGATAATCGACACCGTAATCTCACCGGTGCCCGTATTGAAGAAGAGCCTGCGTCCATACTCACCGCCGGTTTCTTCCCTCAGAAGGGGAATGCCCTGTCGACGAAGCATTTCAAGTGCGATTTCGCGATTGGCCGCGCCCACCTGCGGCCCACGGTCCCCCCCGACGGGACGACCTCCACCCACCACTACCGCTCGGAGGCGTTGAAGCGAAGCGCCGATTTCCGCGATTCGTCGCATCAGCAGCGTGATGCTCGTGGCCCCGTAACGACCATCATCGGCTGCGGCGTCCCGTGTGGGATGGGGCAAGAGGTAATGATTCATCCCGCCGATCCTCTTCACGCGGTCGTAGAGGCACACAGACACACAACTGCCGAGAATCGTCTTGACCAGCACGGACTCGTCGCTGACGAAGAGCTGGCCGGGTTCGAGGAACAGTCCGATTTCCGAGAATTTGATCTTCATCACATCACTTTCTGTACGCGGCCGGCTCGACGTAGTGGTAGTCGTGCTTGATGGCGTTCAGGCTTTCGCTGTGCCCGATCAACAGAAGCCCACCGGGCTTCAAGTGCCTGTGGAATCGCCCCACAAGGGCTTCTTGTGTGGGTCGATCGAAGTAAATCATCACATTGCGACAGAAGATGGCATCGAACGCATGTTTGAAGGGGAAGGTCTGCTGCATCAGGTTGAACCGGGCAAACGTAATCAGCTTGCGAATCTCCGGAACCACCTGCACCTGCCCACTTTTCCGGTTCCCATAGTGGACAAAGTAGTTGCGCGCGAAGGCCGGCGGCAGTGTCCCCAAACGAATGGCTTCATAGACCCCCAGCTTTGCATGGCTGAGCATCTGGACGGAGAGGTCCGTTGCCAGGATCTTCAATTCGATCCCAGACCGATTCTTGATGATGTCGTGGATGGTCATCGCAATGGAGTAGGGCTCTTCTCCGCTACTACAGCCTGCCGACCAGATGCGAATGGTCCGAGGTGAGTGGGCAGAGGCTTTCAGGATGTCGTTGACCATCTGTGAGATCAACTCGAAGTGTCGTCTCTCGCGGTAGAAATGAGTCGTGTTGGTGCTGATGGCGTCCAGAAGCTGGGCCAGTTCCTCGCCGGTCTTGTCGTTCAGGACGTGTTCGTAATAGTCCTTGAAAGATCGGAAACGACCGCTCCGAAGACGCTTGCCGAGTCTGGCGCGCACCAAGTGCTGCTTTTCCGATCCCAGATTGATGCCGCTGTGCGCGTAGACCAGCTTTCGGAACAGTTCGTATTCCCGCTCAGTCAGATCGGCGGGCGAACTCAATTCGTAGTCGACCATCTGGACCCCTTGGACACTCCCCGTCGAGATGTAGGCTCTCCACCCCGGCGAAACCAGACCCCGTCCCACAGACTCCTCTATCGGATCAATCACTACAGGGATTTGACAACCTGATTGCTGGATCGGACGGTTTGATCCTAAAGGGTAAGTACGGCTGGTTTTACAGGACCGTCGAGCACCGGTCGGTGACATGGCTGAATAGAGCTCTATAAGGACCAATGCGGCATTCTCAGTCCGACATGTGCTAGGCCATGTGCGGCGAGGGCAACTCGGACATGCGTTGCAGTACGACAGCCCTCGAATCGAATCGCAAGATGCCATAGAAGCGCGGGATGTCCTTCGCAGTCAGCGCGGGGGAGGGCTGTAGCACAATCACTACGCCATCCGCGGTCAGGATCGTGGGGGCTTCGTTCAGTAGGCGGAGTGTCAAGTCCGTCTGCCCTCCCGACGTGAACAGGGTGTCGACGCGAAGCCGCTTCAACGCCCTGACCAGCGGGCGACAACGCCTAACCAGATTCTTCAACGTGTTCCTCAGGGGCGAATGGACGCCTGTTTCGACAGGGGGGTTGAAGAGTATCATCTGGTAGGGGCGCCGGGATGCCAACCCCCGACACAGGTCCGATTCACAAAATGGGATCTCCAATCCGTTGAGTTGAGCGTTGCGGCAAGCGGTTGCAACGGCCCGAGGATCAATGTCGCAGCCTTCGGCGTCCGCGCCCTCAAGGGCCATCCGGATGGCTACGTAACCCGATCCGCAGCCCATGTCGAGTACTCGCGGCCGATGCCAACGAAGCTGCTCAGCCGTGGCGAGCGCAAACGCGATCAAATGATCGGCCTCGGAGCCAGGTTGGGACACGGCCAAGTCCGGTATGAGCTTCACGTCGGTCATGCGTGGCAGCCTCATTCGCCGTTCATGTTCCCGGATTCGTACGCCTGTCTTGGGGATTGGCCCCATGGCAACGCATCCCGGCAGTGACGCAGGATATCCAATGCCCCGTCGGCACGCAGGCGGCCGGCCACCTCTTCAGCGATTTCAAGAAACGACATAGCGGCGCCCTCCGCTGTGGCCGTCACATGGTGTTGTCCGTCGGGCGATACGACGATGGCCTGGCAGAGCAAACGCTCGTTCTCGGAACGGGCGACGACACCAATAGGGGCCTGACAACCTCCCTCGAGCAACTGGATGATGTGCCGCTCGCACTTTACCTGGAAACAGGTCGGCTCATGGTGCAACGTTTGCAGCAAGCGGCACGTGTCTTCGTCATCGGAGCGCGCTTGCACTGCTAGAGCACCCTGTCCGGCCGCAGGCAACATGACGTCAAAGTCCAAGATCTCCGTGATGCGGTCCGTCAGATTGAGCCGGGTGAGCCCGGCGACCGCAAGGATCGTGGCGTCACACTGTTGATCCGAAAGGACCTTGCGCAGGCGCGTATCGACATTGCCCCGAAGCGCACAGAACCGCAAATCCTTGCGACATCGGAGTAGTTGGGCCATCCTACGCACGCTGCTCGTACCGATGAGCGCGCCGGGGGGCAGCTTGAGAAGTGATCGTCCTTCTCGGCTTATCAGTGCGTCTCGAACATCCTGTCGCTGGGACACGGCGGCCAATTTCAACCCCTGGGGCATACTGGTGGGAAGATCCTTTGCCGAGTGGACGGCCATATCGATGGAGCCGTTAAGGAGCGCCGCCTCCAGCTCAGCCGTGAAAAGTCCTTTTCCCCCGACATGGGGCAGCGCAGTGTGCGGGTCTTGATCGCCGCGCGTACTGATGATCTTGACGGAGACCTCCAGGTCGGGGTACGCGGCGAGGAGGAGGTCGGCAATGTGATGCGTCTGGATCAAGGCGAGTTGCGATCCGCGGGTTCCGATCGTGATGGTCGACCTGTTCATGGGTTGGTTCGAGACAAAGCCCTATCACTCAAGTTCGCATCGCTTGTTCCTTCGGCGCCTATCATAGCCCGTTCCACGGTGCCCGACAGCACGAATCTCTTGAATGCACGGCGCGGCTGAGTCGGCCTCGAAGCCGAAGAAGCACCGATCTTGTCAGCACGAGCCAAGAGACCTACCATGTTCCGATGAACTGGTTCTCAGCCATGTCTGATCTGTGAGGCTCCTGTAAAGGGAGGTCTTCATTGAAGGTGCGTAAGATCATTGCGGTGAATGCGACCCTGCTGGCTTGTTGTGCCTGTACCGGCGCCAAATCCGCCCATGTCGGTGATCCGACGGTTGGGGCAACACGGCTCTCAGAAGGGGAGCTGGCCATCGCAGAGCGTCCCGAGCCTAAGCGAACGGTTGCGGCAAGCATGAGAACGCTTCCGGGCGAGCCGGAACGGGCCGGAAAGCCCTCCGCATCACCGGTGACGAGCCGGCCGGTAGCTGTCCCGCGCGTGGAGCCTCAACCGCCTCCCATCCCGCAGCCTGCCGGACATCCGGCGAGTCCGCGTGTTGAGTCCCCGGAACCTCAGCCCGAAGACCATGAGGAGGAAGGCGCTCTCGTGCTCGTTCCCTCTCAGGGGCGACCTGTCATCGTGAAACAAGGTGACACCTTCTTCTTCTTGATGCGCTTACGCAGAACGTTGGGCCGACGGATCGTCTGCTCGTTGGTTCACACCCAAGCACCCAACATTCGCTATCCTCTCCAAGCGGACGTCCAGTTGGGAGTCGTTCAAGGGCGCTACGGCCAAATGATCCTCCAGGTACCGCAGAGTGTCTCGCCGGGACTCTATGATCTGGAAGTCAAGGGGGAAGGACCGGCGTATCTCAGCCGTCAGAGTGTGAAGGTTGTGGACGAATGGCGCACCCGATTCCGCATCGTTCACCTGTCCAATATGAACATCGACGACCCCGCCGCTCCGGAATTCGATCAGTTGTTGATCGATGAGATCAACCTGCTGGCGCCGGAATTTGTTCTGTGCACGGGCGATTTCACCGAATGGGGTCGGGCATTGAGCAACCCCAAGGATTGGATGCGGGCGCTCGAGTTTCTCGGGCGCATCCGCGCGCCGGCATACGTCGTCTGCGGAGATCATGACGATGAGTCCTCGTTTGACCGCTACGTAGCAGATAATCCCATCGGAACCTTTGATTACGGCGACTACCATGGGATCCTGATGCTGGACCATTCCGCCCATCGCCTTGATGCGGAGCAAGTTCGGTGGCTTAGGACGGATTTGGCCAATCATCGGAACACACGCGGCTTCAACTTCATCGTCACGCACAGTGACGAACTGGACGTCCTCGATCTGCTCCGTAGGCAGGTGGATGATTTGTCCCGCTTCGTGGCGGATCACAAACTCAGGATGATTGTCACGGGCGGTCATGTTGATTGGAACTACCGGGAATTCGCCACGAAGCTGAAGGACGTGCAAGGTCCCGACGGGCTAGTCTACATCCGCACGCATGAATCGAGCACGTGCATGCACGACGGGGCAACAGGGATAAGCCATTATCGCATCATTGACGTCAACGGAGATCAGCTACAGTACGTTTACCCTGATGACACCTGTTCCGAAATGGCCCAGTACTCCGTCCCTGTGGGGCGGTTGCGCGTCTTCTATAACCACCCAAACGACGGGACCCAGGATAGCGTGGTGGCCACCGTGCAGAATGCTCTCAACCAAGCTTTGGACGACTGCCGCGTGTGGCTACGCGTCGCCAAGAAGGGAGAGGCCAGGCCGCTGGTGGAGGGCGGCGAGATCATCGGTACGCTGGATGGGGGCTCCTTTTGGGTGTGCGAGATTCGCGTGAACGTCCCCGACAAGGGAGGGGTGAAGATCATTGCCGCGAATGATTCAAAGCTCATTCCCGAGGCCGGCTCGGTCAAGGTGACCCTCGGTGCGGACGTAGCGGTGCGGCCGGCGACAACAAATCAGGCCGCATTGCCCGTCCTCGCATTTGCAGAACAGAAGGTGGAAGGGGGGCTGAGGTACTATCGCTGTGACCAACGACTGTCCGTAGTGCTTACGAATACCGGAACGCGGGCGGAAGACGTCTGGCCGGTGGTTCGGCTGAACGGCGAGATCATCCCGTACGACAGCGGTATGGGTGATCGGCGACCATTGCGCATCGACGGTGGGCGCCAACTCGTTCTTTCGCTCAAATTGGTGCTCGGTCGAATGAGTCCGGGACCGCATCAACTTCAGGTCTTCTCTCGTTCAGACCCGCTCAATCGCGTGACAACGTTTCCGGTGTCGCTCGTACGCGTTGGGTCGTAAGCAGGACTCGCGAACCTCAAACCGAGGCCACCCGGGATGCCGATCCAAAACCCCAACTCAACAAACACGAAACGCGCCCAACCGGTACGGCTGAATGTCCCTCCCCACGGCCTTCTCATTCCAAAGACAGGGGTGTAAACTCCCATCGGTTGTTCCGGTAGGCAAGAACGGCGACCTCATTCGGAAGGGCTTTCATGAAGATTCAGCGCGTTCGTGGAACAAGAGATTTTTACCCGGAGGACGTCGGCGTCCGCAACGCCATCTTTGACGCTTGGCGGCGGGTTTCACTCCGCAACGGATTCGCCGAATACGATGGACCCCTCTTGGAACACCTCGACCTCTATCGGGCCAAGAGCGGCGACGAGATCGTCGGTCAGTTGTTCACCATCCAGAGCAGGGGTGGGGAAGAGCTTGCCATCCGTCCGGAGATGACGCCGACGCTGGCCCGCATGATCAACGCGAGGGTGCAATCGCTGCCGCGCCCCATCAAGTGGTTCACGATAGGTCCATTTTACCGGGGTGAACGCCCCCAGCGAGGCCGGCTGAGGGAATTCTACCAATGGAACATCGATGTGATCGGATCCGACGACCCCATTGCCGACGCCGAGTGCCTCTTCGTGGCGGCCGACTTCCTCCGCGAGCTTGGCCTGACGCCGCAGGAGGTCGTTCTCGGAATCAATGACCGACGACTGATGACCGCGATCTTCTCGGCGATGGGTATTCCGACTGTGGCGCACGGGACGGCTTTGTCGCTGGTGGATAAGGCCGAGAAGATCGGCGCGGACAAGTTTTCGCAGATGTGGGATGAGGCATTGGGCCCCTATGTTCCCAGCGAGCGGATCCGGGCTGTTCTCGCCGCCGATTCGGTCTCGGCGTTGCGCTCCCTGGGAGAACAAGCGATGGGGGAGTCCTCCGTTGCGGCGCAACTTGACACGTTGGAAGGGTTGTTCCAGATGATACAATATTTTGGTATATCAGAATATTGTACTTTTTCGCCTAAGGTGGTTCGTGGCCTCGCATACTATACGGGGATGGTATTCGAAGGCTTCGACCGGCAGGGGCGGCTTCGTGCGCTGTGCGGCGGGGGACGATATGACGGCCTGCTCGCCGCATTGGGCGGCCCGCCGATCTCCGGAGTCGGCTTCGGAATGGGGGACGTCGTTCTCACCGAATTGCTTTCCGATCTGGGTCGAACGCCTGTCGGACAGGGAAGACTGGACATATTCGTCATCGCTGCGGATGAGGAAGCGCGGGTTGACGCCATCCGTCTCGTCGCGTCGCTGCGAGGCAAGGGGATCTCCACGGACTTTGCCTACCGCTGCGGTGCCGTGGGTAAACAGATGGCGACGGCCTCGGCGCGAGGCGCGTCGCGATGTGTGATCGTGGGCGAGGAGACGCGGCAGAGAAGGGCGGTGACGGTCAAGGACATGGCAACAGGGAAGCAGTGGGAACATTCGCTCGACGCGTTTCAAGCCGATCCGATGGGGCGGCAGGCGTAGGGGCAGCAGGCCCGGCACGGGAGGGCGCCGGACGCTAGCGAAAGTTGGGGGGCACAGGTTCGTTGCGAGGGCAGGATGACGCGGCGCCACATCCACTACGAAGCGGCCTTTGAGGATTTCCTTCGGTCTGAGGGGGTTCCGTACGTCGCGGTCAACGAGGCGCGAAAGGCAATCTTTGGAGGCGGAAAGGTTAAGTCGTTCGACTTCCTGGTGTATGGAAGCAATCAGAGGGCTTGGTTGGCCGACGTCAAGGGTCGGCGTTTTCCATATGAACTGGCAGGGTCTAATCACTATTGGGAGAATTGGGTTACGGCCGAGGACCTCGAGGGGTTGTGCTCCTGGCAAGAGGTCTTTGGAGACCGATTCGTCGCCGCTTTTGTTTTCGCCTATTGGCTGGAAGGGGCGGAAAGGGCATGGCCTCAGTGCGTGGTTCACCCCTTTCGCGGTCGATACTACGGTTTCCTGGGCGTGAGACTGTCGGACTATCAAGATCACTGTCGGCTCCGCTCCACAAAATGGAACACCTACACCGTCCCGAGAAGGACGTTTCAGCGGCTCGCGCGCCCGGTGCAGGAGTGGTGGCGACAGGGGACCGCCGACAGGGGGTTTACTCAGGGATCGTCCCACCTATAATGTGGAAAGATGCGAGGTTGCACACGATGAGTCATGAGAATCGACCGATGGTTGGGCCGGATCGCCGGAGTGTCATCACGCTGGCGATGACGTTGCTGGTTCTGTGGATGGCTGCGGCGGCCTGTGCTCAGAGTACGAATGACGCCGAACCGAATGCTCCACGAGAGGTCGGACCCGTAAGCCGATACCCGCTTGAACAAGCAATGCCGCCCGATCCGGCGATCCAAACATGGCTCTACCTTTTCAGTGCGGTTATGCTTCTGTGTATTGGGTGGCTTTGTTTTAAGCCGACGAAGGTCGAGAAGTCGCAATCGCGGAAGCCCATCCTGTCGAGAAAGATGGCCGAAGCCGCCAAGAAAGGTGGCGACAAGACCAAGAAATAAGCGGGACGGTATCGTGTGCGCGCGTGCCGTATGCGGCTCTCGACTTCGGGAGGTATTAATGATCATGAGCAAACGTTCGATCATTGTTGCACTGGTGGGTGTCAACTTGCTGCTGCTGGGAGGGCTGTTGTTGACGGCCTACCAGCTCCCGGAGGCAAAGGCCCAGGGAGTGGGGCGAGGGGGCAACTACCTCATGTGCGCCGGCCAGATCGAGGCCGGTCTGGATGCCCTCTACGTGCTGAATCTGGACCAACAGGCCATCAACGTGGTGTTGATGAACCGACAGGGAAATCGGCCTGAAATCGTCGGAGTCCAGAAGGGACCGGATCTGGTCAGTGATCTCCGCAAGGAAACCCCTCGGCAGGAACGTGAACGTCCGGCCAGGCGACGGTAGGAAAGAGGAGCAAGAACCATGAACAACGAAAACCTTGCAATTGGCATTCTTACCGTGACCGCCACGATCCTACTGGTCGGTCTTCTGCTGATCGGGACCGTCGGCCAGGAGGCCAAAGCCGGCTCGCAGCATGACCGCGGTGGCGACTACATCATGCTTGCCTCTCAATGGCGAGGCGAGCGGGAATTGCTGTGGGTTCTGGACGGGCGAAGCGAGGCATTGGGGGTGTACTATTTCGAACCGCAACGTGCTCGGCTCGAGCTGGTGGGAGTCGAGTATCTGGGGCAAGGTCGCTAGAGTTGTATGGGGTGACAGTACACGCGACAAGGATTCGATCCAGGGGAAATTCCTGCCTGCCTAAAGCATGAAGTATAGGGTTCAACCGATAGCCGGGCCTCGCGCGGGTTTGTGAAAGCCGCGGGAGAATGAGACAGGTGTGAAGCGCAACATAACAGGCGTTATCGGACCTTGGACATTCTCATGAATTACCCGCCCGCAACACTTCACATGCCGCTTCGAGCTTCAACGAAGGCTGCGGGCCTGAAGCGACGCCCTATGGCGAGACCGGCTTGTCGCGTGTGGATCTCACGGCCGATTTGCCGCCTCGGCCATCCGCAGCATCGCGGTTACAGCAGACTCGCCGGGTGCGATCGTCTCGGTTACCATGCGAATCAGTGCCGCTAAGTCGGCATCGTCCAGGCCCAATTCGCCGCGGTCCACTTGCTCTGCGATCTCGGCCAGAAGATCGCCTTCGCCACCGGCCGGGCATCGGAAAATGAAGGTCTCCCCGTCCTTATGAAGCGTCCATTGACGGATAGACATGGCGACTCCTTTCGCACGTTGTCTTCCAGCTTGAGGTTACGGCATCCTGCTACCCCATTCATCGGCAGTCTGACCCCAGACTCTCAAGTTGGCCCCAGGACAAGCGTCCCACGGCCACTACTTGCTGCTTCCGATGAGCCTTGATCAATCAGCGACGGGAGCGAACACATGATAGCCAGCAGATCCCGTCCCTGCGTCGTAAGGTCATACATGTCTCTGGATCCATCGGCCAGCATTCCCGCCAGCCGTAGCTCGCGAAGATGATGGTACATCGGCCCGGCCTTCAGCCCGACCCTCTTTCTCAACTCGGCGTAGGAACCCGCTCCAGTGAAGATCGCCTTCATGATCGCGACGCGGTGAGGGTTTGCGAATGCCGAAAGGACCTTAGCGAGCCATTCGTCGGAGGCATGGTTCACGAGGTCATGCCGAGGTCTTTGTGCAGGACGCCTATGTAGATGCTTCAGCCCCCCCACCCTAACCCTCCTTGTCGGACCGTCGGACTCCAGAATTCCCAACGTGGTCGCCCACCCGTACCAGGACTGACCGCGACGAAGCTCAGGCAGGCCGGCCACAGGCCTGCGAACCTTGCGGGCTTGTCGTGATCGCCCGTGACCTGTCCGGCGGACGTGAACTCGCGTCATGCCTCTCCGGGTGCCAGACTTCCGCGATCGACGACCGTCCTGGGTTGAACGCATGATCCCGCCCATGCCCCTATGGTGTGTTCGCCGCACAGATCCCCCCTGCCCATCTCCTTACAGGATGGCTAGTACATTATTACATTATAACATAATACTGTGATAGAGGCAACCGATTTGTGGCCCCCTTGCCAATTCCGTAGGCTATCCCTGAACGGGTGTTATGACGGGTCGCCGTGGCAACCCGTCGGCCTGGCCGTGGAAATCCAGTTCGGCGTCTGTCAGGTCATCCCCCCTGCCGCCAGTTTGGATCGAAGGTAATCCAGGCATCGAGACTTGTCGATCCGCTCCTGCTGAAGCGTATCTCGCCATCGAACCGTCACGGTGCCGTCCTGTGCTGTTTGTCCGTCCACCGTAAAGCAGAATGGCGTACCGGCCTCATCCTGTCGGGCGTATCGCCGGCCGATGGCGCCCTTCTCATCATAGAACGCCGGGTACTGCCGGCGAATATCCTCGTAAATCGCCCTCGCAGTCTCGGGCATCCCGTCCCGTTTGACCAGAGGAAAGACGGCGGCCTTGATCGGGGCCAGCCGTGGATGGAACCTCATGAACACGCGCGTTTCAGCCGTACCCTTTGCCCCGACAATCTCCTGTTCATGGTACGCCTCACACAACGCCGCCAAGGCGAATCGGTCGACACCCGCCGACGGTTCGATGACGTGCGGCACGAACCGCTGCTTTGTCTCGTCGTCGAAGTAGCTCAGGTCTTTTCCACTGGCCTTCTGGTGTGCGCCGAGGTCATAGTCGGCGCGATGGGCCACCCCTTCCAGTTCCTGCGGTTCCTCGCTGAATGGGAACAGGTATTCAATATCCGTCGTTCCGACGCTGTAATGCGCACGCTCGTCGGGTCCCTGCTCGCGAGGACGCAGGCGGTCGCTGCGAATCCAGAGGCGGGTGTACCAACGGAGCCGGGTGTCGCGCCAAAACTCATACCATTTTCGAGAACTCTCGGGATGGCAGAAGAACTCCAGTTCCATTTGCTCGAACTCGCGGGAACGGAACGTATAGTTTCGAGGGTTGATCTCATTCCGGAATGCCTTCCCGACCTGCGCGATACCGAAGGGCACACGCACTCGCTGCGTATCAATCACATTCTTAAAATTGACGAAGATGCCCTGGGCTGTTTCAGGGCGTAGATAGGCAACGCTTGACGAGTCCTCGAGCGCCCCGACGTAGGTCTTAAACATCAGGTTGAACGCGCGAGGCTCCGTCAGGGCCTGCGCTTGGCAACCCGGACAGACGGCCGGCCAACCCGCTACCCTTCCCTTATCCAGCCGCACGACGACCTTGTGGGCATCGGAAGGTAGTTTCTTCGCCTGCGTCTTCGACAGCTCGACGGCCATGCCGGCTTCGTGCTCATTCTCCGCTTGCACGGCGATTGCCAGCCCCGGGACGTGGGGCTCGGACCCGGTAACGAATCCCACGAGCCAGACCTTGTCGGCCCTGAACCGTGCCCTGCACTCTCGGCAGTCCACCATCTGATCGGCAAACCCCTCGCTGAGGTGCCCGCTGGCTTGCCATACCTGCGGGTTCATGATGATTGAACAATCGACCCCAACGATCTGGACGTCCTCGCCGTCGGGACCGCTTGGCGGGCACACGACCATATCGTGCCACCACGCCTCCTTGATGTTTCGCTTCAGTTCGACGCCCAGAGGTCCATAGTCCCAAAACCCGTTCAGCCCGCCATAGATCTCGCTCGACGGAAAGATGAAGCCTCGTCGCTTGCAGAGAGCCACCAGCTTGTCCATCGCAGTCCCGTCGGAAGGCATCCGATGTATCCTCCCGGGCGCATTTCGCCCCACAAATACCAAATGATTAATCCTACCGTCGCAACTCAGTCGGTACAACGCCTTGACGGCGCGGCCGACGGCGTTTACCGTTTGCTTTTCCGGTCTGATGACCCGCTTCCGTGGAACCGCGAGCGAGGTTGTGACCGACCGGATGTATTGACGGCTGAGCAACGGGTGCCTGCCGCGAAGCGTACGCGGTAAGGTCCTCGCGTGAGTATGGGTGTCCCGTTTCGTTTGAAACAACCGTGCAGGAGGATTGGACCATGCTGAGCAGAAGAATGTTGTCCGTGGTGTCGTTGGTCGCGTTCGCGGTGCCGGCGCTGTCCCAGGCGATTGCCCGTGCGGAGGACTCCCCCAAACGATGGCGCCTGGCCATGCAGGTGTACACCTTCCATCAGGAAACCTTCTTCCAGGCCCTGGACAATTGCAAGAAGCTGGACATCAAGTACATTGAGATCTTCCCCGGCCAAGCGCTAAGTCCGGAGCAGAAGGACGTCAAGATCCATCACGACATGTCGGTCGAAGCGCGCGGCATTGTGAAAAAGAAACTCGCCGACTACGGAATGAAGCTGGTCGCCTATGGTGTCGTCGGCCTGGACAACAACGAGGCGGAAGCTCGCAAGGTGTTTGACTTCGCCAAGGACATGGGGATCGGGGTCATCGTGTCCGAACCCAAGAAGGATTGCTTCGATCTCCTGGACAAACTGACCGAGGAGTACGGAATCTGCGTCGCGATTCACAATCACCCCAAGCCCAGTCTCTACTGGAACCCGGATGTCGTTCTCGATGCCGTCAAGGGGCATAGCAAACGGATTGGGGCCTGTGCCGACACCGGTCACTGGATGCGTTCGGGCATCAATCCGTTGGAGGCGCTCAAGAAGCTGGAAGGACGCATTATCAGCTCTCACTTCAAGGATCTGAACAAGATGGGTGCCGGTCATGATGTCCCCTGGGGTACGGGCAAGGCCGACGCAAAGACGCTGCTCGAGGAGTTCAAGCGACAGGGCTTTTCTGGCGCGTTCTCAATCGAATACGAGCACAATTGGGGCAAGGCCATGCCCGAGATCGCCCAGTGTGTTGAATGGTTCAACAAGGTCACGGCGGAGTTGTACGGCGACAAGTGAGTCGACGTGCCGCTTGAAAAACCGGCCGCAGGGCAGGCCGCCTTCAGACAACCAAGGTGGCCTGCCCTGTTCAAACGTTCCGGCGGCAGGCTATCGAAAGCCGCCTCGGGAGGATTTCACCATGGCAATCACCCTGCTGAACACGCTCAAGGGTTCGATGTTGGAGGGCTTTTTCCCCAAGGGTTGGGACCTCGCCAAGATGGACCAGTGTGCCTCCCAGTCGCCGGATAGCGTGTGCGATCCCCAGCCTTGGTGGCATAAGGGGTTCCAGCCGGTTCCGTGCTCCTCCATTGAGGAATTTGATGTCAAGATGGGTCACGAAATCGCCAGTGAGATCCGTCAGACGGCCACGGACGGTCGGCCCTGTATTCTCATCCTTCCCGTGGGACCCATGGGAATGTACAAGTGGGCGGTCTACTTCCTCCAGGAATGGAAGACGCCTTGCTCTCACGTCCACGGCTTCAACATGGACGAGTGGGCCGACCAAGACGGCAATTCGACCCCCGGTACGGAGCCGGGCAGTTTTGAAGACGCGATGCTTAAGGCATTCTACGGGCCGCTGGGAACGGCCGGACCGTCCGCCTCGCAGCGGCATTTTGCCACCAAGCAAAGCCTTCCCTCCTATCCCCAGCAAATCGCCGATCTCCGTAAGAAAGGTGGGCGTCTGACGGTGGTGTTCGGGATCGGACGGGCCATGCATATCGCCTTCTGGGAGCCTCACTTTGCGGCCGAGTTCGACCGCGTGGATGTCTGGAAGGCCCAGACGCACCGCATCGGCGCCAAGCTCCATCCCTTGACCATCGAACAAAACGCGATCACCTCATTTAAGAGTCGCACCACCCTGGTCCCCTGCTTCGCGAACACGATCGGTCCCGGCCTCTTCCTCCAGGCCGATCGAATCATTGGGGGCTGTGATGGAGCGCTGGGACGAGGCATGATGTGGCAGGGCCTGTCGCTCTGGTGTACGCTCCGGTACGGACCAGACCCATGGGTCCCGAGCAGCTTCATGCCGACGCTGCCGGGACGCTTGTTCTTCCTTCGGGAGTTGGCCGGGCCACTTTTGCCCGAATGCAATTGATGGAGGCGGTTTGAAGACGACTAGATTCCACCTACGAGGGACACTTGCCTCGAAGGGGTAGTATGACCCACCGTAAGGAACCTGTTGGGCGCGCGGCCGTCGGGTTTTTCGCGCTCGCTGGTCCGCCGATTCTCCTCTCCCTTGATACCGCGATAGCCGCTGCGCGGGGCTGGCGACCCCAGACCCCTCCGGACATCGTTGTCGTCGTACTGCTTGTCGTTGTCGTGGCAGTCCTGATCTTCCTCGCACAGCTAGGCGCGGGACGCGCTTTCCTGGGGCAACGGTCGCCTCAGATGGTCCTTCTCAGCGTCTCCATCTGGGGGACGTGGGCGATCATCGAGATCGTTCTTGCCGCTCGCGTGCAGCCGCTCGCATCAGAGCTCTTTCATCGGAGAAAGCCCGGCGCGAAAGTCACCTTCCGTCCTCGGCCCGAGCTGATGCCCGGGATCACCGGAGAGTCCAACATTACCCGCAATTCGATCGGCCTACGCGGGCCGGAGATGCCCACGCAACGTGAGGCCTACCGAATCATATGCATCGGCGGAAGCACCACAGAGTGTCTCTACCTCGATGATCGCGAAACGTGGCCTTACCTTCTCATGCAGCAACTCAACCAGCAGTCCAACATGCAGCCGGTCTGGGTCGGCAACGCCGGCGTCATTGCGTTCACCAGCGCCCAACACCTTCGGTTCATCCAAGAATCCGAGCTGATGAACGCGATCGATTGTCTTGTAATCCTCATGGGCATAAACGATTTTCTTCTGGGAATCGACCCATACTTCTTCTCGTTGTGGGATCGATACCGCTCGATGGTCCGCGTTACTCCGGTATGGCATCGATCGCGAGTACTCGCACTCGGGAGAGAAGCGTGGAACCGTTATGGCCTCCGGAATGATTTCTTCGTGGAGGACCCTACGGGTTCCCGGCTCGAAAACCGTCGGCTGAAGCGACTCGAAGCGCCGGTCTGTGATGTCTTGCCCCCTCTGGATCGGCCCCTGCGCGAGTACGAGGCACAAATGCGAGCCATGATCAACGAATGCAGAGTCAGACATGTGGTCCCCCTCTTCCTCACTCAGCCCGTCGTCTGGTGCAAGGATCTCTCGCCTGCGATGCATCGTCGTCTCTGGCAAGGCGCCCTAAGCAAAGGTCAGTATCTGAGTGTGGAGCGACTTCGCGAAGGGATGGACCGATACAACCTCGTAATGCGGAGCGTGTGTCGCCAGATGAACGTCGCTTGTATCGACTTGACGTCGATGAATGGTCATGAGGAGTTCTTCTACGATGATTGTCACTTTACGGAAGCCGGGGCGCGAGAGGTCGCCCGGTTGATCGCACAATGGTTTCTCGATCACCGAGACGGCGCTCGTTGGAACGTCAGACCCTAGTCTCGTTCACCAGGTTCTTGCGGAGAGGAGTCATGCAGACACGACGCGAGTTCTGTGAGCGTTCTCTTCCGGCAGGGGTGGTCGCGATGATCGGAACGGCGCTGCGAAGCGGAAATGGTTCCGAAACACAGGCGGCCGAGGCCCTTGGTCCGGATGTATCGGCCTGCCTGACAAAGGCAGGAGGCCGGAGAGGGTGGCGAATCGCTGCGGGATGGAACGGGTTTCAGTCATCGGCCTCTCACTACAAGAAAACCTATCCGATTTGGGAAGTCATGGATTTCCTTCAGAGAGACGGGTTTGAAGGAATCGAGTTGGTTCCCGGATGGCCGATGGGCCCCTACCCCGCCCCGGAAGACGGCAAGCGAATCGACGCGTTGCGCCAATTCGCCGACAAGTATCATCTCAAGATTCATGCGATCCAGCCGGATGCCCCTGGCCGACCGTTTGCCGAAAACGAAACGGAGCGCAGGCAGTGGCTCAAGGCGTATCGTGGGCAAATCCGCCTGGCCCAAGCCCTTGGATGCGACCTCATCGGCCAATGGCCGGGTGGTCCGCTGGGCAACCAGACGATCGATCAGGCGATCGGGCACCTGATCTCGAGTTATCGCGAGGCCGCCAAGATGTGCGCCGATGCCGGCATTTGGATGTCCTTCGAAATCGAGCCGCCTTTCGTCTTCAACACATTGGATCACCTCAAGCGGATTCTGGAGGGAGTGAACCATCCCGCGTGTAAGACCAATTTCGATCCCAGCCATTTTGACCTGATGTGGAACAGCAAGGGCAAGCCTTCCGAGATGCTCAACGCTCTGGGTGTCCGACACATCGGCCATGTTCACCTGACGGATTGCGACGGGACCCTCTTCGGTGGGACTTCCAAGCATCTGGCGTGCGGCGACGGACATTGCGACATCCACGCATCGCTCATGGCCCTGTGGAAGGGTGGGTACCGCGGGTGGATCATGATAGACGGGTGGCTAATGGAGGACGTCTACGACGCCTGTCACAAAGGCAAACTCGCGATCGAACGGGCCCTGGCTGAGGTCAAAGGCCGATCATAATTCTCGCATGTCGCCTACGGAATCTCCCTGAAGGGCCGCATCCTCTGTACGGCGCGAGGCCGGAGGATGCTGAGGCATCGTACCGACTACGGCTTTCCGCCTGATCGCTGACTGTAGAGTACGGCACCGCATTCGCCCTTGATATCCGCTTTGAAGACCGGCATACGCCCAGACAAGCACTCCTGTAACCGAAACTGATCGGGAAACAGCAGGATGTAATCCCATGCAGAGAGATCTTCCGGATTTGTCACCGACCTGAAATGTATTCCCTTTGCCTGTATCGCCTTGGAACGTTGGACCTCGAAGGCCAGCATCGCTAAGGTCAGACCTTCGAATGCCCTAAACTTGCGTTCCGGGCTGAAGAACACCGCGACGCGTGACCCGGGCGACGCATTCGCGGCCAACCATTCCACAACGGGACGCGCTCCCTGTAACTGAAGAGTCGCCGGGACCAGTTTAGGGCTGAAGATCAATCGACTCGCCCATTGTTGTCCATCCACGAGATAATGCGGGTGTATTCTCACAGATCTGTTGAACTGAATCGCCCAACAGGCACCAAGCGCGGCAAGGAAAGCGACACCGACGGAGCGTCGGCGGCTCATAAGCATTTGGTACACGGCAAGAGCCATGCCGGCACCCAAGGCATGCAGCAGAGGAATCAGAGGTAACATGTAGTACGGGGCCTTCTGGTGCAGGAGGATGATCACCACGGTGTAAAGACCGCCTATCAGGAAGAAGAGCGAGCTCCATATTCTGTTCCGGCGTCGACAGCCGCGAAGCAATCCTCCAACGGCCAAAACGTTCACCGGGAATCCTGTCTGAAGCCACAGGAGTTCAAGAATACTGAGCAGATCAACTGCATAGTTCGGCGTGTCCCCGGGACGAGCCGCATAGTCGCGCCACCAGGCCTGTAATCCGCCAATCACCTCGACTCTTAGGTGATATGGCGTGCTGAACCCGGCCACGATCATCCCCCCGAGAAGAAGGTTGATCATGAGCCAGGCGACGTGTCGCGGTGGCAGCAGCCATGGAGAACGGACAAGGGCAATCGTTCCGGCAACGTACAAGGTCAGAGCAATCAACCAAACCGTACAACGCGTACCCGCGTGACCTTCACCGAAGAGCATAGGCCAGAAGAAGATGGTGACTGCTATGGGAAGCGTGCCGAGGTTGAGCAGGGTTGCTCCCACGAGTCTGTCAAGACGCCATTCGCGGCTGCCCGCGCAGCCTCTGCAACGCGGCGCCGTCGGTGTCGGATCTGCGGATCTGAAGTCGTCAGGTTCGCGTCTTGCCTTCTCGCTTGCGTTTGCTTGAACGCGACGGAAAGAGCTCCATACCAGGACGTACATCGCACACACCGGCCAGAGCAGCACGGCGCTCATCTTGGCGCCAAAGGCAAGGCCCAGAGCGACCGAGCATCCGATCATCGCGCGTCCTTCCCGGGCGGTCACGACACGATAGAGCAACCAGACCGCCAGGGTGGAAAGCGTCGTCACGAACGTGTCGCCCGTGGTTACGGCACAACGCGACCACGCAATGTGCGTGGTGGAGACCGACAGCGTGGCGGCGGCGATCAGCCCCGCCCAATGTCCGAAGACCTCACGGGCCAGCATGTAGGTGGCCCACACGCCGACGACGCCGACCAGGCCCGCAATGGTGCGCCCGGCAACCAGTTGATTCATGGGCAGTTCCGGCTGGCCCAAGACCGCCACCAAGGCAAACGCGCAGGCAGTCGGCAAGAGCCACGACCAACGCCGCAACGGAGGAGGAGCGGCCCATGCAAACACCAAACACGTGCCCAGTAATGCCGTGCCTATCGTCACACGGGCTCGGTGGGGTGGGTCATCCACGCGACCCGCCCGAGTCCAGAAGAACGCCGCCTCACCACCGCTGAGTAGGCGAACGCCGACGGCCGTCAGATAGTAAGGCAATCGGGACTGGCTAGGATCGGCTTGCTGAAGCCATTGCGGAAGGTCGAACGGATTCAACCGTTCGGAATGCCGGATCGCGGCCGGCATGTCTTGTGGTTCATCGCAGACCAACGTCACTGCATCAAGATCGTACAGCCGAAACGCAAAGGCCACGGCAAGCAACGGCGTCAGGGTGACCCAAGGGCTGCGAGCGGCTTGGCGCAATGATGTCAGCCGTGAAACACGCAATGGCGATCACTCTACGGGAATTCGTTCGTTCAAGGGTAGATCATCCATTCCCGTCAGCAGGGCAACCAGGTACACGGAAGCCGCGAAGCACAGTGTCGCGGTAAAGCCGAAAAACATACTGACCAGTACGCACAAGATCGCCCCGATGGTTGTCGCTACGGCGTTGATACCCCAAACCCATGGGAGGACGGCGTGGCCCAACCGCCTGGCCGCCCTCAGCCCGGTAGGAAACGGCATGCCCATCAAGAGGGCCAGCGGCGAAACGGCCAGCATCGTTACCAGACATCGGGAAGCATGCGAAAGGAACATGAGTCTCGGCAGAGCACGGTTCACAAAGAGGATTTCGCCCATGACGGCGGCCGCGAGAACTGGCAGGATGAGGACGAGTGGCCGGCGGAGTCTGGGCGTGACCTGTCCGGCCAGCAGGCTTCCCACCCCCGAGAAAACAAGAACCGCCGAGAGCGTAACCGCCATGGCGTACACGGGTCCGCCTACGAAAACGGTGTATTTCTGCATGAGGGCAATCTCCAGCATGACGAAGCCGAGTCCGAGTGCCGCGAAGTAAACGAAGACGCGCCCCTTGCAGGGGATCGCTCGCAATTTAGGAAGGCGAGACAACAACGGGCCGAGGATGAACACCGAGGCCAGAAGCAAGACTTGAACGAGAGTCAGCAAGAGCACGGCCAGGCCGAGCGGAAAGCCCCAGTCATCGCCTTGCGCACGCTTTGGCAAGCTGACCAGCGAGGTGAATCGGGAGAATTGGAAGAAAAACGGATCATCATCTGTGATAGGACCGATCTGGTATGGATACTCTGCGATCATCTTCTCGCGTTCAAGGGCTGAGGAGCGTATCAGACGATCAAATGGGTTGTCGCGCACCTTCTCCGGGTCGTAGAGCATCTCGAAACGCATCCGATCGGCCCACTGGTGGTAGCTTCTGATTTCCTCATGTGAGAACGCATTCTTCTTGAGCAGCGTCTCAGCCCAACCGGGTGCCTCAACGGCGCCGGAGATGACGATCAAATGTCGTTCCGGATTGCTGATTCCCATTTGCCTTAGAGCCTCGATCAATACCGACACCAGACGAAGTGATTCTCGGGGAGGAGCGTAGATCAGTCGCGAGAACGACAGCAGTCCGTCTTCCCGGAGTACCTTCCAGTAGTCCCGCATGGCCTCAACCGTGTAGAGATAACTTTCGGACAAAGCGTATGCGCCCGACGAAAGCGCGGCGAAGCTGTCGACTCCGGAAAGCTGGATGACGTCGAATTGCCGTTGCGTGGATGTCACATAGTGGCGCCCCTCGGCCACCACGAGCTCAACGTCCGGACGGTTGAAGACCCGGCCGGCGAAATCCGCGTACCGTTCGCGAACTGCTTTCACACAAATGGGGTTTACCTCCACACCCACAACATGCTGCGCCCCACTGTGGAGGGCAATGAGGACGTCGATTCCTCCCCCGACGCCGATCACCAATGCCGATTGAGGCGAGCGCTTGATGACGTAGGGGGCTCCTTGGAGGTAGTATTCCAGCGCGGGCAGCTTCTTCAAATCGCCGTCGGGTACGTGAACGATTCCTGTCGGTGCCGTGCCGTCCTGAAAGACGGCTCTGGTTGGTACTTCTTGATGGCGGCGATCACATGTGGACGACAACGCCCCACCGAAGTATGGAAGCCGAGGGAAGGGATTCATTACGTCGATTCGGCCAACAACGTGCCACTCGAAATAGTGGGGTTCCGCCGCTCGGTGAGCGATCTCCTTTTCCGGCTGAAAGGGAATGGGAAAGACCTGTCCATTCAAGCTGACCAAGATAAGGAGCAGGCAAATCATGAAGCTCATCCACGAACCGAGACGCAGCCACGGCCTCTGGCCTGCCTTGGCGTACATCTGCGCGACCCAAGCCCCCAAACCACCCGCCGCATAGATGCTCCCCTCACCCCCCAATGTGTTGATCATCGCTATGGACAAGAGTGCGCCGGTTCCGGCCCCCAGCAGATCCGCAAAATAGAGCCGGTTCACCGCTTCACCCGCTCGGGTAATCAGAAGGCCGATGCAGACGCCCGCGAAGAAAAACGGAAACCCAATGACCGAGTAAAGCATCAGCATGCTGAAGAGGTTGCTGAGATCGCCGCGGAAAATGTCCATTGGTAGAAAGCGGATCTTGGTTGCGGCCGCAAATCCGAGGACGGTGGACAAGGAAAACCCCCATGCGTACCGCGCAACGATCGTTGGATCGACCTCCCCCACACCGAACCTGCTCCGAACGGTGAGGAAGGTGCTGGCTGCTCCAAACCCCAGAAGCGCAAGGCTGACGATCAAGTAGACAAAATGGTGCCACAGCATTACCGAGAAGACGCGCGTCAACGCCACTTCGAGAAGCAAGACGGCCATCGCAAGCAGGAACAGCCCAATCGACGCACGCCAACGCTCGCCCACACTCGAACTCCCGACCTTAACCCGTCAGCCTTGACTAAGCGCCTCACAATCCCCTTGGATTCCGATCCGAAGGCCGGGGGACCCTCTGATCGGCCTGCCCTCCCCTGCCCCGCCCAACCAGGCAAATCGGTTGAGTACGACCTGAATTGTACCCTCCATCTCTCCCCCTCGCATAAGGCAGAACAATAAAGCTTTTCCGGCGCGGCTTCGTCGTCTTCCCACGGTCCGATAATCCACCCTTTTCTCCGCATGTCCACATCATTCCTCGTTCACCGTCGGCGCCGCAGACAAACGTCCCAAGGGCAAGGGCCGGCCATTGTTCCGACCTGCCAAAGAGGCCATCCCCCTTGCCCGCCGATAATCGCCGTTCCTCCGGGTAACTAGGTTAAGAGCCCTTAGTTACCGGCCGATGACACTTGCGAGCAACAACGTGGGAGTAACAGAAGCGAGCGGCATCACGATGACGGCCCTAACCCTACCGTACCGTATCAGCCGAGCCGAATGCACCACCGCGCCGGTTCTGTTGTCTATCGTCATTCCCGCATATAACGAGAGCCGCCGCGTCGGCGAATCCCTTCGACGTATCGTCCGGCATCTGTCGGCCCAACCCTTCCGTAGTGAAATCGTGCTCGTCGACGACGGCAGCACGGACCAAACCGCTGACATCAGCCTCGACACCTGGCATCAACTCGAAGGCCGGACGGACGGAATCGAACTGCGCGTGCTCCGTAACGATCGAAACCGCGGAAAGGGATACAGCGTTCGGCAAGGCATGCTCATCTCGAGAGGAGAATGGATTCTCTTCACCGACGCCGACCTGGCGTCGCCGATCGATCAGTTGGACAACCTTCTGGCCGCCGCCCGAGACGGCGCCGATATTGCCATCGGTTCCAGGCGGCTCGAGCCGTCTCGCGTGCACCAGCCGTCGTGGTGCCGAGCGGCACTGAGCGCCACGTTCTCGTGGGTGGTCCGAGCCCTAGCCCTGCGGGGCTACCCCGACACCCAGTGCGGGTTCAAGCTTTATCACCGATCTGCGGGCAGAACAATCGCATCCCTTCAGAGAACCGACCGATGGAGCTTCGATGTCGAGCATCTGATCCTGGCGGAAAGGCTCGGGTATCAGGTCGCCCAGGTGGGTATCCGATGGTCACATCAGCCCGGTAGCAAGGTTCGACCCGTCAGCGCCGCGCTCGGCATGATCTGGGACCTGCTACGGGTACGTTGGATCCACCGCAACCTGGGGCAACCCGGTCGTTCCGCTCACCACCAGGCGCGAAGGTCTGAAACAATTCGTATCGGGGACCTGCTCTACCAGACACATATGCCTTGGTGGCCCAAAGCCGGCCGATAGACGGCCCCTCCTTTCTTCAGCCGTGCCGACGGAAAACTCCCTAAAGGCATATGCCCACCTTTCCCCTTGGTTGCAGAGTGCATTTCAGCGACAATCGGCGCCATATGAGGCCCACGATGACACCGAAGCAGGCGGCGGTATCGATTGTGCGGCGATTGCGGAACAGCGGGCACACCGCGCTCTTTGCCGGCGGTTGTGTCAGAGACATGCTGCTCGGACATCGGCCCATGGACTACGATATTGCCACGGACGCTGTTCCCGAACGGATCCTCACACTGTTTCGAAAAACCCGCCGGGTCGGGGCGCAGTTCGGCGTGGTTCTCGTGAAGCAATCCCATATCTGGACCGAAGTCGCTACATTCCGATCCGACCACAACTATGCGGATGGGCGACATCCAACCCAGGTGACCTTCACGGGCCCCGCGGAAGACGCTCAGCGTCGTGATTTCACCATCAACGGAATGTTCTACGACCCGATCGACGATCGCGTCATCGACTACGTGGGTGGGCAAACGGATCTTCGAAACGGCCTCGTCCGTGCCATCGGCGACCCGGACCGCCGGTTTGCCGAGGACCACCTTCGTTTGATCCGAGCCATCCGTTTCGCTGCACGGTTGGGATACGAGATCGAACCAGTGACCTATGACGCCGTTTGCAGGCACGCCGCCTCAATCCGCAAGGTGAGTGCCGAGCGAATTCGAGAAGAGTTGGAGAAGATCCTGGCGGATCCCCATCGAGCTTGGGCCTTCCGTCACCTGGACCGCACGGCATTGCTCGAACATCTGTGGCCGCACAGCCAATGGAACCCCGAGCGAAAGGCCTTTTCGTCGAAACTCCTCGACCACCTTCCAAAGCAAGCGAGCCTCGATCTGTCGCTGGCGTGCCTCCTGATTCACTGGGCTGTGCCCGAGGTACACCGCATCTCACGCGACCTCACGTGTAGCAATGAGCATCGCAAGAATGTGGCATGGCTGATTGAGAATCGCGAGCGACTGATTCTCAACCCCCGGCTTCCGTTGGCGGATCTCAAGGTTCTGATGCGGCATGCCTGTTTCGCGGACCTGATCCGCTTGACCCGTGCCTGGCTTCGAGCCCGAGGCGACTCGCTTTCGCCCTACTACCGGGTCCTCCGACGAATCGGCTCCATTCCCCATGAGGATGTTGCTCCCCCGCCCCTACTTAACGGCGCGGATCTCATCTCGCTCGGCTTCCCGCCGGGCCCCTTGTTCAAGCGCGTATTGAGCGTCGTGTATCGCGCACAACTTGAGGGTCAACTGCATTCCAGGGCGGAAGCCCTCGCGCTGGCACAGGTCGAAGCGGTGCGTATACTGCACGGTTCGACGAGCACCCTCCAATAGCGAATACTCCGCCCGATAATGCCGCCGGGCCCTTGCAGGGGCCTGACCACGCCTTTCCTGCAGGGCAGGCCCGATCCGATGTCTAGGATTTCTCTTCCGTCTCTTCCTCTTCCGCAGGAAGCTGAAAGAGCGTACGAAGCATCTCCGCGTATGCGGACACGTGGCCTTCGGCAACCCTCTCACTGAGATTCCGCGTCGGCTCATGCAGAATCTTCCCCACGATGCGGTGCAGGAGTTGGTCAACCACATCGCGATCATGATGCGGATTACCCGTCAACTTGGGTTTCGCCCAGTCGCCCTCGGCAGTGGTGATGTCAACAAGACGCTTACGAAGTGATTGGATGAGGGGGCCCACCGATCGAGCGTCGCGCCGGCGAATGAACTCTCCCACGTGCTCGTTCACAATCCCGTTGCAGAGCGCGATACGGGCTTGACGATCTCCCAAAGTGTTGTCCGCCACCGACTGGAGATCGTCAATGTTGTAGAGATACACATTGTCAAGGCTTTGAACCAAGGGGTCGACGTCACGCGGGATGGCGATATCAATGATCACGATCGGCCGATACTTCCTTCGGGCTTGAACCTGTTCCATGGTTGACGCGCTGAGAATAGGTGCGCCTGAACCGGTGCATGTGATCACGAGGTCGGCCGCCGTCAGACATTCCATCAATCGATCAAGCCCGACGGCCTCGGCCCCAAATGCCGGTGCAACCCGTTGTGCTCGCGCCGGGGTACGATTGGCCACGATCACGCGTCTCGGTCCTACCGCCACAAAGTGTCGTAGCGTGAGTTTCCCCATCTCTCCTGCCCCGATCATCAGAAGCGTTTTGTCGCTCAGCCGGCTGTAGATCTGCTGTGCGAACTGCACCGCAACGCTTCCCACACTGACCTGGCCTGAGGAAATCTGTGTTTCCGTATGCACCTCCTTGGCCACGTGCAGGGACCACTGGAAGAGCGTTGTCAGTGTCTTGCCGCACGAACCGTACTCCGTGGCACGGCTCACCGCCTGCTTGATCTGACTGAGGATTTGCGTCTCCCCTACAACCATCGAGTCCAGAGAGCTGGCAACCCGAAACAAGTGTTCGATAGCCGCCCTGCCGTCAAAGTAATAGGTGTGTTCGGCGAGTTCTTCTTGAGGGATTGACGCCAATTCGGAGAAGAACGTAATGAGTTCGTCACGGCGCGGATGGCCGTGTGTCGGACGGGCAAGATAGAACTCACTGCGATTGCACGTGCACAGAATCACGGCTTCGATGCTTGGAAATGCCGCCCGTAGCCGGTCCGTAACGACTCTTGATGCATCGGGATCAAACGCCAGCTTCTCCCGAAGTTCCAGCGGGGCCGTCTTGTGGTTACAGCCTAGGACAATCGGTCTCATGCGCGTGATCGCATCAGCAAATAGACCATGAAGATCAGAATCGTCAGTCCCGCCGCTCCGGTGGCCAAGCCCGCTGCTCGTGGACCTCGCAACCGGGACCGCCGCCAGACCACGAGCATGGCCACGGCGTACAGAATCCACAGGGCAATCGTTCCGCTCGCCATCTCCAATTCGCGTGACCGTCGCTCCGGCGGGGAATGGGCGATTCCACAAATCCCCGTGAGAATGCCGAAAGTCAGCAGCGGAAAACCAACTGCCACGGACCATCGACCAAAACGCTCGAGCGATTCCAAGGCGGGTAGCCGGCCCAGCACGCTCAACTCGCGATGCCGGCGCATGGCCCGGTGAACGACCAGATATACCGCGCCGGCAACACCACTGGCGACGAAGCATGCTCCCGCGAATGAGATCACAAAGACATGCCCGAGGATGTGCCACTGCTGGACGTATTGCGGACCGGAGGGGCGAAACAAATACATGAGTATCGCGCACGCCTGCAACAAGGCTGCGGCAGGCACTAGGAACGACTCCACTCCGGCCAGTCTGCCGGCCGTGCGGATGAGCAAGACCTCAGCACCGATGAGCCAGGCGATTAGGATCAGTGCATCATGGACGCTTCCGATGGCCAAGAGCGATCCCGCCGTGATGGTCTTGGCCAGAAGCATCCCCGCGACAACTAGGAGACCGAACACAAGGGGTCCAAGAAGACGCATCCGGGACACCGCGCACGTTCGTCGTACCGAGACGACTGCGACGGCGGATGCGGCAAGATAACCGCCCAGCGCCGCGATCATGACCAGAAGCTGTACGAATCGTGTCATGGCCCACCCAGGTTCTTCCCAACGGAATCTTACCATCTTACACGGAAAGCGAGCCAGCCCAGCCGGCATCCTGGGTGCATGTCCGTTTTGGCATGCTCGCATGAGGACGGGGTTTCCGCATCAACCGGGTCCCCGCTCACGTCCGACCCAAGTTCTTTCTCCAAGAAACGTGGTTTTCGGCGTGCCATAACGGTCATGCACCCCGATGCCATCCCGGAACCGACCGCGCAATACGGTCTGACGGCTCAGGTTGAATCCGTATACCCCTCCTGTTACTATACGTGCAGCTTGAATGGCCCCATCGTCTAGCGGTCAGGACACCGGATTTTCGATCCGGCAACGCGGGTTCGATTCCCGCTGGGGTCAGTCGGGGAGGAGGGCAACCGCCTGTGTAGAATGTCGGCAAGCTCGGCCGAACGTTGGTCTATTCTGGGGCGACAGTCTCTCCCGATCGATCGTGGGCCAGGCCACCGGACTTGAACGCTCAGAACTACACGTGCTGTCTATTGTTTATTCCTCCGAGCCGCCTCGCGCAACAGCGCTAAGCCTTCCTGGACCTGTGCCAAAACGCAGAGGAGAATCTCCTGATCCATGAAGGAAGACCTCAAACCCGCATCAGAATCCAATCCCAAAGTCACCGCCGGACAGCGTCTCATGGCCGTGGACGCCCTTCGCGGCTTCGACATGTTCTGGATCATCGGTGCCGGCGAAATCGTTCGTGGCCTCAAGAGGATTAGCAACTCCGGCTGGGCCGGCTTTCTATCGACCCAGCTTACGCACAAAAAGTGGGAAGGATTCCTCTTTTACGACCTCATTTTCCCCCTCTTTGTGTTCCTGGTCGGTGTCTCGTTGGTATTCTC
Organism: uncultured Planctomycetales bacterium; assembly: GCA_964596165.1. GTDB lineage: Bacteria > Planctomycetota > Phycisphaerae > UBA1845 > JAFGLZ01 > CAYUQT01. Next base: position 1,117 of record CAZQTW010000043.1, on the reverse strand, counting down.
TCTGGATCGCATCCTTGCACAAGAAGGCAAAATGGCCGCCTACAAGCGCATCGTTAGGCGCGCCTGTCTTCTCTATCTTCTGGGAATCTTCTATTACCACGGAATGGAAAACATGTGGCCGGGCATCCGGCTGGTGGGCGTTCTTCAACGACTAGCACTGTGCTACCTGTTTGCGAGCCTATTGTACTGCAACTTTCGATGGCGTGGCATGGTAGCCACATGTGTGTTTCTTCTGATCGGCTACTGGGCCCTCATGTCCCTGGTACCCGTACCCGAGTACGGAGCCGGCGTGATGGAGCCCGGCAAAAACCTCGCCAACTGGATCGACTATCACTTCCTGCCCGGAAGGAAAAACGACGGCACATGGGACCCGGAGGGCTTGCTCAGCACGCTTCCGGCCGTGGCGACGTGCCTGCTCGGTGTCTTCTCAGGGCTACTGCTAAAGAGCAGGAATCTCGGCAATTCGGGCAAGGCGATCTGCCTCATCACTGCGGGCGTCATCTGCGTCGGAGTAGGGTATGCATGGGGCCTCAGCTTCCCGGTGATCAAGAAGATCTGGACATCTTCTTACGTCCTCGTGGCAGGCGGTTACAGTGGCATTCTACTGGGTGCGTTTGTCCTCATCATCGATGTGCTGAATCTTCGCACGTGGGCGCAACCATTTGTCTGGATCGGCTTGAACCCGCTCGCGTTATACCTCATTGACAACATGGTGGACTTCGACGAATTGGCACAACGGTTCGTCGGGGGGAATATCAAGGCGGCTCTGGGGACCTATGGAGACCTCTGCGTGTCCTTGGTTTCGTTGGGCCTGATCGTTTTGCTGGCGTTCTATCTGCAACGGAAAAAGATCTTTCTCAGGGTCTAGCGTCCGGGCGATCCGGCCAAGGACTGGAGGTTCCGCCCACTGGTCGAACTGGGGTGATCAACGCAGCCACTCACCCCGCTGCGTCGCGGCGAACGGCTGCGAAGACTGAGTAGGGGACTCCACCGTGGACATCCACCTGTGGATCGCATTACCCACAAGGCGGATGCCCTCGAGATTCCAGTGCCCGTCCACACGATGAGGTAGTTTCAGAACCTGTGGAAATTGGATGAAGGAAGGGGCATCCTCCTG
>CAZQTW010000042.1:0-56661 GCA_964596165.1 uncultured Planctomycetales bacterium | reverse complement strand
CTTGCGGGACAACCTTTCCATCAAGATGCCAAAGCGGTATGAATAATCCGGGCTATAGCACATTAAAGGCGACAGCGCAAGTCTGAAATCGAAGATTCTCAAGATTTTCTCGCTTACCCCGGACGGGCCTGAACGGTTACGATGTTGGTAAGGTCGATGACCCGCCCGCCCTCCTGTGATGACGGGGCAGGATCTCGGCGCAGGTCGACGTGACCGTCGTAGTAGAATGCGCTGCCGCGTTTGATCGGCTTGTTTTGGTCATATTCGGGGGATTCAACCACCTTGCTACCGTGATATTGTCCCTGCTCGTCCTCGGAGCACAACATGGGATCTGTGTCGAGCCAATGCCAAGGCTTGTTCTGGGGATTGGCCACGTGTCTGTCCCACTGCTCGTCACAGATCATCGGGAGCATCCCGGGCGCGTGAACGGCGCTGACGCGGACGATGGCACCTTCGAAATCGCCGGTTGGAAGCGGGCCGCCGGCCCATCCCCCCTCGCCCGTGTACCCGATCCAAGGCCAAGGGGCGGGCTCTCCTACGTTGCCGGGCACACGAAATCGACGCCCACTCTCCAATCGTGTGTAGTTGAATACGTTCTGCGTCTTGGCGGGATTGGAGATCCGCTGGAATTCCGGACAGAGGTAGAGCCGTTCAAACCGAGCATATTGAAACAACGTCCCACTCTGAGGCACCTTGACCTCAACGGGCCAGTTTTCCTCGCGGGCACAGTAGAAGTTGTCACGACACTGATCTCGGGTCCAGCTCGAGGGGAGCTGAAAGATCCAGTTCTCCGCGGGATCCCGTGGCAGATAGGGTCCTTCCGCCGCGCAGCCCATGAACGGGGGATATTCATCGTAGTCGTCCGTGTAGAGGCGCATGGCCTTGCCCAGTTGCGCAATCTGGGAACCACACAATACCGTTCGCGCCTGTTCGCGCGCCTTGGCCAGGGACGGGAGAAGAATCGCAATCAGCAGCGCGATGATCGCCACCACGACCAGCAATTCGATCAGAGTAAACGCCGGTCTTTGGAGAGCTTGGGGACGCGAATCGCTCATGCCACACCTCTCCACAAGCAGCAGCCGTGTCGCCGGCTATGAGATGACTTTCCTCCGCGCATTGTACGCCCGGGCAGACACCGCGGAAACAGCCCGCGCCTAAAGACGAATGAAGAAAGGCACGGCAACTCCTTACGAACACTGTGCCACGTCCAGCACAAAACGAGGGGTGCCTGTCCTTCCGAGCCCAAGCGTCCACCTCAGAAACCGAACCGCCCGCCACGGAACGGCTTATGTCCGTGCCCAGGAGGACGGTCCGGCTCGGGTCAACGGATGATTCGTCACATGACGCCCGACAGAGCGTTAGCTGAGCAGTTTGGCCAGCCGATCCAGGCCTTTGTCGATTTGGGCCATGCTGGTGGCAAAGCTCAGACGAACGTTCTCGTCGCAACCGAAGGCTTCGCCCGGCACGACGGCGACGTGGGCCTCCTGCAAGACCTTGGCGGCGAAGTCGAGCGACCCCTTGACACCCAACTTCTTATACGCGCCCGAAACGTTCGGAAAGGCATAGAAGGCCCCGGTCGGTCGGACACAGCTCACGCCGGGGATCGCGTTGAGTCGATTGAACATGTGATCGGCCCGGCGCTCAAATTCCCTGCGCATCTCTTCCACACACGCCTGATCGCCTTCCAGCGCCTTGATCATCGCGTGCTGGCAGAAGGTCGTCGCGCCGCTGGTGGTTTGCGACTGAATCTTGGCCATCGCCTTGATGATGGGTTGCGGGCCGGCGGCGTATCCGATCCGCCAACCGGTCATGGCGTACGTCTTGCTTCCGGCATTGAATGTCACGGTCTGGTTGTAGGTCTTCTCGCTGATGGCGGCATAGCTGAGGAACTGTTGTCCGCCGTAGACCAGTTGCTCGTACATCTCGTCACTGAAGACGATCAGATCTCGTTCACCGAGCACCTTGGCCAGCGCCCTCAGTTCATCGGGCGAATAGGTGAAACCGCCCGGATTGCTGGGGTAGTTGAGGACGACCACGCGAGTCCGGTCCGTGATCGCCGCGGCGATCTCATCCGCCGTCAGTTTGAATCCGTTGGACTCGCGCCCCTTCACGAAGACGCTCTTGCCGCCCGACAGCGTTACCTGTTCAGGATAGCTCACCCAATACGGCGCCGGGATGATCGCCTCGTCACCCGGATCGAGAATCGCCTGGAAGGCCAGGTACAGCGCCTCTTTTCCGCCGACGGCAACCATCACCTGCGCCGGCTGATAGTCCAAGCCGTTGTCCCGCTTGAACTTCGCGCAGATCGCCTTCTTGAGCGCCGGAATGCCGCTGGAGGGGCTGGCGTATCGTGTAAAACCGGCATCGAGGGCATCCTTCGCCGCCTGCCGAATGTGGGCAGGCGTATCGAAGTCGGGTTCGCCCGCACCGAAACTGACGATATCGACGCCCTGGGCTTTCAACTCAGCCGCCTTGGCGCTGACCGCGAGGGTGGCGGATTCAACCAGGGCATTGGCGCGTTGCGAAACCTTGCACGTCATGACACATCATCTCCTTCATGCGGCTCTTGGAACCGAAGCGGCAGTGTACGCCGAAGGAATGGAGCCGACAAGAGCCAATCGCCGTTTCATGTGCCGGCAGGAGAGAACCTTGGACGGTCGTTATCCGTCGAGTGTGTATGTCTCGCCCGACGTCGGAACGACGACCTTCCGGTAACCATTCTCGGCCATCCAAGAACGGAGCTTCTCGCACTGGTCCGGGTCGCCGTGCACTACGAACGCCCCCTTGCAGTCACCGGCCCGCGGCGAGAGCATCGCGCGCAGCTCCTCGCGGTTGGCATGGGCGCTGAATGCGTTGAGCACCACGACCTTGGCCTTCACCGGATACCACTTGCCGAAGATTTTCACGAGTTTGGCGCCTTCGACCAGGCGCCGGCCCAGTGTGTGCTCGGCCTGATACCCCACGATGAGAACGGTGTTTCTCTTACGGTCGATGTTGTTCTTGAGGTGATGCAGGATGCGACCGAACTCGCACATTCCGCTGGCAGAGATGATGACACAAGGCTTTTTCCGCTTGTGGAGGGCCTTGCTATCCTCGACATCACGAACGTAGGTGCAGCATTTCGCGCCAAGCAGATCCCCCGTTTGGTCAAAGAGGGCCCGCGCGTCCGTATCGTAGCATTCCGGGTGCATCCGGAAGACCTCGGTCGCGTCAATCGCGAGCGGGCTGTCCACGAACACCGGGATCTGACGCACCCGCTTGGAATCGAAAAGCGCCTGAAGCGTGTAGAGAACGGTCTGCGTCCGCCCCACGCTGAACGACGGAATGATGAGTTTGCCGCCTCGATCCAGCGTGTCCTTCAAGACGCTCTCCAGCCGGGCCGCCAGATCCTCAACGGGATCCGTGGTCCTTCCCCCATAGGTGCTTTCCGTGATCACATAGTCGTAAGCCGGGAGCGACTCGGGATCACGCAGGATCGGCATACCGGGCCGACCGACATCGCCCGTGTAGACGAGCGAGAGCGGCCGGCCTCCCGGACGGTCAATCTCGAGAAGGACTCCCGCCGATCCCAGCATGTGGCCCGCATCGAAGAACAGGGCCGTGACCCCGGGCACCACTTCGAAGCGACGGCCATACGACGTCGTCCGCATCAGTTTCACCGTCTCGGTGGCATCCTGTTTGTCGTAGAGGGGCTGAATAGGCAACTCACCGTTGCGGATGCGTTTCTTGTTCCAGTAGAAGGCATCTTCCTCTTGTATGTGAGCCGAATCAGCAAGCATGATCGAACAGAGATCCCGGGTCGCGGACGTCGCATCGATCTGCCCACCGAAGCCGTCTTTGACGAGCTTCGGCAATCGACCAGCGTGGTCCATGTGAGCGTGGGAGACGATGACCGAATTGATGTCGGCAGGCGGGACAAGGTGGGTCCCGTTCTTCTCGTTGGCCTCCGCGCGCCGCCCCTGAAACAGGCCGCAGTCCAATGCAATCTTGTACCCATTGACCGACAGCACGTGCATCGATCCGGTAACCTCGCGTGCTGCGCCCTGAAACGTCAGCGTGACCATGTGATCCGTCCCACCCGACTCGTTCGGTTCCAGACTCCTGTTGTGACCCGAATAGTATATCGGCACGTTCACGACGATCCTCCCACGCCTTTCCGTCCCGCGCACCGGTAAGACGCCGCAACGCCACCGCCTTTCCCGACGGATCGGAACCTTTTCACGGATCACCCCGAATGTGGCGATCGAAACGCCCGCGCCGTATGATGAACGGAAGCGCCAAGTCGCCGGCACAAGGCGCCGCAGAGGAACACGCGTGTCGCAGGAATCGACGCAGAGACCGCCGCCGTTCCGATGGGTCCTCAGCCTCAACGTGCCCGTGTTTCTCATTTCCGTCTGTGGCGGGATGGTCATGCTGATGGCCCCCTTTGAAGTCCACCGCTTGGGCGGGTCGGCGGCCGCGATGGGGGGTATCGGAGGGCTCCTGACGGTCACCTACATTGTCGCCTGCGTGCTCCTCAGCTCACGTGTCGACCGTTTCGATCCGAAGCAACTCGTGCAGATGGGCGTGGTCCTCCAGGGCGTCATGTTCCTGCTACTGGCGCTCTCGCCCAATTTGACGGTTCTGTTTGTCGCCGCAGCCGTGTACGGGACGCTTCCCGGCCTGGTCTGGCCGCCCGTGATGGGATGGATCTCCACGGGCCACGAGGGCCCGAACCTGAACCGCCGCTTGAGCCATTTCAACCTGAGCTGGTCCACGGGAATGATGATTGGCCCGATGATTGGGGGCGTACTCTATGAGATCCACCACACGATCCCCTTCTTCTCGGCAACCGTGATGCTCATTCCGGCCTTGACCATCATCATGCACATCCCGTCCCCCAGGTCGGCGGGCGAGACGGGCGGTCCAAGCGGCGGTGAACTGCCCAACGACTTCGACGCGAGACGGACAGCCGTTTTCAGACCGTTGGCACGTATCGCCATCTTCCTGGCCTATATGGCCGTCGGAGTCTTTCGGTTCCAGTTGCCCTCCCTCGCGCTGCACCTGAATATCCGAACGAGCGTCGTCGGCGGGGTGATGATGGGGCTCAGCATCGCGATGGCCGCGGCGTTCTACGTCCTGGGTCGAACTCACCGATGGCACTACCGATTCAGTGTTCTGTTCCTGGCACAGGTCATTCTGGGCGGCAGCGTGTTGGCGTTGCTGCTCGTTGACACGTGGCCACAGATGGCGTGGTGCGTCATTGTGGGCGGCCTGTGCGTCGGCGTGTGCTATAGCTCGAATCTGTTCTACAACGTTAGCGGCGGTACACAGCGAGCAAGGCTTATGGCTATTCACGAACTGCTGCTGTCGTCCGGACTTGTCGTCGGTTCGACGGGGGGAGGATGGATCACCGATTGGATCTCACTCCGGGCCGCTTACCCCGCCTGCAGTGCCATGATTCTCGCAGGACTCCTCGCGCAAATGCTGTTGGCGCTACGGGGCAGCCGTGGGTCAACGTGTACTTGTGACTCACGCGTCCCCGGAAAACACACTTGACCGCAACCAGTGTTCTCAACAGAATACAGGTCCTGCTCTTTTGCGCAGGTCCGGGGTTTTACGGGGGTAATGAACACGGGGCGGCGAAATGGGTCGCTTGGGGTTTGGCGCGACCCGTTTGTCAAAGATGTTGTGCAGGCGTGGAGGTTGTTCGTGGTCAAGCTAAGGATGGTTTGGCATCTCCTGATGCTCGTGGCGGGTCTTGCGGTCGGCTGCAATCATCCTGAAGAACGATTCGGACGAACCTGGTACCTCGACGGGGCCGGCAACTGGGGGTTCGGCGTCAGCGAGACAGTCAACGGCCTGCGAAAGGCGGGCTACAAGGGACAGGTCTCCGCCTTCCTGTGGTCGATGACGATGAGCCCGGTGGCCGATCAAGTGCTCAAACCCTTGGCGGGACTGGGAGCCGCCCGATTGGCGGGCAACATCGACGACTACCTCAACCGCTACCCGAACAACGACGTCAACGTCATCGGGCTGTCGGCGGGGGCCGGCGTCGCGCTTCGAGCCGTTGAACACATCAAACCCCCGCACAAGATCAACAACATGATCCTGCTGGCTGCCAGCATTTCTTCCGCCTACGACGTTGAGCGGGCTCTCAAGAACATGAAGGGCAAGATCTACGTTTACTTCTCGCACAACGACGCCATGCTATCGGGCCCCGTGAGGGTGTTGGGGACGTTTGGCGCTAAGGGAGACGAACCCCCGGCGGGTCTGATCGGGCTGCGGGCGCCGGCGGCGGGTGATCGTGTCGTCAACGTCGGCTGGACCCCCCGATTCGAAAAATACGGCTGGAGCGGTTCCCACACAAGTTGCACAAGCGAGGCATTCGTGGAGTACGTTCTGAGCGAGCATGTCGTGCCGGAATTGCCCGAGAGAATCCGGTTGGCGCAGGCGGATCTGAAAGCGGCCAAACTGGCGTCGGCCACCTTGCCACAGGACCGCACCCGGAGGGGTGCTCCACCACCGTCCGCAGCCGGTTCGCAACAAACGGTCTCCGGGCAGACTCCGCCCGAGAAGTCGCGTTCCGTCGCCGGCGTTGTTGTCTCTCAGCCCAGCCGACCGGTGTACGCACCGTCTTCGGATCGTGAGCTGGCGAAGGCCGTCGAGTCGCCGGTGGTCCGCCCCGGGCAGCCGGCCACGTTCGTGACGCTGAGTCGAAAGGATCCTCGCTTTCCCAGTCGCAGCCAGTTCGGCGATGGGATGACGATCCGGTTGATGAGCGTCCCCGGTTCGGCCGATGCTCGCGTCGAGGTTCAGACAGGCAAGGGGGTCCCGCCGGCCGTGCAGACAATGAAGGTCCGGACGGGCGAGCGTCACCAAACCCCGAGCGGACAACCCTATGTGGTGACACTGCTCCGCGTGGACCGACCGAGCCAGACAGCCTGGCTTCAGGTGCGAACGGCCGCTCAGCCGCGCCACCAATCGGCTAATGGCGGTAAGAAGAAAGCCCCGACGACCTGATTGACGGGCAAGTCTTGCAGGGGGTGTCTTCATGCGGATCCTGGTAACCGCGGGCCCGACACGTGAATTCTTCGATACCGTCCGGTTCATTTCGAATCCCTCTTCGGGAAAGATGGGGTACGCTCTGGCCCGAGCCGCCAAGCGGCGCGGACACGACGTCGTGTTGATCAGCGGTCCGGTCTCGCTAAAAGCGCCGAAGGGGGTCCGCGTCGTCGACGTGATCACGGCGGCCCAGATGAGTAAGGCCTGCAAGGAGGCGTTCAGGCGATGTGATGTCGTGATCATGACGGCGGCTGTCTGCGATTACCGTCCGACGCACCGCGTGAACTATAAGCTCAAGAAACGCGCTCGATCCGAAATCATTCGGCTTGAAGCGACCGAGGACATTCTGGCCACCCTCGGACGTCGAAAGGGCGGGCGCATCCTGATCGGCTTCGCCATGGAAGACAGGAACGCCCGCCGAAATGCCTATGACAAGCTGCGTCGCAAGAACTTGGATGCCATCCTGCTCAATGGTCCCGAGAATATCGGCGGCGATACGGCTTGCATGCAATTGCTGACCGCCGACGGCCGTTGGGAAGTCTGGCGATGGGCGACCAAGAACGCCGCCGCCGCCAGGATCATACGACTGGCCGAACGTCTGGTTGCGGCGAGACGTGGGACCCGAGATTCATAGGCCGAACGCTCGGAGATCAGACCGGGATTTGTCTTCTACAGCCGGTACTGTCTGACCTTCTTCTTGAGGAACGCCAAGCCCCTCTTAGCCAGATCGTCGCCGCTCTTGGCAAGCGGCCGCCAGATCGCCGCGGCGGCAGCCAGTTCCTTGATTGCCGGGACGAACGACTCGATGGTGAGCCAGCCCTTGTACTTCAGAGCCTTTAGCGCCTTGAACGTTCCATCCCAGTCGATGTGGCCGGTGCCGGGGACGCCCCGATCGTTTTCGCACGTGTGCACGTGTCCGAGCCGCCTGCCGAGCCTCTTGAGGGCGTCGATCGGATCGGTCTCCTCAATATTGGCGTGGAAGGTGTCGTAATGCACCTTGACGGCTCGGCTTCCGATCTGCTTGCACAACCTGGCCGCATCGCTCTGCAGATTCAGGAAGTAGGTTTCGAAACGGTTGATCGGCTCGATGCAGAGCATGACCCCGCAGGCCTCCGCCGTGGGAGCCACCTTGCGAAGCGAGTCCACGCAGCGATTCCATTCTTCCGGCGTGCGACCGCGACCCACGAGTTGACCCACGGGGGAGTACTCGGGTCCACCGACGACGTCGCCATTCATCTCGGCCACCGTCTCGAGTACTCGCTTGAGATGATCAATGCCGTTTTGCCGGACCTTCAGGCTTTCATGAACCAGACTCTGCTCGGGCGCCAGGACGGTACACGCCGTACAGCCCAGGCCGGCGTCCTTGATTGCCCTTGCCGTCGCCTTCACATCAACCGTCGTCAGGTTGAAGAGCGGAAGCTCCACTCCGTCAAAACCCATCCGTGCCACTTTGTCGATCAGTTTCATGTCCGTGTTTGAATTGAAGCTGCCCGTCCACAGCATCAGGTCAACGCCCAGCTTGGCCATGAGATTCACCTCCCGCTAATGGATGGCTCGCAACGCGGGCCGCTGCGCATATGCCGTTCGGCCCGCCCTCTGCCTGAAGGGACTTCCGACGGCAACACGACCGCCGGATTGACCGGCATTATAGGGGCACGGCAAATGCTGACAAGCAAGTAACCACGATGCCGATGACGAAATCGGAGTCTGTCCGGCACCTCGGGGTTGACGACGGGAGGGGTAAACAGCTACATTTTGCCTATGTCGTTGTCAGTCGTCCAGAGGCTGACCGCGGGCCGCCGCTGAATGCGGCAACGATTCTGGGGAATAGTGTAACGGCAGCACAACTGACTCTGGATCAGTTAGTCAAGGTTCGAATCCTTGTTCCCCAGTTGACAAGGCCTTCCATACCCGCAATCCGCCCGCCGCCGGTCTGTTCGCTGGAAGACCTCGCTTAAGCGGTCGCTCCGAACGGAGAAAGCGGACAACCAGGGGGCACAACCTTCCGCGCCACGGACTTGACGCATCAAGGATATCATCCATAATGAACAGCAGGCAGTGCCTCAGGTCTTTAGGGACATCGACGTTCCACGGCTCGGAAACCACACAGGAAACTGTGGATGCCTCCGATAAGCTCGAGCGATTCTCCCAAGAAGACGGTGGTCCCCGTCTCGAGACTCCTGTTTCTGAACTTGGCCCTTGCCGTGGCCGCCTTTGGTATCGTCAGGCATTATCACACTTTCTTCGCCGGCCTCGTATCGGCCTTCGGCGTCATGGTCTTGCTTCACAAGCCCTATATGCGTCGGACCCGAAGGAAGGTCGAGGTCAGGTTGCAGGATCTCTATGAAAGAGGATGCCTGGACGAAGCGCGTGCGTTGACTCAGGCAATCCGGCGCGACTACGCCAAGAACGCTGAGTTTCAGGAGATCTGCACGCGCTTGGAGTCTATGCTGCCACCGGTTGAAAGCACTCCAGTAGATCAGTTCGTCTCGCTCGGAGAAGAACCCGCAACCGTCGGGCATAATGGCAATACTCTTAACCGCAACGGAACGTGCGGCATCGGTGAATCGGAATCCAGCACGGAAGCCGCCGTCGAGGACGCTCAGGAGACGGTCCCCGGCCCTTCCGAGTCCCCGGCACAGCTCGGTGAGATTCAAATGCCGCGCCCTGCGGATCCCGTCGCCTCTTCACTCTGTATCGGAATCTGGGTCCTGGCCATTTTCGCCCTTCTGCCTCTTCTGGGCCTGATCCCGGCACTCATCCTCGCCGTATGCTCTCTGGTACTGCTCATGCGTCGAAGACGGCGCCCTTGGGATCGGCAAATCGCAACGGCGGGGGCCAGCGTCTTTGGCCTTCTCCTGGTCTCTCTGGTACTCCTAATAGTCAAGGCGAAGTGTGCACCGAACCCCGCGGGGTTGAAACCGGGCGACTGGAAGATGTCGTCTGAGCAATCCTGGGCCTTGGGTGGTCTCCAGCTTGTGCTCCTCTTCATATCGGTCACGCTCCACGAGTGTGCCCATGGGCTCGCCGCCTGGTGGTCGGGCGACTCAACGGCCGCAGACGAGGGAAGGATAACGCTGAACCCGTTGGCCCATGTCGATCCATTCGGGACGCTGATACTTCCGGCCATCCTGGCGGTCACACCAGGCGCACCCGTCTTCGGCTGGGCTAGGCCTGTTCCGATCGATCCAACGAGGTTTCGCCGCCCACGCCGTGGTTTGTTCGCTGTCACACTGGCCGGGGTCAGTGCCAACCTCTTCCTTGCCCTTGCATTCACCACCGGACTCTTGATCCTCGGCTGCATTCTCAGAATGACGCACCCGGCCGCAACCAGCCAGGGTTTGTTCGTGCAGTTCGCAGAAGTTGAGCTCCGAGGTGTCGCGGCCTCAACCGGATGGATCTGGGCCGCTACGATCCTGAAGTTTGGCATCCTGATCAACATGAACCTCCTCTTCCTCAACCTGCTGCCCATTCCGCCCCTTGACGGCTTCGGCGTCCTACAAAGTGTTGTCCCTCGCTTTCTCTCCGGCCTGCTCGCATCGCTCCGCCTATATGGCTGGCTCGTGTTCCTCATCCTGATAATGTTGGGGGTTGTCGACAAGCTGACAGTCATTCCGACGGTCTATGGCACTCTGATCCTCACTCTCTTGCCCGGCATGGCCACCGGCTTCTATTAACGGCCGGAATCACGACATGGTGGATGTGTCCGGATCTGCACACACGTCGCAGATGCGCCATCGGTGTTCCGCAACAACAAGGAGTTGCGTCACGACCCACCCTGCACGGTTGACGGCCCGTGGCTTCGCGAAACGCGAAGATTCCAGGAGCGGCCGAGACGCCCGCGCTCCAGACTTGCGGACTGTACCCGCGCCGGGTGGACTTGTGACCCGACTGAATCAGCGACATGATGGCATGATGAACAGGCGTCCATTCGCATGGGACGGTACGACGGCCGTGGAAGACCCTCAAACGCATCGCCGCCTTTCGAGATCACCCTAAGGACGCTACAGCGGTCATTCGGCAAACAGAAACGGAGCGAAGATGAGACGAACAACACTACATGCCGTATTGTGTTCATCAGTCGTTTGCGCCCACTCGTCGGGTTTGGCCCAGAACGTCGACCGGCAAACGGTCTGGACCAGCGGCACCGACGGCTTCCACACGTACCGGATTCCCGCCCTCGTGATGACGAACAAGGGAACGCTTCTGGCGTTCTGTGAGGGGCGCAGACTCGGCAGGGGCGATTCCGGCGATATTGACCTGCTCGTCAAGCGGTCGACCGACGGCGGACGAACGTGGAGCAAGCAATTCGTCATCTGGGACGATGCGGCGAACACGTGCGGCAACCCCTGCCCGATCGTCGATCGCGAGACCGGAACGGTCTGGCTGCTCACGACCTGGAACCGGGGCGACGACAAGGAACCGGCCATCATCGCCCGACAGAGCCAGGACACGCGGCGTGTCTTCGTCACCTCGTCGATCGACGACGGCCTGACGTGGGCGACCCCACGCGAAATCACCACCGACGTTAAGAAGCCGGATTGGACCTGGTACGCCACCGGTCCGGGAGCCGGCATCCAGATCGAGAAGGGGCGGCATGCCGGACGCCTCGTCGCGCCCTGCGACCATATCGAGGCAGGTACCCGTCACTACTACTCGCACATCATCTACAGCGACGATCACGGCGCGTCGTGGAAGAGGGGAGGCCGTTCACCCCACCATCAAGTCAACGAATGCGAGGTCGTCGAGATATCGAACGGCCGGCTGATGCTCAACATGCGAAACTACGACCGCGGCAACAACGTCCGCCAAATCGCCTTTAGCCAGGACGGGGGGGCTACCTGGAAAGACCAGCGATTCGACGAAGCCCTGCCCGAGCCCATCTGCCAGGCGAGCATTCGCGGGCACGGTTGGGATCCGAACGGCAAGCGATCGGTCATCCTCTTCTCCAACCCGGCGGACAAGAAGGCCCGTCGGAACATGACGGTTCGCGCAAGCCACGACGAAGGAAGCACATGGCCGGCACGCCTCGTTCTTCACGCCGGTCCGAGCGCGTATTCCGATCTGACAATGCTCGGCGACGAACAGGCGGCCTGTCTCTTCGAGGCGGGCAGTGAGAGTCCGTATGAGACCATTGTCCTCGCTCGATTTGATCTGAGCGCGCTCCGATAGTGTCTCGGCGTTTCGCCGTCTGGGCATCCGGTCGTTTGCCTTGCGACCTTCGCACATCTGCGTGCGATTTCCTTGTTGGCGTACGTAGCGGAACCGGGCCGGCCGAGACAGGGTATGGCTCGAACTGCGCGGAGGAATGCGCCCTTTTCTGGCCGGTGGCACAGCAATTCAGATGTCTATCCGATTTTCCTGCAAGTACTTACACTTCGAGGTCTGCAAGCGAGACTCGCGGGCGAGCGTCTGCCGAGCAGATCCGCTTGAGTAGGTGGAAATGGATTCGCACAACCTGACCGGAAGATTGAGATACCAATGTCCATCAAAATGATAGACTTTTAACTTCGGGAAGGAGAATGCCATGAAAACCGCACGGTTGCTGACAATAGGTGGAGTTGTGGTAGCGGCGGGAGTCCTTGCGGCTTGGGGCACACGCCAGGTCAGCGGTGGCGACGGATGCCGCCCTGTCAATGCGTCTTGCGTCTGTCCGACAGGAAGTCAGTGCCCATGCCCCTTGGGCTCGACGTCTTCGTGCCGTGAAGCGTCGAAGCCATGTGCCGGCCCATCGGTCAAGGCGTCTTCCGGATGTGAATTGTCGAGGCGATGCCCGAGCAGATCCGCGCAGGCGGTACCCATTCTGAACGAGGCGATCAAATTGCTGAGAGCGGGGAATCCTGAGGGGGCTCTCGCGCAGCTAGCGAAGGCCCAAGAGTTGATCGCCAGTGATGCGCGAAGTGGCACATCGGTCGGCGTGAAGTCCGTGTCGAATGAGTACTGTCCGATCACCGGGAATCGCATAGATCCCAGGAACGTGTCGGCTTCTCTAACCCGAGAATTCAGGGGTCAGCGACTCGGCTTCTGTGTCGCTGCTTCGCCGGATCTGTGGGACAAGCTCTCGGAGGCCGAACGAGAGACTCGTCTAGAGAGCGTAACCTCACGGGAGCGTGGGTAACAAGCGATTACCGTCGAACGACGGCTCAATCGCGTTGTGCGTACGAAACGGCGTCGCCCATTCCAAGGATGGGCGACGCCGCATTTGTTAGCGCGATCAATGAACCGGGCGTTGGGTCGCCGGTCATACGGGGTGCGAAGGGGAGGGCGGCATTCCGTATCGGAGCACTGAAGCAACATCGTTTGCATATTCGCTCAGTTCACGGACTTCGGCTTGTCGGCCCACTTCTTCCACATCGCCGGGTCGGCCAACATCTTGATGAAGACACCGCCGACCACCGATCGGGCCTGGAAACCTTGGCGCTTGCCGGTGGTCGTGACATACCAATCGGTCAGCGGGACCCGGTTCGGCGTCTCGTTGACCCACGCGTAGGCCGGCGCGATGATCGCCTCAAAGTCTTCCTGTGTTTCGGCCAGCGTGGCCGACCAGACGAGCCAATCAAGCTTCGTGTAATCCTTTCGGCTGTCGAGCGGCAGGCCGTACCTCTTCAGCACCTTCTTGTAGTAAGCGACTTCCTTCCGGGCGACCTCCGGTGGAAACAGGTTCAGGCCGAGCAGCTTGTCCCAGACGAGATTGTACTTCTGGCTCCACGTGCCGGGCTTGTCGAACGTCAGGCGATAGTGGTCGCAGTCGTCGGCCATCTGCAACCATTTTGCGGCGAATTCCTGGGCGGTCTTTCGATAGGCCCCTGCTTCGTCCTTCTTGCCGATCCTATCGCAGATCATGGCGTAGGCGCCGATCGCCAGGATCGCCTTGGCCGACAGGTTGACGTTGTGAGCCAGGTGCCCTGCGAAGTCATCGGTACAGAGCTGATTCGCGGGGTCGAGTCCGGCTTGCTTGAGGTATTCGGCCCACCTGGTCAATACCGGCAGATACTTGACCGCGTAATCGGCCGTACCGTCGATTTTGGCCATCGCGGCCAGCAGGAGCAATATGTTGCCGGACTCCTCGACGGGCATCTGGTTCTTCTCCGTCTTCTCGCCTCCTCCGTAGACCTGGCCATTGGCCAAGGGGTAGGTGCCGAGGTCGTGCGGTGCGAACGGGAATTTCCACCGGTCGGACATCGCGTAGTCCAGCACGGGCGTCAACTGGGCCCTTAGGAGTTCGGTGTTCATCAGCAGATTCAACGGTCCCTCGGGATAGATCACGTCGACCGTCGAGATGCAACCGTTGCTGAAGTTTTCCTTGGGAAATCGCAACGGCTTGCCGTCGGGGCCGGCGGCGATCTTGTTGGCGGCCATCGCCTGTCGGAAGGCCAGCGCGGCGATCTGCGCGTACTTGGCGCCGCCCGCCTTCGTGAGGTCGGCCATCAGTTCATCGTCGTAGGCCTGGCATCGCCGGATCAGCGCGGGATAGTCCTTCTCGGCGGCTTTGATCAGGTCGGCCGCCTCGGCCCCGTTGCGGCG
The DNA here is from genome assembly GCA_964596165.1 of uncultured Planctomycetales bacterium. GTDB lineage: Bacteria > Planctomycetota > Phycisphaerae > UBA1845 > JAFGLZ01 > CAYUQT01. The sequence continues at coordinate 42,093 of CAZQTW010000042.1, read as the reverse complement.
CCAGTAGGGGCGCAGCCGCTGCCCCATCAGCTCAATCGAGTAGAGGTCGTCGTAAGCGAGTATCAGGTGGCGTGAAACGGCGGCGCTGCTTACCTTGCCCAGGTCGAACGTGAAGGCCAAGACCGGCCAGTTGTCATCCGCGCGCCGCGGCATCCGCTTGTCGTCATCGGACGGCAGCGCCCCATTCTTGGCAAACATGTCCCTCACCCCATGACTGGCTACCACGGAACGAGCCCTGTCGTCCTTAGGGGCGGCAACGTAGAGGTACCCCCAATCAATCCGTAGGTCGTCGCCCTTCTTGGCCAGGATGGGCTGCTCCTGGGTTCCTATCCGGAGCACGCTCAGGCCATCGATCGTCGGACGGCCCCAGACGACTTCCTCAGTGATCCGGTTGACGACCAACTCGGCCGAATTGTCGTAGTAGAGGCCGACCTCGTGTTCCTTGCCGTCAATGGAGCGGACGTCCCACGTCAAATATGTCACGGGCCGTGCAAGCAGCTCAATGTCGTGTCCGAACGCGGCCGTCATAAACGTCAGTGTGATGTGGATGCCCCCGGCTTCGAAGTCGTAGAGAGTTCGCGTCGGAAGGACCTGTAAACCGACTTGTGACATCGGCGGAGCGGCATCCGGCTGCAATCCCATCAGGCGATAAGCCTTGCCGTCGATGCGAGCGACACCGGTGAGGGCGTGAACCGCGCCCGTCCAGTGCTTCGGCCATTGATCCGTGAGCCGATCGCTGAACGACCAGATGCTGAAGTAGGGATCGCAGGCCACTAGCGGGACGGCCGGTGGCCGGAAAGCGGCGCCGGGTGAAGCCGCTGCGCAAGCAGTTAAGCCCAACGTCACACAGGGAACTACCCACATGCTCGCATTGCTCGTCATAGCGATTGCCTCCAAGGTTGAAACAGTCTCTAGAACAGAGCGTCCAGTAGGTCCTGTCGACTCAAGTGATGATGCTCCTCTATATCACGGAGAATAGCGCTGAGTGTTCCGATCCGAATGGGATCATGTGCGGGGACTGTGACGTGGTGCTCACCATCTCGCTGCGTTGTAAGACGCATGTGGCTACCAGTCTGGTGTGTCACGTCGTACCCCAACCGGCGCAGCGCCTTGGCCAAGTCGTGTCCCGAGATGTCGCGGGGAATTATCATATGGCGATGACTTCATCACGAACCTGATGTAGGCGGATCAAGGCGGGTCGCGTCGCGGGGTCCGGGAAATGGCAACGCACGGCGTCCCGAATCATGTCACGTAGGGTCGACAGATCATTCGCCTGGGTGAAAATGGACTCACCCAATGCCCGGGCGGTATAGCCGCCGTCGGGATCATCTTCCACCAGGAACACAATCTCGGTCATTGTTGCTTCCTTTCCAGATCATCCGTCGGCCCTGATTATACACAATGATCCGTGTCCGTGGTCGAATCCCGCCCGGAAGATGCTCCGGCTCTCATGGTTTCTAATAGCCGGTCAGAAGCTCTTCGCTGCCGATCGTTGGGCACCAGAACTTCTCGATGAACTCGACAACCAGGCGGGTGCCCTCCGCATGGCTGACGTAGGGGCGTCTGGCCGGATTGTACATGGTGTCGGTCAGATCGCGAACCAGAACCACGTTCATCCCCCATTTGACCATCTGCTTGATGGCGAACGATCGGCCCAGGACGCACATGTTGGCGTGAACGCCCATAATGATCAGATTCCTGACGCCGCGAGATTTCAGGAAGCTGTAGACCTCCGATCCGTTGTCGGAGATGCCGTCCTTGTCCTGGTCGATCTCGATCGCCGGGTGCTGGCGCGACCACGCCCGCGTGTTGACCTTTTCCTTGGGCTCGTTGGTGTCGCTGCCGCCGTCGGAGTCATCGATGGGAAGCGGCGGATCGGGGAGTTGCTTGGGCACGGCCGGCTGGACACGAGGGGTGTCCAGGACCCGCCGACGAGCCGGCGTGTCCTTGTAGAAGCCCATCGTGTCTGAGGGGGCGTGGACGATGGTTACGCCGGCTGCCCGCGCGGCCTTGCACACCTCGTTCATCCGAGGGGCCATCGCGTCCACCCGCTCCGTCGCACCGCGGCTCCAGTGCTTGTCCCACATGTCGCAGATGAGGATGGCCGTCTCGGCCGCCTTGAGCTCGACAGTCCTGTCGACGACTTCCCATGTGTTGTGGCCACCGGCATCCGTCTTGAGAACCTGCGAACGAAGGGTAAGCTTCAGCGTCTTATCGCCCATGCCCTGTGCCGGCGGCACGACGGTATGGATCGCCATCCCCAACGTCGCTCCGAGCAACACCCTCTCGAACATGATCGCCTCGCAGACTGTCACGAGACAGGTTCCGTGACGCGAACATCCTCGGGAACAAGTGGCCCCGTGTCAACGGGAGGCAAAATCGGTACCATGACCCCGGCTTCAGGAGCATCCGTATGAGCAAGACAACCGACGCCCGTCCGAAAGGCACGAGCCTGTACTTCCTTCCGGTCGAGACCCGAGTCCCACTGAAGTTCGGGCCCGAGACGCTGACGCACGTCACCTGCGCCCGCGTCCGCATGCGGATTGAAGACGGCAAGGGCCGGTCCGCCCAAGGGTGGGGCGAGACGCCACTCAGCGTGCAGTGGGTGTGGCCCAGTTCGCTTTCGTACGATGAGCGACATGAGGCGCTGAAGGCGTTCTGCGTCACCCTCTCCAAGGCCTGGGCGGAGTTCACGACCAGCGGACACCCGATCGAGGTTGGCCACGCGTTCATTGCGGATCGATTGCCCGGACTCCTTGACGAGTTCAACAGGCAGCGCAACGGCAAGGAGCCCGTGCCCTGGCTGGCCGCTTTGGTCTGCTGTTCGGCGTTCGACATCGCGTTTCACGACGCCTACGGTGTCCTGCATGGCCTCGACATCTACGACACATACAACGCGAAGTTCATGAGCAGGGATCTGGCCACATTCATCACGCCGGCGGAGGGCGCGCAAGTCAGCTTCGCCGGAAGATACCCGGCCGACTACCTTGTCAGGCCACGACCGAATCAGATGCCCGCATGGCACCTGGTCGGCGGCAAGGACCTCGTGGATGCGTCGGAGTGTGACGGCTCGGAGCCCAAGGACGGCTACCCCGTGCTCCTGCCCGATTGGATCGATCGCGACGGACTCAAGTGTCTCAAGGTCAAGCTCCGCGGCAACGATGCGGCCTGGGACTACGCCCGGCTGGTAAAGGTCGGCCGGATCGCCATCGAGCACAAGGCCGACTGGCTGACGGCCGACTTCAACTGCACCGTGACCGATCCGGCGTACGTGAATGACATCCTCGACCGGCTGGTGATCGAACACCCTCGCATCTACGGCATGATCCTGTACGTCGAGCAGCCGTTCCCCTACGAGTTGGAGACCCACCAGATCGATGTGCACAGCGTCTCGGCCCGCAAGCCGCTGTTCATGGACGAGAGCGCCCACGACTGGCATCTGATTAAGCTCGGACGGATGCTCGGCTGGACGGGCGTCGCGCTCAAGACGTGCAAGACGCAGACGGGCGCGCTGCTCAGCCTGTGTTGGGCCAAGGCCCACGGCATGACGCTGATGGTGCAGGACCTGACGAATCCGATGCTCGCGCAGATCCCCCATTGCCTGCTGGCCGCTCACGCCGGGACGATCATGGGCGTCGAGACGAACAGCATGCAGTTCTACCCCGACGCCTCGATCCCGGAAGAGAAGGTCCATCCTGGTGTCTACAAGCGCCGCAATGGCCAGGTCGACCTGTCGACGATCGGCGGGCCGGGATTCGGCTATCGGCTGGAGAAGATCGCCCGAAGCCTGCCGGCAGCGGCCGTGGAATGCGGGGGCATCTAGGGGCAACTCGCAGTCGCCTTCCCACGAGTTCCTGCGATCATCGCAGCGGTGATACGATCCGGCTACGGCGGATCTATGGCAATCGTACGCGATTATGCTTGAGGAGGCGACGCAGGAGGCTCCGAATAGGGTGGATTAGGTCCTTCGCTTCTCATTCTCACCCTATCATTGTTCAAGAAGAAGACGATTATCATTGTAACGAAGAGCGCCGACACCACGTCGATAATGGTGCCAGACACAATGTCGAGAAGTCTGTTATTCGGGAGTGAAGATGAACGGCAGGGTAACGATGAGACAGGCAATGATTTCCAGTACAATGATGACTAGGAGATATCCGAACACTCTCCACCATTGCCCCTTGACGATCCCCTTCGAGTAGTCGAGTGCTTCCTTGCCGGAGAGTCCGCGAAGAGCGACGACATAGACGAACAGAGAGTAGTAGAGGGCCCAGATGATTCCAGGAATGATCAAGAGCAGGCACATGCCGACGATGATCATCCCCCCCAGCAGTGCCGTCCAAATTGACGCGCCCCACCGAGTCAATGCATGACGAAGAGCAGTGGACCAAGTAATGGGCTCTCCGGATACCGAACTCTCGATCAGTCTCGCGAGGGCCATGGTTGCCAGAACCCCGATCAGGAGCTCCGTCAATTCAATCAGTCTCATGTACGTCCAGAGTCCACGAAGTCCATGGGCTTCGATGAGAGAGTCCATAGGGACAAATGACAGGCCGACGTTGATCGGGATGTAGACGATGAGGAAGATTGTCAGGATGCTTCGGAAGTGCTTGCGGTACTGGCTCCACCCCGTGGCGATCACCTTTCCCAATCTGTAGCGCACGAGATAGATATCTTGATCCATGTCCTTCTCCTCTGTTTTCACGCGAACGCCACGCGTGCGTCTCGGTCTGTCGGCTGTCCCCTACTTCAATCCGTCACGAGGCTGTCCGATCGGCGCCGCGCGTGTTGAATTCAGCGGTGTATGTGCCGGGCAATCCAGTGGGCGAGAGGGAAAAGGTGACATTCTACTTTGTCGGCGATCTCTGTGTGTCCGCCTTGGCCTTCCTCGGCCTGCCGCGGGGGCGGAGGGAGGCCTCAAGGCCCAATCGGACTGCGGTTCGACGCGTCCATGTCGCCGTGCCCCACGGTGTACCCCGGTTCACGCTCCGGCGGAGGCCCTCCAGTTCCGCATCCGTCATCGGTCGGTTGACCGCCTCAACCCACCCCCTCGGTCGATCCACCGGACCGTCGTCCAGGAATACCGGACGGTCCTTGGGGGCCTTACCCCACCACCGCAGACTTGACCATACCCATGCCTCGGCCCCTTTTCTCCATACGTTTCACGCGGTCAGGGCTTCGACGTTGGCGGGGATCTTACTCAGGATGACTTCCTTCAGGTCGATCTTTCGACTGGCGTTATCGATGTCAATGCCGACCACGTTGCCTTCCGCGTCGTAGTCCAGGATGATCCCCTCCGAAATCTCCTTGCTTTCCGCGCTCGGCTTGGATGACAGGTCGATGTAGAGGGAGTCGGTATCCTTGTAGTAATTGAGCTTCACCGCTCGAATCTCCCGACCGGGGAACCCAATATCCCCAGTGCAACGCGGATGGCGCTGTGGGGAGGACTCAAGGCCACCACTCCTCCAACGTACCAGATCCCATGAAATTCGGCCGATCCGCCACGCTGTAGACGAGCAACGTGTACGAGCCGCACATCAATGTCTCGACATCACACAAGATAGTGACTTGCCCCTTGCGTTGGAACAAGCCAAGGAACTTAGCATTGGTACCTGCGCCGAATATCTTGCTGCACTGGCTTGTCGTTGTGGGGCAAATCCGTGCCAAGCATGGATCGATCCAACCGCTGCCTCGGACCATAGCACGTTGGGCAGCGCTCGGATCGAGAACAAGGGTCATCTGCTTCCCAGTGGTCGGACTCAGCCTATTCCGGTAAGTGGCATTTCGGCCAGCAGGAATGACCGCAGCGCACATAATGCTTGGGGTTGAATGCGAAAAGTCGAGTGCCGCAAACGGAAGGTCACCCAGGAACAAGAGTACTTCTTGGTCCTCCTGACTCTTGTTGCCACGTTTCACCTGAAGAAGATGATCGGGGGATGTCGCGTTGCAGGATGCGGCCCACGACAGGTCGTACGCCTTGGCTCCCTTCCAGCTCGTGTAGCAAGTGGCGCTAGCCAATGATGACCACAAGGTCTTTGCGGTCCGGAAAGCCTTCGCACCCGCAGCGAGTAGCCCCGCAGCGAGCGCTCCGGTCGCGGCGTTCTCATTCGGTAACGCAGGCAGACTGCTGATGCCGGAAGCGAGCGCATCCAGGACGGCTTGGTTCACGACGATTCCCTTCTGGTAAACTTCTGTCAATACGGTTGTGAGTTAAACCCGCCTTCGGGTCTTGCTACCAGATGATACGTCACACTCAATACGTCACACTCAATTGAGCGTAAACAAGTCGTCGGGTCTGCCGACCCGATCCCCCGGGTGACCCCTATTTCAATCCGCCACGAAGGCTGCCGCATCGGCGCCGCGTTCATCGAGTTACGGGGCGTGTCAGAGGGGCATCCTGAGGTGCTTTTCCAGGAAGACAAGCGATACGGTCTCCGATAGCGGCTGGGTTCGAGTAATCGTGTAGCCGTGACGCTGATACAGCCGGATGTTGGCTTCGCTCTTGCTGCCAGTGAACAACTCGAACTTGGAGACTCCAGTGAACCTCTCTTCGATACTGCGCAGCAACTGCGATCCGATGCCCTGACGCTGCACGTCAGGGTGCACGATGAGCCGGCCGATGGCGCATGTATCACCGTTTTGCGTGGCGCGCACTGAACCCACGAGGTGATCGCCTAACGTTGCCTTCAGAACGACCGAACGGGTGAACTCCTCGCCCAGCGACTCAATCGTTTGTGTGAGTGGAGGGAGCGACCAGTCGTTGTAGAGCTTCGCCTCCGATTGATAGGCAAGTTTCTGCAGTGCAAGGATGGCCTCGGCGTCGTCGGTGGATGCATCGCTGATTATGACCATCTGACCGTATCCTCTATGAATGTCCATGTTGATCCGCCCGACATCTCCAATCGTACCTGCGGCCAAGCATCAGGTCTGCGGACCCGACCTACCGATTCGGCGAATCGGAGGAACGCGGGCGACCTGCGCGTTCACTGCATTTCATCGTATCACACCGCCCAATGGCCAGGGCCATCTCAACCATGCGCTTCTGGGAGGCCGTCCTCCGTTCCGTCTTCTCGTCGTCGGCCAACAGGATAGGCTCCTGAATGGAGTGGGCGGAAATTGGTGCTCTGACCCGCCGATTCCGATGCCGACCACGCCGAGTTCTTTGGCCTCCCTCAACTGCGCCAACGTCGCCATCTCCGATTCAGCCCCGTAGTCCCTGACCAAGTCCGCAATGAGCGCGATCTCGATCTCGGCAACTCGCGACAGGCCGGCTCGGACGGCCTGGGTCAGTTCCTGTACGGCGAGTCCGCGCCGGACGAAGAGCGAGGGCGAGAAGAAGACTTCCGCATACCGGATACCTTGCTTGGCCATGTCTCAAGCCGTCAGCTCGGCAATGTACGTAAAGTCCTCATACTCGCGCAGGAATTGGTTCTTTCACGACCATGCCTCGACGAACTGGGGAAAATCCCTGTATTCGAAGCGCTTGGCCAGGGCGGTAACGTCCGGAACAGACGGGTTCCCGCCGTACTTCCGGATGAGCGCGAACAGAGCCGCATGAGGTATCGCGCCCTCCAGATGGACATGCAGCTCTACCTTGGGGACTCTCTCATACCAAGTCATCAGATCGTCTTTCCGAATGGCCGAACGACCCGGCTCCGCAGCGGCGCCAGTCTTGTGCTCCATTCTCTCGTTCGGTCGCTTCGGATGCCAGCGAGCCTGAATCGTATGGTAGATTTCGCCGACTCGCTTCCCAGAAGCCTTGTCCCCGACGACGACTCGATCCACGTCAGTATCGAGATGCCCCCTTGGTGTTTGAGAATACCTCGATAGAACCATCGGCGGCGGTTGCCCCCTCGGCGCCCGACTGAGCCTGTTCGGTCAGCGTTGGCAGAGAGGTCGGATTCACGCGTCTGTTGCAGCCCGGTCTATTCCCCATCCAGCACTTCGCGCACCTTGGCGGCCAGGGTTTGCATCGAGAATGGTTTCTGGATGTAGTTGACACCCTCCTCTAATACGCCATGGCGTGCAACGACGCTGTCCGTGTAGCCGGACATGAACACGTGTCGGATGCCCGGACAGAGAGAGGCTATGTTCTTGGCCAGGTCCCGGCCGTTCATCTCGGGCATAACCATGTCGGTCATGAGCAGGTGGATCTTGCCGGCGTGCTCCTTGGCCATCCGGATGGCCTCTGCCGGCGTCAAGGCCCCTAGTACCCGATATCCGAATCCCTCCAGCACGTGTTTGGTCATGTCCAGGATCGCGGGCTCGTCTTCCACCAGCAAGAGCGTTTCGTGAGCCTTCGAGGCTGGGACCGCCGGCCTTTCCTCCGGGATCTGCTCGGTCTTGGCCGCGTGCCGGGGGAGGTAGATCTTGAAGGACGTACCGTGTCCGGGTTCGCTATAGACGTCGATGAAACCGTTGTTCTGCTTGACGATACCGTAGACCGTGGCCAGCCCGAGGCCGGTGCCTTTGCCCACTTCCTTGGTGGTGAAGAACGGCTCGAACAGCTTGCCCAAGGTCTCTTTGTCCATGCCGCAACCGTCGTCGCTCACGGCCAGCATCACGTACTCACCGGGCATAACCCCCGTAAGGTCGCTGCGATAGGCCCCGTCGAAACTCACCGCGTTCGTTTCGATGGTGATCTTGCCCACGCCTGAGATGGCATCGCGGGCGTTGACGCACAGGTTGGCAAGGATCTGATCGATCTGGGCGGGGTCCATCTTGACCTGGCACACCCCCGGCCCCGGCAACCAGGCGAGATCGATGTCTTCGCCGATCAGACGCCGCAGCATCTTGAGCATCCCTCCCACCGTCTCGTTCAGGTCGAGCACCCGGGGGGCGATGGTCTGCTTGCGGGCAAAGGCCAGCAACTGTCGCGTCAGGTCGGCGGAACGCCAGGCGGCTTTGCGGATTTCTTGCAGGATGCCGAAGAGCGGCTGAGTCGAGTCCGACTGGCCCAGGGCCAGTTCCGCGTTCCCGATGATCACCCCCAGCATGTTGTTGAAGTCATGGGCCACACCGCCCGCCAACCGGCCCACCGCCTCCATCTTTTGAGCCTGGCGGAGCTGAGACTCCAGGGAGAGTCTTTCCGTGATGTCCTCCACGAGTTCGATCGCCGCCGCGACCTCGCCCGACGTGTTGAAGACAGGGGAAGAAACGATGCGGTAGCTGCGTTCGGCGCCTGCCCCCGCCGCTTGCCTGGTGGCCTCGTGAATCTGGCCGTCCTGCAGCGTTTTGGAGGTCGGGCAGTAACTGCACGCCAGATCGCGTGGCGGGTCGTTGAACGCGCGGTAACAGAGGGGGTGTTGCGCCAAGTCGACGCCAGGGAACCATTCGCGCATCCGGCGATTCATTTCCAGGATTTCCATATTGGGACTGATGAGTGCCACGCCGATCTCGATGTTATCCAGGATGCTGCGGATCTTGGCCTCGCTCTCCGCCAAAGCCTTTTCCGCCTGCTTGCGCTCGGCAATGTCGCGTTCCAGGCTGCGGTTCGCCTGCTCAAGTTGCAGCATTTTGTCTTCCAGTTTGCGGATAAGGGCCTCATTGTATTGCCTGAAGTATTCCGACTCTTCCACCGGTTGGGACGCGGCAACGGGCTTGTCCGGCCGGAAGTTCTTCATGGTGTCCAGAAGCAGGGCCAGAAACTCGTTCGGTTCGACCGGCTTGACGATAAACCGGTCGGCGCCCAGGCTAAGGGCAAACGCTTCGTCCTTCGGGTCCGTATAGGTGGCCGTGTAGAAGACGAAAGGAATGCCCCTCAGCCGTTCGTCTTCCTTCCAAGCACGGCACAGGGCAAAGCCGTCCATCACCGGCATCAAGATATCACTGATGATCATGTCCGGCGGCGAGCGGCGCGCCTGTTCGAGAGCCTCGGCGCCGTTCGACGCCTGTACCACGTGAAAGCCGTTGGTCGACAACAGCACTTGCAGCATATACAGGTTCTGCGGATTGTCGTCCACGATGAGCAGGGTCCTCATGGTATGCTCCTCGGCGTGGTACTTTTCTTGTCGGCCGGCAGGTACTGTTCGATTTGAGCCATGAAGGTCCGCGGGTTGATCGGTTTCTCGATGTAGCCGACGCACCCCGCGGCCAGGACACGTTCCCGATCGTCAAGCATAGCGTAGGAGGTCACCGCCACGATGGGGATACCGCGCAGCGTTTCGTCTTGCTTCAGTTCGCGGGCGACGGCATATCCGTCCATCACCGGCAACTGGATGTCCAACAAGACCAAGTCGGGCTTGGTCTGACGGGCCAGGGCGATTCCGGTTTCCCCGTCGCGCGCCTGGACGACCCGGTAGCCGCATTTCTCCAGGATGAACGTGACCAAGTACGCGTTTCTCTCGTTGTCCTCGATGACCAAGATCGTCGCGTTCATGTCGGGGTCCTTTCGAGCGGCAGGGTAAGGACAAAGCAACTCCCCTTGCCCCATTCACTCTGGACTTGGATTGACCCTCCCATCGACTCCGCCAGACGCTTGCAGATGGAAAGGCCCAGACCGGTGCCTTCATATTGGCGAGTGGTCCCGGTGTCCACCTGCCGGAAGGGTTTGAAGAGCATGTCCAAATCCTCGGGCCGAATACCGATGCCGGTGTCGATGACGCGTGTGACCAGCCATCCCCCCTCAACTCGGGCTTCAAGGCGAACGTCTCCCTGTTCGGTGAACTTGACGGCATTGCTGAGTAGGTTGATGAGAATCTGCTCGGTCCGACGCCGGTCGCCGACAATTGGGCCGACCGCAGGGTCGATCTCGGCTTTCACCGCCAGTCCCTTTTTCTCGGCCAGCGGAGAGATCTTCTCGAGACTCTTCCGTATTGTCGCTTGCATGTCAAACGGATCATGGGCCAGCTCCACTTGGCCCGCCTCGATCTTGGAGATGTCGAGCACGTCGTTGATCAGTTCGAGCAGATGGCGGGCGCTGTCCTGCACCATGTTGAGCTGCTTTTCCTGCTCGGCGGTCAACGGACCCACCAATCCCATGAGGAGTATGCCGGTGAAACCGATGATCGAATTGAGTGGGGTGCGCAATTCGTGCGACATGGTCGCCAGGAAGGCCGATTTGAGCCGGTCGGCCTGCTCGGCACGGTCCCGGGCGATCGCCAGTTCAGCCGTACGTTCCGCCACGCGGCGCTCCAGTTCCGCCGCATGACGCTGAAGGTCCTCATGGAGTCGATGGATCTTCTCTTCCGCCCGTTTGTGCTCCGTGATGTCATGAATAATGCCGACGGTGCCGGCCGAGAGATCATCCGGCCGGATGGGCGCGGCAGTCAGGATGGCTTCGCGAATAGATCCGTCGCTGCGCCGCAGCCTGGCCTAGACCGATGTCACGCCTTTTTCCTGCAAGTGGGGATACAACGCCTGCCCCACTCGCTCAAACTCCTCGTCACTCTCGAATATCATCCGCGTGCTCTTACCCAGCATGCTTTCTTCCGGGTAGCCCAACAGCTCGCACCAATACCGGTTCACAATCTGTTGCACCCGGTTCTTCATGATGCAGATGCCCACCGGCGCGGCCCGAAAGATTCCGCGCAGTGTCGATTCGCTTCGGCGCAGGGCTTCCTCCGCCTGTTTGCGCTCCGTGATGTCCGTGCCGACGCTCAGGATTTCAACCCCTTGTCCGCGGGCATCCGGCACAATCCGGTTGGACCAACTGATCCAGACGCGTTCCCCATTGCGACGCATGTTCTCGTTGACATTGTGCTCGAATGCCTTGGGGTTCGCGCAGATTTGCTCCATGAGCTGTTTCAGGTCGCGACCGCCCGTCTCGGTCGGCGGGACGATCGTGCCGACGGCGTGGCGGCCGAGGATTTCCTCGGAGGAGTAACCGAAGAAGCGTTGGCCGAACTCGTTGAGGAAGACGATGCGTCCGTCGGACGTCAATCGCAAGATGATGGTGCCGGCCTCCTCCACCAGTTCGCGATACTTCCGTTCGCTCTCCGCCAACCGTTCTTCGGCCTTCTTGCGCTCGGTGATGTCGCGGGACACGACCAGGACCTGCGACACGCGGCCTTGGAGATCGCGGATGACGCTGCCCTGCGATTCGATGTTCCGCGGCCTGCCGTTCTGATCCACCAGCCGGTACTCCAACCGGTGTCCGACGCCCGTGCGAACCGTCTCTTGGAAGGCTTTCCGCACTCGTTCCTTATCCTCCGGATGAACCTGTTCAAAGGAAGAGGTTCCGCGCAACTTCTCCACGTCTCCCAGAATGCTCTGATAGGAGGGGCTGTTGTAGAGACGGCGACCTTCCAGATCGAGCACGACCACCAGATCGGCCAGATTCTCCATGATCAGGCGAAACTGCTCTTCGCTTCGGCGCAAGGCCTCTTCCGCGCGTTTGCGTTCGGTGATGTCCCGAACGATGGCCTGCAGCGCGGGCTGCCCACCCAGTTCCAAGCGGTTCAGACTTACCTCGGCCATGAAAGGGGTTCCGTCTCGCCGACAGTGTTCCCATTCAAAAAACTGCGGCCCATCCGCAGCGGCCAAGCTGATCTTTTCGAGGGCCTTCTCCCGTGAGCTGCGTCCGTCCGGCTGCGTGGGTGGCGAGAACTCGTAGGGCGACGCGCCGATGATCTGTTCCTGGGTGCAGCCGAACAAGGTCAGCGTCCGGGCATTGCAGTCAATGAACCGGTCGTCGCGCATCAGCATGATCGCGTCGCCGGCGGTTTCAAACAGCGTTCGATGCTTGAGTTCGCTCTCGCGCAGCGCCTGCTCGATCCGCTTCCGCTCACTCACGTCCCGAAGCATGAGAAGCACGTTTCCTTCCGGCTGCATCCGAGCGATGATCTCCACGGGCAGCAGGCCGCCGTCCTTCCGGAGGATGTGGCGCTCTTTTGTGACAATCGCGCCGGGCCGTAAACCGTCTTGGCCGAGGGGGTCACACGCAGCGTCCCCCGGACTCACGAGGTCCGACATGGTCATGCCAAGCAGTTCGTTTCGCGAATAGCCGGTCAGCACGGTCGCCCTTCGGTTGACGACAATAAACCGCCCGTGAGTATCCGTGGCCAGCATTCCCTCAGGAGCTTCCTCGAAAAACACTCGATCCAGTTCCCTGGGGCTCGGCGCGCCCGAGGGTCCTTCGGCCCCACGCTGATTCTTGGAGTTGTTCACGAGCATTCTCCCGAGTTGTGCCGCAACCCGTATGTCGAGCGTAACCGGGCGCCTGACGGCCACCCGTATCCAAGCCGATCCGCCGAACACCTTGGTCGGATTTGCAGTCCCGTGCGACTCGCCCGGAGATGAGGGGGGTTCACCCCTAGCCACACGAGTGTATACCTGTCATATCGCGTGATTCATATTATGATTGCATCTCGGGCGGATCAGCACAAGGACTTTCGTGACCGGCTCATAACGCGCCGCCCCGGCAGGCTAACGATTCCAGACAGGGGGTCAAACAAACGTACTCGGTCGTTTGCCTGGAAAAGACCGCCCGATCGGCTGACGTGACCTGCCGGCGGTCAGGTTAAGCATGCCTACTTGTCCTTTGGGCAGTGCAGTCTCAGAAAGGCCCTGACGCGGTCGGCGTCGCGGGTGATGCACGAGTGGAGCCAACTGTGGCCCTTCAGTTCGTCCTTGACGAGCGACTCGCGATCTTTGAGCCATCGGTCCATAAGTTCCAAGGCGCGATTGCATTGGGCAGTTGTCAGTTGGTTTTTTCGGGCGGCGGTAGAGGCCTCTCCATAACTCTTGAAGAAGTCGGCGTACAAGGCCGCACAACGCAAGTAGCGGACATCTCTGTCGAGGCGCTGGGTAATGATCTCCGTACAGTTCGTCTTGGCCTGTGACAGCGACTCGGCATAACTCGACAGCATCTCGGCCGTGATGGTCTCAGGACACTTCCTGATGAGGCCATAAGGCACACTCAGTGTGGCCCGACGCAAGGCGTCCTCGAGCTCAAACGAGACGCGCCTGGCCGTGTCGGCCGCCGGACCGTAGTACTCAGAGAAGACACGATCGAGCAGCTTGCCGCCGTCCTGGTAGGGGTCGGTCGTCATTCGCAGTTCCAGGTACATGTGCAGGTCGGTCCCGAAATCCCTGCCCTGGTATTCGCGGCTGACGCCGTTCACGCCGTAGTCGGCATAGACTCGCGTCGCCGCCAGCATCGAGCGGTACATCGGCCACGGGCCGTACCACCAGTTCATGTACTCTCGGGCGAAGAAGTACGGGGCGTCGCTGATCTTCCGCCACGGAATGAGCTTCTTGTGGACGAAATCCCAATTGGAGCTATTGAAGGCCGCGTCGGCGGGCGTTCGCCAGGTATCCATGCCGTAGTGGGCGAGCACGGCTATCACGTTCTTCTGGACGCGGAGGCCTTCGGTCTTGGGCGGCCGGTCGTTGTAGGCGTAGGCATAGAAGGCCAAGTAACGATCCGGGTACTTCTCGGCGACGCGGCGTCCGACCTCGTTGAAGAACATGAGCAGTCGAGTGCTCAGGTCGGGATGTACCGCCCGGCACTTGGCGCAGGTGCAATAGCCCGCGCCGTCGTTGGGACTAATGGAAGCCACCTCGGATGCGGCATTGCTCGCGAAGTGCTTCAGGTAGTGGTTGACGAATATGTCGATGACCTGAGGATTGCTGGTGCAGGCCTGCGTGGGCTGCCGTTTGCCCTTGACCTCGGCGAAGTACTCCGGGTGCGCCTCGAACTCCTTGGGCGGGAGGACGTAGTGCCAGGCATGGCCGGCGGATGCGGACATCCCCGGCCCGCCGCCCATGAGGGCCGTGAAGCGGCCGTAGTTCTTCGCCTGTTCGGAGTCTTTCGAGATCTGGTGGCCGTCGTACCAGGGGCTACGGAAGATCCAGACCGGCGTCCAGATCCGTTCCTGCACGGAGACCCGCAGTGTCTTGGTACGAGGCACGTTCCACTGGACCGGGTCTGGCCCGTACATCCGCAGCCCCAGGTCGTCGTGAATGAAGTCAGCGATGGCACCGGCATCACCCCGGGCAGTGGCGCCGGCCAGATAGATCCGCGTCTTGGCGCCGCAAAGCATGCGGGTATCAAATCGCTTGCCGGAGTTTTTGAGTCGCTCCTGGGCGTCCGGTGAGAGGAAACGCTTGCCGATCATGATGGCCGGCTGGTCGTCCGCAGGCTGAGTGGTGGCGACCGACGGACGTGCACCCGTGATCTGTTCGACGGCCCACGGGAGATGGTCCTCTACGTAGCGTTGGAGCGAGGCATTGTGGACATCCTTGGCCGCTTCCTGGTCCCAGACGATGACGGCCTTGGGCTTGCCCTCGTCAACCAGCAAGACGCCCTGGTCGTCGGCAGCGAACGCTCTGGCACCGAGTGCCGAAAAGGACGCCAGAATCAGCAGTCGAGTACAACACCGTGCCGGTCTGTCCGGAGAAATAAGAGTCATAGGCGTGCCTCCGAGTTGTGCAGAAACTGCGTCCCGACGACGTCAGCAGACTACCCGGGTTGGCGGCCGACCTGCGGATCCCCACCGGTTCTTAACAGTCGCGGCTCTGATGCCGCCCGCGGGCCATCCCTACAACGCCGGCAGACGCCACGGCGCGCGGTAGGGGCGGCTCAGCATCTTGGTGGCCTCGGCGTCGCCGACGATCTCTTCCTTGGCCGGGTCCCACGCGATCTTGCGACCTATGCGAATGGCGATATTGCCCAGGTGGCAGACGCTGGCCGTCCGGTGGCCGATTGCCACGTCGCAAATCGGCAGCTTGCGGCTCTTGATGCAGTCGAGCCAATTCTGGTGGTGGTTGTCGCTGACGTACAGGTGGACGTCCGTGTCGGTGATCGGTTGCTCGATGATCTCCTTGGGATTCGACTCGAGGTCTTTGCGAGTGACGTGGATGGTCCCCTTCTCGCCCTCGAACGTCGTTCCGCCCGGCAAACCCATGCCGGCCGTAACGGTCACGCCGTTGGCATACTGATAGGTCACGCGGAACCACTCGGGAACCTCGTACCAGTTGTCTTTGTGGTATCTGGCCGTCCCCTCGGCGGAAATTGGGCCGCTGTCGTCCGTACCCATGCCCCACTGGCCGATGTCGAGGTTGTGCGCGCCCCAATTGGTCATCTGCCCGCCGGAGTAGTCCCAGAAGAACCGGAACTGGTAGTGGACGCGTTTAACGTTGTACGGACGCTTGGGTGCCGGGCCGAGCCAGAAGTCGTAGTCGAGTTCCGGCGGCGGGTCCGAATCGGGAACGGGCGGGCCCTTGTAGTTGACGCCGGAGATGTTCGCCTGGACGGCCTTGATCTTGCCCAACCGCCCCGATCGCACCAGTTCACACGCGAGCCGGAACTTCCGGTCCGAACGCTGCTGGCTTCCGGTCTGGACGATGCGGTTGTACTTCCGCGCCGCCTTCACCATCGCTTGCCCCTCGGCGATCGTCAGCGACAGCGGCTTTTCGCAGTAAACGTCCTTGCCGGCCTGGCAAGCGTGAATGGTCATCAGGGCGTGCCAGTGATCCGGCGTGGTGACGACAACCGCGTCGATATCCTTGTTCTCGAGCATCTTGCGGTAGTCGCCGTAGGCGGCGCACGGACGATTGCTTGCCTTCTCGATCCGCGTCTTGGCCTCGGCCAAGCGCTTCGCGTCGACCTCGCAGACGGCCATCGCGTGTTTGATTAGCGGACGAAGGTTGTTGCCCCACTGATTGCCGCAGCCGATGAAACCGATGTTGATCCGTTCGCTTGCCGGCGGCGTGCCGTCGGCGCCCAAGGCTCGGCCGGTGACGATCGTCGGCCAGCCGGCGCCGATCGCAGCTCCGGCACCGGCCACCACACCCCGCAGAACATCCCGTCGCGTCATCCGATTACGTGAACTGCTCATCGTCTTGCCCCGTGATCCTCGTCGCTGCAGCACGCCAGCATCTTCAGAAAGAGGTCAACCGTCCAGTTCACCGCACACGAACGTCGGTTGCTTCATAGCCATGCGGTATTGCCGAAAACCCCTTCGGCTCGGTCCTCGCATGGAGTGTACCCCCCTACTTGGTCAGCCGCAGCCGGAACAGCCACCACTGCCCCGCGGAATCAGCCGGCACCTCCGGCCAGACCCAGCGGGCATCCGTCCCGGCATAGTCGGCCGGTGTGTGCTTCCATGGCGGGGCGCCCCAGCCGCCGAGATCCACCAGCTTGACTGCCTTGTCTGATCCCTTCGATGGATCGGTGAGCCATTCCGCGGGGGTGTTCTCCCCCGCCGGGACGACTGCCCAGCCCTCCGGTTCGGTCACATAGGTCCGGCCGGCTATTCGGACAGCGCCAATGAGGCCGGGACGTTTCGACTTGCTTCGGGCGCGGACGGCCACGATGTTGTCGTCGCGATCCGAGTAGACCTCGGCCTGAATCGATTCGTCGGTGCCGCCGTAGCGGTGCGACAGCCTGCCGTTCAGATAGACTTCGCATTCACCATCACAACCGAACTCAAGTTCAAGCGGGACGCCTGCCTTAGGGGTCGGAGCGGCCGCCGCCGCGAGCTTCTCGAATTCATGCGGATCTACCCGCCGCATGCGAAAGATGTACCTCGCACCGCCCGGAGGCCGTTTGGACATTGGCACGAGCGCGGCGATCTGCATCTTGCCGTCCGCGCCTTCGATCAACACGGGGATGCGTCCGCTCGTCGGCCGATCGGCGCCGACTACAATATGAGGCACGGAATTCGCCGCAATCAGATCCTGGCCGACGTGGACATCAGGAAGGCAATACAGATCCGGGCCGGCAAAGATCCGCACCGGTTTCCCGTCCTCGACGACCGGTTTGTACACGCCCGCCGTCCGGATCTCGTCGCCCATGGCCACGTTCAGAATGAGTGTGCCGGACCACTTTGGCTTGATCGTTACCCATCCGCCCTGGCCCGACTCCGGCTTGCCGTCAACCGTGAGGGCTTTCGCCCAACCAGGGACGCGGAGTCCCAGGACGATTTCGATGGCCGTGGACGATTCGAGCGTTACCTTCCAGGCAGCCGGCCCGGTGCGCTCCGTCGTCACGGCAATCGCCGAGGACTGGCCGGTCGGCGTTATGGTTGAACGGACTTCGCTCAGCCACGTGATGAGTACCTTGCCGTGGGCGGCTACCACACCCCAGCGGGCCGTATCGGCAAGGGCCTGTGTGTTGTGCATCGCACAACACCAGTACGATTCGGAACCCATGTTCGAAACGCCGCCGAACGGATAGGCCGCCGCGCCGTCGTTCAAGGTCGTGAAGTCCCGGTGGCCGAATCCGCCGTTGGAGAACTGCGTGGGAAGGATGTGGTTCCGAAGAATGTGTTCGGTGGCATCCAGATAGGATGTATCGCCGGTGGCCTGCCAGAGCAGGAAGCTCACGCGGAGCCAGTCGCCTTCGGAGCACCCCTCATCGCGGCTGTAGGCCCGGTCGAAGTATTCCTGCACGCCGCCGGTGGGCATCTCGTAGTTGTCGACGATGGTCCTATAGCCCTTCTTCACGGCGTCGATGAAATCGGACCGGCCGGTGAAGCGGTCGAGGTCGAGCATGCCGCGATAGGCCGTTAGACGACCGTGGCTGTGATGTTTGTGGAACTCGTTATCGAGCAGCGAGAGCCTTGAGATAAATCGTGATTCCTCGTAGTACTTCGAATCGCCGGTTACCTCGCCCAGTGCGGCCAGCCCGTCGATCAACGACGGATAGCATGTCGTGTAGCCCGAGGCCGCCACGCCGCCGACGTTCTCGAAGTTCTCCTTCTTGCCGTAGTACGTGCGAGTGGATATCGCGTAATCGCCGAGTCGTTTGGCCATGGCCAGGACCTCGGCGTTCGGCGCGGTTCGCTGTCGTTCGGCCAGTGCCAGCAGGAGCCGACCGTTGCCCCAGAGGATGGGCATGTCGCGCCTCTGGTTGACTTCGCGGTCGAGGTGCTGGTCCGCACCGAAGTGGCCGTCCGATTTCTGGTACTTCTGAAAGCCTGCAATGAGGGCGTCGATCATCGGCGACCGCCGCCCGAGAACCGGTCCGGCCGCATTGAGAGCGCCCAGCATCCGCCCGGAGATGTCGCCGCTGTACTCGGTGAACCGCCGCGTGAACTGGAAGCCCACGTCGGACAACACGAAGTCGAGGTTATTGAGCGGCGGCGAGCACAACCGATCGTACGCCCGACCCAGGCGGTCGAGCGTCTCACCCTTGGCTTGAATCGTCTCCCCGAATCGCAGGGCCGATTTCGCCGAACTCGAGTCCCCTTCAACGGCCAATGTCACCACCCCCGTCAAGATGAGTGCGAACACTGCTTATACCCTTTCCACAGGAGAGCCGTCTTGTATGGATCGTGCGTAGCACCGTGCCAACTCGCGTTACAGCGCTGTTCCGGAGCGGATTGCCGCTGCCCATCTTCAGCGAGGCAGCAGCGTAGCCAGCTCGCGGTGCGGCCGCGGGATGACATGCGTTGCGATCAGCTTGCCGACGCGCTGGGCGGCCTGACCGCCGGCGTCGACGGCCGCTTTCACCGCCGCAACGTCGCCCTTGACCATAATCGTGACGTAGGCCGCGCCGATCTTCTCCTTGCCGACCAGCGTCACGTTCGCCGCCTTCAGGGCGGCGTCGGCGGCTTCGATGATGGCCGTCAAACCCTGCGTCTCAATCAAGCCCAATGCGAAATCCACTTCATCCGCCATGTGTGATACTCCCGACGAGGCAGGCGACAGTCCGCCTCGTTCCGGACCGGCATGACCCGGCGATGTCTGTAATCGGCTGGGCACCGGACTGACACAGTCCGGCTCTGTCTGGACGTTTCTTTTCGACGGATCACCGTGCCGCTCGGCCTCGGTCTCCCCCGGCAGCATGTGGTCCCCGCCCTCGATGATCGCGACGTACTGCTGCGTGGAGTAGATCAGTTCTTCCCCTTGATCCGGAAAACGCGGCCGAACCGCGTCGCCGAGATGGGCGTGAAGCCCTTTGGCCACACGGATGCCGGCCTCGACCGAGGCCTCGACCGCGTCCACCGGACCGACCACCTTCATCAGAAGGCCGCCCTGATGGGCCAGTTCGACACCGACGAGCTTCACGTCGGCGGCTTTGACCATCGCGTCGGCCACGACGAACGACGGGCCCATGCCCATCACTTCCAGTACGCCCACGCAGGCCTTCATAAGGCCCCTCGCTGAATCAACTGCGTCATGACCTTGCGGACGATCGCCTCAATCTCCGTCCGATCGACCTCGAGTGAGACCGGCTTGCGCGGCGGGCAGCCGCCCGGCGGCTGATCGACCACGCCGTGCTCGCTCAACAGGCACTGAAGCTGAAGCCGAAGCGCCTGACGATCGATCTGCTGCGTGGGCGAGGCCGGCTGACGACTGCGACCCATCCGGAAGCCGCGAATCTCCAAGCCCGCACGGCACCCTTCGGGAAAATCGGTCCCGAAGACCAGGCTCTTGATCAGTTGCAGGATCTTATACTGGATCTGAATAGCCTCGGTGAGTTCGCCCCGCGTCGTCAGGTGGTAGAGCCGCATCACCACCTCGGGGACGATGCCGCTGGTGGCGATCGTTCCGCCGTCGGCCCCCATGACCAGCGCCGGCACGAGCATCTCCTCGCAGCCGAGCAAGAATACGAAGTCCGGCCGCCGAGGCGAGACCTCGTTGATCAGGTTGAGGAAGAACGGCAGGTCGCGGCTCGAGTCCTTGATGCCGACCACCCGCTTATGTTCGCTCAGTCGCCGGACGCAGTTGATGGTGATCGGATTGGCGAACTGCGGGATATTGTACAGCGTGATGTCCACCGGCGTATGGCGGGCGATCTCGTCGAAGTAGGCGAAGACGCTTTCCTCGCTGATTTTGTAGTAGTACGGAGCGACGATCGCCACCGCATCGACGCCGAGCGAACCGTAGTACTCGCAGGCCTCCAGCGTCGTCCGGACGTTTGCTTCGGCCGCCCCGGCCAGGATCTGCACGCGCCCTCGGGCCTGGTCGGCCATGATCCGGACGATTTCCTTGCGTTCCTCAAAGCTGAAGCGCGTGAACTCGCCCGTGCTACCGTTGGGGTATAGGCCGCTGATGCCGTTGGCGATGAGCCATTCGGTATATCGCCGCAGTTCGCCCTCATTGATCCTGTCGTGTTCGTCGAGGGGCACCATGTTCGGCGTGAAGATGCCCGAGAGCTTCTTGTGAAGGTGTGACGCCATCCGTTCTGCTCCCATGCTGTTGAACGATGCCGGGCTACCTGCCGTGTCGGCTGTTGAGTCGCCTCACAAGAGGAACCACCCGGGGAACATCACTTTACACTGGTTTGAGCGGTTGAGGTAGCCTTGGCGGGCTTCTGGCCCAGACCGTTGACGGCAGCGGAGGCGATAAGAATCGCTATCCCCACCCAGAGCGTAATCCAGGTGCGACGGTCGACCAGTTTCCACTCCTTCAAATAGACGCCCCAAAGATTGCTGAAGATGATGATGAACGCCAGGAAGATACTCCAGCCGGCATAGGCGAACTCGCCCATCTTGGTCTCGCCCATGCAGTAGAAGAAGAACTGCCCATACCACATGAGCCCGCTCAGAGCGGCGAGCAGGTAGTTGGCCAGCAGCGTCTTACCGGCACCACCGACATAATCGCGAATCGACTTGTTCCTGAGGTTCAAGATGAGACAGGCAAAGAAGTTGGTGGTAAAGCCCCCCGCCAGGGCGGGCACCATCACGGCGATCTTCCTGTAGATGGGTGCCGTCCCTGCGTTCTCAGCGATCTTGGCGATCGGTTCTCCGTTACTGATCGCGAAGGCCATGCTGGCGCTCATCACGCCGCCGATGATCGCCACAAGATAACCCTTTGCCAACGAGAAGTCCTTGATGGCTTCCTTCTTCTGCGCATCGGTGAGGAGACGCTCTTTGAGGATTCCCGCGTAACCGCAGACGGCGATGCCGACCAGGCATATGACGACGCTCAGCAACACGATTTGCCCTGAGGGGGTGAAGAATAACTTGTGGGCCTCCCTTTCGACGAAGATGGGCGGTATCAGTGTGCCGAATGCGACGCAGAATCCCAGCGAGACAGACTGCCCCAGCGACAGACCGAGGTAGCGCAAACCCAGGCCGCACGTCAGGCCTCCAAAGCCCCACCCCGCACCGAACAGGTACGTCAGCAACAACGTCTTGCCGGGACTGTTGCTCAGGATTCCCCACAGATCCGGCGTCACCAGCGACGCGACCACGATGGGCGAGACGATCCAGGCGAAAAAGCCGAGCGTGATCCAATAGGTCTCCCACGCCCAGCCTTTTACCTTGTTGATGGGCACATAGAAGCTGGCCGCCGACAACCCGGCCACCGCGTCGAGAAAAACGCCGAGGAATGGATTCATTTGGCTCACCTTTGACGAGGCACGATACCTGCCCGGCCGGAACACGCGCCCGGCCGGAAACGGCCCAACGGCGAAGATCTTCCTATAACAGGTCTGCCGCCCGTTCGCCAGAGCGTGCCGAGGCCGGGTGTGACCGCCGGTCCCCGTCCACACTTGACAATAGTGACAAATATGTACACTATTTGTGTACTCAACTGGAGCCCGAAATGGATACCATCAACATCCGTGAAGCTCGCCGTCGTCTGAGCGACGTCGTCAACGCCGCCGAACGGGGCGAATCTACCATCCTTACTCGTCACGGTCGGAAGGTTGCCCAGATTGCCCCCGCCCATATGGCAAGAAAGAAGGGGTTACCTGACCTGACGGAGTTCCGTGCCTCGATTGTCGTCAAAGGAAAGTCACTAATGCGCACGGTCGTTGAAACCCGCGACCGGGAGCGGTTTTGATGTCCTACATCGACACGAGCGTATTGGCGGCGTACTACTGTCCTGAGAAGTTGAGCAACAGGGTCCAGAAGGCCTTGTCTGCCATCTCAACGCCTTCCATCAGTCCGCTCATCGAGTTGGAGCTTCACTCGGCTGTCGGAATCAAGGTCCGCAATCGCGAGCTGAACGCGGCCGCGGCCCAGAGAGTGCTTTCGCTCTTCCAACTTCATTTGGCCGAGGGTCGCTTCCATATGGTTCCCATTGGGGTCCGTGAGTACGCACTGGCCCGCAACTGGATTGGCAGCTTTTCCGCACCCTTACGAGCGTTGGACGCTTTGCATCTGGCCGCAGCGTTCGCCAACGACCTGACACTACTGACAGCGGACAAGGCCCTGGCTCGTTCGGCCAAGCACTTCGGCATTAGGCACAAATTGATGTCCTGATCCCTCGCATTCGACGCAACGATCTGCCGGGTTGCCCCGCCGCGCCCCGGCGGATGAATTCCGGTTTGACAGGGTCACGAAACGGCCTTATATGTTGGTCGTTCAGTTCGTCCTTATGTCAGGCGGCGTCGTATTGGAGACCTGATCCATGAAACCCACCGTCGTCTTCGGCTTCGACATGGAAACGGATATCGGCAGTTGGACGCCCTACTACGAAGGATTGGTCCATGGCACGCCGAGAATCCTCGAAGTCCTGAGCAAGCACGGCATCACCGCGACCTTCTTCTTCACGGGCGATGCCGCCCGATCGCACCCCGAGATCGTCAAGATGGTCGATCGGGCCAAGCATGAAGTGGGCTGCCACAGCCTTTACCATGAGACGCTCGGCGACGAACTCTTCCCGATCCCCGGCCTTAAGCCTGTGCTCCCCGAGGAATGCCATCATCGGGTGGAGGTAGCCACCGACGTCGTGCAGCAGGTGGCCGGCATGAAGATGACCTCATTCAGAGCACCAAGACTGTGGGGCAGCACCAACATGGTCAATGCCCTGGAGGATCTCGGCTACCTGGCCGACGCGTCATATCCGCTCTTCTACTACGAGGACCGGCTCACGCCCTATCACCCCTCCCGAAATGACTGGACGTCCGAAGGCACTATGAAGATCGTCGAGATCCCGAACTTCGCCGACATGACCATCGAGAGCAAGGATGAACACGGACGCGACCGCGACCAGTGGCCGCTCTTCAGAACGGAGGGCGCCGCCAAGCTCATGGTCCACGTGGATAATATGCTCGAGCTCTATCGGCAGAAGAACCTGCCGGCCGTATTCTGCTTCTACATGCATCCCTGGGAGTTCCACGAGATGCCGAGCGGGCTCATTCACTACGGTGAGGGATCGGTGCTCCCCGACCCGTTCATCATTAAGAACTGCGGCGCCGTGGCGGTGCGGGAACTCGACAACCTTATCGTGATGTTCAAGGACCGCGGGGCCACCTTCGCTCAAGCCCGACAGATAGCTAAGGCATGAGGTCGGATTCGATGGGCGACCTGGATGAGTTGATCGACCTGAAGCGGGGCAAGGGCGTCGTCTACCAGGGCGCCGACGCCCGAGCCGTGTTTGCGCCCGACCTGGGCGCGAGGGTGTTCTGCGAACTCGACGGCCTGCTCCTGCACCGCCTCGACATGGAGAACGTCCGGCGACCGGACCGGCCCTTCAATAATTACGGCGGCAACAACTTCTGGCCCGCTCCCGAGGGCGGGCCGTTCGGGTTCAACTACGAGGGCAACACGTGGCGCGTCCAGACGGCCATCAACGATCAGCCGTTCGTGATGGAGACGACGAGCAACACGGGGGCGAGAGTCCGCAAGGAAACCCGGCTGACGAATCGGAAGGGCGTCGCCGTCGACGTCGTGATGAGCCGGGAGTTCAGGATGACGCCGGTCCCGGATCTGATTGCGGACCTCCGACCGACGGCGGCATTTGCCTACACGGTGGACGATCGGATCGACGTGGTGAATCGCGTCGGAATCGACGAGGCGTTGCTGGCATGTTGGACGCTCGAGCAGTTCAATGCGAGCGACACCACCGTGTCGTTTGCCAAGGTGTCCCGACCGCAAGAGGCGATCAATTTCGATTTCTATGATCACCCCGGTGATCGGATCGCCTATACCGCCGGCGGGTTCTTCTACAAGACCGACAGCCGCAAGCGCGGTCAGATCGGAATCCGGAAGGCCCATGAACCGGAGTTCATCGGCTTCCACGACCTGGGGCGCAGACTGCTCTGTCTGCGTCAGATCGTCGGATCTCCCGAAGGGATCTACTTCAATATTGCGGACAACGACCAACCCAAGGGGCCCTTCTCCGCCGAGGACAGCTACAGCATCTTCAATGGCGACGAGTCTTTGGGTTTCTTTGAGGTCGAGACGATCGGCGGCGCGTCCGTGCAGGACGGATACCTCAAAGGGTCCCGGCTCCTGTCGCGGACCGCGTTTGCCGTGTTTGATGATACGGAACCCCTCCACCGTTTCATTGATCGTTGGATTGGGCTAAGGGAGACATGACATGGGATACCTGCCAATCCGTGAACGAGACGCACGGCTGGCCCGAGTCAGAAAGATTCTCGACGCCAAGGAACTGGACTTTGCATTGATCTATTACGACGAGTTTAACATCGGCAACGGATGGTACCTGACGGGCTGGTGCCCGCAGTTTGAAAGCGGCGCCGTGCTGGTGCCGCGCAAGGGTGAGCCCATGATCTTGGGCGGCCCGGAGAGCGAACCGTTCGCCAAGCAGGACAGCGCCATCACCGAGACGCGGAATTTCCCCGTCTTCATGGTGCCCGACGAGGAGTACCCGAACGCGACGATCATCGATTTCCCTCAATTGTTCGAGGAGTTGAACGCCAAGCTGGGCAAGATCCGTCGCGTCGGCCTCGTGGGCGGCGGACGGATGCCGGCCGACTGTCACCGGCAAATCGTCGAGGGTTTTGCGGGCGTGGAGCTGGTCGACATCACGAGGGAATACGTCGAGCTCAGGTACATCAAGAGCCCCTGGGAGATCGAACAGATTCGCGTGGCGTTCCAACTTGCCGACGAATGCTACGATGCCATGCGTGCGGCCATCGCCCCGGGCGTCTCCGAAATCGAGGTGGCCGCCGCCGGCGAATTCGCGGCACGCAGCAAGGGTGCCAGCGGGTTTGGATTCAGCGCGATCGTCGGCAGCGGCAAACGCGCCAACGCCGTGGTGCCGACGGCCAGCGCCAAGACGTTGGTAACCGAAGAGATGGTCATGCTCGGCCTGTCTCCGAAGGTCCAAGGCTACGCCGGCGTGTTCGGCGACACGTTGCCGGTTTCGGGCATGGGCACCGACAGCCAACGACAGTGCATTCGACACCTGCGGAAAGCCTATACGCTGACAAAAGCGCAACTCGTGGTCGGCAAGAGCGGTCGCGAAGTCGATGCCCCCGCCCGTGCCTATTTCCAGGAACACGGCCTGCTGAAGTACCTGGTCTGTCCGTTTGCACACACGATCGGTCTGCATGAGGCGGAATCGCCGTTCTTCGGACCTCATAGCGACGACGTGCTCAAGCCGGGCATGACCGTATGCGTGGACGTGAGTTTCTTCGGTCATCCCGAGTGGAACGGCGCGCGGATCGAGACCGGCTTTGAAATTACGGAAAAAGGCGCGGTGCCGTTGAGTCCCAGAATGGACAGGATCCTGTCCGTCACCCAATAGATGCGACTTCTCGCCGCACTCATGCGATGCGAAGTCGCATCTACTTCTTAGGAGACGCACCATGGTGAGCCCCGTGTTGCCCGACAGCGAATACGCAGCGCGGATACAACGCGTTCAGAAGAGGATCCAAGCGAAGGGCCTGGACGTGCTCATCGCCCAATCCAACGAAGCGGACTTCGCCAATGTGAGATACCTGTCCGAGTACTGGCCGATCTTCGAGACCGCCGGCGTGATCATCCCCGCACAGGGCGAACCGGCCCTGATCATCGGCCCGGAAAGCCAGACCTACGGCGAGGATCGCAGCCGGATCAAGAAGATCTACAAAGTGGTCGCCTACCGTGAGAGCGCCGAACCGGAATACCCCGGCGTTCGCGTGGATACCTTCGGCTCCATTTTCGCCGAGATGTTCAGGGGCGGATTGCCCAAGAAGATCGGGTTGGCGGGTTGGCAGATCTTCCCGCTGCCGGTCTACGAGGAGATCAAGGCCGCCGCGCCGGGCGCGACGATCGTCAAAAGCGACGACTGCATCACCGAAGAGCGGATCATCAAGAGCCCGGCCGAGATGGCCATGCTTAGGGAGGCATTCCGAATCTCGGAGATCGCCCTGGACAAGGCCCTCGCCGAGATCAAGCCGGGCATGACCGAACTCCAGCTTGTGGGCATCATCCAGCGGGAGATGTACGCCCATGGGGCCGAATACGAGGGACATCCCACCTACGTCCTGGCGGGCAAGCACTCCAACCATGCCATCGGCCGACCGGGCTACCAGAAGATCGAGAAGGGCCAACTGGTCCAACTCAATGTCGGCGCTCGGTACGGCGGATACTCATCGAGCATCGGTTGCCCCGTCTGCATCGGCAAGATGGATGCGGAAATGCGGCGTGTGGTTCAGGCCGGCCTGGATCTGCACTTCAAGACTCGTGAATGGATGAAGGCAGGCGTCGTGGCCAAAGAAATCGTCCAGAAGTTCTTCGACTATGCCGACCAGATTGGCGTCAAGCAGTACGCCCTATACGGCCCGTGCCATGGATTGGGCATGATGGAGGTCGAGCAACCCTGGATGGAACTGCACTCCAATTACGCGTTGCGAGAGAACATGACCTTCCAGGTCGACACGTTCCTCTACACGCCGGAGTATGGTCTGCGGTGGGAGACAGGCGTGGCCGTCAAGAAGGACGGCGTCGAGCCGTTTTCCGATAAGATCAACGGGATCATCGAGTTATAGCCACGCTCGCTCCCACAAAGAGCGGAACCGCTGAATGGCACCCCCTATACCCGGCTTATGCACGGTCGGAAAATCGGGGCGACAGGACTTGAACCTGCGACCTCTTGACCCCCAGTCAAGCGCGCTAGCCAGACTGCGCCACGCCCCGTGTTTGAACCAAGACCTGTCCGAAGAAACGGATACGGACCGGTATGTTTGAGGATACGCCCGTCCGGCGATTGTGTCAAGCAAGGCCCTCGCTTCCCTTCACATGCAAGTGGCCCCGTATCGGCTGTGATGTGGATTGCGGACAATCTAGGGAACGGTCTTGGTTACGCCTTCTTGCACTTTCGGAGAGAGATCTCATGGCGCGAATCACGGCAGCCGTTGGCCTCAGACCTGCAAGGCGAAGATGAACGCGGCAGCGCCTGGGATTGCCGTCTTCGTCAATGACGAGTTGTGGATGACCCCACCGGCAACGTCGCGGTGGACCCCGTGGAACGTGGCCAGCGACGTCTCGTGCCACGACAACTACCCCATCATTAACCGAAAGTGCCGGGCACGGTCAATCGGCGACGAAGAGCATAAGACGGGCATTCCCGCGTCCGTAGCCCTCACCGCCGCCGTGAATAACGAGCAGAATCCCGTATGCTGCATCGTCGGAGCCTTTGAGGTGCGGGGGCATGGAGTCATCCCGTTCCGGACGCTAACACCGATGTAACTTCATGCGCAGGTCTGCGCCGCCCTAATCCATGGCACCACCGCTGTCGTTTACTCCTGATGGGACACCTGCGTCTGGAGGAACGGCGAGGTGATGGGCATGTCGCCTGATCCGACGACCCGTGGGAAGAGAATAGGGGCGACGGCAAGTCCACCGAAACGGACCTCGAGGGTGGGCACCTACACAACGAGGGTGAAGAAGGCGAGCCGCGGACAGCATCTTCAACGCCTTGATGGCGAATAGGTTGTGGACGATCACATCGGTTTTGCATGTTTCCTACACGTTCTAATCGGATTCTCAGCTTTGCGTGCCACGCTGATAGTTGGGAGTCAGGACTCTTGAAGCACCCCACGCTTTCGCCCTTTCATACCAATCCTCGTCGAGTCTGGCGTTGGCCGAGGCGGACACGCTACACTGCCTTACGAGCCAAAAGGGCGCACCTGGGAATGAGGAGTCAAAACATGGGCGGAAACCGATGGGGTCGATGGACGGCATCACTGGTCGCCGGACTCGTACCGCTGGTGTGGTGCGACGGTACAATTGGCGAGGAGGCCGCCGGCAAGAAGACTCGTGTCCTGCTGACGGTGGACGGCAGCCACGGCTGGCCGGCGAAGGAACCCATCTTCATGTCGCTGGTCAATCAGGCCGGTGCGTTCGAACTGACCCAAAGCGGCGACATCAACGAGTGGCTACCGGACCGAATCAAGAAGTACGACCTCGTCGTCGTCCACACGACGCGTGGCGACCTGAACGACGCCCAGGCCGACGGCCTGAGGACGTTCATCGAGAACGGCGGCGGATTCGTGGGCATCCATTCGGCCACCGATTCGTTCCGCAAGAGCGACAAATACTGGGAACTGATCGGCGGGCGGTTCATCGGGCACCAGTTCGGCAAGTTCACCGTCGAGGTGACCGATTCGTGGCACCCGATCATGACCGGCATCAAGGATTTCGAGATCGAGGATGAGGACTACCAGCACAAGTATCACCCCAACGCCGATCTGCACATACTGGCCAGGAAGAAAGGCGATGACCGGTCGATGGGCTGGACCCGCAAGATCGGCAAGGGACGGCTGGTCTACCTGGCCAACGGTCACGCGGAGGCCGCCTTCAACTGCCCCGCTTTTCAGAAGATGCTGATCAACTCGATGTACTGGGCCGCGAGAAGGCCGGTCCCGGGCTCGGGATACGTCGCCCTGTTCGACGGGTCGGATCTGAAGAAATGGAACCTCGCGCCCGTCCGGAAATCATGGGAAATTGAAGACGGCTTGCTGGTGAACAAGCCCGGGCATGGCGGTTCGCTTCCGACCGTGGACCAGTACGACAACTTTGTCCTCCGGCTCGATTGGAAGCTCACCCCCGCCGGTAACAGCGGCGTGTACATCCGCAGCGTCACGGAGATCCAGATCCTCGACGACTACGCGGACAAGTACAGGCACATCAAGCCGTGCCAGCACGCCGGCAGCGTGTACTGCCAGATACCCTCCAAACCCGGCGCCCTGAAGAAGGCCGGACAATGGAACGAGATGCAGATCCTGGCGCGGGGCAAGAAAGTCCAGGTGTGGCTCAACGGACAGATGGTCGTGGACGGCAGCTTCGACGACACCCCGGAACTGAAGACGCGACCCGTGCGCGGCCAGATCATTCTCCAGTACCACGGCGGCGGCCTGTGGTTCCGCGACATCGAGGTCAAGCCGCTGACGGCGGAGTAGAGCTCGCGATGAGGTGCATGGCTCAATCTCTACTTCTGTAGACCTGCTGATGCAAGTCCGATCCAGGGACATCAGGTCAAGCAGCCTGGGGCAATTCACGATCGGTCATAGCGGCCCGCTTGCTCGCCTGTATGTGGCGGCCGGTGGGGGCGCCGGCCGTTACACTCAAACATCATTCGCTCCGAGCAGGTCAGGCCGCCATTCTCTTGACCCGCCACAGGCTGGCCGTTAGGACGAACGAGACAACAGCCGAACCGATCCAAAACAAAAGCATGGTGTCGAAGTGGTAGACGGTCCTTCCCTCGACGACGGTCTTGGCGGATTCGATCAGGGAACCGCCCACCCAGTCGCCCACGGCCGCCCCAAGATAGCTGAACGCCCCGATGAATCCCATCGCGGCACCGGCGGCCTTCTTCGATGAGATGTCGACGGCCACCAGTCCGCCCAGGAACACGAGCAGTCCGCCGATGGCGAAGCCGCACACGCTCATGGCCACGCTGTCCGCCCAAAGGTGCCCCGGCGGAATCAGGGGGATGGATATGAGCCCGCCGATCAGCAGAACGCCGTACATGAGGCAGACCGGAATCCTGCGACCACCGAACACGAAGTCCGAGACGGGACCGGCGGCGAACGTGCCGGCCGCACCGATGATGGGGGCGAAGGAGGTCGTCAGGCCGGCCTTGACGATGTCGCACGACTTAGCCTCCTGGAGGTACAGGACGAACCAGTTGTTGATGCCGTATCTCGACACATATACACACGCGCTCGCCAGGCCGAGGACCCAGATGGCGGGGTCTTTGAGCACCTTCAACTGCTGCCGGCCGACGCTGTCTTCATTGCGGTCGATGGGTATCGGGTCTTCGCCTTTGTACTCGGCGATGGGCGGCAGGCCGTAGGTTGCCGGTCGGTCGAGGATGGTCACGGCGAGAATCAATGCGACCACGATGCACACGACGCCCGGAACCCAGAACCCCCCCTGCCATCCCAGCGAGCCCACAATGGCGGCGGTGATCACGAAGCTCATCCCTTCGCCGATGTTGTGGGCCAGACTCCAGATGGAATAGCGCGTACCCCGCTCCTTGCGGCTGAACCAGGCAGCAATGTTGACCACGCTCGGGGCGCTGCCCGTCGATAAGAACCAGCCGTTCAGCCCCCAGAGAATGAGAAAGGCGGAAAGGGAATGTGAACCGGCAAACAGGATGTTGATGACGGCCGATGCCAGCAGCCCCGCACCCATGAACCGCCCGATGTGGGCGCGATCGCCCAAAAAACCGTTGGTCAGCTTGCCGATGGCATAGGTGACGAAGAACAACGAGCCGATCCGACCAAGGTCTTCGGCATTGACAACGCCTGAATCGATCATCGGCTTCTTCGCCACCGAGATGCTCAGCCGCGTGAAGTAGAAGAAGCTGTACCCGAGCGTGACGGCCGTGAACGTCGTCCACCGCTTGACCGTATAGCTTCGCCTGATGTCGTCGGGGTCGGTGATGCGAGGGGCGTCCGGCCGTGTCCGGAAGAATTCGATGACGCGCGGCAGACGGCGTCGGGACGGTGGTTTGACGATCGTGGGTCTTGTCGTCAATGAATGTGCCTTACCTCAAAATCGCCCGAGGCGATCAGCCTATCGATGTCGGCCACGGTGCCGCGCCACGGGCCCGGTTTCTCCTGCTTGAGGCTGGTGGCCGCCGCGGCGACCTGGGCCGCTCGCTCCGGAGGTTCGGATAACCTCGTTCCAAGATAGGTTGAAAAACAGGTATCCCCGCGGCCCGTGCGCCCGATCTGGGATCGTGGCCGGAACGGCACTTGAACGATTCTGTCTTCGGCAAAGACCGTAAGACCCGAGGTCTGGGTCAGGACGATTTCACGAGGTCCGTAGGACGCCAGACGGCGAGCGGCTTTCACGGCATCGGTCTGGCCGGTCAGCAGTTCCGCCTCCGCCAAGTCGACCTTGAGATAGGCAATGCTCGATAGGCCCCGGGACATGTCAGGCCACTCGCGGAATACAAGCTGGTCGCCCTGCCGGACACGAACGAATCCTTGCACGTCCATGGCCACGGGACCGCGCCGCGCCAGCGACTCGACGAGCGGGATATCGAACTCGCCGGCAATGATCGGCGTGGCCATGATGATCCGTGCCGTCCAAGCAGGGATCTCATCGAGCGTAAATGGCCCTGCGAACCCCAACAGTCTGCAGGTTCGCCGCTCCATGTTGGCCGAGCTGTACGTGTTCTCGATCCCTGAAGTCTGAGGCGCCGCGATCGCGCTGACGGTGATTCCTTCCTCTCTCATCTCATCGAGGCAGTGGAAGTCGTCAGGATGCAGCCGCGTGACGACGCCCACCCGCTTGCCGAGCCGCCGTAGGGCCATGCCGCCATAGTAGACCCCGCCGCCGTTGGCCTCCGCGCAGCGACCGTCCACCACGATGAGGTCCTTGGCGAAGTGCCCGATCATGATCAGGTCGAAGTCGGTGCTCACAGTCATGCGGGGCTCTATCTCCGAGAACAGGAACCCTCTCTATCGCCGAGCCGGCCCCTCCCCCTTCGGGTCTGAGCCTCAGGGTCGAAGACCGGGCCGGTCAACCGGAGCGAGGACGGCTCGGCTCCCCTAGAGTTGCATTCTCCATCCGGAATCGATCCCAATAACCGCAACTCGCTCCCTCTGGGATCTGAGTGTGCCGTATGTTTACCCGGACGAGCCGGTGGTGTGCAACACCACAAGAAGAGCAAGAACGGATCCGAACTTATCGCCTCATCGCCTTGGCAAACTTGGCCAGGCGTTTCGGATCGATCGGATTTGTCGTCACCCCACCTTGCTTCAACCAGGAGCCGACGATCACGCCGTCGGCCTGGGAAAGGAACCCCGCAAGGCTGGCGGGCGTGACGCCGCTTCCGACGAGGACCGGCCGATCGGCCACGGCCGATTTTACCTGGCGGAGATCGTCCAACGACGCCGCACGGGCGGTGGTGGGACCGGTAACGATCAGGGCATCCGCCAGGCCTCGATGAGCCGTCTCCTCGGCCGCCAGGGCCAAGTCCCGCTGACCGATGGGAGTGGCGTGTTTGACATGCACGTCGGCAAAGATGGCCACCTCGGACATCAGGGTACGTCGATAGCGGAGCGTCTGGGCCGCTCGGCCTTCTATCAGACCTTGGTCGGTCGCATAGACGCCGGTGTGCACGTTGACGCGAACAAACTTTGCGCCGCCCATTGAGGCAACGGCCAGGGCACCGCGAGCGTCATTTCGCAGGACGTTGACGCCGACGGGAACGGAGACGGTACGACAGATGTCGGACACAATGATGGCCATTGCCGCGATCGTGTGAGGCTCAACGAAGTCCGCATGAAACGGCGTGTCGCCAAAGTTCTCCACAACGACACCGTCGAAGCCGGCATCGGACAGCATGCGGGCCTCGTCGACGGCCCGCGGCCGAATTTCCTCGATGCTCTGGATACTCTGAGGACTTCCGGGCAATGCAGGCAGATGGACGACGCCAATACATATCGGCCGAGTTGAGAATGGCCACCGCGCCGTCTTGTCGGTTTGAGTCATGGTGGTATCCGGAAAGGGTTATTCCTTGCGGAAGACAGCGACCAGATCCTCGACGGGGACGACAAAAAGCTGATTGTCGGCCTCGAAATCGACCGGGATCGCATTCTTCGGGTTGAACAGGACCTTGTCGTACTGCTTGATGGGGAAGTCGTCATCGTTCTCGACCTGGGCCGATATCGTCACGATCCTCCCCGTGATGGTGGGGATTTCGATCTTGTCGGGCAAGGCGATACCGCCCTTGGTCTGCTTCTTGTCCTCATCCTTCCGGATCAGGACGCGCTTGCCCAACGGTTCGACCGTCTCGATCTTCGAACGCTCTTGGGCGTTCTTGGCCATGGCGTACACCTCACTTCGACAATACCGCGGAGTCCGTTACTGATGGTCATTCTAGGACTCTGATTCATTGCTCGCAAGCACGGCCCATGTCGACCGGTCAACGGCGATCACCTGTTGCCTCCTCCCGCGAAAACCCGTTGATGCATCGCACGCAACTTTCGGCCTCGAAGACATCGCCTCGAAAGAAGGTGAAGTCCCATAGGCGCATTGATATCCCGTCGAGGGTAAGGAACGCAGATTTTCGAAGGAGGTCATAGTTGGCCTTGCCTATTCGATCCCAGGTGTACACCTCCGGCTGCCCGCGCCCACGGTACAAAGCGATCCCTCCGGGCCCCACGCGGCCATAAAGCCCAGAGGGACTCTTCTGTACAACCAGGCAATTGCGGCGAGCACGACAAGCGACGGGAGTGTCTTGTAGAGTTGTCTTTGTAAGACCGCCGAATACAGAATGAAGACGAGCGAGATAGACATTAAGATGATTCCAAGGATAATCAGCACTCGCCACGAGGTTCGGAGCATCGGCTTCCCACCAAAGACTCGCCACCGACGATCGACCGTCAGGCCACATTCAGGACATGCGTGCTCAATCGGCAGGCCTCGCAGAAGATAGCGACATCTCGGGCATTCGGCCAGCAGGCCGTCTTCTGAAAGTTCCGGCGTGGCATGCTCGGCAGTCATGATTCCTACCGCGCGCCTACGAACATCAGGAGCGCAAAATGCTGGGGCAGCGGCTCCGAGCCCGGCTGAGCACTGAGCCACTGAATCGACTGCCGTCGCTCGTACCGAGCGGGGCGACAGACCACCTGGACCGCCCAAGCCTGGCCGGCCTCCGGCGTCATTGAGACCATCGGCGCCGTCGGAATGGCCATCTCGAGCCGCCACCCGTCTCGCTCTCGCTCCACAGCCCACTGCCAAGCCCCGCTAAGGGCTGAGGTCTGAAGCGGCAGATTCCAGGACAGGTCATCGCCGCAGGCATCCAGCCCATTCCCGGACCGATCAACGGCGATGCGGAAGAAGGTGGCCGCATCGCGATCCACATCCAGCAGGCACTCGATGGACGACACATCCTGATCGAGCTGGTCGCGAACCGGTTCGCGCGGATTTGAGGCCTCCCGTTGTCGCACCGGTGACTGCACAGTGGCGCTCACGTAGAGGTATGCCTTGTTCCAGGCGAATTGCATCGACGTTTGCGCCTCCGAAGGCACTGGGCGACCGGAGGCGTCTTTCAGGACAGTCTTGGGGCAGCGCTGCCATATCTGATCATCCAGTCGGCCGTCGATCTTCGGCCTCTCCGTAGTCTGATAGGCCTCCACGAAGTACCGCGGGCACGCCCCCTGCTGTCGCGTGGGTCCCTCCATCAGCCACAGCTCCGCTGCCGCCACTGTCGACCAGCCGGGCAATCGACTCGCCGCACATTGCGTGTAAAGGTGCCTGGCCGGTACCCATTGTCCCAACGCGCGCCTGCAGTGCGCCTGCGCAAAGAGCATGGCCGGCTGGTAGATCACGTGCGGCTCCTCGTTGCAGAGTCGCTCCAGAATGTCGACGGCGACACGACAGCCTTGCAGCGGATCTTTCGATCGGTTCAACGTGGTTTGATAATGCTCGACCGATGCCCGTCGCGTCGCCTGACCGATGGCCACCGTCGCCCAGGCCGGATGCGGTCGGCCGTGTTCCAGGAAGGCCCGCCATACCTCGTCCGCCACCGGATATCGACCGTTCCGTTCGAATTGTCGGGCCGCTTCATAGAGCGCATCCGCGGGTGCTATGGAATCGGGGAATCGGCGAGCAGCCCTGACGGCCAGTTGGACCATTTGCGCCGGATTGCCCCGACGGTCGGCCATCTTTGCCGCCACCGCGAGGGCATCCGAGGCCTCTTTCAGTTCCTCAAACCGCGACGGCCGACTGTCGGTGGCACTGCCGAGTCTTGCCTCAGCCGGCAGTCGGAAGGCGCCGAACAGGTCGCCGGACGGCTTACCCGACACCCTGTCCTTCAGAGCACGAAAGGTGAGGGCGATCGGACTGCCGTCCAACGACAAACCCAGATACCCGGATGCGCGCAGACCCGCAAGCCGCGCGTTCGAGCCCAGCAACGGATAGAAGGTATCCGTGAGCCCGATGCGAAGATCCGGCGGGTCCTTATCACCCGTGTGTCGCGCGCCCCCCCGGGCCTCACCCCGAAAGACGACGACGCGCGACGCTCGGTGCGGCTGCAAGCCGAGCAGGCGAAGTTCCGGCATGAACTCCGCGTCGGCGGCGCCCTCCACCGCCGTCATGGCCACCTCGGCAACCGATGAAGCGACCATGTCCGCGGATTCGTCGGCGATCGGCTGGTCAACCACGACCAGCGCCGGCCTCAGTGCGCGAATGGACGCCACCATCCCGCGTCGCATGGACCGCTCGGCGTCCCGATCCAACCGACGGCTCCAGTATTGGAACAGCGACGCGGTGTTCGCCACTTCACCGGGGCGGCGACCGGCCGGCCACGTCGTTGGAATCGCCCAATCGGCGGGCGGCTCGTCGAAGTCCTCCAGCAACCGAATCGTCGATGCCCCGCAAGCATTTGCGGCCCAGCGGACGGCCCCGGGGTTCGCCATACCCGAGGTCGCTTGAAGGCAGGCCGTCCTGCATCGATAGTAACCGACCAGGTGGGCGGCCAGGGGCCACACCCACGCGCGCGGCGAGGTCGCAATGAGCAGCGCCCCCGTTCGACGGTCGCCGTGACGGACGGCCGACCACGTCTCGCCGCCGTCCGCCGATCGCGCGATCAGGCCCCACTCGCCCACGGCAACCAGCGTCCGTGAATCCACGACGGCGATAGCCCGCAGCGGGATCCGCAGTTGCGTCGGGCGCAAACGCCATGTGCCTCCGCCGTCCGCGGTACTCAGCACATAGTTGCCATTATCACCGACGATCCAACCGAGAGAGCTGTCGGCGAATGCCACATCGGTCAGATTGACGATCTCGCGCAGACCGGGCGGGAGATCGAGGCGTACTGCCGTCCAGGTACGTCCGCCGTCCTTGCTGATGAGGACCGTGCCGCGATCGCCCACCATGCACGCGCGGCCACCGCCGATCAGGGTGATACCGTTCAGACGGCCCTGAAACGAAACGGCCTGCCGCTGTGTCGTGAGGTCGCCGCTCCTCAGGACAACACAGGTCCCATCCCGACCCACGGCGATGCCGCGGCCGTCCCGACTGAAATCAGCGGCGAGAATCGCCCCCACCGCTCGATCGCGGACGGGCTCCAGTCGTTCCCCCGATTGGCTGAAGTGCCACAGCCCGCTGGTCTCCACCGGCGTCGGCTCGCCCAGAACCCACCCATGGCCTTGAGAATCCCCCCAGACGGCATGCAACCAACCCGTACGATCGCGACTGACCGTTTCCCAGTGCTCACCGCCGTCACCGGTACAAAGCAAGACGCCCGATGTGCCTCCGCCCTCCGGCCACGCGCAACCGCCCACGGCGTAACCAACGTGGCGACCGACAAAATGGACGGCCTCCAACGTCGCATCCGTCCCGGACTCCTGGGCTTGCCAGCTCACCCCGCCATCGACCGTATGCAGGATCACACCCCGGTTGCCGACGGCCCAACCGTATTCGGCATCGACGAAGGCGACATCGTTCAAGGAGGCGTCGTCGCGCAGGACGCCGTGTGGCGGGTAAAACGTCGGGACAGGCCGCGTCGGCTCTGCTTGTGTGGCGAGAGCGAAAGCCGCACGGAAGACCCCCAGCACCATGAAACCGCGAATAGCGAGACCCACCGATTTCAAAACCCGGCCTCGAACGTCTCTACATCTGTTCGACGACGTCAATACCCAGCAGATTCAGTCCCAACCTGAGCGCATGGGCCGTCACCGCGCATGTCGCCAGCCGCGAATCGCGTATCGCAGGCTCGGCCTCCAAGATCGGCCAATTGGCCTTGTCCTGATAGATCCCCATGAAGATGTTGGCCAGCGTGAACAGGTAGTTCGGCAGTTCGTGGATCCGCCAGGAATCGGTGATCGATTCCATCAAGTCGGGGAACTGAAGGAGTTTCAGCATGAGCGCCCGCTCACTCGGATGGGTCATCCGCA
This sequence comes from uncultured Planctomycetales bacterium, assembly GCA_964596165.1. Classification (GTDB taxonomy): domain Bacteria; phylum Planctomycetota; class Phycisphaerae; order UBA1845; family JAFGLZ01; genus CAYUQT01. The sequence continues at coordinate 4,160 of CAZQTW010000042.1, read as the reverse complement.
CCCGCGGCCCGGCGTCCATGATGGAGACCGGATCCGTACCGGCCCGATCGAAAACCGAGCGGATCCGCGCGTAGGCGTACATCATGTAGGGTGCGGTGTTGCCGTCGAAGCTGAGCATCTTGTCCCAACTGAAGACGTAGTCGCTCGTCAGATCCTGCGATAGGTCGGCGTACTTGACCGCGCCGAGGCCGACGGCCCTCGCAATGGCGGTCTGCTGTTCGGGCGTCTGTGATTGTCGCTTGCCCTCGGCCAGTGTGGAATAGGTCTGGCCGCGTTCGCGGATCAGCTTCAGCGCCCGCTCCTCCGCCTCGTCGAGCAGCTCCGCCAGTTTGATGGTTCCGCCGGCCCGTGTCTTGAACGGACGGCGGTCGGCCCCGAGCATCATGCCGAAGCCGACGTGATCGAGCCGCACGCTCGACTCGACGAAACCGGCCAGCCGTGCCGCGGCAAAGACCATCTCAAAATGCTGCCGCTGGCGCGAATCGGTCACGTAGACGATCCGGTCGGCATGCATCTGTTGGACCCGCCGACGAAGGGCAGCCAGGTCGGTCGTGGCATACAGATAGCCGCCGTCCGATTTCCGGACGATCATCGGAAGCGGTTCGCCTTCGCGGTTCTTGAATCCTTCCATGAAGACGCAGAGGGCTCCGTCGCTCTCGGTGATCAGCCCCTTGGTCCGAAGCGACTCGATGATGCCCGGTAGTTCGTCCAGATAATCGCTCTCACCCACCGTCTGCAGGCGAATGCCCAGGCGGTCGTAGATCCGTTGGCAGTGCCGCAACGACTCGGCGCGAAACGCCCGCCAAAGCGACAGGGCCGTCGGCTCCTTCCGCTGAATGTCCACGATGGCCAGCCGAGCCGCCTCGGCAAAGGCGGCGTCATCGGATTCCCTCTGCCGAGCCTGCTTGTAGAACTCCTCCAGATCACTGACGTGGAACCCATCGGGGTTCGCGGCCGCGTCGGGCCGCGTCTCTCGGACATACTGGATGAGCAGACCCAGACCTCCAAAATCCCCCACGTGATTGATCCGACTAACCTGATGTCCCTCAAACTCGAGCAATCGTGCCACCGCATCTCCGATGATCGTGCTGCGCAGGTGGCCGACGTGCATCTCCTTCGCAAGATTCGGACTCGAGAAGTCGACCACAACACGGGCCGGCTTGGCGGCGGGCTCGACGCCCAACCGATCGTCCCCCAACAAGCTCGTGATCCCGCGGAGAATGAACTCATCCGTGCATCTCAGGTTGATGAAGCCGGGTCCGGCGATTTCCGGCGCCTCTGCGATTCCGGAGAGGTCCAGACCGGCCACGATCCGGGCGGCAAGGTCGCGCGGCTTGGCCTTGAGCTGCTTGGCCAGCGGCATCGCCCCGTTGAATTGATAGTCGCCGAATCGTTCGTCGCCGGCGGGCGCCAGCCAGCCCTTCGGAACGGTCGTTGATTCGCCAAACGCCTTCGCCAACGACTGACCGAAGCATTCATTGAGTTGCTTCAGAATCGGTGTCATCTTTCCTCACGTCGCCTATGGGAATCAACCGCGCCTCGAAATCGCCTCGTCCGGCGGCTGTGTCCCGCCCCCTGTCTCCCGCGCTCGAATCGCGAGCCGACGGTTGGGCGTTGTTCGTCGGCTGTTCAGTCATCATACGGCTGTTCGACTTGAAATGCCACGCGTGCGATCGCGGCTGACTGTCGGTCGACCGGCATCGTGTGTGAACATCGAGATACTCGGCATTTTCGGGCCGGACATCGTCAAGACGGCCCTGCCCGTGAGAGGGGATCATTGACATGGCCGCTTCACGCGGTACGTTGCCCTCAAGGTCGTCCACTTCCGACGGAGTGAAACCGTCCCGCGTACATCGTTTTGTCTCGGAGGTCTCTCTCATGCCGCTCGCCACCGACCGCACCTGCCTGCCGCTCTTCGCGGCTTCCGCCATCCTTAGCGTCGTTTCTCTCGGCAGTTCCGGAAACGATCGCTTCCAGACCTCGCCGGCCAAGAGGAAGGTGGCGGAGGTCGAGGCGGGCATCCATTGCGCAATCACGCCGTCGCCTCCGGGATGGCGGTTCTGCCGGGTCCATCCGTGGGTCGAGGCCGATGCCGATCAACTGGCAACCGTGCTGACCGAACCGGCCGAGAGGATCGACCTGGCCGGGCCACGCAACGACTGGCTTACCGGCGCAGTCGGCATCGCCACAGGGACGAACACCTGCGTGACCGTTCGCCTGCACGTTTCCGAGCCGTTGAAGGAACGGATTCAGCTCCGAGTCGTCGGACAGGTTCAGGAGCGAGAGAAGAAGCAGTGGGTCTGGGATCCGCTTTTCGCCGAGGGGGACCTCCTGACGCACGGTCGAAGTGTCCGCAACTTCGAATACATCAAAGGGTTTCCTAGAATCGCCGTCGCGCCATCGAGGCCTGCGTTCTTGTGGCTGACCGTGGACCTTCGAAATGTCCCGTCGGGACAGTACGACGCCGAGCTCCGGGCCGACGACGATCGAGGACAGCGAGCCTCCGTGCCTATCCATATCACGGCGCTCGACGCCGAGTTGCCGATCGACAACCCGCTCTTCTGCTTCGCGTGGCAATGGACCACCACGCGACCTGCCATGATCCGCGAGTTCATTGATCACGGGATCAACGTGTTCCATACGCAACACGAGGCGGCCTGGAAGACGGGCGCGAAGTTCTGCCTTTTCGTATTCGAACCGAGCTGGAAGCGTAAGCCCTTGGACGATGCACAACGGACACTCGTCAAGGAGCACCTGGACCGCATCTGGGAAACGGTCGAGCGGCTGAAGATCCCCCGCGACCGCTGGGCGGTCTATCCGGCTGACGAGCCCTGCGACCAGACGGCCGCCATCGATCACTCGTACGCGATGGCGATTCGCTCGCTGCGACCTGAAACACCGATCTGGTTCAATTCGGCATGGGGTAAGCTGGCCGGTTCCGACCGGAACAACACGACGGTCGACGGGACGTTCCGAAAGTTGGCCTCCGTGACCGACATTTGGTGTCCCTATTCGGCGCACCTGTGGGACGGCAGCGGAGCGCTGGAGTTCATGAGGTCGACGGGCAAGCGGATGTGGTTCGGCGAGATTTGGGGTAATGCGGCACGACGCCCGAGTGTGGGGCGGCAGATGCTCCGACAGAGTTCCTGGTTGGCTTGGAAGTACCGGGTAGAGGGTTTCGGCGTATACGCGGCGAATGCCTGGGTCGATGATCCCTGGAATGATCTGGACGGCGCGACGTCGGATTACGCCTTCACGTACCCCGCGGATGAGGGCGTCATCAGCACGCGCGGCTTCGAGGCCTTTCGGCAGGGCGTTCAGGAATACAAACGGTTGCACGTTCTTTACCGGCGAAACGTGGGTGTCGGGCTGCTCGACGCTTGGGCCGACTTGGCCCTCAGCTCGAAGTGCAGCGTCCACACGCTCGATCGAATCCGCCAGGCCATGGACGCAAAGCTGATCCGCCTGTCACAGAAAAGGCCCGCCACCGACAAGGCGAAGAAGGACGTCGAGGGAATCCGCCCGTAAATGTCGACAGCGTGGCGTCCGGCACGCCAACACGCCCTTCCCGATGGTCGTGACTACTTCCGGTGGAGGACACCCGGCGGAACGGGCGGCCGATACGACAGGTATGGGCTTGCGAGATGATGCGAATCAGTGCGATGCCCTGGAAACGGCATCATTGGGCGCGGCTGGACGCGAAGCGAACGCTCTAATGAACTTTCCCTAAACAACTTGCAAAACCCAATCGTCCAACCCGGTGCAAAATCCGGTGCACCCGCCACGCCCGAAGTCCAACACGCTTATGATGCCGACCTGAATGCCATTATTGCCGTCTGGCCCCGATTGTCCAGAGTTGCCAGGAAAGGCATACGTGCCTTGGTAGAGGAAGAGTACGCTGCCACGGCGGGGCGTGCCTCACAACACCCAACCTCCTGTTGTACCGTTTCAGGCGAGGTGAGACAGAAGGGCGATCTGAGATAGAGACGTTTTTCGGGCAGGGGCTGAGGGGGAACCAGCGTCCCCAGGTTCCCCCTCAGACTCCCCCTCTTCAAGAGAAGATTCAGAAGAAGATTCAGAAGCAGAAGCAGAGATGTCCCCCCGCTTTGGGGACATGTCCGCTGCTGTCCCAAATTGTCCCTTTTTCTCCCTGTGAAGGG
>CAZQTW010000041.1:0-57971 GCA_964596165.1 uncultured Planctomycetales bacterium | reverse complement strand
CGTGGCTGATCTGCGGCGTCGCGTTGGGGCTCGGGGCGATCACACGACCCAACATTACGGCATGCGTGCCGTTCATCATTCTGGCTATGTTCTATCAAGGCCTCCGCCGACGGCCCTTGGCCGACCGCACCGTGCTCCGCTTTCACCAATGGGTGATGCGGCCGCTGTTCAACGCCCTCGCTTTCATACTCGGTGCGGCGGTGTCGATCGCGCCGGTCACCCTCCACAACAGGATCGTCGGCGGTGAGTGGGTTCCGATCGCCACCTATGGCGGCCTGAACGCATGGTCGGCTAACAGTCCTTGGTCTAATGCCAAAGACGGCTCGGTGGTCGTCAGCGAGGAAGAGCCGAACGTTTCCGGATACGATCCCAACAACCTGTGGTTCAGGCTGGACCTCAACCTCGTTATCGCTCAGACGTTCGCGGAGGAACAGCTTGCCCGCCCGTTGACGGTGGGCCAGGCCGATCGGTTCTTTTACCAACGCACCACCCGCTACATCCGCGAGAACCCGGGCAAGTTCATCACGGATACCTTCAAGCGACTGTGTTGGTTCTTCAACGGGCACGAGTACTGCAATCTCAAGGACATGTATCGAGTCTGCCGTGTGTCGAAGGTGCTGGCGGTCTTGTCGTACGGTCACTGGGGCATCTTTTGTCCCCTGGCGATCCTCGGCGTGATCTGCGCCCTCGGATCGAAACCCAGGGCACCCGGAATGATCTACTACCTGGCGGTGTGGGTCGCATTGCTCCTGGGCGGGGCATTCTTCGTCATGCATTCCCGATTTCGCCTCCCGCCCATCTACGTCCTGATGCCATTCGCTGCGTACGGCTTGGTCAGGTTCGGCGCCCTTTGGAGCCGTCCCACCCATTGGACGAAAAGGCTCATCGGCTGCGGCGTGTTGGCGGGGATGGGTGTCTTCTCAAACACGAACCTCTTCGGGTATTCCAACAGCGTACATACGGAACTCCAGTTGACCTATGCCCAAGCCTGCCTGGAAACGAACCGGATGGACCTTCTACCCGAGGCCACGCGTTCGTTCGAGCGGGCCTACTGGACCGAAATGGCGGCGGGTGGGCTGCCGTGGGCAAGAACGCTTCAGCGCCAAAACCCCATGACCCGGCTGTTTGAGTGCTACGATCGCCTGGGGGATACGGACAAAGCGCTGAAGTACGGCAGGCTCATGCTCGACCGGGAGCCGTTCGTTCCCGCCAACTTCCGGAAGTTCTGGAAAGTCTTCAAGAAAAGCAGTGACGAAGGCGAGGCCCGCAGGGGCTTGGATGTCTTGGAAAGAAAAGCCCTCACTGCGGCACCCGGCGCGGTCATTGACTGTCATCGTTGGTTCTACGATCGTTTTGGGGACCACTCGGTATTGCTTCGCACCGAGCAACTCATTCTGCGGTGCATGAACCAAAAACCGGGCGATGATTACTTCATCACCGCCCTCAAGCAAGTCAGAGAGCAGATCGATGCCCTCGGCTTGCGTTCGTCTCCCGCGAGCGCAACCTCGCGTTCCTCGAAGCCAGGCACCGGCCCGGAGCGACATGCACAATGAGCGTCTGGCAGCGATGCACGACGATACCACGAAACCGTTCCATTCGGATCGGCGTCGCCATCTACCTCCTGTCGCTCGGCCTGCGGCTGGCCGTATTGATGGAGCTCAAGGATCTTCCCACTGTCGCGCAGTGCACCGTCCTGGATATGCGAGGCAATCACGAATTCGCCCTGGCAATCCTCCAAGGTCTTCGGCCGACGACCTACTACAAGGCCCCTTTCTACTCCTACTTCCTTGCCGGGATCTACGCGATGGCGGGGGCAGACCCCTTCAACGCCCGATTGGTACAGGTCTTTCTGACAAGCCTCACGCCCGTGTTGACCTTCCTAATCGGGCGACGACTGTTCGGAACGTCTGTCGGTGTTGTCGCCGGGGTGGTCGCGTCGTTCTTCTGGACCTTCCTGTATTTCTCGGTCGAGTTGCTGGACACCGGCTTGGCGTGTCTGTTTCACATGTTGTTGGCCTGGCTTCTGCTGACCCTGGATGACAAGAGAAGGTCCAAATGGGTGCTCTGCGGCCTGGTGCTTGGCCTGGGCGCGATCACACGCCCGAACATCCTCATGTTCGCGCCGATCCTGGCGGTGATGTCGTTCATCGTCACATGGCGCAAGGGACGCGGCACGGGACAGCCGGTACCGGATATCGGGCATCGCACATCGCCGGGGAGAGGGCGGCCCGCCCATGAGGAACCGGGCCCGGAAGTCAGCCCTCCTCCCTCCGGCCCGGACTCCAAACCCGAACCCCGAACCCCATTGCCTGCCTGGCGCTCCGCCGTCGTCAACGTCGTTGTCTTCACCTTGGGCTGTTGCGTGCCGATCGCGCCCGTGACGCTGCGCAATCGCCTTGTCGGCGGCGAGTGGGTTCTTTTAGGCGCCTACGGAGGAATGAACCTCTACGTCGCCAACAACCCCTACTCGGATAGCAAGAACGGGCCGCTGCTCACAGACGACAGCAAGTTCGTCGAGCCGACGACGTGGGACCCCAACGAGGTTTGGGCGCGGTGCTGTCTGAACTACTACACCGCTTATCGCATCGCTGAGACCAAACTGGGCCGCGCTCCAAAGCCGGGCGAATTCGCCGACATCGTCGGCCGGATGGGATGGGATTTCATCCGCGAGAACCCCGGCTGGTTTGCCCGCCACGCAGCGCGGCGACTGATATGGCTTTTCAACACGATGGAATTCCCGAGCAACCGTAACCTATACGATTTCCGTTGGAACTCCCGAGTCCTGCTGGCGACGAGTGTGGTGCAGTTTGGCATCATTTGTCCATTCGGCCTGCTGGGCCTGTGGCTTTCCTTGAGCCGGCCGACGTTTCGCACCCCGGGGATGGCGTATTACGTTGGCATGTTGGCCTCCCTCGTGTTCCCGGCAGCCATGTTTCACATCAACGTTCGCTTCCGTGTCCCTATCGTTCACCTCCTCATGCCGTTCGCGGCCTTCGGACTACTGGACGTCCTCCGCCTCTTCCGATCGGACGCGACCTGGACACGGCGAGGACTCATCGGTGCCGTCTTGGCGGGCCTGGTGGTCTTCAGCAACGGGAACTGGTTCAACTACTGGGACACCCGCGGGATCCATCTCCAATGGGCCATGATCAACGCCTGCGAAAAGGCAGGGCGAGAAGACTTGTTACCCAAGGCCGTCGAGGATTTCGAGAAGGCTCTCGCCGAATGCGGCGATACCTCGTATCCCAGCGACACCAGCCTGGTAATGAAATACGGCCACCCACGGTTGTGGCTGTTCAGATACTATCGTCGGCGGAACAACCTGCCCCAGGCCGCGGCCAACGCTCGACTCATGCTGAAAAATGAACGGTTCGACGCCGAAGGTTGCATGGATGCCTTCAGAATGTTCATGGAGACCAATGATCGCACGGGATCGCTGGAGGCCGCCGAGGCGATGGCCAACGCCGTGGGGAAGTATGTCCGACCGGACCACGCCGCGGATTGCCTCCTCGCGTACGGCCGCAGGTTCGCAGACCCTGAGGCCCTGAGAAGGGCACGCGAGCTTTATGAGGTTGCCGCCCACCTGCGTCCGAATGAGCTTCGTTTCGACAACGCATTGACCGAGATCCGGGAGCTGCTTCAGAATACAACAAGCAAGGCACACTCTCAGCCCGCGACGACTACCCATTCCGGACTGTGAGGCCTGAGAGGTTCCGGGAGAGTACACCATATGTCGGCATGGACCGACCCTTGTCCGACCAGACTGCGTCTGTGGACGACCGCCGTCGTAATCTATCTGGTCGCATTGACCGCCCGGGGCACGGTCTATTACGAGTCAAAAGACTGGCCACTCTTCGTCAAACCCCAGATCGACGAGTACACCGCCTACCACATCGGCCTGGCCTTCCTCGACGACAAGTTGCCGCCCGAGGTCTATCTCAAGGGCCCGCTGTACATGTGGTTCGTCGGCGGCGTCGCGTGGCTGTTCGGCAGGGATCCCATGCGGGTCCGACTGATCCAGGTCTTCCTGTCCGGCTTGAGCCCGATGCTGGTCTATCTGATCGGCGATCGCGTCTTCGGCCGGCGAATCGGAATCATCGCCGGCCTCATGACCGCTCTGTTCTGGACCCTCGTCTATTACTCCGTTGTTCTGGTCGATGCTGCCGTGACAACGGCGTTATACCTCCTGCTGCTTTGCCTGCTGGTACGGTTGGACGACGAACGCTGGTGGAAGTGGCCGCTGTGTGGGATGGTTCTCGCAATCGGTGCTCTTTCCCGTCCAAGCATCCTTGCGTTCGCCCCGTTGCTGGCCCTGATCGTTCTGCTGATCGCGTGGCGGCGCATCCCGGTCCGGGCGAGCCTGTCGGGAGAACGCCGGCGGTCGTGGGTCGACTTTCGGCCGGTGGGGGCAAGAATCGCCCTCCTGGCGCTCGGGTGCATCCTTGTGATTGCCCCCGTGACCGCCCGAAATCGCATCGTCGGCAAGGAATGGGTCCTGATCGGGGCGTATGGCGGACAGAATCTCTGGATCGCCAACAGCCCACGATCCGACGGCAAGAACGTGCCGATCCTTATGGAAGACGGTGTTCCGAAGGTTTCGCCCGTTGAACCGAACGACATCTGGACCAGCATCAGCCTGGGCAACCGCATCGCGCGGTATTACGCGGAGCAGGCCATGGGACGTCGGCTCAGATTCGGAGAGATCGACGCCTACTTCGGCCGGATCGGCAGGGAATGGATCCTTCACCACCCCGGGGAGTTCCTGATCAAGACGCTCAAGCGGTTCTGCTTCTTCCTCAACGCTCACGAGTACCCCAACGAGGCGGACATCTACTGGTTCAGGGAAGCCTCGAGGTTGATCAAGTGCCTGTCCTACGTTCACTTCGGCGTGGTATGCCCGCTGGCCGTCTTTGGACTTGCCCTCGCGGTCGGCGGACGGAACCGGACGGCACCGTTGGCCTACACCACGGGCATGCTCGCCTCTCTCTGGCTGCCGGGGCTGTTCTTCGTCATCAACGCGCGGTTCCGCATCGTGATCGTTCCACTGCTGATCCTCTTCGCCGCGTACGGCCTGGTCCGCCTGGTTGGGTTCTTTCGGAAAGGCATTCCCGCAACGCATCGCATGTTGGCGATTCTCTCGATAGCCGGTTTAGCCGTCTTTTCGAATGTCAACTGGTTCGGCTATGCGGAGAAGCACTACACCGATCACCGAATGGCCTTCGCCGTCGCTTGCGAACAGGCCGGACGAAACGACCTCCTCCCGGCGGCCGTCGACCGATTGTCGGCGGCGCTGGATGAGGACTTGAAGACAGGACGCCTCACCCAAACCGCGGTGATGGACCATGTCCATCCGATCGGATGGGTCTTTGTCCACTACTATCGCCTCGGTGACAAGAGCAGAGCCCTTCATTACGGCTCGCTCATGATACGCCATGATGTGGAACCCATCCCGTTGCTGGTACTGACCTTCTGCCACATGGCCATGGATGCGGGACGAAAGAATGAAGCACGCCAGGCCCTAGACCTGATTCGTCGGGATGCAGGCGGGTGTAATCCAGAAGATGTCATCTCGTGTCTTGCCCGCTTCGGTGAGATATATATGGACAAGGCAGCCTTAACAGAAGCGCTGAGCATGCTTAATACCGTCCGCCTGCAAAATCCAGCCGATCCGAACCATCAGAACATGAGGACACGAGTACGAAGTCTTCTTCAGGACATGGGGGTGAGTGTGACTTCCGCCACTTCGACGATACCTGCTTCAACACCAACCGGCGGTACCCCACTGAGACGCTGAAGTTGCGCCGTGTCATCACTACGGCCTTGATTCAAAGCACCCTACTGTCAACAGAGACAACGGGCCGCCCGCCAACGCGTTCACCACCGATGGAAAGAACTCGCCCCCGCTCAGCGACAACAGCACACAGCGAACGGATTCACGGAGGACTTCGCCTTTACCACCACTGTCATCGTGTGACTTTCGATGCAGGAGAAGACCCCGCAGGAGCCGTCGAGTTGAACGTTGGGTCAACTTGCAGCGCCCTGAGACGCTCCTGAGTCTCCGCTAGCATGATTTGATGGCGCGGCTCCAACTCATTCTTCTTCGCAAGGCTTTCGAAAAGCCGCTTGGCTTCCAGTAGGAGTCTTTGATTACGGGCTCCGCCGCCTACTGACAGGTAGAACTCTCCCAACATGCCCTGGTCGCGTTCCAGCAAGACCGTCCTCAGCCTTTCCAGAGCTTCTCCTATGACTGTCGGACGAGCACTCCTAAGGGTCTCGCGCATCGCCTCCGAAAAGTAGGTGCGACAGAGTTGCTTCAGTGAATCCTCATTGGACCCAAGATCAACACTGCAGATGCCTTGGAGGGTCTCCTCGATAATCTGCAACCGCTTTGCCCCGGGCAACTCGTGCAGCGTCTCATACATGCGAACTTTTCGTGCATCGAAGGGTTCATATCGGAGCATGTACTGCCCGTAGCGGATCACCTCCTGCCAGTTGCCCATCCGCCTGTGGTACTGCACGAGGACAGTGAAGGGACCCTGATAGCGGCGGATGAGCGCGGAAAGAGAATGCCGCCTTGGGCTGTGGTCCGCGTCGTAGGCCATTTCACGGCCGAGGGCAGACATGGCCTCCGGTAGCAGTTCTTTCTCCCCCACCTCCTCACAGGCGCGTGCGTAAAACCACTTCAGATAGGCCGGTTCGCGCACCGGACGAAAACCGAAAACGTTCGCGTTGCAGAAGACCAGCAGGGCGGCCAGAAAGGCCGCCCAGAAGGCCGGCGGTCTCGCCGTCCGACGAACGTTCCGGACCATCTCCACCAGTTCGCTGCCGGCGTAGCCCACAAAGGGAATCATCACGCACACCATCGGTAACCGATAACGATCATTGATCACGAAGAAGATGCCTGTGGCGATCATACTTCCCGCCAGCGCCAGCACATAAATCGGCCCATGAATTCGGCGCCCGGGACCGCCTCGACGAAAGGCCATGGCCGCGCCCGTCAGTGCCAGCGGACCAATCACGCCCCAATGCACATAGGAAAGCAGGTGAAGAAGCGGGGAAAAACGCACGAACTCGTATGGATCCCTGTTGTTGGCGAACTCATAGGCGTTGAACGTCCAACAGAGACGCTTGAATACATCACCCGCAAACTTGCCCGGATGCCGACGGATGTAATCAAGAGCCATTCGATAGTACAGCCTGTCCCACTCGCTGTACCGTGAGTTCGGCCCCAATTTCCTCTTGGCGTAGCGCGAACCGAGTCGGTAAGACAGGTCCCACTCCCAGGGCTCCCTCGGGTTGGACTCGTAAAGCGGCGATGGATCATCCTCCAACAGAAACGTCAACTCCCTGGCGTCCGACTCGGGGTTGTTCGCCATCCAGAAGTTGGCCCCGCCGGTCATGGAGATCAGGAGCCAATCGTGTGAAACGATCCGGTTCCGAACGGTGACAGGCGCAATCACTCCGACACAACCCCAAAAGAGCAAACCGCATCGCAACCACACTGTCGACAGACGCACACGACGTTCATCCGCCCCTTCATCGAACGTGGCCGGATGCGATCGGCGCCGAAGCAAGGCCATCCCGACCATCGCTATTGCGATTGCCGGGGCAAGCACCAGGAGGTTGGGACGAACCAATGCGGCGAAGCCCGCAACGACACCGCAGGCCAACCATTTCCACCACCGTTCATCCCGCAGTCGAACCATGAGGTATAGCAGGAACAGACACAGCAGGCAGGTCATGGACGTATCGAGAAGCTGGCAGGAATAGAAGACGCATATCCAATACGCCGAGGCAACCACTCCCGCCAGTAGGCCCGCCGCACGCCCGAAGATCCTGACGGCGATCAGGAAGATCAAGACCGGCGAAAGGGCGTCGAGGAAAACCTGAGCCACCCGAATGTTGAAAGGATCGCGACCGATCAGGCTCATCAGCCCAGCCAACGCGTATACGTGGCCCGGCGGGCGCAAGTAGGGGATAGGTTGCGCGTGCCCGTCCAGAACCCATTGTGCCGTTTCCCAGTTGATCCGCTCGTCGACCAACGGAAATCGCATCATGGGATTGTCAACGGCCTGGATCAGAAAAACGAGTCGGATTCCGAGCGACAGCGCGTAGATCAGGCCGGACAGAGGAACGGGCAGCTTGTGAGGCTTCTCAGTGCGGGCTGGTGGCATCAAGCGTTCGCATTCGCGCGATCGGAAGCCGACAATGGAAACCGTCGAGGACGTCCGGCGCGCAGGCTCATTCTACGAAGGCGGAATACATGGGTCAAGGTGACGACAGATGAGCCGGCGAATCGGACGGGAAGGCGCCAAGCGCGCACGGAAAAAGAACGGCGCAAGGACACGATCTTGTTCGCCCGAGACGCCGGGCCTATAATCGCACGGAGTGTTGCTGATGCCGCGATCGCGATCACGTTCATTCAAAGCCCTCGCCGCCCTGGGCGGAATCCTGATAACCCTCATTCTGGTGGAGGTGGCCTTCCGAGTCGTCGGCGCGGTGGTGGTGCGGGCAAAGGTTCACGCCGTCAAGCCGGACGATGTCGGCAACCCCCTCGCCCTCCGCGATCGTCTGGACCAATTGCCCGTGGATCCCGGGGCTATTCGGATTGCCTTTCTGGGCGATTCGTTCACCTACGGATTGGGGGTCAAGGACGAGGAGACCTTCGTGCGACAGGCCGGGACGTTGCTCGCCGCCCGCTGCCCCATCCGGTGCACGGTGATCAACCTCGCGCGCGACGGAGCCGATCCGATTCAAGAATGGGGCATGTACAACCGCGCCAGGGACATCGTACGCCCCGACATTGTGGTCCAAGTGCTCGCGGAAAACGACCTCGATTTCCATGTGTACAAGAAGTTCGAACGAATCGGCCGTCTCATTACGGACCGGACGTGGCTCTCCCGCTATTCGCGACTCGTCGAGTATGTGGAAGGCACGGTTCGTCTGTGGATGGCCATCAAACCCTCGGACGACTACATGCTGGGCGGGTCAACGCCCGAGGAACGAGAGCTCTCCTGGCGAATTGCCACGCACGAAATCGAGGCAACCAAACGCCTGGTGGAAGAAGGTGGCGCCGTCTACGCCCTCATCCGGTTTCCCTACTTGCGCGACATAGGGAACAAGACCTATCGCTTGGAGGAGGTACATCGCCGAACCCGCGAGATCGCGGATCGCCTCGGAATACCCTATCTCGACCTGTTGGGGGCTTACCACGGCCGAAACGGCAACGACCTATGCCTGCTGTCGTATGACGACCACCCAAACCCGCAGGCACACGCCATTGCCGCCGAAGCGGTCGCCGACTTCTTGATGCGGTCGGTGCTGCCCCGGCTTGCCTCGCGCCCGAGCACTGCAAAAACGCCGGCCCGAACGGCGGAGCAGATCCGAGACATCGAAATCCGACACAATCAGCGGATTCTCGAAATCGACCCCAATTGCTTCAGCGCCCAACTGAACCTTCAGCACCTCATGAAGTCCGCGAAAACACCATGACAATCCGTCACGCATCTCCCGGATCGGTCATGTTCGCCGGGCAATTGCCCCCTTCCCAAGCCGAGAAGCACAACGGAATGTGACTTGGACCTCCACGAGGACGAACCGAACACCGGAGCATTCCGCCGGTCCACGCTCGTCGGCGAGGCGAACCGTCGACCCGATTCGGAGGGCCCGCTCACTTCCCCTCCGCCTCCTGCTTGACCAGTTCGATAAGATCGATCCATTGTTGCGTCAGCAACCCCGCCTCGTACTTCATCGTGTCGGCCAGGGTTACCATGTCCTTGGCCTCAAACGCCTCTTTGAGTTGGCGGAGCTGCTCGGCAAAACGCGAGAAGATCTCCGTAATCGACCGACCGTCCAGTGACAGCGCGGTCAAATCCGTCCTCAGCAGTGCCGCGCTCTGCTGGACCGCCTCATGGGCCTGTCGCCACGTCTCGAAGTACGGTTTGAGCAACTCCATCGCCCGGACGGTCTGCCCTTGATCCAGAAAATCGACCACTTGCCCCCGGGTCGGTTCGAGCTCCATGAGCATCGCCTGAATTCGAGAAAGGGCATCGATGACGAGCGCCCCAGCCGTCCCGCTCACAAAGTCCAACCTCGCATAGCCACCAGCCGGCTCCTTCAGAGTCTTTTCCAATTCTCCAGGGCCAACCTCCGCGCCGTTGCACCGAATGGCCGTCACCACGCGCCCCTGCGAGCGAACGGCAAGAAGAACCTGTTCAAGGATCTGTCCCACCGTGGTGTCCATGAGTATCGCCACATCATACGGCTGATCATCCAAGAAGATCTGCATGACTGTCACCTCCGGATTGACCCTTTTCAGAGGCGAATCCGATATGGTCGGCAACGCGTTGAGTGGTCGCGTCTTGCGGCAAGAAACAGGCTACATTCGCCGGCGCGATGAATCAACACAATTACCATCTCCATCGTGTATCCCTTTGGTCTAATTGAAGTTAAACTTATGGAATCTCTTCGCAACAAAATCAATCTAACCACGACTTCAAGTGATCTATTGTCCGGATAGCTTTGCCGACCAGCTAGCGTCGGTAGTGTTTGCAGCTAAAGGGTTTCAAAGCAGTCTTGACTTTTCGTCCTGCTGAAAGCACTATGTGGACCAGCTTTAGCCGGTCCTGTGTGTAAGCGGTCCCGCCCTATGCGGGAATGACGTCTATAGCAACCATTCGGGTGCTACGGCAGACGCGTAAGCCGCAGCGCTGGGGTAACGACGATGAGACTCGGCTTCCTCACACAGTACAGCGACCACATGGTCGAAGTGGCCGGCAGGATCGGCTTCAACGGACTCGAACTGCACGCGAACAGTTGGGGTACCCCTCCGCCCAGTACGGCGACAGCCGCCAAGACTCGGTGTGCCGGCGCACGAGACCGCCTGAAGGAAGCGGGTATCGCCGTCACGGCACTCGGGTTCTATGGCGCGCACATCGCGGGAAAACCCAACGCCGTTCGAAAGGAGTTCGCCGCCGTCATGAACGTGGGCGACTGCCTGGGGTGCCGCGTCATCACCACGCTGGTCGGTCGACTTCCCGACATGTCGCTTGAAGAACACGCTTCGGCATTCAAGAAGGTGTTCGGCCCCGTCGCGCAAATGGCGGAAGATCGGGGGTTCAAGATCGCTTTCGAGAACTGGTCCGGTTTTCGCGGTTATCCCTTCCAAGGCACCAACATCGCATATCGTCCGGCCGCCTGGGACATGATGTTCGAGACGGTGGATTCGGAGGCGATCGGCCTCGAGTTCGATCCCTCGCACCTGCATTTCCAGATGATGGACTACATCGCGCTGGTTCACCGATACGGCGAGAAGATCTTCCATGTCCATGCCAAGGACACGGAAATCCTGCGAGATAAGCTCGGCGCCAACGGCATCTTCTCCGAGGGCTGGTGGCGGTTCCGCGTCCCCGGCTGGGGCGAAATCGACTGGCGAAGGTTTATCTCGGCGCTACAAGACGTCGGCTACAAGGGCGGAATCGCCATCGAACACGAAGACCCGGTCTACTCCGGCGATCGCTTCGAGGAAGGCCTCCAACTGGGGTACAACACGCTCGCGCCGCTGCTGGTACGACCTCATCGGTCGTCGCGATAACCCCCGGCCCGGTCAACCCCACTGAGCAAACCGCCATTCATCCGCGGTCCGGCGGGCGCATACCGTTTGGCGTCACTTGACCGGCGTCAACTCCAGGAAGTCCAACCCCATATAGTACCCCTTGGATTCGGGGTTCTTGCCGACGACGCGGAACTCCAACACGTGGGCACCGGCCGTCAGGTCCACCTGGCCGTACTTGACCGGACCGCTGGGAACGACAGTCGGGTTGAAGGCGTCGAACGGCCTGCCGATCGGCTTGCCGTCGATGAGCGTTTCAAAGATCGCGTAATCCCAGCTCTTGCAGAAGGCCATCACCACTTCGTACTTGCCTTGCTGCGGCACGTCGAAGCCGAGCTGAACACGGCCCTTGGGATCGTTGAAGCGAATCCACTGTTGCGTGTTGCCCGAGAAACTGCCGCCCAGTTCCTGCGGGCCGACCTCCCCGTGCTCGACCTTGAGAACCGTCATCTGCTCGCCCTCATACCCCGTCAGACCCCGGCACGGTTTGACCTCGATCCAGTCGATCGTGATCCGGGTGTCCTTCGACGCCGGGTTCTTGCCGCAGACCATGAGCGTGAGCGTCTTGAGCGTCTTGTCCCTCGGTACCTCGATCCGCCCGAGGCAATGTGTCCTCCGCCCCGGTTTTTCGGCATACCCGTCGTAGGTCACCAGGTTCTTGCCGTAAAGCTCATACCGGACCCGTAGCTGCCCGAAATCGGGCCCGCAACCCAAACCCGCCGAGACCTCATAGAAGCCGCTCTTGAGGTTCACCGGAATGCACGCCAGCCCGCCGGCCACCATGGCATCGAGCCGCATCTGGCCCCAGCCGCTCAGGTTCGTGTCACCGAACTCGGGTGCGAACGTGACCAGATGATCCGGGCTGGTCCACGAGGCCGTCTCGGCTTCGATCCCGCGAGTGGGCGCCCGCTCCAGTCGAATGGCATCCAAATGAAGTGTGACGGGCCGATCGCCCGCCGCCCGCAATCCCAGTGACACCGGCACCGACTTGCCCCCCGTAACGATCAGCATGCCGATTTCCTGGGACGAAGAGCCCGCGGCAACCTTGTCTGGCAGCGTGGATGGGACCAGCCGAACGTCCGCTTGTTGCGGAGGGACAACCCCGAGCCCCGCCGAACCCTCAGCGCTCAGCGTGTACAGATGAAGGCGATAGACGCCGGGCGCCACACTGGGCAGTGGAACCGACACGGGCTCGCCCGCCCTGGCCGGAAGCGTCAGTTCCACGGCGCCGGACCCGCTGGCGCCGTCCGCCAGGCCGATCGTGGCCAATTGTTCCATCGTCCGGATCTGTCCGGCCGGGAAGGACAGACTTTCGGCCTCGATCGCCCCCTCAGGCCGGAAGTTGGCCGGTAGCAGGTCCGCCAGCGTCAGCGGCTTGAAAAACGCCGGCGCTCCCGGCTTCGTGTCGTACCAGTACGCCACCGACGAGTAGTCTGACGGCACGCGCCCCCAATGCTTGTAATAGTTCTCGATGGTCATCGTGAACGTCTTCTCGAAGGGAATGCTGTCCAGGATGTGCCAGCGATACATGCTCGTCTTGCGGTGGTGGCCGGAAGGCTCCTGGAGTAGTGGACAGCCCTCATAGGGTCGTTCGTGCAGGTGCATACCCCACGCGTCGTTGAAGTAGTCCTCGCTGCCCGTGCCGAACCAACTCGGGAATCGGTCATCATCAACCCAGACCTTCTCATCGCCCTCGCCCCACCAGCCGGGCTGCGGGTTGTCGATGTTCAACAGCGTACCGACGTACCGGCCGGGCCCAACCAGGTCCTGCACGAACGGATAGTCGAACGTCCTGCTCAGCTTCTCGCGGCGATACACGGCATGGAAGTACATGGGCGGATCGGAGGGCCCGTGGGTGACGGCACGATGGGTAACACCCCCCATAAGCTTGAGCGGCTTCGTACCCTGATTGGTAACCGTGACCCGGCACGACTTCCTAAACGGCATCGGCCACCTCGACGCCAGGATACCGCCCTTCTCAATGTGGCTCGGCAGCGAGTGGTACGGCGTCGGGAACCATCCGGTGCCGAAGAAATCAATCAGAGGCGCGGCCACGCCGGGCTGCTCGCTTCCGTCCCAATAGATCTTCAACACCGCCTTTCGAAGGCCATACTCGTCGTGTGCCTCCGCCTTAACGACAAGCTGCGTTAGGACATGCGGCTCACCGACCTCGACCTTCTTCACCAGATCGATCTCCTGTCCTGGGGCAAAGACTATCGCAGGACGTGCGAAGCGAAGTCCGTCGATGGCCAGGGACATGTTCTTTCGGAGCCGCTCGGCCACCTCTGCCGCCTCCTTCTGCTGTTCCGCCGTCAGCGGCAGCTTGAACGTCACGACCGGCGTGCCCGCGGGGTACGTGATGTAGTCGATGTGGTAGTACATCGACGCGCCGACGACGGCCACCTTGCAGCTCTTGGCGTACGGGATCGGAAAGTAACAGTTGCTGGCCGTATTGCCCGGCGCCGGGCGGACCTGGTAGCAGAACGGCTCGTTGAACGGCGGTTGGCCCTGGTCACTGAGCAGCTCGACCATCGGAATGACGAGCGACGGTTCCTTTTCGCCGTCGAACCAGAACTTCATCGTCCCGCCGGGGTTGGCCGACCAGATCTGCGTGATGCAACCCGGACCGGCCATCTCGGCCATCACGTTGCCTTCTTCGGGCGTCGCGCGAAGGAAGTGCCCCGCGTCGCCGTTGGCCTCCCAGTTGATCCGGTTGCCCTTCTCGTCGATCCAGGTCGCCCGGTCGTAACTGCTGAATTGCTTGCACGTCACGCCGGGTTCGTGGTAGGCGAGCCACTCAATGTCCACCATCCGACCGAGAAAGTAAGACACGTCGAGGGGCACCGGTGCGGCCTTCGCGGCAGAGGCCTGCTTGACCTTTGCGGGCGAGGCCGGCTGATCCGCCCCCCTCTTCTGTGCTGTCGCACAGCCCCACACGATCATGCCCAGACTGGTCGCCAAGAAAATCGACGCAAAGCCCTTCGGATACCGTGGCATCTCGATACTCCTCACACTGTAAAAGGTGGGATTGCGCAATCAGGGGAGCGCCGCTCACCCCATGCATGCATTCGTGGCATTATGATGCGCGGAACGAGCCCCGATGGCAACCATGTCGGACACTTCCAACCGATCACCGAACGGGACCGCCAGCCGGCCGCGAATCCGGGACCATACGGTCGGGGCTTTGTGGAATCTTGGTGTCCGGACGGCTCGGGTGGGCCTTGCGGTAGGCGTCCATGTCGGGCGGTTCGGGAAATGCCTTCTTCATGTCGATCGGCGGATCGTACTGCCGGCACATTTGTTCCAGCGTCTGCGACACCTGATCCCAGACGGCCTGCTTCAGCGGAACAGGCAGGTGCTCCCATACGCGGGCCTTGCCCACAATCCCCACGACACCACGCTCCCGCAAGAAAACCGCCAACAGGTCGCGGCACATGCGCTGAAAATCCGGCAACTGGCGCCGCGGGTTTTCATCGTTCTTGCGCTGTTCCATGTATGAGTCCCACAGCTTGCGGGCCTGATTGAACCCCTTGGCAAACCGTTCGCCCTCACCCGTCGCCAGGTTGATCAGAGCGTAGAACAGCAGGCCGTTGATCGTGTCGCTGGCGCCTCGGAAGATGTCGATCTGTCCGCGGACCTCGCCCAACACGAAGTCCTGGAGCTCACGGGTGTACATCGATTTGACCCGGTCCTTGCCGTCGGGCCCCTTCTCGAGGAAGTTCTCGCGCAGATATTTGTAGTAGTAAGCGGCCTTTTCTTCGTCGCCGTTGAAGTAAAGCTGTCGCACGGCCTCTTGCAGAAAGAACTGATGACCGGAACCCAGGTACTGCCCGCCGCCCTCCGCCTGCCATGTCTTGGTGGCGTGATAGCGTTCGCTCAGGGCAAGGTACAGCTTGTGCGTAATGTCGATGAACCGCAGGTCGGGCAACTGGTTGAAATACGAGTGAAAGATGTCCCCCAAATTCGGCTCAAAAACCAACCATCCGCGACGCGACAGATTCCGCATCGCGTAGAGCAGGATCCGTTCGGTATTCAATCTGTCGAGCTCGTCGTTGATTTCCCACGTCGGGCTCCTCCGCGTGCCCAACACGGTCCAATAGACCCCGTGACTCTCCACGGTTCGCCAGTCGAGCGGCCCGTACTTCTCCATCAGCTCGTACATCAACACGGGATCCAGTTGATACCGCTTGCGGAGCACGAACGCCTGAACAAAGGCGATCAGCCGGGCGCGGCGCTCCGGCGGCTGAATGGAATCAAGAAATGCCTTGAGCGGCAGCTCTTCGATGCGAGTCTGCTCCGCGTCGGACCTGCGCAGACTCGCGAGACTCACCTCCGCGTGCGTCACCTCCCAGTACTGAGCCAGAAAGACCTCCACATCCAGCAGCGACCGCAGTGATTGGGAGTCCGATTCGTTCAGACTGACGTCGTCGCTCAACGGCAGCCCCAGCCGAACGAGGCCCTGCACCAGGTCGCCGTTGCCGGGATCCGCCGCAATGAACTGTTCGACCGTCTCCGGCGCCTCGGCGATCGGCTTGAATGCCGCCAGCACACGTTCCGTCGTCGCATCGGCGATGCGAGGACCGAGAACCTGCTGCATCTTGTAGGCCCACATCCGCTTGTAGTCGCGGTGCATGTCGTCGGTCCACTCCCCCATCTTGTTGAAGTAGATCCAGGCGACCTGTCGATACAGCCAATTGCTGCGCGGATTGTAGAGAATCCCTCGATCGCGAATGAGGCGCACGCCGTTGTAGACCCACTTCCACCGCTCCTCGGGCGTGTGGGTGGCCACCGAGATGTTCCAGGCCATGTTCCACGAGTGAAACACCCACACCGGCGGAAACCGCGGCTGAAGCTTGCAGATCTCCTCGGCCAGACCGCTCGCCTCGTAATACTTCCCCTCCTCCTTGAGGCGCTCAATGCGAACCCACAGCATGTTCACCAGCAGTCCGCGGAACGAACCCAGCATGGCCGTCCGCCACGCGATGTCCGGCGAAAGGTTCTTGCGCAGGTCCTCGTTGAAGACCAACTCGAGGTTTTGGCGGCCGTTGTTGATGCCGGGCTGATGAACGGCGGCAACGCCGACCAGCACCATGGCGCCGAAGGCCGCGCCGAGTTGGATCCACCTCGAAGTATTCACCGAATCACTGCTCTCGCACCCTAGACCGTCACCTCGGCGAGCTCGCGCCGCGTGAAGATGACGATGGACAACACCATGTAAATCGCGGCCTGCACCAAAATCATAACGGCGGCGCCTTGAACAACCGACAGCCAGGTGATCACACGCCCGTCCGCCAGCAGGTCCACCGGGCTGTACTGCCCGAGCTGCGGAACACTGTAAATGATCGCGTAGATGATCGGCTTGAACCAGTAGCTGAAGTAGTCCAGCGGATCCTGCTGAATCGACGGCGTGTCCTTCACCCAATAGAGGCTTTCCCAGACAAAATCGGAGAGCGCCGACGCAATCAGGATCGCGCTGCACAGAAGGCCGGCCACCGAAAAACTCAGGAACGATCCCGCGAACAGACCCAGCGCCGCCAGCGGCACCAACCAGGCGTAGATCAGGAGCATGGACCGGAAGAAGTTCCCCTCGAAGGAGCCGACCTCGTAAAGGACCTCCAGCCCGTCCGGCTCCTCGAACGTCACGAACGAGCGGTTCCGGCCCACCGACACGGCCTCGTTGAAGTCCTCCGGATGCCGGTTCACGAAGGCAATCTGAAGCTTGCCGTCCTTACCCACCACGGTACTCTTGACCGGAAAATAGTGCCACTGATCGATCGAGTCGCTCCGAAAGATGGGCGCGTTGCCGGGTTCCCTCGGGTCGCCCACGATCCACGCGCAATCCACTCGCATCCGCGGCGGCAGCGGCGAGGCCCGCAGCTTGTATCGCAAGTGAATGTACTCGCACTTCGGATCGGGGCGAATCCCCTCAAACACCCACACCCTCGCCTCCCCGGGCGCGACCGTACGCCATTGCTGACGCGCCTCCCGAAGAAAATCGAGCTTCAGACTTTGGATCTCTTGCGGCGTCTTTTCCACTTCGCGGAGCTGGCCGCTCGCCTTCAGCGCCTCATACCGCTTCTCCACCTCCGGCATAAAGTCCGGCACCGGCGGCAATACGCCTCTCCTCGCCACCAAGACCTCAAAACGAAGCGCCGCCTTGTCGGTCCACTTGGCCGGGAACGATTCCATGTACTTCGCGAACAGATAGATCGCCAACCCGCAGACCGACAGAAGAAGAAGATTCAGCAGGCACAAACCCAGCCACTTGCCCAAAATGAACTGCCTCCGCGGAATCGGCTTCGTGGCGATGGTGTAGATCTGCCGGTCGGATACTTCCTTGCTGAGCGACTGGCAGGCGACGAAGACCGTCATGATGCTCAGCGTCACAATCACGAGGATCGTGCTGTAGGTCAGAAAGGTCTGAACGCGTCCCTTGAGCGTACCGTCGCCTTCC
Source organism: uncultured Planctomycetales bacterium (assembly GCA_964596165.1). Lineage (GTDB taxonomy): Bacteria > Planctomycetota > Phycisphaerae > UBA1845 > JAFGLZ01 > CAYUQT01. Next base: position 39,906 of record CAZQTW010000041.1, on the reverse strand, counting down.
CAGACAAATGGCCCCATCGGTATGACGGCCACGAGGAGGATCAGCACGACGAGGGCGACCTTCGTCCGGATGGCTTCGGCGATCATGTTTCGCGCGACGCCCCACGTCCTACGCACTACGCTCGCCCTCCTTCTCGGTCGGCCGAATCAGCGAGTCAATGACGCTCCGGTCTGCCGCCGGCGCCTCCGACTCGTCTTCGGCCGGCGCCTCGGCCGGTTCGGTTTGCTTCTCCGACGTCGCTTCAACGAGTTGCTCGATCACGGCAGTCTGGGGCTCGGCCGTGGGCTCTCCGGAGGACGGAACCGCCTCCATCGTTTCTTCCGCCCGTGCCCCGGCCGAGACGAGGTCCTCGATGACCTCCTTTCCCTCAGGTTCCGGCCCGCGAAGGAACGCCGCAACCCCGGTGCCTTCGGAGACGCCCGCCGTGTCCAGCTTGGCCTCCTTCGCCTCGCGGACAATCCGCAGAAAGAAGGTCTCCAACTTGTCGCTGGGGGCGGACACGCTGAGAAGTTCCTTCCCCTCGCGCCGATGAATGATCTGTCGAACCTGCTCGATGGTCTGCGCGTCCAACTTCTCGGTCGTGATTTGAGTCAGTTCGTTACGGCTCAGCAATTCGTGGATGTCGCCCAGGGCCCGCCGCCGGCCGCCGTAGAGAATGCATACCCGATCGCACACGTCCTCCACGTCGCCCAAGAGATGACTGCACAAGAGCACCGTCTTGCCGCGACGTTTCAGTTCGTCGGAGATCAGGTTCTTGATCTGCCTCGTCCCGAGCGGATCCAGACCCGTCGTCGGCTCGTCGAGGATCAGCAGGTCGGGATCGTTGATCAACGCTTGCGCCAATCCGATTCGCCGGGCCATGCCCTTCGAGTATTCGCCGACCCGACGCCGCGCCACACCGGCTAGCCCCACCATGTCCAACAGCATGTCGATGCGACGCAACCGCTCCCGTCGCGGATAGCGAAACAGACGGGCGTAGTAGTCGAGCGTCTCGCGCGCATTCAAAAACCGATAGAGGTAGGACTCCTCGGGCAAATAGCCGATTCGGCTCTTGACCGCCACCTCCGTCGGCGACCGGCCGAAGACCAACGCCCGACCCCGCGTCGGATAAAGCAAGCCGAGGACGATCTTGATCGTCGTGCTCTTGCCCGAACCGTTGGGACCCAGAAGTCCGAAGACCTCCCCCGGCTCGATTTGAAGGTCAAGATCGTTGACCGCAACGACACGGTCCCGCCGCCAGAAGTCCTTGAAGACCTTGGTCAGCGCGATGGTCTCGACGACGGGCGTCCCGTCCGTGCTCATTCACCCATCCTCTCACTTGGGTTTCTCGGCTTCCAGCTTGGCCTTCTTGTCCGCCTGATCCCAACGCGAAGGCTTGTTGAAATCGATGATGACCGGCTCGCCTTTCGGCACGTAGACCTTGGTGTCCGCGTCCTCCAGCAACTTCTGCTTCGTGTTGTCCCACAACCGCTGCAACACGATTTCCCGATTGTTGCCGAGCTGCGCTTTAAGACGGCGGAAGTAATTGGCCTCAGCCCGTACGTTCTGAATCAGGTCGGTCTTGTAACTGCGGGCCTTGTCGATCATGACGCCCGCCTGCCCCTTCGTCTCGTTGCTCAACAGAATCGCGTCGATCTCCTGTTGCGCCGTCTCGGCCGTCTTCTTGTCGCCGGCGCCGCGAGCCTCCTCGTACCGCTCGAGGGCCGCCACCAATTTCTCATAGCCCGGACCCGCTACGTCGTTCAAGATCCGCGCCGCCTCGCGATGAGCCTCGATCTCTTTCTGATCCGCCTCGCTGACCGCCTCATTGACCGCCAGAAACGCGGAACGAACCTGCAAGGGCGCCGTCGGCATCTTCACGTTTACCGACAAAACCGTGATGCCGGCGTTCAACTCGGCCAACCGTTCGCTCACCTGCTTTGAAACCTCCATCTGAATCGCCGAAATGCGATCGCTGAGCAGGTCGTCCGCCTTGAAATGAGCCACGGTCCGAAGCACGGCGTTGTCGAGTACCGCCTTCACGATCGTCTGCTCGTCCGAGATGTTTTCCAGGAATGCACGGGCGTCCGTGATCCGATATTCCATCGACCACAAGGCATGGAGCAGGTTGCGGTCGCCGCTGATCAGACAGCCGTCCGTCCCCGGCGTCAGGGCCCCCATTCGCATCATCAATCCGTCGAGCGTCTGAGTCTTCTCCTTGGCGGTCAACCGGGGAAAGAACGTGTCGATTTCCAGTGATTTCACCCGGACATCAACCATCTCGCGGCTTTCAATCGGATAAGGCCACGACCAATGCCGGCCCGGATCCCGGGGGACGCCGGCGCCCTTCAGGGCGCCGAAACGCAAAACCAGTGCCTGTTTCTGCGGCGGGACCGTGAAGAAACCCGAATGCCTCGACCAGCCCAAAAAGGCGATCGCCAGAAGCAACATCACCGCCTTGAGAATCCAAAAACTGACGCGGAGCGCATCCGCCAGCGACTGATTCGCCGGATCCAATCGCTCCTCCGCGCCGCCGGTGCCGAGCGGCGGCTCGTCGTGCGTCGGGTGATCCTGAAACTCGCTCACGGCTTGGGCTCCTGAATGGCCGCATCACGAAGGCGCTCGCCGCCGACCGGCGCCGCGGAGGTCTTCTTGCCGGGAGCCGTCGTCGGAACACCCTTGGGGACGGCCAACTTGAGCTCGCTGCCGAGAATCGGACGGTCTTCCTTCAACATCTGGACACCGGGAATGCTGGCGTCCAGAAAGAAAATCGTTCGCTTCTCAAAGACCTTCTCCATGAACTCCAACGTCCGGAGAAACGTGGCGAAATCCTCGTCCTCGCTGAAGACCTTGTACTCCTCGGCCGCCGCCGCCGCACCCTCCGCCCGAATCTGCTGCGCCTTGCGCGCGGCAAACGAGAGGATCTGGTTCCGCGCCGACTCCGCACGCGACTTGATCCGGCGGGCCGTCGCCTCGCCCTCGCTCTTCGTCTTCTCGGCCATCGCCGTCCGTTCCGCCCGCATCTGTGCGAAAACCTTCTCCGTCGTGCTCTGCGGCAGGCTGATCCGACGAATCCCCAACATCTCGATGCCAATCCCGTACTGCCCCACGCGCTCGGCAACCCCCTTCTTGATCTCCTCCTCGATCTGCGACAGTTTCAGTTCCTGCGGATTCGTCGAAACGAACTCGCCGAAATTGCGCCGACCGACCACCGCGCCGATCTCGCTTCGAAGATGCTTGCGCAACCGGTCCTCCGCCTCGCGAACGTTCTCAAGCTTCGTGAGAAACGCAACGGCGTCCTTGATCCGCCAGCCGCAGAAGCTCGTCATGATCAGAATCTGGCGATCCTGAGTCTGGCACTGCTCCTCGGGCGAATCCAGCGTGCGGATACGCTTGTCGTACTTCACGACGCCCTGGATCGGCCACGGCCATTTGAAACCGAGCCCCGCCGTCTCAATCGGCGCGCTGGGCTTGCCGAAGGTGGTCTCGATCGCCACCTCGGTGAACCGAACCTGGTAGGTCATGGCGTAGATCAACAGGATGACGACCAGCGCCACCCCCGCCACCACGGAGGGAAGATTGCGTTTCATCGATGGCTCCGATTATCCCGGTGGAACGTTGTAGTCGATATCCTCCAGTTGAACCTTCTCCCGTTCCTGACTGTCGTACCGGAGGAAGACTTCACCGTCCCGCGCTATGACGTACTTGTTCGCATCACGAAGACCGTTGATCATCACCTCAACGTATCGCCGCACCTTGTAAAGCTGCGGCGACGCCTGATAGCCCGGCAGCTCCTTCTTGAAACTGTCCACACGGCCCCGGGCAAGGTTCTCCTCCAACCACCGTTCCGCCCGAGCCATGGCGATGATCTCGGCGGCCTGACCGCTGACGCCGTCGCTCACGCCCGCTCTGCCCGCGAACAGCGTCTCCACATCCTCGCGAGCCTTGTTCACCTCCGCCTCGGATGCCCCCTCCGCGACAAGCTGCTGAACACGCTCGATCGCTTGCGCCAACCGATCGGCCAGTCGACGGCTGCCCACGCATTCCGCCAGCGTCTTCGTCGCATACCCCTCCGCCTTGGCCAAGGCCTCTCCCGCCTCGTACCGGGCGTTGAGGTACGCCTCGAACTCCTTCGCCACCGGCTGCGGAGGATGAAGATTCTCCAGAGCCACCGTCGTGATCTCGACGCCCACTCCCAGTTGATCGCAACGGACCTGAATGAGCCGTTGAAGCTCACGCGTCGCCTCGGTCCGTGAAATGGCCAGCATCTCGTCCAGATCGCGGCTGGCAACATACTTGACGAGCTCGCCGTACGCCGCGCTTTCGATCAGCGTCTCGGGATTGGCATACCGAAAGGCATACTGATACAAGTCGTTCACACGATACAGTACCGGCACGTCGATTCTCAGCAGGTTGACCGCCGGAGCCTTCGAAGCCTCGGACTCCGCCTCTCGCGCCGTCGCCGTCGTCGGACGACTCACGGTCGGACCCCTTTCCCCCGACCTCGGCTTCACGGGAAGAACGAAGTCGAGCTCCTCCCCGGGACCGTGCCCTCCACTCGTCCAAAGAATCAGGTTGGGCTCCGGTTCGAGTTGCGACGCCTTCTTTTTGGACGGACCAAAGCCCAGCAGAATGCTCCTCACGCGATCCACCGGATACCGCGTCGCCCGATCGATCGGCCAAGGCAACTTCACATGCGGCCCGGGCCCCAGCGGCTTGATGGACCGATCGGCAAGCCCCAGCGGACTGCCAAACCGCTCAACCACCGCCTGTTCTCCCGGTTCGACGATCACCAGACAGCTCATCAGGAACATAATGGCGACCGCGGCGCCGACCAATACGAGCGCCCACCGCTGAAGAAGCTGATAAAACCACGTCTTGCTGACTTCGAATCCGAACTGATAGTTCACCGCCTCGGCAATGGTCCGTGCGATTCCGCCGGGTTCGCTAATCAAACCCAACAGACGGCTGTCAATCGCCGCGCGAGGAACTTCGCCGGGCCGGCGCGGTCGATAGACGTCCAAGATGAGATTGAGGATGATCTCCGCGCCGATCACGCACATCACCACCGGAATGACCTTCGCGAAGACCTGTTCGGGCAGGTCTTTCCCATAGGCCACGATGCCGAGCATCGCCGCCGTAAGCCCCGAAATGAGCGCATTGCCCGTCAAATAGCTCCCCCCAGCACGGAGCAACCGCCATTCCGCCCCGACCCGAGCCATCCCCACCGCATACCGGCTGAACAGAAAGCTGACGAACGCCACGCCGCCCAAGAATGCCAACGTCACACTGGCATTCTCCACAACGGGCCACTCATCCGACCCTATCGGATAAGTCAGGTACCACTTGCTCAGGAAAACCCCGGTGCCGATGAGGTACAGCGACGTCAAGAGCCCGAACAGCGGAAGCAACCATTTCTCCATCCATTCCAGCCGGGCACGGGCCGCCATCAGACCGCCCGCCACGTCGCGCCCCTCGTCGAATATCGCCTCGGCACCTACCGAGTGACGGTCGCGCCGGATCTGTTCGGCCTCCAAGGCCTCCAGCCGCACGAGCTTCTGCTGATGAAAGATCAGCAGCGTGCCCAACCAGACAATCACGCCGCCCAATATGTAGAAAGAGGCACCGAACGTCGCGTGGGACCCGTTCCACAGCGCCACCAGCAATACCACGGCGAAGAACACCACTTGGAGGCACAAGCCGCTCAGGCTGACAACTTCCGCACGTCTCGCTGACTGGGCCATAACTGCGTCGCTCGGTTCCTCAATCTCCGGCAAGTGTGCCGCTGTCCGTTACCACTCCGTCACGGATATGAATCCGCCCCCCTCGACCACGGGCGTATTGCCCAATGGAACTCACAGAACAGTAAGTTAGCCCCTGGAAGGGTTCCTGTCCAGTGCCTCGGGCTGCGTCTATTGTTCGCCGGAACGCGATGGCAGACAACCCCGGACGCCGCAATTCTCTCTTTTGTGGCCGACGGGGGCTTTTCAGAACGCCCGTCAGCAAGCATAATTCCCTGTAATCGGTGGATACACTCCGGGAGATTCCGGCTCGGATTGCAGTCTGTCGCAACCCCACCGTGAGGTCAAGGTTGATTCGGCATGCTCGACAAGCTCTTAGCCATTGTAAAAAACACGTTTACGGAGACCATTCGCCAGCCGGTGTTCGGGCTATTGGTACTGGTGATCGTGGGGTGTCTGACGATCAACACCATGGTGGCGGCGTTCAGCACCTCCCCCAGCGAAGAGATCTACGACGACAACAAGATGATGTACGATCTCGGCCTGAGTACCCTGCTCATCGGCGGGCTGCTTCTGGCCGGCTTCAGTTCGGCCGGGGTGTTCAGCCGCGAAATCGAGAACAAGACCGTCCTCACCGTCATCAGCAAGCCGGTGAGCCGTCCGATCTTCGTCCTGGGCAAATTCCTCGGTCTTGCAGGGGCACTGACCGTAGCCTGCTATGTCTGCGCGTTGGTCTTCTTTCTCAACGCCCGCCACGGGGTCATGCAGGCCAGCAGTCAACGCTTTGATTGGCCCGTGATTCTGTTCGGTTGCGGCGCCGTGCTGATCGCCGTCGGTATCGCGGTGTTCACCAACTATTTCTACGGATGGCACTTCTCGTCAACCTCGCTGGTGGTGGGGGTGATCCTGCTGACCCTGGCTTCCCTGCTGGTCGGATTCATTGACAAGAACTGGCAATTCCAACCGTTCGCCAAGGACATGGCCGGCACGCAGCTCCCGACCGCCGTGTTGCTCATCTGGTTCGCCGTCATGATCCTCAACGGGGTGGCTTTGGCCGCGTCAACGCGCCTCGGGCAGGTCATGACCCTTCTGGTGTGCTTTTTCGTCCTGGCGCTCGGGCTCATGTCGGACTACTTCTTCCAGTCCTATGCGTTTCCGACGTACAAACCGCTGGCAGCAACTCAGCCTTCCGGGACCGACACCGAGGCCGCCTCACGGCTCCTTGCGGAAATCCCGTCCGCCGGGACCACCACGACCGCACCGGGCGCGCCATCGCCAAACGAACCGGTTGAGGTCGAGGAAACACGCGCCGTCAGGCCCCGAATCGCCAAGGCCGGTGCCCGCACGGCCCAAATCCTGGCGCGAACCGTCTACGCCGTCATCCCCAACATGCAGTATTTCTGGGTCAGCGACGCGGTCATTCTGCGACGGCCCATTCCAGCCGGCCACGTCTTGTGGCTGTTCGGCTACGCCCTCTTCTACGTGGCCGCGCTGGTCCTGCTGGCCGTCGCGCTGTTTCAGACCCGCGAAGTGGCCGCGGAGACCTCGGCGAGCGCCGCTCCCCCCATCGTGCATTTCCTGGGCGTGATCGGTCGTGTGGCCGCAGCCCTCCAGGTGGGCGGAGGAGTCTGGTGGATGCTCAACGAGGCCATCAAGCCCCGCGAAATGCACCTCGTTCAGAACCTCGCCGCCGTCGGCATCGGCGTCTTTCTCTGGTTCTTCTGGGGCTGGTTCGCGCGCGGCATGAAGTGGACCTGGTTCGTGGTTGTCATTCTTCTCGGCATCGCGCCGATCCTGATCATGGTGTACGTCCTGATCCGGCAGCCCCTGGCATTCAGCCCGCTGTTCGCCGCGCCCGGTATCACGGCGATTCTTGCGCTGACCATCATCGGCAAGTCGGGTCGTCTGTACTTCGGCTTTGGAAAGGAACGTCGGCGCAGACGCGCGCCCACCGTGCAACCCGATGCAGGCTGACATCGATCGCATCATCGTCTCGCGGGACCGCATCGCCGCCCGCATTCGCGAAATGGCCGACGCCGTCGGCGAATGGTACGGCAACTCCGAGCAGGGCTTGATCATCGTCGCCATCCTCTCCGGGGCGATCATCTTCGTGGCGGACCTGATCCGTCGCCTGCCCATGAAGATGAAGATCGGCCTGATCACCGTATCCAGCTATCACGGAAGTCGATCGCGACCGGCCCAGATCGTGTATTCGTCGCACGTCGACGTGACGGGACGCGATGTGCTGATCGTGGACGACATCCTGGACACAGGCCAGACCTTGCGGTTGGTCCTGGCCGAATTGGCACGGCAAGGCCCGGCAAGCCTGCGAACGTGCGTCCTCTTGCGAAAGCCCGACAAGGCCCCGCCCGACCTGAAACCCGACCTTGTCGGTTTTGACGTCGAGGATGTCTTCGTCGTGGGCTACGGACTCGACTACAACGGCCACTACCGCAACTTCCCCGATATTGCCGTCCTCAAGCCCGGGCTATGTCCCACGCATCGGCCGATGGTATGATGCAGGAGTCGCTAGCGGCGGAAGGTTCATGACAAACGCACACGAGCGTTCAGAAATCTCGGGGCCGTGTCAACCGGCGATGGTCGAGGCCAATGCCGCCGCCAACGAAGATGCTTATGCGGATGCGCAGCCCATTCCCGCCCACCTCCTGGACGGCGGCGAAATCGTCGAACTGAAAATAAAGCCCTCGATGTGGTTCATTGTGTTCACCTCGTTCCGAACGTTGCTGGCGGTGGCCTTGGTCGTGGCGCTGTCGGCCCCTCTCGGCCGAGCCCTCGAATCCGTCGGGATGAGCCGGCCTTTGCTCGTCAAGATCGCCGTAGTGTTGGCCGTCGCACGACTCGTGGTCGCGGCGCTCCAATGGGTCAGCCGACTCTACGTCCTGACTAATCGGCGTGTCATGTGCGTCCGAGGCGTTCTGAACGTCGACATCTTCGAATGTCAACTGACCCGCATCCAAAACACGTTCCTGTCACTGACGATCTATGAACGAGCCTTGGGACTCGGCACCATCGGTTTCGCCACGGCCGGAACGGGTGGCGTGGAGGCGGCCTGGGAGAACATCAACCATCCCCTTGATGTCCATGAACGTGTTCGCGCCGCTCTCAGCAGATGTCACAAGGATGGTGCAGGTCAGGGGCTCTAAGCACCGAATCCGAATCCTGCCTACCGGTCTTCAAGTGACACCGGACCATTCTAACTTAACCTACTAATTAAAAATAACTTATGTCGGTTTGGCCTGGGGGGTACTGCCCCAAAAGAAAACACATGACCCATATTGACTGCCACATGGAAGTAGGTTATCCTACATCCTACATGCTATATCAGTGTTGACGGGTCGTAATGGAGTCCAAGTCGTCTTGGCTAATCCCCTCATCACCGGTAGGAGGACGGAGGTATTCGAAGTGAAGCTCGAACGGATTCAGAGGGGATCTCTCGTCGACACGGTGGCCGAACGGATCCGCAACGTCCTGACGGAATCCGATCTCCAGCCGGGTGATCGCCTGCCGAGCGAGATGGAGTTGGTCGAGCAGCTCGGGATCAGTCGGAACGTGCTCCGCGAAGCTGTCGGACGTCTGGAGACCCTCGGGCTGGTCACGGTCCGACGCGGGCGCGGGATGTTCGTCGCCGATCGTGACGATTTGTCGAACTGTGCCAAGCTGCTCGGCAACTCCATGATGATCTCGACGAAGGATCTGCGCCAGTTCGCGGAACTCCGCCGCATCATCGAGTGCCATGCCGTCCGACGCGCGGCCGAGCTGGCCACGCCCGCGGACGTCGAGGAACTCGACATCCTGTGCAAGCGGATGGAAGCGGCGGCCAATGACGTGGGCGCGCTGGAGGCCGACGTCCGGTTTCACCGCAAGCTGACCGATCTCACGGGCAATCGCCTCATCCAGCACGTGATGGAAGTCGTGCACGAGTTCATGACGGCCACCATCGTGCGAGCGGCGCGGGGCGTCCGGGATCAATCCCACGTCAGCACGATTCACATCCCCATCCTTGAAGCCATTCGCAAGCACGACCCGGATGCGGCGGAGCGGGCCATGCGGGCGCACATGGAGGTCTCCGATCGCAGGATCGAGCAAGTCGAAGAGAAGACAACGCACGCCTCGTCGCTCACGGACTGACGGACGGGCGGAGGAGAAGAGGGCCGGCTATCTGGAATCTGGTGAAGGAGGACATGATATGAACAAGACTGGGCGAGCTTCTCTGTGTGCTGGATTCGCTGTCGCCTTGGCGGCCTGGTACGTACCGTCGGCATCGGCGGCTCCGGTCACGTTGATTGAAACGGGCGGGACGTTCGCCGCTGAAAACCTGGCGAGGGGAGGAACGGCGTTTGCGGGGGGAGAGTTGGGATACGGCATCCACTTCATCCATCATCTGAACGACGCAACTTATGGAAACAGCAATAGCTGGATCGGCGCTGACGGAACCGCCCCGATCGCGGGCATCAGCCTCGGCGACGCAAAAACCGTGTCGAGCATCGCCTGGGGTCGTGACAATACCGGGCAGTATTCCGATCGGAGCCTGGGAACGTACCAGATCCAGTACACGACGGCGGTGAACCCCGATGCCTCAACGCCCGATTCGTCTTGGACGACGATCGGCACGGTCACCTACGACGGTTCGACGCCATCTGTCGGGCTGCGCCATCAGTACGGGTTCAATGCCGTTACCGCCACGGGCATCCGCCTGGTTGTCCCCGGAAGCGGCATGGCCAACGGCACGTGCATCGATGAGCTCGAGTTGTACTCCCAGTGGGGCCTGAACCTGGTAGAAACCGGTGGCACGATGGGTTGGGGCAACATTGCCGATGAGGGGACGGCCTTCGCCAAGGACTGCATCTCGGGGTACTCGATTCACCAGATTGACCACCTGAATGACGGGCTTTACGGCAACGATCACAGTTGGATCGCCGGCTCAGACCCGAGCTTTGCCGGCATTGACTTCGGCGGCGGATTCATCATCGGCGGGATTGCGTGGGGCCGCGACACCACCGGCCAGTACGGCGACCGGTCGCTGGGTTCATACACGGTGCAGATCACAACGGCCACCTCCCCGATGACCGCCGGCGATGACGAGTGGACCACCATCGGCGTCGTGGACTACGACTCGTCGATGGCTGGTCCGGGCAGCCGCCACTGGTATCAGTTTGGACAAGTCTACGCGACGGGACTTCGCGTTCTGGTAGACTCGGCCACGGGCGATCCGATCTGCATCGACGAACTGGAGGTCTACAACATTCCCGAGCCGGCCACCCTTTCATTGCTGGCTCTGGCGGGCATGGGGTTGGCGATCCGGCGCGGCCGTTCGCGCTAAGAATCCTGCCGTACTGCCGTGAAACAAGCGTGTGCCGCCTCCGTCAGACTCGGCGCACGCTCTTGCATAGGAGTGTTGCCACACCGCCTCGTCGCGAGGGCAAGCCGCCAAAGGCACTTCCCGGCACGCAGGCAAGTCAGATACCATAGGACCCAGGCGAGGAAATCGTTCGAGAGGGGTCTGTGTCATGACAGCCGTTGTTGGACAAAGGCGTCGGCAGATTGGACTCATGCTGTCTTCCGGCACATGGCTTCTTGGCGGACTGGCGGCATTCGCCTGCGCTGCCGACCCGCCCGTCTTTTCGGACAGACCTTACCGGGTCGTGATCGGCGACGAGAAGGCCAAGTTCGTTCGAATAATCATCAGCAGAACCTCGGGCAACGCGGCGGCCATCGATGAGCTCGAAGTCTACGGTCCCGACGGCAAACAGAACGTGGCGCTCGAAAGGGCGGGAGCCAAGGCCGCGGCCTCATCGTGTATCGCCGGTTACCCGCAACACGCGGTCGAACACCTCAACGACGGGCAATACGGCAACGATTTCAGTTGGGTGGCCGCCGGTTCCGGCGTCGAATGGGCACAGATCGAATTGCCGCGCCCGACGAAGATCCACGCCGTCGCCTTCTCCCGAGACCGCAAACGTGAGTACGCCGACCGTACGCCGCTGGACTTCGAAATCCTCGTGTCGACGGACGGACGGCAGTTCAAGTCGGCACGAAAGGTCTCCGCCGAAGCCGGCGCGGTGACCCTCCGCCCGAGAGGACAGGGCTTCGCCGCATCCGTTCCCCCGCCCACGCCGGCGCCGCGTCGCGACGAGTCGGGACGCATCCGGTTCGCCACAGTCGAGCACGAGACAACCGTCCCCGACAAAGACGAACACGGCCTGACGAACCTCGCACGCTTGCCGCAAGCCCAGGCGGCGGCCTCGTCGCTCCTCCAAGGCTACCCCATCCATCAGGTTCGACACCTCAACGACGGCCTGATCGGAAACGATCACAGTTGGATCAGCGCCCAAGACCCGTCCTGGGCCGAAATCGACCTGGGCGATGCGTACTGGCTCTGTCACGTGGCCTTCGGCAGCGACAGTTCGCGGCGATACGGCGATCGGGCGGCCACGCGATTCCGAATCCTCACCGCGACGCAGTACAACGCCCACAGCCACGCTTCAACGTGGACCTGCGTTTACGAACACAAGTCGGAAACACCGATCAACACCCGCTCCGACTTCCGATTCAAACCGGTCCGGGCCCGCTGGGTAAGGATCGCCGTCGAGTCCACCAACGGCAGCCAGGTCCGCATCGACGAGATCGAAGTCTACGGCCGAAAGGACTCAATCCCGCTCGACAAGATCGGCCCCCGGCCCGAAGAGAAGACGCCGGAGGTCGAGTTGACGGACGAGTCCCAGGAAAGGCTCCAATACGCATTCCTCGGCGAGGAGCACGCCTGGTTGAAGACCTACGGCCGCGCCGACATCAGCGCGCGGCTCGTCCCCTACAACGGCCGCGTTAAGGAATACCCGCGTCACGTCGGCGACGACGCCCTTCCACTGCCGCCGCTGAGCGCCGAGCCCACGCTCGACGCAACGCTCGATGACGTCTGCTGGGACGAGGCCTCGCGAGGTGTCGTCCGTGTGGCCGACCCATACGACTTCGCCGGCGGGCCGCTCGTCGAATACGCCGTGTCCGCCGGCTGTAAGGAGGATTGCCTCTTCCTGGCCATCCGCGCGTCTCGACTTCTCAGCGGCCACGTGGCCACGATCGGCCGAACCGACGGCGAAGGACTCGGCGTCCTGGCAATCACCGAAAAGGGCTTGGCCTTCAACACCTATCAACCGAACGGACAACGCGACAAGTCCGTTGAGGTTCATGGCGCCGTCGATCGATCGCTGACCTGCGTCGAGGCCCGGTTGCCGCTGACATACTTCCCCGATTGTCGTGAGCGCGGGCTTCGAATCGGACTGGGCATCGGCGGCCGGCATACGTCGCCGGCCGGCCGATCGGTGACCTTTACGTTTTCGCCGCTGTCGATCGCCGAGATCACCCCCTGCGTAAATCATACGTTCCGCATTCGCCTCGCCGTTCCGCGCGGCGGCGAGGCGACCACGATTCGCGGCAATGCCCCGGCGCTGAGCGAAGGCCTGACGATCGCCCCCGGCGAATCCAAGGAAATCACGGTTTCGGCCGAACGAGGCCCGATCGGACCCCAATTCAACCTCACACTTCAGGATGCCCGCGGCGAAGACTACTCCCTGCGACTGTTCCGCTACGACCCCCTCGAGCGAACCCTCTCGCTGATGGCCGACATGCTCGCCCGGCTGGCCGAGAAGAACATCGACGTGTCGAGGGAAAAGACCGAACTCGACACGCTCCGTCAACGCCATGACGCAATCATGGCATCTCGGCCCGACCGTGCGGCCGAGCGCCGAACGTTCTTCGACGCCCGACTGGCCAAACGACGACTGCTCCTTCGCGACCCCGACCTGTCGCCGCTCGAACACATCTTGTTCGTCAAGCGACACGCCTACGAACCGTCGCACAACTACAGCGTCATCCTCGACTCGCCCTGGCGACCGGGCGGCGGAATCTACCGCCTCGACATCCCCCGTCGTAACGGTCGGCTCGACGTCGGTGAATCGCGTCTGACGCGCCTCTTCGATTCCGCAACCGGCATCGCACGCGACCCGATGGCCAACTTCGACCTCAGCAAGATCTACTTCGCCCATCGCCCGTCCCACGAGGGCTACTTTCACATCAGCGTCATGAACCCGGACGGTACCGGCGCCACGCAGCTCACCGATGGGCCGTTCCACGATTTCTGGCCATGCCCGCTACCCGACGGCGGACTGGCGATGATCTCCACGCGATGCAAGGCCCGCTACCTCTGCTGGCGGCCGCAGGTCTTCGTCCTGTTCCGGATGGACGCCGATGGCCGGAACATCACCCCCCTTTCGTACGCCAACCTGAGCGAATGGGCCCCGTCGCTCACGCACGACGGGCGGATCCTCTGGACGCGGTCCGAATACATCGACAAGGGCGCCGACTTCAGCCACACGCTGTGGACCATTCGCCCCGACGGCCGAATGGCCGACCTGGTCTTCGGCAACACGATCATCCAGCCGAACGGCTACGCGAATGGCCGCGAGATGCCCGGCACCTCCGAAATCTGCTGCACCTTGATCTCACACTTCGGCGACCTCAACGGCCCCATCACACTGATCGACACCAGCAAGGGTAAGTTCAATCCCAAGGCAATCACGAGCATCACGCCCGAGGTCCCCTGGCCGGGGATGTGGCCGGATGAGGAATGCTTCCGCGATCCGTGGCCGATCGCAAGGGACTACGTCCTTTGCTCGCATGCGCCCCGCCGACAATTCGGCCTGTACGTAATCGACCGGTTCGGCAATCGCGAGGTCCTGCATCAGGATCTCACCATCGGTTGCATGACGCCGACGCCGTACCAGCCGACGTCTCCGCCGCCGGTCCTGTCGCCCGCGGCTCCGGGACATCAGGTTCACCAGGTTCAAGACGTCGGCGATCAACCCATGAGCCAGTTCACGATGGCCGACGTCTATCAGGGCATCGAGCAAACCGTGCCGCGCGGAACGATCAAATACATTCGCGTGGTCGAGGAGGTTCGTGCAAATCTTGAGCGGCTGGACAACGGTGAGTACCGCAAGGACCACGAGCCGTTCCTGAACCACTACGCCGCGCCGGTGGACATCGTGAACGGACCGTTCGGCTGGCCGTCGTACGTCGCCAAGGCCTCATGGGGCCTCGCGCCGGTCGAGGAAGACGGCTCGGCCAACTTCACCGCCCCGGCGGGCAAAACGCTCTACTTCCAAGCACTCGACAAGGATCTCAACGAGGTTCAGCGGATGCGGTCAGTCGTCCAGATGCAGCCGGGCGAGCAGCGAAGCTGCATCGGCTGCCACGAGGATCGCCGCCACGCCCCCCCGCGAAAGCCGGGCACGGCCTTGCGGCGCATGCCCAGTCCGCTGACCCCGCCCCCTTGGGGGACGAGCGCCTTCTCATACGAAAAGGTCGTTCAACCCGTATGGAATGCCAAATGCGTCCGATGCCATGACGCCGACCACAAGAAAAACATCGACCTGACGGGTGTCCTCGACAAGAACCGCGTGCCCGCCTCGTACCGAACACTGATCCGGCAGGGCTGGGTCCACTTCCTCGATTGCGGATGGAACTCCGGTGGCAACGAAAAGCGAGAACCCTACACGTTCGGTACGTTTCAGAGCAAACTATGGAAGGTTCTTGACGCCCCCGGCGGACACCACGACGTCCGGCTCACCCGCGACGAAATGCACGCGGTCAAGTGCTGGATTGACATGAACTGCCCCCTCTGGCCCGACTACATCGACCGCACCCTCCGCCCGATGACCGTCGCGGCGAAGTAACACGGGACATGCAGCGGGTGTCTTCCTTCGGATACCAATGCCCTTGAGGTTCTTGCCGTCTTGTGTAGGAATACTGCAAGCAGAACCCTGCCTTGTCGGCGGTCTCGACGCATCGTGTCGGACTTGAAAGGAGACGAGCCGTGCGAACGCTTGCCTGGCTGTATGTCGGCCTTACCTGTATCACCGGCGCCCGTGCCGATGAAGTCCCTGCACCGCCGAAGGTCGGCTATCCGTTGATCGACGCGATGCAGTACGAGAACGATCAGGCCGCTCGGACGGCCTGGCAGCCCATGGCGGACAGCGCCGATGTCTCCGTGATCACGATCGACGGTACGCCCGTGCTGAGAATGCCCTGTGCGTTTGCAGGCGCCAAGATCGAGCGGGCCTCGTGGGACCGTTCGGTCTCGCTGGACCTTTCCGGCTGCCGGGGGATCCGGTTCAACGCGTTCTGCCCCAACCCTTCGCCGATTTCCTACGGCACCTGCTATTTCCAGAGTGGCGATGGCTGGTACGCGGTTACCTTCTCACTTCAGTCGGAAAGAACATGGCAGACGATCGTCATCGATAGGGAGACGGCACGGACCGAGGGCAAGCCGGCCGGATGGGGGCGGATCACAGCAATTCGCCTCTCTGCCTGGCGGGGCAAGGACGTCGATACGACGATCTACCTCGCCGGCCTGGGCCTGTTGGGGAGCGATGCCAGGATCGCGGTGCTTCGGGCCGACTCCGCCGCAAAGACATCGCCCAGCGAGCTGAAGGGGGTACGCACACAGACAGAGGCCATGGGAAGCATCCTGAGGGAGCTGGGCCTCGCGTACTGCACGATCAGCGACCTGGACATGACGGCCCACACGTTGAAGGGCAAGACGCTGGTGATCTTGCCGCACAATCCAAGCATGCCGGACGACGTCGCGGAGCGGCTCGCCGGCTTTCTGCGAGGCGGCGGCAACCTGCTGTGTTTCTACGCGCTGCCCGAAAAGCTGCGTCCGCTCGTGAACATCGGCGGCGGCCGGCACATCAAGGAAGCTCGATCGGGCCAGTTCGCCGCGATCCAACTCGACGCAAACGTATTGCCGGGGGCACCGGCCATCGTGAAGCAGCGTTCGTGGAACATCAGCGAGGCGATTCCCGTCGAGGGCAAGAGCCGCGTGGCCGCCGTGTGGTATGACGACCAGGGCAGGCCGACCAGCCGGCCGGCGATCGTGGTGGCCGACAACTGCGTGCAAATGACACACATCCTTCTGACCGACGGCACGCCCGATAAACAGCGTCTGTTGCTTGCGATGATCGGCAAGCTTGCTCCCGACCTGTCCTCGGAGGCGATCCGGTACGTCGTGGATTCGATCGGCCGGTTCGGTCCCTACACGAGCTTTGCCGATGCCCGAGGCAAGATCCGCTCGACAGCGGCGGGTAACGAAACCGTTCTGCGGTCGATGGATCAGGCGGCCAAGCTCCGCGATGAAGTGACCGGCCTCGGAACCGCCGCCAGGTACGCCGAGGCATTGGATGCGGCCGAGAGGGCCAAGCGGTTGATGCTGGAGGCGCACTGCGCCGCGCAGATTCCGCTGAAGGGCGAGCACCGCGCGTTCTGGTGCCACAGTGCATTCGGAGTCGAGGGCATGACGTGGGATGAGGCGATAAAGACGCTCGCCGATAACGGGTTCACCGCCATCCTACCGAACATGCTCTGGGGCGGCGTCGCCTACTATCCGAGCACGGTGCTGCCCGTCGCCGAATCCATCAAAGACAAAGG
The DNA here is from genome assembly GCA_964596165.1 of uncultured Planctomycetales bacterium. Classification (GTDB taxonomy): domain Bacteria; phylum Planctomycetota; class Phycisphaerae; order UBA1845; family JAFGLZ01; genus CAYUQT01. Next base: position 22,684 of record CAZQTW010000041.1, on the reverse strand, counting down.
GGATCAGATCGCCCAATGCCTGGCGGCCTGCAAGAAGTATGGCGTCGCATGCCACCTCTGGAAGGTAAACTGGAACTTGGGCTGGGCGACGTCCAGGGAGTTTGCCGAGGAGATGATGCGGCAGGGGCGAACCCAGGTCCGCTTCGACGGAAAGCCCGAGGCCCGGTGGCTCTGTCCGTCGAATCCGATCAACCAGAAGCTCGAAATCGACGCCATGGTCGAGGTGGCCACCCAATACGATGTGGACGGCATCCACTTCGACTACATCCGCTATCCCGGCGCGCACAGTTGCTTCTGCAACGGATGTCGTGAACGGTTCGAAAAGGCCATGGGCAAGACGCTCGATCAGTGGCCCGGCGACGTCCGCAGGGGCAGGTACCAGGACCAATGGTTGGACTTTCGCCGACAGCAGATCACGACGGTGGTGGCCGGCGTGACCGAAGCCGTTCGAAAAGCAAAGCCGAATGTGAAGATCTCGGCCGCAGTGTTCAACAACTGGACCACATACCGCGACTCGATCGGGCAAGACTGGAAGCTGTGGTGCGAAAAGGGCTATCTCGACTTCGTTTGCCCGATGGACTATTTCACGAGCAGCAGTCACTTTGAAGAGATGGTCGCACAGCAGGTCAGGTGGGCCGGCAACGTGCCGTGCTATCCCGGCATCGGCCTGAGCGTCTGGCAGCCGAGAAACGATGTCTGCAAGCTGATCGAACAAATTCAGATCACGCGGAAGTTCAAAACCGGCGGATTCACCGTCTTCAACTACGGCCTTCCCGAAGCAAGAGAGATCGTCCCCCTCTGCGGAATGGGTGTAACGAAGAAGCAGTAACGCCGCTGTCGGTCACAGCCTTACGTCGTCTTGGAGCGCGGGCATCCTGCCCACCCTCGGGCATGTGAAGGCACTGCCAACGTCGCGCAGCCTCCAACGAAAATGACCCACCGTAAACGAGACTAACGCGCCATCTTGCGGCATTCCGCTCGAATCTCCACATCGCTCAGCGCGCGGCTGTAGAGCTTTACCTCGTCGAGCAGGCCGGTGAAACGAGCAGGGTGGTTGAGTTCGTAAGTTCCCAGCCAGAGCGGAAATCGGCTGCGATTGACGGGCCCCGGACGCGGCATCTGGCCGCGACATTCTCCATCCACGTAGATCCTCATCACCTTTCCGTCGAACGTGCCCGCCACGTGAACCCACCGGCCCGTCGGCAAGGGCGTGTCGGCCTTGAGGTGGTGGCTCCAGTCGGTCTGCGGCACCTCGAAACAGGGTTTGCCCGCCAAAACCCCCAGCCGGTATCCGCAGTTGACGCCGCCGCCGAACACACGATTGACAAACCACTTGTTGTCCTGGCCCGCCTTATCGGTCTTCACCCAACACTCCACCGTGATCGCATCAGATGGTGAGAGTAGGGGATTATTGTCGACCACGACGCCGCCGCCCGAGCAAATGAGTGCGCTGCCGTCGATGCCCTTCTTTCGGCCCGCCCGTTGCAGCCTGCCGCCCAGGCCATGACCCGAGTAGTCGTACGCGATCGGATCGCCGTCCTCCTCATCAAAGGCCCACCAGCCGATCAAACCCTCGTCGGGCGCACCGACCTTGAAGACCTTCTTGGACAGGACGGTCCTCAGTTCCTCCTCGCGCCGCAGGTGGGCCCTGAACGCCATGTCGTAGGGCCCGAGGCCGATGTCCTCAGGGATGAGGTCCACGTGGGGCCGGCTGTCGCCCGCGATCACCTTGCGGACCGCATCGAGGTATCCGAATCCGTACTGTCGGTACGGCGCAATGTAGTGGCCTTCGCCCCATTCGTTCCAGTTGTCCAGGAGCAGCATCTTGCTGCCCAACTGGTCGGCGGGCAGCGTCGCGACGAACTCCTTGGCCTGTTGCAGGAGTCGCTCGTAGTCGCCGGGAGGAATCGTCCAGATACTCCCCTCGTCGGCCCACCCGCTCCATCCCTGCGACACCGTGACGACCTGAGGAATGATCCCCAATTCCTGCGTCTGGGTGATACATCGCATCTGCTCGGCGATGGCCCGGTCCGGCTTCGGGCTGCGGTCCACGTACCAGCAATACGCGAAGGTGTAGTCCAGCCCAAGCTGCTTCATGAGTCGCAGGTGCTTGGGATCGAGGCCGCGGTACTCGCCGAGCAGATACAGGCCGTCGAATCCCGCGTCGCGACATGCCCGCCTCATCTTCTCAAACGCCTTCGCGACGTTCTCGGCGCCGCCCAGATCGTCGATGAGGAACTCGGGGCGATAGATGAACAGCAACGGCTTGTTGTCGATCTTCAGGTAGCTGGGATGTTTGAAGTAGTTGGTGATCCAGTAGGGCAACAGGTTGACCATCAGGTCGTTCTCGTCGGCCACGCCCGCCCGGCCGCGCGACTGGTTCTCCCACATGATCGTAAACCGCATCTTGTCGACGAACCTGGACTTGAACAGCGCATCGTGGATGGCCGTTCCGAACTGCGTCGTCACCGCGCCCCCCTGGCTCGTTCGGTACCAGCAGTACACGAAAAACGAGACGCCGTGTTCCACTGCCCACTTCGTCTCCCAGTCGGCCACCTCGGGGTTCTCCTGGGCGTAGAAGCCCAACGCGGGCGTCCGCTCGGGATGCTTGAGGATGTTCGCCCACATGTGGGGCTTGTCGGCCTCCCACAACGGGCAGTGGTGGGCGCCGACGAGGATGGGCGTCCGAACCGGCACAGGCTCCGGAATGTACGGCAGTCTCCTTGCCTCCACGGCCGGCAGAAACTGCATCTTCAGCGATGCCCTTGCAGTGATGCCGCCGACGGCAGCGACTTCCAGACGCAGTTCGCACGACATCGCCTCATCGGCCTCGACCTGCCACGAGAGCGTTCTGCGGTCCGTGGGCTTCATGAGTGCGGTCGATTCGGCGGATGTGCCGACGATTCGGACACCCTTGGGAACGATGAGATTTGCCTTGGGTGCGGCGTCGACGTCCCCTGCATTTTCGACAATGGCCACAATCGGCGCCGGTCGCCTCGCTCGACTGATCGGCTTATCCGGCAAGAAGCTGATCACGTGGAACTCGACAAATCCGGGACGCGACGAGGGGTTTGCCCCCGTATCGGGCGCTGCAAACACCAGGGCGGCCAAGATCGAGACCATGCCGAAACCAACGCATTGCCGTAGCATCATTCTCTCCGGGAAGACAGGGACAACTGCCGTCTCTGGGCCTCGCACCCTGACAATCGCGGCGCTGACACGGGAACAGGCCCTACACGCAAAGTCACTCGATTGTCACGGCGGTTCCCACCAGGCCATCGCATCCGAGCCATCGCCGGTGAGGACCTTGCCGACGACCGTCAGCGTCGCCAAGTCGATCACGTGAACGCCGTCACGGTGTTCGCAGCCGACAAAGACGCGGCCACCGTCGGGCGAAAGCTCCAACCCGATCGCGCGGCTGCCCACGGGAATCCGCTTCAGTTCCTTACGGGTGTCCGCATCGATAACGATCAGTTCACCCTTCTCCGACCAGCTTGCAACCAGAGCCCATCGGCCGTCCGGCGTGAATCGGATCCGCACCGGCATGCCCGGACAGGCAAAGGTCGTGATCGGCCTGTGCGTGTCCACATCAACGATGGTGATCGTCCCGGCGTCTTGATTGCCCACCCACAGGAGCCGGCCATCGGGCGTGAAGGCCATCCCTTCACAGCCCTTCCCGCACGGAATCTGCGCGAGGAGTCTGCCGGACTGCCGGTCGATGACCGAGACGTTCCGGGTTTCGATGTTGGCCGTATAAAGACGGCTCCCGTCGGGCGAAACCAGGACCATGTGCGAGATCTTGCCGTGCGTCGGGATAGTGCGGGTGACCTTGTTCGTCTGTGTGTCCACTTCGACGACGACGCCCGACTGACCCGCCGTGAAATAGGCCTGGCGCCCGTCAGGGGCAATCCCCGCCCCATGGATCCGGGCGTACTTGCCCGTCGGAATCTGGAGGATGTGCTTGCGGGCCACCAGGTCGATCACCGAAATCGTGTTACCCGGCGGCGCGTAGTTGGACAGGTAGGCGTAGCGACGGTCCTTCGACAAGACGATCTCGTGCGGATTGGGCCCGGTCGGAATCTTGACCAGCGGCCTGAGCGTGGCGGGGTCCACGAACGATATCGTATCCTCGTGCTTGTTGCACACGAGCAGAATCGCTTTTCCGGCCCCGTCGGCCGTACCGCTCAGCATCAGGCATGCGAGCGTTGCGAAAGTCGGGCACATAAACAGACTTTCTCCCTTCTACTTCGACACCTGTGCCAAGAACTCCGCCTCGGAAACACGAACCGACACAGGCCCGCCCGCCGAGTGCCCGTGAGTGGTTATCCAAATCTCGCCCGGCCGGCGCTCCACCATGTAGGGATAACAGAGTGAGACACCCGGATGTCGGGCAATGACAACAGGGCGCGTCCACGTCGTTCCGTCATCGGCGGAAAGAGCCAGCGAGAGCTCCTCCCGTTGCCAGGAGGCCGGGAATTCCGACGCCGGCCCCGCGGAATTGCTCTTTGGCCACGCCCCTTTGCCCTCGGCGTTCAGGCGATTCCACACCAGGGCCAGCCGACCGCTCGTTAAGCGGATGAGCCAACCGGGTGAACTGCTGGCGTCGATCCCGCTGGGTTGGATCGTGCGCCAGTATCGGCCGCCGTCGGTGGAGTAGGCCTTCCAGAACTGGTCGAGGTTGGTGCGGATGAGCATCAAGAGACGTCCGTCCCTCAGTTCGACCACCATCGGCTCGACCGCCCCGTCATGGTGGCCATGCCCGCCGAGGTCAATCCAATTGCTCTGCTTCCACGTCTTGCCCTCGTCCGCCGAGACAAAGGAGCACGACACCCACCGCCTCAACGACGGAAGCAGGTGCTCCACCGTAAGCACCAGTGCCCCGTCGCGGGTCTGGATGAATCCCATGAAGTCGGCGTTGTAGCCGGGCAGAAGGCACTGCCGGTCGGTCCAAGTCTTGCCTCCGTCGGCACTGCGAATGGACCAGAGTTCGAGCTTGCAGTCGGGGTTCGGCGCACCCGTCTTGTCGTCCCAGCTCCACCTGTAGCCGTCGAAGTCCAGGTAGGCGATGACGATCGTGCCGGTGGCGGTTCGTACGAACTGCCCAGGGTGACCACCGCCGCCCATCCGGATGCCCGAGTGGATCGGTGAACTCACGTGCACCCACGTCTTACCGTCGTCCTTGCTCGCGCAAAGGACGCTGCCGTCGATCGTCATCAGACGTCCGTCATCGCATACGACGAACGGCCCCAGCTTCGTCGTATCCAACGGCTTGCAGAGAGGATGAAGCCAGCGGCCCGCGGGCTTGGTGTCCGCGGCCGACGACACCGAGACAATCGCCGATAGAAACGAATGAACGATGAGGTGACGGACCATGTGAGCAAACCTCCAATACCAAAAGCCGGACCGACCGGTATTATCCGGAAACACGGGCGATTTGGACAGTCCTCGAAAGCAGGCAGACACGACATCTCGTATCCGTCGGGCGAAGACGTACAATGCCCATACAGCAACAAACCGACTTTCACATCGGAGGCCAACCGATACCATGCGAATCCAGCGCGCCTTCTTCTCAAATCGTTCCTGGGTCCGTCTCCTGCCGATGCTCGCCGCCGGCCTCTCGGCGCCGGCCACGAGGGCGAATGGGCCGTACGAAATCTCGCTTGACGGTCCGTGGGCCTTTCGGCTCTGCCCCTCGGACCGAACCCCGGAACAATCCGAGTTCTTTCGCCCCGACTTCAACGCATCCGGTTGGGCCGCCATTCGCGTACCCGGCAACTGGGAACTCGAAGGATTCGAGGAACCCGTGTACGACAGGCCTACCGGCACGGTCGGCCTGTACCGGCGCCACGTCACGGTCCCCAAGGATTGGACCGGCCGGCGCCTCCTGATTCGTTTCGAGGGCGTGCTCTACGCCTTTCAGTGCTGGATCAACGGCCGGCCGGTCGGATCGCACGAGAGCGCGTTTACCCCATGCCAGTTCGATGTGACAGACGTGATCCGATCAGACAGAGACAACCTGCTGGCGGTCCGCGTCTACAAGCGCTACCCCGGTCATCAACTCGACTGCTTCGACGACTGGGCGTTGTCCGGCATCTTTCGCGACGTCACGCTTATCGCGCTGCCGCAGACGTACCTGGCCGATCTCTGGACGCACGCCTCCATCGCAAACAAGACCTACCTTACGATCGAGGGATCGGTCTTCGCCCCCACCGATGAGCCGGCCCCGCAGGATCTGACGGTCACCTGCACATTGACCGATCCCAACGGTCAAACGGTCAACACGGCCGAATCGCCGGTGGCCATACCCGCCAAGGTATTCACGTGCCGCATCCCGATCGAACGACCGCGGTTGTGGACCGCCGAGTCGCCCTCCCTCTATTCGCTCAAGGCGGATCTGCGGCGCGAGGGGCAAACCCTTCACTCGCTGACGCGCCCGGTCGGCCTGCGCGAGGTCAAGGTCGAGAGAGGCGTGCTCAAGCTGAACGGCGCGCCCGTCAAGCTGCGCGGCGTCAACATGCACGAAATCCGCCCCGACGTCGGGCGGGCCCTGACCGACGAGCATCGGCGCCGGGACGTCGAGTTGATGAAGGCCGCGAACATCAACGCCGTGCGGACCTCCCACAATCCGACTCACCCCCGCTTCCTGGACCTGTGCGATCGCGAAGGCCTCTACGTCATCTGCGAAGTCCCTATCAACTCGGCCAACAGCATCCTCAGAGACCCGAACTACCAAGACCGATTGTTCACCCGGGCCGAGGAAACCGTCCTGCCCAACCGGCATCACCCCTGCGTCATCCTCTGGAGCGTGGGCAACGAGAACATCTACACGCCTCTCGTCGGCGACACGGTCAAGCGGGTGAAAGTGCTGGATCCGACGCGACCCGTCTGCATTCCCCAGGGATTCGGCGACTTCGTCCGGGAAGGCTTCTCGTTGCCCGATGGCGTCGACATCCTGGCACCGCACTACCCATCGCCGCAACAACTGGTCCACTTCGCCCAGAAGAGCCGCCGACCGTTGTTGTGCACCGAATACGCCCACGCCCTGGGAAAGGCCTTCGAAGGCATCGGCGAGTGCTGGGAGATCATGCAGCGATACCCCAACCTCGCCGGCGGGGCCATCTGGCATTGGTGCGACCAGAGCCTCTACCGAAAGGCCTTGCCCGGCGAATTCGAACAATTTCTGAAGAACCCCACGGAAGGGCTCGTCTGGGTGTCGAAAGACCGCTACATGGACAGTTGCGGCAACAAGGGTACCGACGGCATCGTCTATGGCGACCGCCAACCGCAGGTCGACTACTGGCGGACCCGAAAGGCGTACTCGCCCATCCGAGTCGAGCAGCGCGAAGTATCGCTCAGACCGGGCCCGCGTCAGATTACTTTGAATGTATCCAACCGCTACGACTTCACGAACCTGAACGCCCTTCGTGGATGCTGGGAGCTATACCGAAATGCCGGACGCATCGCCGAAGGCGACCTCCCCATGCCGAACATCAGGCCGACAACGTCCGGAAAGCTCCCGTTGAACGTCACCCTACCCGCGGACATCACGCACGACGACTACCGGCTCATCCTTCGATTCGCGGACGCCAAGCGAGCCCCCGTCCACGAGCACACCGTGCGAATCCGTCCCGTCGCCGGGCGGGTGCCCTATGTCGAACAGTTGTCGCAGGCTCGACGACCGGGAGGGATGCAAGTGAAGCAGACCGATACTCGTCTTGAGGTATTGCTTTCGGACAGCCGCGTTGACGTCGATACACGGGCCGGTTGGCTCTCCCTCTGGTCCCCGGCGAAGTCTGGTACGCCCATCCTCCGCGGTCCGACAGTCCGTGTGGGGCGGCGCCCCACCATGGGCGAACGCCGGGTGCGCGAGCGGTCCTACCCGAACAAGGAGTCGTTCTGGGAACCGTACCTGTTGGAAAAACCCGTTCAAGTCGCCGTCACGACCAGAACGTCCGACAAGGATGTTCAAGTCCTGGTGTCCGCTCGGTACGCTCGCGTCGACAAACCCGGCCAGTTCATCGACGCCAAAATGTCGTTTGCGATCAGTCCGTGCGGCTGGATCGATGTCGAATACGCACTCACGCCCAGAAACGCAACCGGCATTCTCTTGGAAGCGGGATTGTCGTTTCACCTGCCCGGCTCCCTGGCAACTGTGTATTGGCTGGGCAATGGCCCCGATCCTTCTTACCCCGGCTCGGACGAGGCCTCTGAGCGCGGCCTCTATGCGCTCAAGGCAAGCGATCTGTGGTTTCCCGGCAATCGCAGCGGCGTCGATCTGGCCGCGATCGCCGACGCAAACCGGAGCGGGATTGGCCTCGTGTGCGATTCCGCGAACATCGTGTGGGAACGCTCATCCGACGGCATCGTGTTCGGCCACAACGCCGCGGTCAGTGGCCGCGGCACAAAAGGCATGCCCACGAATCACGCGTTCGCCGTCGACCTAAAGAAGCCTATTCAGGGCCGCTTCCGAATCATCCCCCTTGTCGGCGGCCAGTGGCCGGAGCCCTTCCAACGGACATTCAAGGACGTCCGCCCATCGCCCGAATACGCCGGCCCGGCCTACCTCGCCGACTACGACTGAATCTTGGCGCTCATCTACGCGTCCACGTAGCGGCCGGCGGCGGGTGCCACTGGCCGCTTGTCCGCCAGTGCATTCCATCGCACTGTGATCCGAGCCGCGTCGCCATTCCGAGCCGGGCTGTGTCGGCTCGGTCGTCCTTCCGAGCCGGGTCGTCTCGACCCGGTTGTCGCGGAGAGCCGTATGGTAAAAGGGCGAACGTCCTCGCGAGCCGCCACCTTCAGTCTACAGTCCAAGGCCTATTCCCCCCAATCGGAGCCCGAAGGCATCGCACGGAAAACAACACGGATGTTGTCCGACCGGCCGGGCTCCGGTATCGTTGTGATCATGACGCAAAAGGGACGCGGCCCCCTGGGAAATATCTTCATCACGTCCTGAACCGGGCGGTGGCCCGCGTGTTCTTGTTCCGTAAGGAACCTGATTTCGAGGCGCCCAAGCGAATCAGGCTTGAGGCGTGTGAGCGGCGTCCGGCGCATCTGTCGACGCGGTGTCTGGTGCGGAGGAATCGGCACATGGTCATCTGGGCCCAACGGGACGGCGGCCTCGTGGCACTCATTCGTTCGCTTCCGTTTCGCACCTTGGTGCTGAGCGTCGTGCTGATCGGCGGCGCCGGCGGATCGGCCCGCGCGAACGACCCGCAAACCCCGGCAAGACCGCCCGCCGAGGATGCGCGGGAGACGGTCGGGTGGCATGCAGGTAATCGGGCGGTCCTGCCGGTATCGCAAACAATCACGCCGCTGGGACGGCAAATCGAAATGCCCGGCATGAGGCCGCAGGCGCTGGCGCTTTCGCCCAAGGGGCGGATCCTGGTGGTCACCGGCAAGACCAATGAACTGGTGGTTGTCAATCCCGACACGGCTCAGGTGGTGGACCGAGTGGCGTTGCCCGTCGCGGGAGCGACGACAAGCGGGCCCGTCTCGCCTCGACAGTTGGAGGCCGCGGCGAAAAGCCAGGTGAGTTTCACCGGCCTGATCTTCTCGCGCGACGGCCGCCGAATCTACCTGAGCAACGTCGAGGGCGACATCAAGGTCTTCGAAGTCGACGATAAGGGGCGCGTCAAGGGCCTGCGCAGCATCCCGTTGCCGGAGGCCAAGAACCTCCAACGAAAGGCCGAGATCCCCAGCGGACTGGCCCTCACCCCGGACGGAAGACGTCTCTACGTGTGCGGCAATCTCACCAACACACTCCTGGAGATCGATACGGAATCAGGCAGCGTCGTGCGGCAATTCGACACAGGGGTCGCACCGTATGACGTGGTGCTGGTTCGGAGCAAAGCCTATGTATCCAATTGGGGCGGTCGACGCCCCGGTCGGGCCGACCTCACCGGCCACGCCGGGCGCGGCACCGTGGTGCGGGTCGATCCCGTGCACTACGTGGCCTGCGACGGGAGCGTGACGGTCGTCGATCTGAAATCGGGCAAGCAGAAGGAGGTTCCAACCCATCCACACGCCTCGGCCCTGGCGGTCTCGCCCGACGGGGCGTTCGTGGTATGCGCCAACGCCGCCGGCGACAACCTGAGCGTGATCCGGACGAGCACCGATACCGTCGTCGAGACGATCTGGGCGAAGCCCAAGCCGAGCGAATTGGTCGGTGCGACGCCCAACGCCCTGGCCTTTGCCCCCGACGGCCGGACCCTGTACGTGGCCAACGGCACGCAGAACGCCATTGGCGTAATCGACTTCGCACCCGCCAAACGGCGGTCCAAACTCGCAGGCCTCTTTCCGGTCGGCTGGTTTCCGGCGGCAATCGCCCTGGACACCGCTCGCCGGCAGCTTTGCGTCGCCAACTTGAAAGGGTTTTCCGCCTCGCCTACCCGGTTGAAGGATCCGCCCTACGTCGGCGCCGAAGGCTACAACTCGCGGCAATGGCACGGATCGGTGTCGCTCGTGCCCCTGCCCAACAGGGACGCCCTCGCCGACCACTCGCAAGCCGTCTGGAACAACCTTCGCCGACCCGCAATCGAGGCGACGCTGTTGCCGCCGCGGAAGGCTCAGCCCCCACGCGCCGTCCCCGAGCGGATCGGCGAGCCCAGCCTCATCAAACACATCGTTTACATCATCAAGGAGAACCGCACCTACGACCAGGTGTTGGGCGACGTGGCACGGGGCAACGGCAACCCGCAACTCTGCATCTTCGGCGAGAAGATCACGCCCAACCAGCACAAGCTGGTGGCCGACTTCGTGCTCCTGGACAACACCTACTGTGCGGGCATCCTCAGCGCCGACGGTCACCAGTGGAGCACCAGCGCGTTCGCAACCGACTACATGGAGAAGCTCTTTGCCGGCTTTCCGCGGAGCTACCCGGATGTCATGAGCAGGGACGACGCGGACGCCCTGGCCTACTCGCCCGCCGGCTTCATCTGGGATCGGGTATTGGCCCGCGGGCTGTTTTTGCGCAACTACGGCGAGTTCATGGGGCCACTCGTACGATGGCGCGACGCCGGCCGGAAGGGCGAGCCCGATTTCCTCGCCTGCTACCGGACATGGCAGGGCAAGAGCAACGAGGTCGTCTTCGAGTGTGAACCCCTGATCCCGTCCCTGCGGCCGCACGCTCCCACCGACTACGTGGGCTGGTCCATGAATGTACCGGACCAGTACCGTGCCGACGTGATCCTCCGCGAGCTTCGCCAGTTCGAACAAGAGGGCAGATTCCCCGCCCTGACAATCGTTTGCCTGCCCAACGACCACACCAGCGGCACGAAGGCGCATTGTCCCACGCCGGCGGCACACGTGGCCGACAACGATCTGGCGTTCGGGCGACTGGTCGAAGGCCTCAGCCACTCGCGATTCTGGAAGGAGATGGCCATTCTCGCCATCGAGGACGATCCGCAGAACGGCTGGGACCACGTCAGCGGATACCGAACGACCGCCTACGTCGTGAGCCCTTACGCGCGTCGCGGGGCGGTGGTAAGCACCCAGTACAACACCGTCTGTCTGTTGAGGACGATCGAACAGATCCTGGGACTCCCTCCGATGAACCAGTTCGACGCGGCGGCGCCGCCGATGCGCGATTGCTTCACCGATACGCCGGACTTCACGCCCTACAAATGCCTGCCCAACACGGTGCCACTGGACCAGATAAACCCCGATCCGAAGGCCATCGCGGATCCGCAGCTCCGGGCCGACGCCCTCGCGTCGGCCAAGATGAACTTCAGGGAGGTTGACCGGGCGCCCGAGGACATGCTGAACCGCATTCTCTGGCGCGCGATGCGAGGCTCGGCGGAACCCTATCCCGTCTGGGCCGTCGATACACTCGACGACGACGACTGACGCTCACATTCATCGGACATGCAAAGCGGACCAACAACGAGGTGTAAACATGGCTTATCTTGACCGAAGGGAGTTCCTGAAGACGTCCGGGCTGGGGGTTGCGGCAGGATCACTGGCGTTGGCCGCACCCGCCTCGGGGATGCTCGGGGCCAATGAACGCCTCGTCGTCGGCGTGATCGGTTGCGGCGGCATGGGCATGGCGCACTGCAAGAGTCTGGCCGCCATGCCCGACGTAAAGGTCGCCTACGTCTGCGACATCGATTCCAATCGCGCGAACCAGGCAAAGCAAGTCACAAACGCTGATCAATCGGTCGGCGATCTACGGCGCGTGCTCGATGATAAGGCCGTCGATGCGGTCTTCATCGCCACTCCGGACCATTGGCATGCCCCGGCAACCCTACTGGCCTGTGACGCCGGCAAACACGTGTATGTGGAAAAACCGTGCAGCCACAACTTCCGTGAAGGGCAGTTGATGGTCCAGGCTGCCCGCCGGACGAAGCGGGTCGTCCAACACGGCACGCAAAGCCGGTCGAACGAGTTCATCGCCGCCGCGATTCGCATGCTGCACGAAGGCGCGATAGGCAAGGTCCTGGTGGCCAAGGCGTGGAACGTCCAGCTCCGTTCGAATATCGGGCATGGCAAACCCGGCACGCCGCCGCCGGGCGTCGACTACGATCTGTGGGTCGGTCCCGCACCCTTTGTGCCCTTCCAGGCCAATCGCTTCCACGGCGTCTGGCGCTGGTGGTACGACTTCGGAACGGGCGACCTCGGAAACGACGGCGTCCATGAACTCGACATCGCACGCTGGGGCCTGGGAGTCGATACGTTGCCCTCCAGCGTCTCCGCAACCGGCGGCAAATACGTCTTCGACGACGACCAGCAGTTCCCCGACACGGCCATGGCGGCCTACGAGTATCCCGGCGACGGCAAGGTGGGCAGCAAACGCATGCTGTTCTTCGAACAACGGATCTGGTCGACGAACGCTCCTTGGGACATCGACAACGGTGTCGAATTCTGTGGGACCAAGGGCAAGATGGTCCTGACCAAGAGAGGTAAGGTCGAGATCCTGGGCGAGAAGAACAAGCCCATCGAGGCCAAGCTCCCCCCACCCTCGGCGAAGAGCGAACACGCAAGAAACTTCTTCAATGCCATCCGAACCGAGTGCCCACTCAACGCCGACATCGAGACGGGTTTCTTGTCGTCGGCGCTCAGCCACCTGGGAAACATCGCCATTCGGCTGGCGCGCTCGCCGCGCTTCGATCCACGAAAGGCTCAGTTCATCGACGACAACGAGGCCAACCAGTTGCTGGGGCGGACGTATCGCCAAGGCCACTGGGCCATACCCAAAGGCGCATGACGCCGCGAATCAGTGGGGACGGGAGAACGGAGATGACAGCGATGCAGTGCATGACCCATGGCGGAGTTGCATGCGTCCTTCTGTTCGCAGGCGGCGCCCGGCTGCTCGCCGCCGATGATTCGGCCGTGACATTCAAGCAAGAGCCCGGCAAGGTCATACTCATGGTCGACGGCAACCCCATGGCCACCTACGTCTACGTGGACAAAGACATCCCTAGACCCTACTTTGCGCACGTCCGAGTCCCCGGCGGCATTCAGGTGACTCGAAACCACCCGCCGATTCAGGGCAAGGACCCGACGGATCATGCCACGTTTCACCCCGGCGTCTGGATGGCCTTCGGTGACATCAGCGGCTCGGATTTCTGGCGTAACAAGGCCCGCGTCGTTCAGGAGCGGTTTGAACAGGAGCCCCTGGGAGGATCGGGCAAGGGCACGTTCGCGGTCTGCAATCGATATCTCTCCGCTTCGGGCGAGACGGTGTGCACGGAGGTTTGCCGCTTCTCCGTGCTTGTTCGCCCAACGGGGCACCTGTTGATCTGGGACTCGACGTTCTCCGCCGATGAGAAACCGTTCACCTTCGGCGACCAGGAAGAGATGGGGCTCGGCGTGCGAGTAGCCACCGCGATCTGCGCCAAGTCGGGCGGCAAGATCGTCGACAGCGAAGGACACGTAAACGAAAAACAGGTCAGGGGAAGCGCGGCGGATTGGTGCGACTACGGCGGCATTGGCGACGGCCGTCGGATCGGGATCACACTGATGCCGGATCCGGGCAACTTCCGTCGGAGCTGGTATCACGCGCGCGACTACGGCGCGCTGGTAGCCAACCCCTTTGGCCGAAAGGCCCTCGGCAACGGTGAACCGAGCAAGGTCGTGGTCGAGCCCGGAAAGTCCCTCCGGCTGCGGTATGGCGTTCTGTTGCACGCATCGGCGCCGGACGCAACGACCGATCTGAAGGCGGCCTATGCCGATTTCCTGACGCTGATCAGTAGCAAGACGGAGTCGAGCCAGTGAGTGAATCATCGAGCCGCAAGTGTGTCGGCCTTATCGGCCTGGGATTGATCGGCGCGGCGTTGACGGAACGATTTCTCCAAGCCGGCTTTCGCGTCCACGTCTACAATCGTACCCGACAGAAGGCCGATCCCTTGTTGGCAATGGGGGCCCAATGGAACGACAACCCGCTGGCCGTTTGCGATCGGGTGGTGATCAGTCTGTATACGACCGATGTCGTTGAAGAGGTCCTCAACCACCTGGCAGCAGGTCTGCGAACGGGCCAGATCCTCGTGGACACGACTACAGGCGACCCCGAACAGACCGTCCGTCTGGGGCGACGCCTTGCCACACAGGGAGTGCGTTACCTGGAGGCCCCCATCTCGGGCTCCAGCGAGCAGACCCGCCGCGGAGAGGTGACCGTGATCGCCGGCGGGCCTCGCGAGACCTTTGAGGCCTGTCGCGATCTGTTTGAGGCCTTCGCCAGAAAGACGCTCTATGCGGGCGAATGGGGAACCGCCCCCAAAATGAAGCTCGTGACGAACCTCGTCTTGGGTCTGAACCGCGCCGCCCTGGCCGAAGGACTCTCGTTCGCCGAGGCCATCGGGCTGTCGCCACAAGACGCCCTTGATGCCTTGATGGAGAGCATGTCCTACTCGCGAATCATGGACACGAAGGGCCGCAAGATGGTCGAAGGCGACTTCAAAACGCAGGCCAAGCTCTCTCAGCACCTGAAGGACATTCGGATCATCCTTGAGGAAGCGAAGCGGGCTGGTATCGGGCTCACGTTGACGGAAGCCCACCGTGATCTGCTCGAGATCGCCGAGGCCGCCGGCTACGGCGAAGCGGACAACAGCGCAATCATCCGGGCATACAAGAAAGCCCAATGGACCGGATGAGACTGACCGTCCTGCGAGATGGCCGCGTCACCATTGGCACGGGCAGAAGGTGAGCTTTCGTCGGCTCTCACATCCGAAACCCGCGGCCGATCACTCATCCAGGGTCTTGCTTGACGTGTCCGGAGCCCACCAGATCACCACCATGCCCAGGGCGTAGATCAGTCCGGTAGCGGCTCCCACCTTGGCGAAATCGCCGCCGAATGCGGTGGCCAGGGCCCCCGCCGTGAAGACCCCCACGGCGGTGGCGAACCGCCCCACGTTGTAGGCAACGCCGCTCCCTGTCGCACGCACACGCGTGGGAAACACTTCCGGCAAATACAGCGGCAGCCAGCCGAAAAAGAGCGTCGCCACGAATCCCTGCGCGAAAACCACCCACAGGAAACCGCCCCGGAGCGGCGCGGAGAACAGAAAAAGCCCGCACGTCAGCAGCGTCGAACCCAGGCTGATGAGAAAATACGCCCGACGCCGTCCAAGCAGGCTGGCAAGCTGCGCCCCGAAGAAGCTGCCGAGCACCGCGCCGAAGGCCCAGCAGCCCTGTGTGACCGCCTTGTAGCCCGGCTGAACGTTGCCGCCCACCTTGTCGGCCCACGGGATCATCCATTTGCTGGCCGCCCATGCCCCGACCATCGGAATCGAGCCCAGGATGATGCCGATGAGTGTGATTCTGAGCAGCGGCGGACGGAGGAGTTCGCGCAACGGGGTGGCGGCGGCGGCGGTCGCCCCGCGCGATCCCAGCCACTTCGGCGATTCCGGAATCCAGCAAAGCGATGCAACGCCAAGCAGCGCCGGCAGGGCGCTGAATCCGAAGACCCATCGCCACGATTCGGGCGTGATGTGCCAGAATCGGGCAATCGACGCAAGTATGAGGATGCCGGTATTGAGACCGGCGCCGACGATCCCCGCAACCACCGGCCTGGATACGTCGGGCCACGACTCGGAGACCAGCGCCACGCCGTTGGGCCACATCCCGCCGATGCCCAAGCCGACGAGGAACCGCAGCACGAGCATCTGCTCGAGGCTCGTCACCAACGCCCCGGCGCCGGCGAAAACCGAGTAAAACAAAATGCTGATACCCATTGCCCGCGTCCGCCCGATGCGATCGCCGAGTTGACCGAACCAGATACCCCCGAACGCGGCGCCCAGCATCATGCTTGCCGTCAGACGGGCGAACCATAGGCCCGCCAACGCGTCGGTAAAGCGGCCGCCCAAGAGGTCCTCCGTGACCGACAACGAGGCGATGGGCATCAGACCCAGTTCCCACCCGTCGAACAAAAGCCCGACAAAGGCCGCGAGAAGCACAATCAGACGGGCGCGTTTGCCCAAAGGCGGCGCCGTCGGAGTGAGAATCGTGGGCTGCCCACTGCTTCCCGGTTCGCTTGGCATCAAGGTGTCTCCCGTACGGGGCGTCCGGTTAGACGGGAAGCTGCATCGGATCGCGGACTCGCTTCTGCCACGCCTGGATCGTCTTTGTCAGACGGCGGATGACGTCTTTGTGTCCACCCCCATAGAAAAGGTTCTTCGTTTCTCCGGGATCGTCTTTCAGATTGAAGAGCTGGCACTTGTCTACGTCACTCAGGCAGAGCTTCCAGCCATCCGGAGCGATCACCGTGCGAGTCCGCACCTTGGCCACACGATCCAGTTGCTCTTGAGAGGCGATGTTGCCCTCGTGGGCCCCACGCCGCAGAGCCTCCTGCGTGGGGTGCCATTCGATGAAGACGTGATCCTCGCCGAGCTTGCCCCCGCCGACCAGAGGGACCAGGCTGTGCCCCGGCAGATCCTTCCGCGCCCCCCTTCCCATCAACTCCAACACAGTGGGCACCAGGTCAATGTGGCTGACGGGATGCGAGATGAGGCGTCCCCTCGTCCCCCATTTCGGCACGCGCATCAGCCAGGGCACGCGGACCGCCTCCTCGTACATCACGCTCTTTTCGACGAGCCGGTGGGCGCCCATCATGTCTCCGTGGTCGCTCGTGTAGACCACGATGGTGTTGTCCGCCAATCCCAAATCGTCCAGCGTCTTGAGAATCGCCCCCACGCTCAGGTCGACCTGCGTGACCAGTCCGTAGTACCGCGCTATCAGGTGTCGGAAGCTCCGTTCATCGTCGCCGTACTTGATCCGACAGTACTCTCGATTGACGCGGTATCGTAGAGGTTCGTTCTCGTCGAAGGGACCATTGAAAGTCGCGGGGAACAGGACCTCGGTTGGATCGTGCTCCTTGTCCAACGGACCGAAGAACGGCATATGCGGCTCAAGGAAGTTGACGTACAGCATGAACGGTTCGTTCCGGTGGCGGCGAAGGAAGTCGCACGCCCGCTCCTCCAGGAATTTCGGCTTGCAGAGCTCCAAGGGCAGCTTGGCCTTGAAATCGCGACTGAATCGATTACCCCCCTCGGGTGTGTAGCCGTGCTTGACGAGAAAATGGTGATAGTCGCTCCGGGCGTCTCGATCGCGCCCCGCGCTGTAATACTGGGTGTAACCGTCCTCCATGCTGACCCATTCCTCAAACCCGTGCTGGGCGAAAACCTCGTCGCCGAGGTGCCACTTGCCCATGTAGGCCGTGCGGTACTCCGTGTCGCCGAGCAACTCATTCAGGCACGGAGTCTCAGGACGCAGCGGAATGTTGTTGGCCGTGCAGCCATTCATGTGTGGCCACAGACCGGTCATGACGCTCGAACGCGACGGCGTGCACACGGGCTGAGTCACGTAGGCCCGTTCAAAAACGACACTCTGCCCCGCAAGCTTGTTCAGGTTGGGCACGTGAATCTTCGTGTTGCCGTAGGCCGCCATCGTGTCGGCCCGTTGCTCATCGGTCCACAAAAAGAGCAGGTTAGGCTTCTTCGCCTTGTGCTGAGCCGACCATGCCCCCACGCCGATTGCGCTCAGCGAGAGCGTGCTGATTGCGGAATTCTTCAAGAAACAGCGACGATTCTGTGTGACTGACATGGTGGGTCCGTCCGATCGTCCCGCCATGGTTGAGAGGCGACCGCACCGTCGCCGGGCCCTGTCAACCTGACATCGTCCGGGACCTGTGTGTTTTCAAGACAACGACAGACCACGAATGCCGATGGACAAAGTGCCAATGGCACCCGATGAGGAAACAAATACAGCGGGCGATGGGAATCGAACCCACATGACCGGCTTGGAAGGCCGAACGAACCTGGTTCCAAGACGTTGCCCGACAAACACTCACCGACGGTAAGTATACCGGTTTGCACCCCGGTTTGCACCAAGAACACGGAAACCGAACACGGCGGGCAGCTCGAAGCGCTGGCGGCAATGCTCAAGGCGCTATCGCCCGAAGACCGGGCCAGGCTGGCCGGGATGCTCACAGACAGGCAAAGATGATGTCGTCAATTACCTGACGTGTCATATGAGGGGCGGGTCCTTCCGGGGGCCCCGCCTTACGCGGACCCGACGGGCTCCGATTTTTTGCACGATTTTAGCCCAGACTATTCAGTGTTCAGACACCATATCCTTGTCAGTTAACGACTTAAAACTAGCTTGTCTGTGGACCTGTGGCCCGAGTGAAGGCGAATCAAATAGTAATTAGTCAGGGTATCTGTTATTTTGTTCCCCAAAGCATCGTAAATATGGTTGTCTCTTGTAACTTACGTTTGTTGCGAATTTTGCAACGGTTCCTGTGGTTTCGGATCTTTAGGATAGTCACGGACTGGAAACTGTTTCCAGTTTTTTTCTGTCGCAGATGTCGAAGATTCCCCATCGCCATCCACCGGCGAGTCAGGACATTTGCGAGACTTACTACCATCTTAAACTGGAAACTGTTTCCAGTTTTTATCTGACTTGTTACTCGGAGATATCGTTTGTTCTCCCAAGAATGGGTGCAAAGACAAATGTAAGTGTTCCCACCACAGCAAGATGTCTTATAATCATCGGGAAGGCGGCTAGCTACCGCCAAGTGCCGAGCGGTGCGCAGCTCTAGCTCACCGGATCTGCCACCGCCCGGCAACCCGACCAAAGGTGAGCACATGTCCATTATGCGTTTTCTCCAAGTTGCCGATGATGCCTACCAGCGTGATGTCAGGGTACGGACGAAATCGGGCGAAGGCGATGCTTGGCGAGCTGTCATAGATGCCAGGGACGGCGCGATTGCTTCAGCCGTGAAGTGCGGGCAACACGATCTGCTGAGGCCGAAGATTGATGCTGTGTTTGACGCGCTACAACGCCTGCTCGAATTCATTGACGGGCGGGTCAATGATGAAATCCCCCAGTCTCAAACCTCGGAGCTGCTAGAACGGGATAGGACGTTCAAGCGGGCGTTCACGGAACTGTCCAGGCATGTGTATGTCGATACTGGTGCGCCGTGGTGGGTGAACTTGTGGCGTCGGATCGACTCATTGGAAAGCGCGAAGCTTTCGGCTGCTGACCTGCTAGAGGTTTTAGACTACTGGTGGCGGCTTCCGGCCCTGATGCAAGCTACTATGTCGCATCCGAACCGCCGTATGGTACAGAGTGACTTGAAGGTCTTCGCGGAAAGGGTGGTGGACCTTCTAGCGATAGCATCTGAAGGGCGTGGTTTTGATTCCGAGAAGGTACGCGCTGCTCATCAGGTTTACATCACTCATGTCCGCGAAGCCGTGAAAGCAAACGAGGCTGCGATAAGGGCTAACGGCGGGGGCAGCGGGTTCGCTTTCGCCCATCAGTTCCTTGAACAACCAGATTACCAGAAACTCACCGCGTCGGAGCGTCAAAGATTCTCGGATGGTCTTTCTGTGCTAAAACGGCTAAAGACCAAGTTGATGGGCGAGACGCCAGGCAAGTCCGAAGACGTTGAGTTGGCAAACGTCTCGGTGCTCACGGACCTATACAGCAAACCGGGAGCCGCAATTGCCCTTCTGCTTGCTTCTGCTCAGGCTCGACCTACCGAAACAGAGAAACAAGACGGGGCGGCCGAAGGACCAACCCAAACGGACGACCGATCACTTGCTCCGTCTCGTTTTATCGCGTTGGACCAATACGATAGGGAAATTGAACAGAACCCCCACCTTGCAGAGAAGACGGACCGTGACGTCTATGATTGGCTGTGTGAGCACGAAGAAAACCTACCGTCCTTTGAAACTTGGTCAAGGTACCTTCGAGAAGCTAGGGCCGTTTGCAATCGCCAGAAGAACACTCCTCGGAAAGGGCGCCATGCCCGAAGCGTAGTCCCCAAGGACCAGGTTTGACCGCCGGACAGGGCGCGGACAGAAACGGACAACGCCCAAAAAAAAATACGGCCATAAACCATTGTCATTACTCAACCGAGCGCGGACAGCTTGCGCCTGTCCGCCTGTCCGGTTTGTGGTTTGTAGATGACATGCGATGGCCGCCGCAAGTCGCGGTGGGCATGTCACTGAACCACTGAACCGGAGTAGTGACGATGGGTCAAGCTGTCCAGGAAGTAGTCAACGATCTTCTCGACGCGGGCCAGATGGCCATGAAGCTGAATTGCAGCAAGCGGCACGTTTACCGACTCTGGGACGCGGGCCGGATTCCGCAACCCGTGAGGCTGGGCGCGCTTGTTCGATGGAGCCGAAAGGCGATTGATGAATGGATAGCAGATGGATGTCCGTCTTGTCGCCAGGGGGTGGCACGATGACTCCAAAAGCGAATGTCGGACTGCCGGAAGGCGAACGGCGCAATGGGTACAACATGACGGCAGATCATCAAGGTGCCGCCGACACCGTTCGTCCGGTTCTGACATGCCTAGCCGACATCGAACCCCAGTCGGTGGAGTGGTTATGGCCGGGCCGTGTGCCGGCAGGCCGGCTCACGCTCTTGGTCGGGCGCCCCGGCGAAGGCAAGAGTCTCCTGACCTTGGACATGGCAGCTCGGGTAACGAACGGAACGCCCTGGCCCGATGGGTCGGTTTGCCCGATCGGATCGGTCATCCTCATTACCGGTGAAGATGACCCGGCCGATACGATCCGTCCGCGCTTGGACGCCGCCCATGCAGACGCGAGTAAGGTATATCTGCTGTCGGGCGTCCGACGAATTAAAGATGATGACGACTCGAAGGACAGGGGTTTCACACTGGGCGACGTTGGCGCGCTGGAACTGGCGATGAGAGACCACCGGGATTGCCGGTTGGTCATCATCGACCCGATCGGTAGTTTCATTGGCGGCCGGGTCGACGCACATCGGGATAACGAAGTACGCTCCGTCCTGGACCCGGTGGCCGCCCTGGCCCAACAATACGGACCGGCGGTGCTGGTCGTTGCCCACCGTCGTAAAGGGGTTGTGGACTTTGCCGATGACCTGGCCATTGGTTCGCGAGCCTTCACGGCGACTGCGCGGGTCGTTTGGCATTTGACCCGAGACACGGATAACCGGGCCCGTCGGCTGTTGTTGCCCGGCAAGAATAACTTGGCACCGGAAAACGAGGGCTTGGCCTTCGTCATCTCGGGGGACCCGCCCCGGATCTGCTGGGATCAGCAACCCGTGAAGATGACCGCCGATGACGGCTTGGCCAGAGAGTACGCGGCACATCGACTGGGGTCCAGATCGAAGGCGCGCGAAGCGGCCGTTCCTTGGCTTAAGGACCTGTTGACCGCCGGCCCCATGCCGGCCGAGCGTGTCAAGGATGAAGCCCGGAGGGCGGGGCATGCCTGGCGGACGGTCCACCGGGCTGCCGAAGACCTGGGGGTTTCCCGCGTCAAGAATGGCTTCGACGAAGGGTGGGTGTGGAAGCTCCCGGACGCTGCGAATGGAAGGGGCCACCCGAAGATGCCAAGTTCAACTTGGCAAGTTGGCAAGTTGGCACCTTCGCAAGAATCGGCTGAAAATGAGGGTAATGAGGGGTCTGGCGCCCGAAGATGCCAAGTTCGACAATCTGGCATCTTCGAGTGCCGTTACGCTGCGAATGGGGAGATAGTCGACAACCCGACGAACCGGGCGGGCGAAGACCCCGACGCCCCCCCGGCATGGGATGATTCGGAGATCCCGGTTGAAGACGCCGAAATGGTCTCGCCTTGGTAAACAGAGTGAAGGTGACGCATCAGGGGCGCCCACTTATGAGGGGGGGGTTCGCCTGATATGGAGAACGACTTGACGGCGGGTGGGTTTCGGGATATCTTACACGATAGGACTTGAGGGTACGTCGATGACGATGACCGAAGCATTGAAGAAGGCGATATCACAGAGCGGATTGACATGGTATCAGCTCGAAAAGGCCACGGGGCTCCAGCGGGCGTCTCTGATGCGGTTCTATGCCGGGAGACACGCCCTTCGGCTTGACCTTGCCGACCGATTGGCCACATACTTCGGCATCCAAGTGACATTACCGAAGCAAAACCGGCGGAAAGGGGTCAAGGGTGACTAGGAAACGTGACATCGTGCCCGTAACGCGGATTGAGCGGACGATTCGGTTGATCCGGGGCGAACGGGTCTTGCTGGACGCGGACCTTGCGACGCTCTACGGCGTGGACACGGGGGCATTGGTTCGGGCGGTTAAACGCAACGTGGACCGGTTCCCGGCCGACTTCATGTTCCAACTGACTAAGGACGAAATCCACAACTTGAGATGCCAATTTGGCATCTCAAGTCTGGAGTTTGGCACTTCTGGGGTGGGATTGTACTCCGGCCTGGGCAGCGTCGG
>CAZQTW010000040.1:0-60588 GCA_964596165.1 uncultured Planctomycetales bacterium | reverse complement strand
CTACAGCCTGATCCTGGAGTCGTCGCGGACGGGGATCAAGTTCACGTCAGATCCCCGTGTGGTAACGGCCAAGGCGCTGGTCCACGATGTCCAGTTCGACACCCCACTTGGTAGCTTTTGCCCATATACTACGATGAGGGACTGTCCGTGGGACCCGCAGCTGGGTTTGCAGAGCGAAAAGTTCTGGGGTACGAGGTTGACGTACGGACTTAACGCCGACTTGGAGGGGTACAACGCCGGAGGAACCGTCGACTCGATCGTCCTAGGCGACTATGCGGGGTTGGAGGTCGAGATAGAGAACATGAAAATGCTGCGGGTAGTACGCAGCCAGAAACGCTACGGGTTCCCGCGCTACGTGAAGTGGGAAGGATACGACGAACAGGTGCCTGAGCCGGGCGGGGAGCCCGTCTTCTGGGGCCCGGCGGACCCTTCTCGGCAGAGCACTAACAACGCTGACAATTACCCAGCCCTCTTCTTCGTCCCTGGGCATGTCGTGCCCGAAACGGGCGATGACTTACCATATCGCTTCAGCATTCGCGGAATTGCGGACATGACCGACTTTCCCGGATGCAGGCAAGTCTATCGCCGATTGCACATGCCGGTTTGGGTGGAATATGACATGGATAACCCGTAGCGGCGCCGCGGCGCCTACAGCGAGCTCGAGCTTCGGACCCGCGGGATTGGTTCAATGGGAGACGTGGAGACAACAGGCATGAAAACAACAAAAGGATTCCTATGGCTTCCGGCGTGGTGCCTATGCGGCCTTCTTGTCGGTAACGCCGCGTTGGCAGGGAGTGATGGAGCCGCCACCTCGCCAGCGGCGAGACGTCGAGCGGCGGCTGCGGCCCGTCACGCGCAGTACCGCGAACGTACGATCGCGGGAGTCCGCTCCGTGCTCGACGACTCCCATGCTACGGAAGAAAAGAAGGTGAATGCTTTGGGAACCATCGTGCAGGAGGACTTGCGAGAGTTCAAGCCACAGGTAGAGCGCTTGGCAAAGGAAGACCCATCCGAGCTTGTGCGAAGGAATGCGAACATAGCGCTAAAGGGCTGGCGGTCCCGAGACGCGGAGGATGCCGAACGCGAGCGGAAAGCAGAGAAGGCTCGGCGTCGAGCCGCGATGACGCCTGAGCAGCGGGATCAGGAGGACCAGGAGGGCGAGAAGCGCTTTATCTTGACCATTCGGGGGCAGGTACTCCAGGGGTTGCAGAGTGAGAAAGTCGAGCAACGTCGGGAGATCATGGGTAGTGCGGACGCTTGGGCCAAGCACCTTCCGGAAACGATTCCGATCCTGCAGCGACTTGCCCAATCAGACCCTGACTATGGAATCAGGTTGCACGCCCTCAGAGCCTTGTTGCGGGCGCATCCTGATGATCCGGATACGTGGACTGTGGTTCGACACTGCATGGGACCCAAGAATCCGAGCAACGTTAGACTGATGGCGGCATCGAGAGTGGCAGGAGCCGGGGATAAGGCCGGAATCGACGTCATGATCCAGCTTTTGGATTTTCCTGATCCGTGCCACCGGGCGCTGGTTCTCACGATCCTCCGTTCCGCCACGATGCGCGGCGACATCGGGCACCTCGTGAGCGCGGTGAGAGACAAACGCGAACCCTCCGAGGAAGACAAACGGCTTGTAAATGAGAGCGTAGACGCATGGCGGACGTGGTGGAAGAGAGAAGGTCCCACGTTCGTACTGCCACATACTGGCGCGACACAACCGAGTTCAGCTCCGGCGACAAGGCCGGGGAGGTAACGAACATGAAGCGGTTCACCTTCACCCTTGCCGTCGGGATTGTGGCCCTGACCTTGTCGGGGCCCGCTGCCATGGCGTGGTGGCAGCTCACACACGGTCTGCTCGGGGTAGATTCAGGGCTCAACGTCAGCCCGGGGTACCATCAAGCGCCTGATACATGGGAGTCAAAACATTTCGGCTGGGAGACGTTCGGTATCACGGACGAGTTCTGTTGGACCCACATCCTACCTCGCACGGACTGGGCCTACTTCCAGCGTCCGTGGTACTACAGCTTCGGTGCGCAGTTTCAGGACAACAACCCTGCGGAACACATGCGAATACTGATCCAGAAGCTTCTGCCGGCGCACCGAGTAATGCCAAAGTGGGAGGATTTTCGAAAGGGCTTTGCTGGTCACAATGCCGAGGATCAAGGCGGCGTCGGCGGCAAGCACACCCACTGGGATCTATTTCCTTGCGCCGAGTCCTTCATCTATCTGTCCCGCTGGGTAACACACAGGTTGCTTGAGGAGGCGGTCGAAAGCGTCGCGTATGTTGACATCTGTTATGGTGGTAATCCGGCACTCGCGTTTGTCGAGGGCAGTGGCGCCCCCGTAGGCTTTCCCAGTACGCCGGTGAACTACGCCGCCATGATGGACACCTCTGTGGGAGACGCTGACACGGACGGCTTGCTGTGCCTGGCGATGAAGGCCATGCGAAAGAAGCAACAGACGATCGACTTCGACACGGCCGATTTGAAGGCCTTGATACCGGACTCGCGAGCGGTAGTTGGCCAGAACAGGGTCGCAGAACTTTCCATGTCTTGGCAGAAGTTATTCCATTTCGATCGAGCGACGTACAATCAAGACCTAATCACGGTGTATGGTGGGTATGTATATGACTTCATGGGCATCCCACACTACGTTGCCCCTCTCTGGTCCGAGGGGCCCCTCTGGCGCCAGTACTACGACGCGGCCAAGCAAGCGGCCAGCCAAGTTCAGTAGTTCATCTTGAGCGTCGGGGCTTGCTGAGCGCACAAGAGATGATTCGAATGAGGAGGTCGCACGATGTCCGCGGATTCGAAAACACGTTTAATGAAGGTAGTCTCGCGTTACTACCGTCCGGTCGCCCTCGCCCTGGGCGTCGTCGGCATCGGGGTCCATCCGTTCTGTTTCCCCGCCGATATGATCTAATGGTCAGGGCGGAATGACGCGGGCGCCCAAAGGCTGGACCGACCCTCTTGCGGAGCGGAATGGACCGCCGCGGGGAAATCCCGCCGGACCCGCTTCAGCAACGCCTCGGGGTCGTTCTTCATGACGTAGAACTTGAGTCGCCACGACTGGTCGGCGGGCGGAGCACCTGCCGGCAGCCACAGCGGATTATTGTGCATGCAATCATGCCACGCCTGCGCCATCATCGGCGCCGAGTCATTCGCCAACGCGGCCAGGTACGTCCCGTCCCGCGAAACCGTCCCGATCACGGTGGCCACATAGCGGTCGCTGCTGTAGTCGGCCCACGAAGTCGGACCTACCTTCGGGATCTCCTGCCATCTGCCCACATACATTTGCACCCAAGGCGGATTGTTGTACCGATCATCGGCCGCTCGGCAGGGGATCTTCTTGCGGACCGTGCGATCGAGAAACGTCCGCCCCTGATCTGTGAAGATGAAGCACCGTTTGACGAACTCGGGATAGGGGTCCGGCTTGCTCGCGAAGTCCTTTGCCCGGCGGAGTTGCCAGCAGAGGTTGGGCACAAGCAGGGCATCGGGCAGGTTGCCCCCGATCTGCGGATCGACGCCGGCCCGCGCGGCGAACTCGACGGCATCGGGTTCCGGCGTCACGACGGTCGTCAGGACGACGCGTCGCTGATCGCGAACGCGATGACGAAGCTCGAGCCGGCCGCCGTCGAGCGACCGGGCGCCGATGAAATCCACGGCGCTCTCATAACACCATGAATCGCACGTGAAATCCGGCACTTTCGGAAACGTTGCCGACACCAGGATCAGCTTGTCTTCCTGACGGACCTCAAGCGACGGAAGCGATTGAGGCTCCGGATTCCGAGCCGCGCAGATCACCTTGGATTCCACATGATCCAAGGCGAACAGGTCCGAAGGTCCGGCCCCCAGCGATGCCACAATCACCACGGACAGCCCATATTCGAGCACGATACCGTTGGTGGTCATTTCTTTGCCCCCGGGACGCGACTCAAGACCTTGCCCAACGGCTCATCGCCCTTCGGCGGCCTCATCAACGCCGAGGCCGGGCGGTGCTTCAAATAGAAGCCGAGCACCTCCTCGAAGTACACCAGGCCCTCCGGCGTGCAGTATCCGAACTCGGGCCGGCCTTCCGTGTAGTCTCTTGCGGAATCGCGGTCTGCGGGAGACTGGTAGAGCGCCGCCAACAGGTGAGGGCTCTTCACCTTTCCCGTGGCCAGCTCCCACGGCGTCAGGCTGCTGAATACCCGTCCTGTCTTCAGACGGCCGTGAATGCGCTGCCGAAGCACACGTTCGATCGCATCAAGGTGTTTGGGGTCCGGCCCCAACAGGCGATCCGCCTGAACGAGATGCCAGGCGTTCTCCATCCCCATGCTGATCGGCAGATTGGCCGAGCGCGGGTGCGGATATCGCCAGCCACCGAGCGGATCCTGGCTGTCGGCGAGAAAGTCGGCGACGGCGCGTATGACGTCGCGGAGCTTGGGCTCGTCGGGCGCGTGACGCGCCAACAGCGGCAAGCCGGCCAGGGCGTATCCGACGATGTACGGCTTGGCAAACGGGTGACGGTAGCCGGTTTCGTCGTCGTTGATGAACGGCGGATGGGGCTCGATGGGCTTGCCGCTCTGACTGAAGAGATCGCCGGTCGAGAGCTTCGTCCGGAGCTCACGGAACAGCCGCAAAGCCTGGTCGAGATATCGACGCTCACCCGTGAATGCGTACAGCCGAACGAAATCGCGCACATCGCCGACGTTTCGGCATTCGCCTCGGTCGGCGTGCACGTTCTCGGCGGCGTAGCGGACCTGCGCCTCCAGCGCCTCGAGCATCCGCGGATCGCCCGTCTCCTCAAAGGCCATGAAAAAAGAGTCATAACCCTTCGTGCAGAAATCAACGGCGTCGTTCGACCGCCACATGTATGACTGATCGTTGTCCGGCGGCGCTTGGCCCGTCGCGATCACATTGGGATACCGCGTTCCGCCCGTCCGGTTTTCACCCCACCAGATCGACTGGTCGTGGAAGTTGTCGCACCAAAGCAAGGCAACCTCTCGCAAGCCCGCGTCGTTGGCCCTTATGGCCGGCTCGAAGATCGGCGGGCAATGGTTCAAGCGGTTCATCCCGAATACGGCGCCCGTCCTTGCGTCGTCCGAGTAGGCCGTCACGTTACCCCAATCGTCGCCGTGGGCCATGCTGCGAACGATGGCCTCTCGGTGGTACTTCACGAGCGAAGCCAGTTCAGGCTCGCCGCTGACATCCGGCGATTCGGCCATTCCGTGAAGCCTGTTCGCGAGTCGTCGATCGAGTTCCATCTCGTGCGGGTACGCAAACGTGGGGGTCAGCGGAGCCGCAGCAATCGGTCCCACCACGAACTCGGCTCGCTGCCAGCTCATCTCCTGCATCGGCACCTTCTCGGCCTCCGCGCATCGGAGGTAGCGGTAAACAACGCCGACATCCCCGTCCCGGCGGATCTGGATGCGCCCTTTCCGCTTCAGCACGGCGGTTGGATGATAGAGGCGATAGGCATTCTTGCCGAACGACAAGGACGGGGAGGCCTTGCCGTCGAGCCACTCGCCGATCGGTTCGGAAACCGAGTCCACGTTTCGATCGCCGAGCTGAAATCGCCAGGGCGATGTGCCGTCAAACGAAATCTCCCACCCGAAATCCGGCGCTCGCCCATCACCCTCGAGTCTTCGCTGGAGATGGGCGACGACGACCACGGTCCCCAAGGCGTCCTCCCGGATCTCAAGAACCCTCGGCCACTGCACGTCCGCTGTGTGGATACGTCGCCATCGGAAGAACCCGTTCGATTCCACCACTTCGATCCGGGGCTCGCCCGATACGGTCGTTTCCGGTGCGACCAGTCTTGCCCGAATGCGGGGACCGCTCGGATAGACAATGGCAATCGTCGTGCCCGTCACATTGACGCCCACCCGGGCCTCGGACGCGGGCTCGGGCCCGGGATCGCCCGTCGAAAGGGAAAAGCGAAACGGCCGGGGCTCACTGAACGCGTACGGAAACGTGACCAGGGCCCGGCGCGCCGACTTGGCCTGCCCGGACGTGGACGCATGCCAGGTGAGAACTCGGACCGCGGCGGGCGCCCGGCGTTGGCCGTCGTCCACAACCAGTCCCTGTCCCTCGCAAAGAAAGCCCTCCGGGAACAGGAGCGACGTCCGGACAAGCCCGCTTCCGGTCGACGCCGGCTTCACCGTCATCGTGATGGTCGGCCGCGAGGAAGCGGGTCCATCCGGCTTCTGTTCGACTCGGGCGTCAACCTCGGTGGCCGCCCCTGAGAGCGTCGCTGCCAAGCACAGCCGGCGAAGCATGGCCGGTCGATTCATCGTTTACTCCGAGCTCTTGCTTTGAGGGGCCGCGCATTGCGGAGGGCGATTGCCCCTTTACTCACTCGGCACTTGGGCGAGCATCGGAAACGACCGGCCTGGCCATGGGAAGAACCGGTGCGGGCCGCGGTCCCTTCAGCATCTTCTCAAATGCCTCTCGATCCAATGTCTCCCGACGGAGCAACTCCTCCGCGATCCGCGTCAGCTCCTCGCGATGTTCGGCCAGTAGCGACTTGGTTTCGTTGTAGGCCCCGTCCAATATCTGCTTGACCTCCTCGTCGATCTGGCGTGCCGTCTGCTCGCTGCAGTCGCGCTGGATCAGCCCCGCGTCGGGCGCGGCGAGAAATGCCCCGCCCTGCCGTTGACCGCAATGCATCAGGCCGATCGCGCTCCCCATGCCGAACATGCACACCATCTGACGGGCCAGAGTCGTGGCTCGTTCGAGGTCGTTCTCCGCACCCGTGGTCACATCGCCGAACACGAGCTCCTCGGCCACGCGCCCGCCGAGCAGGCCTTTGATCCGATCCAGCAGCTCCGAGCGGCTCATCAAGAACTGGTCGTCGGTCGGAAGTTGCATGGTGTAGCCCAGGGCGGCTCGACCTCGGGGGACAATGCTGATCTTGTGCACCGGGTCCGCATGCGCGCTGTAGGCAGCCACCAGCGCGTGTCCCACCTCGTGATAGGCGACCTGTTTCTTCTCCTGATCGTTCAGGCGCCGGCTCTTTCGTTCGGGGCCGGCCACGACCTTCTCGACGGCCTCCTCGAGGTCCTTCTGTGCTATGCAATCGGCGCCCCGTCGGGCTGCCAGAAGGGCGGCCTCGTTCATCGCGTTTGCCAGGTCGGCGCCCGAAAAGCCCGGCGTCGATTGTGCGATTCTCCGCAGGTCGATGTCCGACGCAAGCCGTTTGTCCCGGGCATGCACGTTCAGAATAGCCACGCGCCCTTCCAGATCCGGAGCATCCACCAACACCTGCCGATCGAAACGACCCGGCCGCAAGAGTGCCCGATCGAGCACTTCCGGGCGGTTCGTGGCCGCAAGAATGATCACACCGGCGTTCGCCTCAAACCCGTCCATCTCGGCCAACAGTTGATTCAGTGTCTGCTCTCGTTCGTCGTTGACCATGCCGATGTGCACACCGCGGGAACGTCCGATGGCGTCAATCTCGTCGATGAATACGATGCACGGCGCCTGGTTCTTGGCCTGCTGAAACAGGTCGCGCACGCGAGCGGCGCCCACCCCAACGAACATCTCGACGAAATCGCTGCCGCTCATGGAGAAAAAAGGTACCTTCGCCTCGCCGGCAACCGCGCGAGCCAGCAGCGTCTTTCCGGTGCCGGGGGGGCCGACGAGGAGCGCGCCCTTGGGGATCTTGGCGCCCAGTGATTTGTAGCGATCCGGATTCTGCAGGAAGTCGACGATCTCTTTCAGCTCGGCCTTCGCTTCATCACAACCGGCAACGTCTCCGAATGTCACTCCTGTGTCCTTGTCGGCGACGAGCTTGGCCTTGCTCTTGCCGAAGCTCAGAACGGATTCACCCGCGGCGCCCATCCGCCGGCTGATGAACATCCACAACAGCACCATGGCCCCGATCGGCAAAACCCACGCCCACAGGAACTGAGAGAGAAAACTGGGCCGTACGCCCACGAACCTCACCTTCGCACGCTGGAGCTCCTCGACCAGCTTGGGGTCCTCCACGCGAATCGTGCGAAACATGAAAGGCTTAGCCTTGTCGGGCCGGGTCGTCGCCCCTTTGCCCTGAGCCTCCCTCGTCGTGGATTGCGTTTCCGACACGCCGGGAGACTTCGGAATAATCTTGCCTTCGATGTCCGTCTCCCCAATAGCACACTCGGCAATTTCACCGCGGGCAAGACGTTCCTTGAATTCGCTGTAGTCAATGGGTCGGACGGTTATCTGTTGCAGAGCCTCCTGCCATGTCCACAGCAACAGAAGAGCCAGAACCACATACGGAAGGGCCAGTCGCCACCGCGGTGGGAGGTTGAGGAAGGGCTTCTTGGGCTTCTGCTTCGGTGTAGGGTCGTTCATTCGATCGCCTCCGGCGCCGCGTTGCGGGCAGATCGGATCGCCCCCAACGCCCCCTGAGCTTACCGCCGATGGGATCTGCTTGAAAGACAGCACCCGTTTCGAGAAGAGTGCCGACCGCACGAAGGTACCGAGATTCCCGCCCTCGTGCCGAAATGCATCCGGGGAAGAATCGGACCGTTCCCGGCTCGCTCCGTGTGTCCCGGCAACCGCCTCCCAACGTGTCCTATTGGCCTGCCGGAGCCGTGGTAGAGGCCGTGCCGGATTGCGCGGCAAGCTGTGGGAACTGCTTGTCGAGCTCGGCGGCCATCTTGGGATCGAGTTGAGCGGTCATCGCCCGACAGAAGCCCGCTTGCCGCAGGGCAGCCTGACGCATCGCGTCCTGAGTCTCCGTCGAGAACTCCCTCATGAGCTGTTTGGTGCGGTCATAATACAGGTAGGCGATCTGCTTGGAGAGCGCGAGAATGTTTTGATCAGTACTACCGATTTCGCCGACCCGCTTCAGGGCCTCGCTGTGCTTCCCATACTTCTCCGCAAGCTGACCCAGGCCGGATTGTATCTCCTTGAGCCGCGCCGCCGCCTGCCCAATACGGTCCTCCGGCTTGGTGGTTGAGGGGGTACTGAGAAGGTCATTGACGGATTTCAGCTTTCCGCCCAGTTCGGCAAAGGCCTCTTCCAACCCGTCTCGAAACAGACCGGTCCGGATGACCTCTCGGTAGAACGCCCGCATGCGGTCATCATTTACCCGCTGCCCCATCTCCAATGCCATGACCTGTTGGGCCTTGAGAAGATCGATTTGTTCTCTGAGACGTCGTTCCATCATCGCTTGCGAGACGCCCGCCCCCTGACTCCCGCCGCCCTTAGCGCCCAGCAGATAGCCCCCGAAAACACCGGCCGCGATTACCAGAACCCAGCTTAGCCAACTGGGCCAAGCGCTCTCTTCCTCCTGCTCTACCGGTGCCTGCGATGGTTGATCGACTTGTCCCTTTGATTCCTGTGTATCCGTCATGTCCGACCCTCACGCACAATAACCGCCACCGGCCACTTGCCAATCGGCAGCCCCTCAACGCCCGCGCCCCATTCAGCATGGCCGTGCGCAAGGTGAATATCCCCCAGGTCTGCCGGGTTGTCAACCCTTGGCGCGTGCTTTCAAAATCGCAAAAACAACACCACTCCAAGTTAGCCTTGACTAATGGGTTATACCGTGCTAGGGTCTAGGTAGTATTACTCAGATCGGCAAGGCGTCCTGTCTGCTGGCGAGTCCGAACCCGGCAGGGAACCGTTGATGAAGAAGCCGGGGAGTGCAAAGATCAGGCGTGTGGATAAGGGACGGCTACTTCGAGCCCGCGTTCGAGAGCTCGAACGGGAACTCCGTCTATGCAAGAGCCATGAGAAGTCGGTTCGCGCAGCGGAGGCCAAGTATTGTGCGATCCTTAGCGCCCTCAATGATGTGATCCTGATCCACGACGGGAGAACAGGTGAGATTGAGGAGGGTGTCTGCAAAACGGCGAAGTTGGGCGGTTACCGGCTTGAGGAATTGATGCGAGAGGGCATGGGCAAGTTGATATCAGCCCCGCCCCCGTACACGTTCGAGCGGATGCGCGAAAAGATCGTGAAGGCCCTCAAGGGCCAACCCCAGTCCTTCGAGTGGCCGGCAAATGCAAAGGACGGTCGGCCGATCTGGCTGGAGGTGAATCTCAAGTCGGCAACTATCGGGCGAAAACGCTGTGTGCTCTCCGTCATACGCGACATCACTGAACGCAAACGAACCCAGGAGAGCATTCGCGAGAGCGAAGAACACTACAGATCGTTGTTCGAGTCCTGTCCCGACGGCATCTCGATCTGCACCTTGGACGGCAAGTACTTGGACGCGAACAAGGCGTATGAGCAGATGGTGGGCTATAACTTGGCGGAGCTGCGCCGAATGAACTTCCGGGACATCACACCCTCCGAGTACCATGCGCCGGAAGACCGCTTCATCTCGGCGGAAGTATTGAAGGGCAAGACGGCCGTACTGGAGAAGGAGTGCGTATCGAAGAGTGGAAGGCGTTTTCCCGTGTCAGTCACCGGGTGCGCCATCAGGGATGATGATGGCCGGCCTGTTCGATTGGCCGCCTTCGTGAAGGACATTACCGATCGCAAAGAGGCTGAGAAGCAAGCCCGCGAACACGAAGCCGAGCTGGCCAGGGTCCTGCGACTCAGTACGATGGGCGAAATGGTGGCGGAACTTGCTCACGAACTAAATCAGCCGTTCTGTGCCATCCTGAACTATGCGGAAGGGTGTTCCAGGAGCATCGGCACGAAGAAAGCAGACACGGCGGAAGCCGGAGAGGTCATGAAGCTCATTGCCGCGCAGGCCGAACGCGCGGGCCAAATCATCAGACGCATCAGAGGGTTCGTGCACAAGGGCGGGCCCCAGAGAACGGAATCCGACCTCAACGAGGTCATTCGCGAGGCGGTTAAGCTCCTGATGCCGGAGGTCCGAAGCCCTGCCCTGACGGTCAAGCTGGAGTTGGCCGACGACCTGCCCCGCATATTGGTGGATCCGATCCAGATCGAACAGGTCGCCTTGAATCTCATCCGAAACGGCCTCGAAGCAATGAAGGATGTGACATCGACACGAAACGCACTGATTGTCAGGACGGCGCGTCGAGGATCGGATTGGGTGGAAGTTGCGGTTTGCGATTCGGGCCACGGCATAGCCGAGAAGGAGATACCAAAGGTATTCGAGGCGTTTTACACCACGAGGCCCCATGGCATGGGTCTGGGGCTGACCATCGGCCGGTCGATTGTCGAGAGTCATGGTGGGCGTTTGTGGGCCGAACGAAACGTCGATCGGGGTATGACCTTTCGCTTCACGTTACCCGTTAGTGAGGAGAGTAATTAGGCATGGAGACGATTGAACCCACTGTGTTTGTGGTGGACGACGATGAGGATGTGCGGAAATCGCTCGCCTACCTGGTCAAGTCTGTGGGGTTGCGCACGGAGACGTACGCCTCGGCTACGGATTTCCTCAACTCCTACGACGCTTCCAAGCCCGGGTGCCTCATCCTGGATGTTCGCATGCCGGGGATGAGCGGCTTGGAATTGCAGGAACGCCTTTCCGCCAAGGGAAGTCCGCTGCCGGTGATCATGATCACGGGCTACGGCGACATCCCCATGGCCGTTCGCGCCATGAAGAAAGGGGCCGTGGAGTTCATAGAAAAGCCGTTCCGAGAGCAAGCCTTGCTCGAATGCATCCAGAAGGCCATTGAACGCGACGCCCAGGCCCGGCAGCTCCAGGTGGAGCGAGAATCCATCGAAGCCCGGATCGCGATCCTGACGGCCGGTGAACGCCAAGTCATGGATATGGTCGTGGGCGGCATGTCGAACAAAGAAATCGCCGTTCAGCTCGGGCTCAGCACGAAGGCGATCGAGGCCCGTCGCGCCAAGGTGATGGAGAAGATGAACGCCGACAATCTTCCGCACCTGGTGAGAATGGCATTGCTCTGCAAGAAAGAGACGAGCAAGGCCTGACGGCCGTCGCGGCCGACCCCCGGCGTCCCCCGGAGGCAGGCGAAATCGCCGCTCCTGTGGAGTGTCCTCCGGATACGAGGGAGACCCGCCCGGTCATACCGTTCGCGGAAATTCTTGCGGCGGCACGGACGACCGGGCGACGGGCGGGGAAGCCGGCTTGCGGGACGGGTGACGCCTCCCCACGGTCCGTGCGGGGTTGCGACCAGAGTGACATTCAGCAAGAGGGTGCGAGTGGCCTCGCCATGAGGCCAGAGGGCTCGCACCCTTTTGCTGGGGCCACCGCCGTCTTCCGACTCGTCCAAGACGGCGTGCTCGTTTTCCCGCGATGAAAGCGGCCGACCCAGGAGCCGTGCTTCTCGCATCATGTCCCAACTCGCCGCTCATTCCGACGTACTCGCTTCACCGATGATCAAGCCCGTCTGCGGCACATGCAACCTGGTGTGCGACTACTGCTACTATCGGCGGACGGCCGAACACTTCGACGGATCCGGCGGCTGCATGTCCGACGAAGTGCTCCGCGCCGTCGTGCAAGCGTTCTGTGATACGGCTCATCCTTGTCCGCACTTCTCATGGCAGGGAGGAGAGCCCATGCTGGCCGGCTTGGAGTTCTTTCGGAAGGCGGTGGGTTACCAGCAGGCCTTTTCCAGGCCGGGCCGGCAGATCGTCAATATGTTTCAGACCAACGGGACGCTGCTCGATGATGCCTGGTGTCGTTTCCTGAAGCGGTGGGGGATGCTCGTTGGAATCAGCATCGACGGTCCCTCCGAGATACACGACAAAAACCGCGCGTACCCGAATGGCCGGGGCAGTCTGGAAGACGTCCTGCGAGGTCTTCGGCTTCTGCGGCAGTACCAAGTCGAGCACAATGTCCTCGTTCTGGTCCACGACGGCAACGTCCGTCGAGCCAAAGAGGTCTATCGTTTCATCCGTTCGCTGGGAGAGGACTACCTCCAGTTCATCCCGTGCGTGGTTACGGGGCTCGATCGTTCACGGCCCGGAATCCATGCCGTCGATCCCGTCGCCTACGGCGAATTCCTCTGCGAAGTCTTCGACGAATGGTTGGCCGCGGGGCCGGCGCGTTCCTACGACCGCACCTTCAACAACATGGTGCTGATGGCCGCCGGACTCGAGCCCGAGATCTGCGTCTTTCGACGCGATTGCGCCGGCTGTCTGTTGGTGGAGCGGAATGGCGACGTGTTCCCCTGTGATTTCCTCGTCCAACCTGAGTGGAAGCTGGGCAATCTTCTGACGGAGTCGCTCGCTCGCATCTTCCGACATCCCCGATGGGCGGAGTTCAGGGCAATGAAGTCGCACTTGCCCGAGGCCTGCCGCGAATGCGGACAACTCGACCTGTGCCGCGGGGGATGCCCTCGCGACCGCTTCGGGGGGCGGTTGCCCAACGGTGAGCCAAACTACCTCTGCCCTGCGTATCGAACGTTCTTCCGCTATGCCCGTCCGATGTTGACGAAACTGGCCGAGGATCTTGTGTTGCGAGGCAATCCAAGTGTTGTGGAAAACAAACCAGGCGCCGCCGTACCGTCAAACAAGCCGCGGCAGAGGTCCAAGCCCCGGCGCCGGCGCTAGCTCACGCCGGTCCACTCTCGGGCCGGGACCGCCCTCCGATTCATTTGCCTGGCTCGTGGGCGTTCAGTAAAATACCTGATGCGACAGGAGCCCCTTGTCGATGCTGAAACGGCGGTTACATCCCGTGATTGCTGTCGCAGCCTTTGCGGTCGCACCGATCGTGGGCTGCAGCGCCCCGGCGGCCCAAAAGGCCAATGCGGAGCGTCTACAACGAGCCAATGGCTGGCTTCGCGAGTTCGCCAAAGGGGAACGGGCCGGATCGCAAGAGGTTAATGCCGCCGGTCGCGAGATCAGCCGTCGCTGGTGGGAGGACGTCTCCAAGACCGATCTCAACGGACTCCGATTGCAGCACGGGGCCAACGAAGACGTCGATCGGTGGGGCGTCCGCAAACACCTATATCCGATCGAAATCCGGCGAGAAGTCCGAGGCAAGCCTGAAAACATCGAATCCACCGCGATTCGCATGTTCTACTGATCCCATCCCTCGGTAACGCGCTGTCCACGAATTGCAGGAGGCGCTTCCAGGGCTGTCCGTCTCCCCACGCCGGGATATAATGAGGCCTTCTCAGTCGTCACCTGCCCTCTGCCAAGGAGAAGCAACACATGTCGACCAAAGAACGCGATACGAGCGACGGCCTCACTCGACGTCGGTTCGTTCAAACGGCCGGGGCATCGGGTGTCTTCGCCCTTGCCGGTTCCGTGCGTGCGGCCGCTTCCGACGGCGATCGGAAGACCCCGCCGGCCGACGGACCCCCAACCCCGCTGCCGACCCGAGTCCTCGGAAAGACGGGGCTGCGAGTGAGCGTCATCGGCTACGGCAGCTACAACCTCTCGAACCCGCGGCTCCTAGACAACGCCATCAGCAACGGAATCACCCTCGTCGAGACCGCCGCCGACTATCAGAACGGCACCGCCGAACACACCATCGGCGAGGTGATGGCGCGCCGCCGAAAAGACGTCGTGCTGGGCACGGGTAAGGAATGCACGCCTGAGATGACGGCCGAGCAGGTCCTTCAGGAAATCGACCGCAGCCTCCGGCGTCTGAAGACCGATTGCATCGATCTGTGGCGCGTGCACTACGTCAGCGACCCCACGGTCCTCAAGAACGAGGCAATCTACGAGGCCTTTGACAAGGCCAAACAGGCCGGAAAAGTGAAGCACCTCGGCGTCTCGACCCACAGCCTGACGTCGGTGGGGGACGTCCTCGGAACGGCGCTCGCCCTCAAACGATTCGAGTTCCTGATGACGCGCTACAACTTCATGGATAGTCCCCAGAACCACGTGCTGTTCAAGAAGGCGGTCGATGCGGGACTCGGCGTGATTACGTTCAAGGTCAGCGCGGGCAAACGCGACGACGAACTGATCGATCTGCAACGACGGCTGAAGGTCAACGGCGAGCAGGCCAAGATCAAGTGGGCCCTGCAAAACGCCGACGTTGCCTCGGTCCTCAGCGGGGCGAGAAGCTTCGAGAAGATCAAGGAAGCCTGCGAGGCGACCCAGGGCCCGCTGTCGCACGCGGAGCGCCGCTACCTCGATGCCTACGCCGAACGGTTCGCGACCGAGTACTGCCGCTACTGCGGGCAGTGCGTGCCCCGTTGTCCCTACGGCGTTCGGGTCGATGCGGTGATGCGATTCGCCATGTACTTCAAGTTCTACCACGCCGAAAAGGCCGCCATGATGGAGTATGCCGGGCTTCCGGAAGCGTGTCGGGCCGGACGATGTGCCGAGTGCAAGGGACCCTGCATGGCCGCATGCCCCAACGGCGTGCGCGTCCAACCCCAACTGGTGGAGGCACACGATCTTCTCCTGTTTGGCGCGAGGACACGAAACCATGCCTAGTGCCGTTCTGGGGGCGACCCTTTCGCGTTTTCCGCCAATTCGATCCGCCACCGTAAGGGAGCAGGCGGACCGGCTCGTTCCCAAGGTCGGCCCCCCGACGGTCGCGGCTCCGATTCATGACCGCCTCTCGCGCAACCGGCCCGTACCAAACTCATTCGCCGAAAACGGCACCGCCGGAATCGGGAGAGCGCGAGCCCTCCTTCACGCTCGATCTTTACGGTCGGCTGCCGCTCGGACGCGGACTGCTCTCTGCGCGACGGCGCTCACGGTCGTCGCATTCAGTACCGGCTGCGGGGGCCCCGATCCGTTCTTCGTCGCGCCGGAACGGGTTCTGCCCAAGGCGATTCACTCCGATCCCTGGGTGCCGGTCGGTGAGCCCCGTGTCCACGAGCCGAACGACCTGGAGGAGTACATCGACGGGGCCGCCAGACCCTATCTGGAATACGGTTTCGTCCAGTTGATCCACGGTGTCTATGCTCGCAAGGATAACGCCAACCGAAAAATGGTGGTGGACGTTTACGAAATGACGAGTCCTGTCGCGGCCTACGGCATCTATTCGATTCAACGCCCGGACAAGGCCGAAGAAGTCAGGCTGGGGACCGTCGGATACTGGTCGGAAGGCCACCTGGGTTTCGTCAAGGACCGGATCTACGTCAGCATTCAGCCTCCGGGCGAGACGGTCGGCGACATGGCGGCCGCCATGCTGATCGGGGGTTACGTCGACGGCCGCATTGCGCTCCCGGCGGTCCCTCCGGCCGAACTTGGTGCCTTTCCCTCCCAGGACCTCGTCGCGAACAGCCAGAAGTACCTCGCCAAGAACATGCTGGGCCATGAGTTTCTGGGCGCGGGCTGGCAGGCCACGTACATGTATCGGGGTGTGACTCATATCCTCTTCTTCATGGTGAATCGCACTCCGACCGAGGCCCTCCAGCGGTACGAAAGGCTGGCGGACTTCGTCGGCGGCAAAGGGGGACGGATCGTTCGGCAGGTGTCGGGCATCGGTCGCGCGGCGTTGGTCGGGGCTGGGGAGTCCACCGGGCGGATCTTTGTGGCCTGCGGCGGCCCTTACTTGGTCGGAACCGTCGATTGCTTCGACGACGACCGATCGATCACGTTGTCGCGGACATTGCTCGAAAACCTTCACCGTCTGAAGGTAGAATAGACGAGGAGGTGACACCATGCTTCAATGCAGCCAGTGCGAATTCTTCGCTCGCGGACCCGGCAACCAGCTCGGGTTCCGTTGTGATCCCTTCTCGACCATCAAGGAACCGGAATGCCTGGTGAAATGGCAACTCATTAAGGCCGGTGAACTGTCTCACCAGATGGCGCGCATGGTTCACGCCTACGAAGCGACCGTCAAAATGTACGAACGCCTCGCCCCCCTCCAGGAGAAGATGTTCCGACACATGGAGCGGGAGATCGAAGACTTCGACGAGACGGAGAAGTGGAAGTACGTCGAGGACGACGACGATACCGACGAAGATGACGATTCCACCGACAAGGGGCCCCGCTGAGTCAACAAGATGGGGACCGGCTCTCGTCGTTTGGGGATAGGGTGCCCGGACGGGGAGCACGTGAGGGTGCCTGTCCCCGTTTTGTTGCCGTCGCCGTTCCGTCGCTTGGATCGCCGGCGTTTCGTCCGCTGCGTGGCGGCCGGCGCCTCGCCGGCCGAAGTCCGGCCCGCGGGGCGCGGGCCGCTCCCATCAACCGTCAACTCGTTCACCCCGCCAGCGCGACGCACTTCCGTACGATGTACCCCGTCAACGCCCGGCGAAGCCACGCAAGACGTCCCTGGGCCATCGCCTCGCGTATCCGCTTTTCCATCGCATCCATCCCCGGTACGAACTTGCCCGACGCGCGAACCTTCTCGAACGCCGCAATCGCCTTTTGTCCCTCGGCCTCGAGCGATTGGGCGATGGCAGCCGGCGGTGCGGCCTGGAACCCCGTGACCTGCACGTTCGGGTCCATCGAGAAGGACCGTAGCTCATACGGACCCATCGTGAGCGCCCACTGTGATCCCGCCGCGACAGCCCGGCCCGTCGCCAGATCCTTCAGGCCCTTCGGCGCTTCGCTGAACGTCAGCCGGACCTCGATCGGGTAATAGTCGCGGTTCACGACGTAGAAGTACCGCAGGCCGTCGTCCACGAGCGCCCGCACGGCGATCGGATCGGTCGACGTCCCCACCGTATCGAACTTCCGTTTGGGAAGAGCCCGGTAGGCCGGCGCGAACTGCCGAAGGGCCTCGGTGTGCGCCTTGTCGAGGAACAACCCGCCGCGCGTGATTCGACAGGCGTCCAACTCGGCCACCGCGTGGGCGTACGGCTCCAGGAAATGCACGCCGCCCTGGAACGGCGGCGTGATCCGAAGCTGCGAGTCCCACCAGAAGCCGTCCTTGGGGTACTCGGAGTTGATCCGCAGGATCCCCTCGGCCGGCTTGCCGTCCATCACCGCGATCTTCGCGACGTTCGGGTCGCCCGCCTCGGGGTGGAACCACACGTGCTTGCCCCACGCCTCGACCCAGCAGTTGAAGACGAACGCGCCGGGCTTGGCGTGGGCGTGAACGGCGTCGAGCGTGTCCTGATCGAGGAAGTCGTGGTCGCGATACATCGTCAACTCTTCGATGGGCAGCGTCACGCCGCCGCACGGGTTCGAGCCGTGCCCGCCGCGATCGCGGGGGTTGCCCATGGCCACGTCGACCTCGAGGCCCGGCTCATCCCGATATAGGTCCAGATCGATGCCGCCGTCGCGGAACATCTCGATCATGTTGCGCCGGGCGTGAAGTTGAAGCCCCGGCGACATCGAGCCCAGCGTGTTCGTGATCAGCGTCTCGTCCCACAGCGTCACCGTCACCCGCAGATCGGGCCTGCCCTCGGCGAGTGTCTTGCGAATTCGGCCGAACAGGTCGCGGATCTTCCGGCATCGCCACGCGACCCACGCCGGCCGGCAGACATAGGTCAGATACTCGTAACGTTGCGAGAATCGATCCGGCGCCTTCGGGTTCGCGCGGACGGGGATCCCCGTCTCCTGTTCAAACATCCGAATCGAGGTGTCGTCGTAGCCGAGGTGGATCGATCCGAACCACGGCATGCACGAGCCGAACATGTTGAACGAGATGCCCTTGAACGCGGGGTACTTGCCGTAGTGCGCGCCGATTTCCTTGACGAATCTCAAGATCGCCTGCTGAACGACCGGGTGCAGCGGGTTGAACATCGGGCCCATGTGGTTGGCCGGGCCCGGTCGCTCGCCGTAGGCGTATTCGCTGATGAACGACCACGGTTCGGCGGGCGGTTTGCCCCGCAGCCGTTCGGCGGCGGCCGCGAAGTTCCGCGCGTTGTAGATCGGCGTCCAGTCGTTCGTGCTCGCCTGAACGTGGTTGTTCCAGGTCATGTTGTTGTACGTGTCGGCGCCGCCCTGGATCGCCTTCAAGTCGATATTCATGTCCTTCAACAGGCTGCCGAGCCGCATCAGTGTGAGCGCGCCCTGAAACTCCAATCCCTCCTTTGCGAACCGTTCCAGCAGCTTGGCGTACCAGTCGGCCGGGTGCGTCGTCCATCGCGAATACTGCCTGCGATCCGGCGCGACGACCAGGTCGAACCCGTCGGCCGGCTCGCACTCGCAGGGGAATTGCGGCCCGTGGTACCACGCCATCGGATAGGCGAGCAGTCCCTGCCCGCTGTGCCGCGCGTACTGGACGATCCGATCGATCCACTCGTCGTGGCTCATTGCCCCTTCGGACGCGCCCGTGCCGCACGGGTCTTCGTACTGGATGCCCAGTTCGCGGCGGCTTCCGTTGCGAGGGTCGCCCGGAATGGCCAGCGGCGGCAGGTCCGCCAGTTCGTGGATCTCGATGGTTGCGGCCGCCGCCGGTTCGCCCTCGCTCCACGTCATGAAGACGATGCTGCAGTCCTGCCACCGGGGCCAGAAGACCTGACGAAGTTCGAGCATGCCCCCGCTGAGCGGCTGTGCCCAGCCCGTGAATACCCCCGTGGTCAGGTCGTAGCACGTGCCGTCCATGATGCACATGAATCGGCGCTTGTCGTCGGGATATCGGATGACGGCCACGTGGGGTTTGCCCACGTGTTCGATCGGGAATCGGTATCCGAATCGCGACAGCGGCTTGCCCTCAGCCTCGCGATAGCGGCCGGCGGCGGATTCGACGACCTTCACGCCGCCCGACCCGAAGTACCGTTCGGCCGGAAGATCCTGCGTGCAGTCGATTCGATGGAGCAGTCGTGAGTTCGCCGTACCGGCCGCGCCGGCCGCGGCGGTGTCGGCCGCGGACGCTGCGGCGCTGTTACTGCCGAGCGCGATCGCCACGCCCGCACCGGCCGTCGTCGCGCAGAACTGTCGTCGTGTGATGTCGATGTTCACAGTGTCTTCCTCCAAGGATGAAGCCGCGCGTATCGTCGGGGCCGACTGGGGTTGCGTCAAGGGCACAGCACTGGTGCTGGAACAGGCGGGAGAACTCAGCAGCCAGAAGCCGGAAGACAGGAGACAGCCCAGATGGGGCCACAGAGATCGCAGAAGTCGGGGGAGAAGATGTACGAGGCAGACTCCAAGGGCGAAGACAGCCTCACGCGCGAGCGCAGGGAATACAGATTGAGAATAGTACGTCTGCGGCGTATTCCTAAACGCAGCCATCCACGGACTTAGCTGTGGTGTCTGCAATTTGCTCGTACGTTCGGAAATCGGATCATTTCGGCTCGTCGTTGTCCGTCCATGCAACACTTTGCAACAAAATGCAACAAAAAAGGGGGGGTGTTGCACGGGGCGACGTGTGACATGTCTGGTCTTGTCTCGGGTTGTCGCACATCCGAGGGATCGGAACTCGGGGTTAGGGACTCGGGGCTCACAGCTCGGATGCTGGGTTTCGGAACGACGGGGTCGGGACTGCGGTGGAAAGGGTTCAGGGGATAGGGGGCCGAAATCAGACACGGCACCACAGTGCAAGGCGGTGGGCGGATTGGATTGATCATTGAAAACGGCGACACCAGACCACGGACGCAGACATGAGTGGAGGTCGGTCACGGCACTCTTGCTCCCCACATATATAAGGTGCCCTGTGTTCAACGACGGCGCGCTTAAGACCGAACACGCGACGGAAACACTGGACTTACGGCAGGAGATTTTGGATTCTCGATTTGCGATTTTGGATTGGGGGAGGGGCGAAGACAGGAGTCCGGAGGCTACGGTTTTGGATTTTGGATTGTTCCCGGCGGCACCCGGCACCTGGCGTTTGGTTCCTGCCTTTTCTCTCTGCGCCCTTTGCGCCTTTGCGTGAGATCGCCGTGAATGTGCGAAGCGTCAGGTGCGGCTGCGGCGCGCGGGGTGGTGGAAGAGCTTGCGGTGGTCCTGGTGTTGCTTCAGAATGGGAACGAAGACAAGGGCGCCTAATGAACCGGACACGCGAGAAGAAGATTGTGATCATCGCGGGGCCGAACGGCGCCGGAAAGACTACGTTCGCCCGCGAATTCCTGCCCAAAGAAGCAGACTGTCCTGAATGGCATGAAGTTAGCCCTGTCACGAATGGCATGAAGATAAGGAGCCAGCCTCGTTGTTAACCCCGTCAGGGACGATTGAGACTAGCCCGGGACGTTCCAGTCCTGGGAAAGCGTGCCCCACGAAATTCCAAGAGGCCCGGAGGGGCGACGGAAGACCACGACGCAATCTGCCGCCCCTTGCAGGGCTTGATGATGTTGATGTCGGACGCGTACCCGGGGCCGAGGCCCTGGGCTAGTCTCGTGTGCCGCTACGCGGCTCATGACGTGCATGTCCGGCATCTGGTACAACCCCTTCGGGGTTGTTCAGTCTTTTGGGGGGCACCGTTCGGCAGGTTGCACCAGCGGCTATTCAGGTTTGTCCTTTTCGGGGACCGGCGGGCGAGGCGCCCGCGCCCCGAAGGACCGCGGCTCGCGGGGACGATCGCCCTCCTGACACGGACCCACGAAGAACACTGGCGGACGAGCCGCCAGTGGCACCCGGCGCACGCCCTCCCGACGGACCCATGAACAACACTGGCGGAGGAGCCGCCAGTGGCACCGGGCGCCGCTACGCGGCTGACGGTGGGCGTGTCCGGTCGGGCCCGTGAAACAGCCGAGTCGGACGAACAAAGCATTCATTTCACGGATGCGGTATAATGAAATGAGTCGTGTTGAGATCGGGAGCGCCATCATGGACGACCGAATCGTGATTGACCCTGCAATATGCCACGGCACGCCAGTTGTCCGCGGGACGCGAACGCCGGTGACGGTGATTCTAAGTGCACTGGCCGGCGGCGACGGTTTCGAGGAGATCCAAAAGGACTACGGTATCACCTCCGACGACATTCGCGCCTGCATCGCCTTCGCGTGTGATGAAGTCAGTCAACAGACGTATCATCCCCTGCCCGTGTGAATCCCATGGCGCATTTCCTGGTCGACGCTAGCCTTCCGCGCCCGGCAGCCGGACTCATCCGCGATTCCGGGCACGAGGCTACCGACGTGCGCGACATCGGTCTGGGTATGGCCTCTGACGAGGTCGTCGCCGGGTACGCCAGGACCAGGCATCTCTGTCTGATCACTCGCGATCGCGACTTTGGCAATGTGCTGAATTACCCGCCGCAGGATTACTCAGGCATTGTTGTGATCCACACGCCTGGTCCCGCAAGCAGGTCGGTGGTTCTGGCCATGGTTCAACGATTCCTGGGAGACCGGGAGATTGTGGATCATCTGCCGGGGCGTCTGGCCGTTGTACAGGTGGACCGTATCCGACTTCGTCCACCACCCGTTTGAAAAGGTTACCCTAAGCAAGTGCTTTCCGAGGGCCGAGGCCCTGGGCT
The DNA here is from genome assembly GCA_964596165.1 of uncultured Planctomycetales bacterium. Classification (GTDB taxonomy): domain Bacteria; phylum Planctomycetota; class Phycisphaerae; order UBA1845; family JAFGLZ01; genus CAYUQT01. The sequence goes on along the minus strand of CAZQTW010000040.1, from coordinate 38,514 downwards.
ATTCTCGTGTGTCGCTACGCGGCTGACGACGTGCGAGACGCCCGCGGCCCAAAGGACCGCGGTTCGCGGGGACGCTCGCCCTCCCGACGGACCCATGAACAACACTGGCGGACGAGCCGCCAGTGGCACGTGGCGCCCTCGCCCCGGTCATCCGGACCGGTACGGTCCGGCTCGGAATACGGACGATTCGTCGACTCAGCCATGACAGAGGACTACCGCGACGAGGCGGAAGAGACATGGTTGGAGCCCGACCGTGCGATGCCGACCTCGTCGAGCATCTTGGTCACCAGTTCCATCGGCAGGCCCACGACGTTGGTGAAGCTTCCCTCGATCCGTTCGATGTAGGCGTCGCCATGATCCTGAATGCCGTAAGCGCCGGCCTTGCCCTGCCACGCACGCGAGGCGATGTACCGGTTCAGCACCTCCGGGGTCATCGGTCGCATGGTCACCTGGGTGGTTTCGTGGCCGATGAGCCGCAATCCGCTCGCCGGTTGAATAATGGCCACACCCGTGATGACCTGATGGGTTGTCCCCGCCAGCACAGAGAGGATGGAGCGGGCTTCGTCGGCATCGGCCGGCTTGCCGAAGATGTGTCCCTGATAGGCGACGACCGTATCCGCTCCCAGTACGATGGCGTCGGAGCAACTCGCGGAGTTCGCCACGCTGCGAGCCTTGTAATAAGCCAAGGCCTCCGCGTACTGCTCCGGCGGCACAGCCGGGCTCTTGTCCTCCGGCTCGGCAAAGGGAGGCGGAATGACCTCGAATCGATACCCGTTGTCTGCCAGCAACTGGAGGCGACGAGGCGAGGCGGAAGCCAGTATCAGGCGCTGTATCCGTCCGTGTGTCATAATCTTACCCCTCAGCAGTATGGTCTCTTAGACACACAAACGCAATGTTCGGTAGCACTATTTCTCTGGAAGTGCCACTTCACGAAAGTGAATCGCCTGGGCGCCCGACGAAATGGGCAAATTGTGCCAGCAAGGGGGGATATATAGGACGATACGTGACCGATCCTTATGAACGACGATTCCCGCGCCGAGAGGACCAGAGTCCTGGGCAATCTGGAGGATGGTTCCACTTTCCGCATTCACGATCTTCGCTGTTGCTTGCACCATAGCGAATTGGGCGTCGCTGCTCAGCCGTGCAATCTTGCCGACGGCCTCGTCCACGCGGTGGTCCGGAGGCTGAGAGAGGACTTGGTCCCATAGGCGGGGAACACCGGTACTGGGACGCTGGGCTTCGGCCCCGCAGTAGCCCTCTTTGATTGCCTTGACCTTCAGCGTGGCGACAATTTGCCGATCGCGAACGACGTAGAGCGGCTGGTCCCGGCGAACGCCGCTGTTCTCTCCAATGGAGACCAGGCAGTAGTTGCCTTCGATGCGGAAGATGCGGCCGGCGAGGGCTTCGCCTTCTCCGGCAAGTCCCATGAGGACGGCCTCGTCGCCTTTTTGAACCGGCTCACGAATGTACGCCTCAATCGTTGTTGCCCGTGTCATCGGACCTCCGGGCTGGTCGACAATGGCGGTGGCCACGTAGACGCCGTTTCGCAAGAGTTCCACCATCCGATCAATCGTCAGGCCGTCCGCCGCGCCGCCGGTGAACCAGACGTGTTGGGCCGCGCCTTGCGATTCGACCCTCAGTACGGGCAAGGCAATGCGACCCTCACGACGTTCGGAAGGGCTTGGCCACAGACGCGCGCGGTCGCCCGGCCGGACGGTCCACCCCGGCGCCATGGGAACAAACTCGATCAGCGCCGCATCATCCAGCAGATCGATGACCGTCGCCTTGGCGATGGGGCCATCGGAGCGGGATATCCACAGGCCGTCGTTCAACCGGAGTCCGGCGTGACGGCCCTGTCGCAGCCAGGCGGTTCGATGACCGGGTGCGATCTCGTCCACATCGGCCCACACGGTGACTCCCGGCGGAAGGGCGACGCGGCAGACCGCCGGGAGCGAGCGTGACACGACGACGGCGGCGGCGGCTTTCAGACTCCGGGCGTCGTCTTCGTTCACGCGAACACCACAACGGCCTGCCTCCAGATAGAAGACGGTTCCGGTCCCCGCGATCTCGGAGTCCGACAGCAGGACGGCGGAATCGCCGAGGGACACGCCCTGGTTCCGTCCCGCGTCGAGGATGACCAGATTGTTGTCGCTGAAGTGTTCGACGACCTTGCCGTTGGTGAATATGCCTCCCAGGCCAAACACCAGGCGGGGCGTCGCTAGGATCGTTGAGAGGACACCGATCGTGAGCCGCAAGAAGCGCGGACGCTGCTCGCGCGCCGTGACGAACGCCTGCCCCGGTGAAACCTGTTGCCCAACGATATCAGGCTTCATGTTCGCGTCCCGGGATGACACGTTTCAGGGGTCCTCATCGGACCGTCGGATTTCCGAGCCGTTTGGGTCCCGTTCGTGCGGACTCGTCAACGGCCGATGATACTGTATACACCATACAGGCCGTTCTTTACCAGAGGGAGTATGGCGCGTCCGCGACAAGCGGTTTACGTCCCGAAACACCCTGGGGATTGGCGTCCGGCCGGCAACGACGACCGGGGCGAGGAAGCCCGGCTCGGAAAGACGTCTCGGTGGCGGGTATCGCGCAGGCAACGGATCAAGGCGCCTTGCGGCAGAGCTGTCGATCCAGCCACGCGTAGACCTGCTCTCGCACCGCGTCAGGGAAGTCGTGTTTGCAGTCCGGATGGACGACTTCGACGGCACGGGGTGCGCCGAGAAGCCGGTAGACGGGCAGCGCCGCCTCCACCGCCTCCTTCACGCCACGGACATCGAAATTGGCGTCCTTGGTGGGGGCGTTTACGAACAACGGCCTCGGTGCCAAGGCCGCCACGATCTCATGAAAGTCGAACGGCATGTTTCGCCAACCGCCGTAGCGGAGGATCTTGGGCATGTAGCCCTTGTGCGACCATCCGGTCAGGTCTCCGCCCTTGTAGTATCGAAACGCGTTGAACCCGCAACTGGTGACCACGGCCGTGATCCTCGGGTCGAAGACGGCCACGAACATACTGTTGTGCCCGCCGAGCGAGTGCCCGATTGCGCCGATATGCTTGGGATCCACCTGCTCGAGGGACAACAGAACATCGACCGCGCGCATGTGATCCCAGATTCCCTTCATGGTTGCGCTGATGTAACCGTGGGCATAAGGATCCCATGTGTATTCGCCATAGCCGACGTAATCCGGGGCGATCACGGCATATCCGCGTTGAGCCAGTTCGAGGGCATAATGCCTCGATTCGGGCCCATCGATTCCGGCCGTTCGACCCTTTCCACTCGCGGCGGTGGGGTGACAGCACAGGATTCCCGGGACCTTCGCCGGACTCGCCTTAGGGACGAACAGATACGCCGGGACCCGCGTCTGACGCTCCGACGCAAAGGTGATCTTCTTGCGGACGAATCGGGCCTCCTCGTGGACCTCAAGCGTCCGGATGTCCAGCGGAACCCGCCGCGACGCATCGGGAAACGGTCCCATCACCTCCTCCATTCCCGCCAGAATGTCCGCCCTTCGCCGGGCCCAGTCGGCCGGCGTCTTGATGGGATGTTCGTTGCCCGCGTCGTCGAGGTAGACCATAAGGCGGCTGTGGTCTGTGTAGTGTTTCAGCGGCCGAGAGGCTGGTAGCGGCTGAGCCGCCGCCGGCTGCGAGGCCGACCAGAATACCCCAAGCCAGACCCAACTCTGCATGACGATGCCTCCGCGATCTGTGAGGCCTTATGGCGTTCGCTTGAGGGCGTCCAATGTCGCCTTTCGTCTGGGTACCGTCAACAGACGCACGCGGCGTTCGGACATTTCGCTTGCCGGGTGCGAGGCCGTCGTCCTCCGTTCCCCGCATTCGGCGGTTCTGGTATTATCAGCCCCCTCGAGAAACGGGGTGAAGACCGTGAACGTGCGCACGAATGCCTTGACGGTGGCTGCTGTTGTCGGCGCGGCCTGTATCGTTGCATTGCCGTGTCGGTCGGCTGCACCGGCCGAAGGGAACCAAGGAACCAACACGATGTCCCAGACCAAGATCAATCCGTCCGAGGTCACGCTTCATCTTATCGGCAACGCCCACCTTGATCCCGTCTGGCTCTGGCGTTGGCAAGAAGGGTTTGCCGAGACGAAGGCCACCTTCCGGTCCGCGCTGGACCGTATGAACGAGACGCCCGATTTCGTCTTCACCTGCGCCGCGGCGGCGATTTATGAATGGGTCGAACACAACGCACCGGAGATGTTCCAGGAGATCAAGAAACGCGTTGCCGAGGGTCGATGGGTGATTGTCGGCGGTTGGTGGATTCAGCCCGACTGCAACATTCCCTCAGGCGAGTCCTTCGTGCGACACGGGCTCTATTCACAACGGTACTTCCGTGAGAAGCTGGGGCAAGCGGCGCGGGTCGGCTACTGCGTGGACTCGTTCGGTCATGCGGCCACGCTGCCCAAATTGTTGGCCGGCTGCGGCCTCAAGGGCTACGTCTGGATGCGTCCCGGTCGCCACGAGAACGATACCCTTCCCTGGCCGGTCTTCTGGTGGACGACGCCCGACGGCAGCCGCGTGCTCTCGATGCGGATCATGACGGCGTACACCACCGACAGCGCCGCGGGATTGATGCACCATATCCAGGAGACGCTGGGGGAGCACATGCAGCCGCCGCTCTTGACGGACGCTCCCATCTTCTATGGGGTGGGGAATCACGGCGGCGGTCCGACCAAGGCCCAGTTGGCCGCCGTCACCGAGTGGCGGAAGAATCCCACGATGCCGAAGCTCGTGTACGGGTCGCCGAACAGCTTCTACGACGCGGCCGTGAAAAAGGCCGGCGACAAGTTCCCGGAGTATGGGGGTGAACTGCAGCACCATGCGTCGGGATGCTATGCCTCGGTCAGCATGATCAAGGCGCTCAATCGGCGGGCCGAGGAGATGCTGCTGGCCGCCGAGCGATGGGCGAGCGTCGCCAGGATGACGGTCGGCCGAACGCCGCCCGTCGATGCGCTCGGCCGGGCGTGGAAACACGTGCTCTTCAACCAGTTTCACGACATCATGGCCGGGACGAGTGTCGAAGAGGCCTATACCGACGCCCGCGACCAGATGGGTGCCGCGCTTTACGAGGCAAGCTTCGCCCTGAATGCGGCGCAACAGGCGGTCGGTTGGCACGTCGATACCCACGGGGCCGGTGTGCCGGTCTTCGTCTTCAACAACCAGGCCGCACCCTTTGAAGGTGTTGTGGAGACGGAGGATTTCGGCGCGGAGTTTGAGGGAGACGAGGGTTATTTTACCGACAGTGCGGGTGAGCCGATTCCCTGTCAGCCGATCGAGTCGCACACCAAGGCCGGCCGACATCGTGGTGTTATCTACACGACGCTGCCGGCACTCGGGCATCGCTTGGTTCGACTACGTGGCGGCAAGCGGCCATCGATGGCAGACCTACTTGGCGAGAAGGCCGTCAAGGCGGGCGCCGCCGACGCCCGGCAGGGCCCGTGGTGGATGGAGAACAACCAAGTTCGAGTCGAGATCGACGGCGACGGCCTGCTGAGCATTCGCGACAAGAAGACCGGCCGCAACGTCTTTGTGTCGCCGGCCGGTGTGCCGCTGGTTATTGAAGACAAGAGCGATACCTGGAGCCACGGCGTCTTCACATTCGACAAGGTGATCGATCGGTTCCAGAAGGTGTCCATCCGGCCGATCGAGCACGGTCCGGTTCGTGCCGGCATACGGGTCAAGATGCGATATGCCGATTCGCTGCTGACAATGGACTATCACCTGGGGGCGGGGGAGAAGCATGTCGAAATCCGCGGTGAAATCGATTGGCGCGACGCGTGGAAGGTGGTCAAGCTGGCGTTTCCGGTGAATGCTAAGACGGACACATGCACCGTCGAGATTCCCTACGGCACGATCGGGCGACCGACCAACAATGAAGAAGAACCCATGCTTCAATGGGTTGACGTCGGCGACTCACAAGGCGGATGCGCCGTGGCCAACAACAGCAAGTACAGTCACAGCGTCAAGGGGACTGAGATCAGAATCACCCTGCTTCGCAGCCCGGCGTACGCGTTTCACGATCCGTACAGGATCGACTACGACGGCGACAACCGGATCGTCGACCGCGGCATCCAACAGTTCACGTTGGCGGTCATCCCGCACGACGGTGACTGGCGCACGGCGGATCTGATCGGTAAAGCCCGGCAACTCAATTTCCCGCCGAACGTCCTATTTGAGACCTATCACTCAGGAACGTTGCCGGCCGAGTTGAGCGGCGTCTCCTGCGATGCGCCGGGGATCGAGGTCAGCGTGGTCAAGCAGGCCGAGGACGGCAAGGCCCTGATCGTCCGAGCGGTGGAATGGTTCGGCAAGCCCGCCGAAGCTCGGATTGAGCTGCCGTTGATCAAACGGCAATGGCACGCGAGGTTCGCGCCGACGCAGGTCAAGACGTTCCTCGTTCCGGATGACGCATCGCAGCCGGTCCGCGAAGTCGGGATGCTGGAGGACTGAGACGTTCCGACGAGGCGGATCGATCACCAATTCGGGTGTTGACGCTTCTCGCCGATCGAGCTTCCGGGTTCGAGATTGAGGTCGAACGGACTCCGGTCGAGTTGTCGCAGCGCGCCGCGAGGCGGTCATTTCCTGCGCGGTGTTCGCTCTTGAAACTCGCGGATCTGTTCGATCGGCACGATGCCGGTGCTGGCGCCGGGCGCCTGGATGCAGTGGGCCGCCGTGGCGTTTCCGAGCGCGGCGGCCTCGGGAACGGGCAGATCGTCCAGAAGGCCGGCCAGGAATCCCGCGCTCCAGCAGTCTCCGGCCCCGGTGGTGTCCACGACGTTGTTGACTTGATACGCGGGAACGTGCGTCTCCACGCCGTCGGCGTCGCGGCAAAACGCCCCGTCCGCGTCGAGCTTGATCACCACGTGAATGCAGCCCTTGTCCTGGAGCCACCGGGCCATGTCGGACGGTTTGTCGAGTCCGGTGATGGCACGCGCCTCGGGTTGGCTGGGGATGAAGTAGTTCAGGTACGGAAGACAAGGGAGGATGACCTTCCGCCAACCCTCGCGAGTGACCGAGTCCGTGTAGACCGTATCGAGCAGCGTGACGACGTCGCTTTCTTGCGCTTCGCGAAGAACACGGGCGCTCTGTTCGCCGTCGAAGGTCGGCATGACCATGGTGCCCGTGATAAAGCAGTAGCGGTGCTTGCGCACGTAGTCCATGTCGATTTCGTCGTACCGCAGCGTCCCATTGGTTCCGCAGATGTGGAAGAAGCTCCGCTGGCCGTCGCCGCGAACGGCCACAAACGTAAAGGGCGTGGTCACGCCCTGGTCGTCGTAGACGGCTGCCTCGGTCCCCAGGCCGTACTTCTTCGCCTCGCTGATGACGAAGTCCCCCAGCATGTCGCGTCCGACCTTGATGATGACGTCACACCCGACGCCCATCTTGGCCAGTGCAATGCCGCAATTCATTGCGTTGCCGCCCGTAGTGATGGTCAGGCTGTCGAAGGTGCGCAGGCCGCCGGGCGGCGGCGGCTCATCGATGGTCCGGCTGATGGCGTCGACCGTACAGATTCCGATGTTGAGAATGTCGTGGATCATCCGGCGGGTACCTCAAGTATCTCGTAGTACGGTTCTCCGGTCCTCGCGTTCCGCTCGGCATGGGTCACGATCGCACCGGCGGCTCGCATAGACTCGAACAACGCTTCGTTGATTGTCTCGTGCCAGCCGTAGTTGCCCGGCCGGCGAAACCGTGCGATCTCGGCCCAGTTGACATACACATGCGTCACGCCCCATCGACGGAACCATTCCAGCAGTTGTGGGCCGGTCGGCTGGGTCGCGGCGAACTCGGCCAACGGATTGCGGCTGAAGACCACATGGTAGAAGCACGGGCGGGCGACATAGAACGCCCGCGCCTCGCCGACCATCCAGACGGTCGAGCCTTTGTCCGGCGTGAACCCGTTCACCGGCTCGACCCGGGCACGTTCGGTGCCCGCTCCGAACCAGTTCAGCCGCTGTCCGTCCGCGTCGCGGGTGTGATGATAGTAGAGCCGGCCCACATGCACAAGGTTGACCGTTGAGCCGATGCAAAGGGCGCCGACAACCAGCGCGTGATGGAACGACTTCCACCGGGCGCCGTACGGACAAATCCAACCTGCGGCGCCCAACACCACGAGCGGGGCAATCATCGGTATGCCAAACCGGGCGAACAAGTGCGTGGCGCCCGCCCAGCAGACAACTTGTACCACCAAGACAACCAGACACGCCACGGCGATGCCTCGCGAGGATCCCAGAATTGCCGGGAGTCCCAACAAAGCGATCACAAAGATCGTCGGACCGTAGTTGGGCTCAACGACGATCCGATCCCACAGACGCGCGAACCGGCTTGGCAGGGATCTTTCGCTCGCCGCCGGTGCGTGAGCTTGGTCCCAGCGGCGCGCCAGCGTTTCGTTCCACAGTCCGGCGTGATATCCGAGTGTTCGATGGGCCAATGGAAACACAGGGTTTCCGGCGATCCGAAAATTCCGGGTAAGCCAGGGGCTAAATGTGATGGCTACGCCAACGACAAACAGCAAAGGCAAAATGACCGACCGCAGCCGGGATTCTTGCATCGTGAGCAAGCCCAAGGTCGATGTCTCCGCCGTTGGCGAAGGGGAATTCGCGGCTTCCCCCCTTGTCGGGGGGGGATTGACGGGTGGCGAGTCCGATGTCGAGCGTGCGGAAATCGGCGGGGCTTTCCGCCACGTCGACACCCGCTTGCCCCCCCTGGGACAAGGGCCGGTCGTCGTGCGTGATCCAAACACGCCCACGGCCACCATCAATCCCGTGAGTGGTAAGGCCACCATCGGCACGGCCGTGTATTTGAATCCGCAAGCCAGCCCGGCCAGCAATCCCGCCGTCAGGAACCAGGATGCCGTCCGCGACTCCGGGTCGCCGAGAACGCGCACGGCGGTCGCCATCGCCAGAAGGGTGAAGAAGAGCATGCCGTTCTCCACGTACGCAACGCCGCTCAGATAGGTCAGCCACGGACACGTCGCCGCGAGCGCGCCGGCCAGAATGCCGGGAACGGCACCCAATTCCCTCCCGGCGAGCCACGCGGCCGCCACGGCCCATAGGGCCAGGGATGCGTTCAGCAGTTGGGCGAGATAGATGCCGTCGAACGGACTGTCTTTGATGACGAATGCGAGCAGGTACAGCATTTCCGCATTTGACGGAAAATAGGTGTAGATGTTGTGTGGCAAGGGGACAATGCGGCCGGCCAGCCAGTACTCCTTGGGACCGCCAAAGTGGTACTCCAGTACATCGTATCCGCCGGCCTCATCGCCCCAATTCAAGCCGGCCGGGATGGTCGCCTCGAGCATGGCGATCACCAGAAAGCCCGCGGCCGGCAGCCAGAGCGCGTGAGCGGGACGCCAACGAAACGCATGGTGTTCCGACTGAACTTGCGATACGTCCGTTCCGGAGGCGGACCGGACGTCGGAGGAGTTCGGCGATCGTGGGTTCCAGTAGACGTGAAGCCCCGCCCGAGTGATACAGGCCAGAACCATGAGTCCCAGCAGGGCCAACCAGAATAGCCGCCCGAGCACGCCCAGAGAGCCCAGCAGGAGGACGATTAGTGCCAAGAGACCGATTCCCAGACCCGCGGCCAGGAGGATTTGCCATCGCAAGGGCAGGTCGGTCAAACGCATCAGGGTGATCGCCCACCACCCCAATCCGATCGCGGCAACCCAGACCAATGCCGCCACGGAGCCGTCGGCGAGGACGATCCCGGTAGCCAGAAGTGACTCGTTCGCCATGAAGGCGAGTGCAAGTGCAAGAACGAGAACCGGCGGGGACCACCTCAGGATGGGAATCGGCCGTGCCGTCCGCCGCGTAGTACGAGCCCTCGCGTCACGGCCGCCGACGGCTTCAGCCGGGCCGCTCGCCAGTTGGGTTGATTTCCCGGGGCGTTGTCTCATGAGGTCGTTGTGCGCGGTGTGCGCCGGTTTCTTCTGTCTCGGTCGAGAGGTGCGGCTCCTTCGATCCGGCCGAAGATCATCTTGCCGGCGGACGTCTGAAGGACGCTCGTGACGCTGATGCTGAGCACCTCGCCGATCTTCTCGCGGGCCTGTTCCACGACGACCATCGTGCCGTCCTCGAGGTATCCGACTCCCTGTCCCGGTTCCTCGCCGGGCTTGATGATCTTTACCGTCATGGACTCACCGGGCAACACCACCGGTTTCAAGGAGTTGGCCAGGTCGTTGAGGTTGATGACATCGACCCCGTGAAGCTGAGCCACCTTGTTCAGGTTGTAGTCGTTCGTGATCACGCGACCGTTGAGTTTTCGCGCGAGATGGACGAGTTGGGTGTCGACGGGGTCGTTTTCCGTGCCCTCCGGCGGCGCGACGTTGGAAATCGAGATTTCTATCTTGGGGTTGGTCTGGAGCTTGTTGAGCATATCCAGACCCCTTCGGCCACGATTGCGTTTTAGCTTGTCCGCGCTGTCGGCGACGGCCTGGAGTTCCTGCAGGACGATCCGAGGCACGATCAATTGGGACTCGATGATCCGCGTCTGGGCAATGTCCGCAATGCGCCCGTCTATGATCGCGGAGGTGTCTAGAAGGATAGGCCGGCCTCCTTTCGTCTGCTTGCTGAACTCGACATAGGGGATGACGAACCGGAAATCATCCTTGGTCTGAAGGACGAAGCTTATTGATGAATAGCAGCAGAAAACCCCCAACAACACCTTCATCATATAGATAAAGGGGCTATCCTCGGCCGACGGCCAATAGGTCAGAACGAGCAGGTCCATGATCCGGCTCAGCCCGTAGGTAATGAGCATCCCCACTGCCAGTCCGAAGAACAATCCTCCGATGGCACGGAGTGATTTCTCGGCCACGAGCAGATCGAGCGCGACGATGACAATCGCCACCCCGATCGCTCCTATCCACAAGCTGATGACCGGATACTTGACGCCGACCTCTTGAGCGGCCGTCGGCTCACCGTAATAGCTGGTAACCACAAGGCCCACGAGGAAGAAGAAGAACACACGGATGACGAGCAGTAGCATGATGATGGCTCCCTATGAATGATGGGTATGAACGTTCCAAGGGTGTATGAATGCGTATGTATGACATAATAGGATGCTCGCGATCGGGAAAGCGCCTGACCCACAGACGCCGCGTTTGAGGCGACCTGTCGGATCGGTGGCCGCCTGAGCAGGCGGCGTCCCCAAGTATAACGGCGTTCCGAGGACAACGGTAGGCCCCGGCGCTATGTGGGGTTTATGCGGGCGGGTGGGACGATTGGGGGGCATGGGTTGGAATGAAAGGGGATGGCCGGGGTACGATGTACCGAGTGTCTGTGGAGACCGTCGGGTAAGAAAGGACAGCGGACGGCGAATTCCATGAGTGAGGACAGCGTCAATCAGGAATCCTATGGCGGGTTTGAGCAAGGGCCTATCCGTCCCCCGAGCGAGGCCCGCAGCCTGCTGATCCGTGTGACGCGGAACTGTCCGTGGAACCGATGCACCTTTTGCCCCGTGTACAAAGGCACCAGGTTTTCGATTCGTTCGGTGGATCATGTTAAGCGGGACATCGACCTCGTTCACAGGTACGTCGAACGGCTTATCAATTCGGTCGGGGGGACCGATCGAGTCCTGCGGCATGAGGCCAGGGAACGGGTCACGGCCGACACCTGCGAGGAGGACCGGGCGCTCGTGGCGGCCTACAACTGGCTCTACTCCGGGCGGATGAAGGCCGTCTTCCTTCAGGACGCGAACAGCCTCGTCGTCAAACCGCCCAGGCTGGTCGAGATTCTCGGGCACTTGCGTGAACGGTTCCCGTCGGTCGAGCGGGTGACATCCTACGCCCGCTCGCAGACGGTTGCTCGGATCAGCGACGGCGACATGAAGGCGCTGGCCGAGGCCGGGTTGAACAGGATCCACATCGGCCTGGAGTCGGGTTCCGACAGAGTTCTCGAACGGGTGAAGAAGGGGGTGACCAAGGAGGCGGCCGTGCAGGCCGGTCGGAAGGTCAAGGCGGCGGGTATCGAGCTCTCCGAGTACTACATGCCGGGGTTGGGGGGGCGGAGCCTCTCGTGGGAACATGCGACCGAGTCGGCCGATGCACTCAACCAGATCAACCCCGATTTTATCCGGCTGAGGACGCTGGCGATTCCGAGCCACGTCCCGCTGTTCGGCGAGTGCTGCGAAGGGCGTTTTGTTCGGGCCACGGATCTGGAGATCATCGAAGAGACGATTCTGTTCCTCGAGCGACTTGATGGGATCTCCAGCGTCGTCAAGAGCGATCACATCCTCAATCTTTTCGAGGATGTCGAGGGGACGTTGCCGCGGGACAAGGAGCGCATGATCGGACTCCTGAGGCGATTTGTCGAGATGGATCGAAGGGAGCAGTGTTTTTACCAGGTGGGGCGGCGCCTGGGCGTGTTCGCCCGGCTGGCGGACATGGAGAGCCCGAAGGCAATGGCCATGGTTGAGGGCGTCTGCAAGGAGCACGGTATCACCCCGGACAACGTGGACGAGCTAATCTACACCCTGATGGCCAGGTTCATCTGAAATCAGCGGATCGAGAGGGTATCGGCTTCGTACCGTACGCCGAGCGGTTCGAGAACGACGGCCTTGCGGCCGTCCTCGGCGCAGACACGTCCGGCTTGCCATGCGCGGTAGCCCTTGGCGGATGCGACGGCCAGGCACTGGGCGGCGTCTTCCGGTGCCACATACACGGCGAAGCCGGCGCCCATGTTGAATGTGCCATAGGCTTCCTTGTCGTCCAGCCCGGCCGTTTGGATGATCTGCTTAAAGACCGGCTGTGGATCCGGAAGGGTGTCAATCCGGTATACGAAGGGGGCCTCCAGTCGCATCAGCTTCCGCCAGCCATGACCGGTGATGTGAACGGCATAGTGCAGGTGGATCCCTGCCTCCTGACAGGCGGCGACGAATCGAACGTAGATGATCGAAGGGTCGAGCAGCGCCTCGCCGTAGGTGCGTCCATCGCTCAAGGGGGTCAGATAGCCCTTCGGCATACGTTCGACCAGGGCGCGGCAGAGCGTGAGCCCGTTGGTCTGAACGCCCGAACTGGCCAGACAGACGATTACGTCGCCGGTGCGGACGTCGCCGACGATGCGATTGCCCTTGGGCGAAATGCGTCCGAAGGCCGAGCCTCCCAGGATCATGGTGTCGGGCGTCACCATGCCCTTGAGGACCTGTGTTTCGCCGCCACCCCAGGCCGCTCCCGAGAGCCGGCACCCCTCTGCGAATCCGTCGGCCACGTCCTGGGCGCGGCGCCCGTTCGCCAGATAGTCGGCATCGCCGACGGCGATATAGGTGGCCAGTGAGATGGGCAGCGCGCCACAGGAACAGAGGTCGTTCACGATCGTGGAGACGTTGTCCAACGCCACGTTCGCGTAGTAGCTTCGGCCGGTGAGCGTGTACATGGCGTCGGCGACCAGCACCTTGGTCCCCAGTGCCTCCTCGACATGGGCCAGGTACTCCGTGGGCGTTTCGATTAGGTAGGCGCTTTCGCCTCGGGTCCCCGGATGCTCGGTGAGGCCATGCTTTGCGAGGTAGCTGCCGGTTGGCCCGGCCGCCCGTTGGCACGCCCGCTTGAAGGCGTCGAGTACGTCGTAATTCACACCCGCGGAATGATAGTCGAGCTTGGTCACGTTCACCTGTTCCCGGTCAGACGAATATCGGACTCATTCGTCCTTGAGTGGCACCAGCCAAATGTTGCGAAACCGCACGGGCACTCCGCCGTAGTTCTGCAGCCGAATCGGACCGGGCTGTGCCAGGTTCTCATCGCTCGGCGACGGCGTAGCGCGGTCGAACTCGGCATGGTCGACGATGTTAACGCCGTTCTGGAGAATCGTCACGCGTCCTTTCCGAGTCATTTTTCCTTGGGCGTCAAAGGTGGGCGCTCGGAATGTGACGTCGAAGCTCTGCCACTCTCCCGGGGGCCGGCAAGCGTTCACCCGCGGGGTCGTGATGCCGTAGAGCGCGCCGCACTGGTGCGATTCCGGCTCGTGGCCGAAGCTGTCGATGATCCGGATCTCGTAGCGGCCTTGGAGGTAGACGCCGCTGTTTCCACGGTGATCGGTGAAACCCTCCTCCGCCGTCGGCACCCAAAACTCCACGTGAAGCCGGCAGTCGCCGAACGTATCCGCGGTTACCGCATCGCCGGCGTTCGGAGTGACAATCATGGCCCCGTTTTCGACCTTCCAGCGGAGCGCACCGCCGCCGCCTTCGGTCCACTTCGAGGTGTCCTTGCCGTCGAACAGGACGATCGCGCCGGGCGGCGGGGGCACGGGGCGAACGCCGCCGTCGAACCAGTAGGAGTAGAGTTTGGCGTTCTTGGCGGTGATCTTCAGCCGAACGGTCGAGCCTGCAAGAGGGGGTTGCGACGCCCAACGGACATGAGCGCGCGGCCGATCCCCCGTAACGGGTCTTGATTCAACGAGGGTCTTGCCCGCATCGTCGAGCAAAGCGGCGCGGACTTCGCCCTGAGATGCGTCCACATTCATATGGAATCCGGCGGCGGGCAGTCTGAACGGCTTCGTGCGGACGAAACCCGGTGCGTCACCGGCGTCGAGCGAGACGAAGCCGTCGCGCCTCAATGTGACGAGACCGATCGCCGGGGGGAACTTGCGGATGGGGTTGGGGAACTTCGCGCACCGGTGCGGTCCGTTGACCATCGAGTAGTAGAGGTACAGCGTGTCTCCGCGGGCGATGAATCGTCCGACGACGCGCGACATACCGTCGTCGCGCATGCCCTCGGAAGCGTTCGGTAGGAAGGTCTGCCGGTCGGCGACGCGCTGCCAGTGGACGCCGTCTCGGCTGACGGCCAATTGCGTGTCGATCTTGCCGTCGATGCCTTCGCGGTACATCCAGAGCATTCCCAGGTACAGCCCTTCATACAGATCGATCGGCATGCCGTAGATCTGTCCGGCGGGGCCGTCGTTTTCGTCGGCGCTCAGCACACACATGGGTTCGGTCCATTGGAGGCAGTCGAGGCTCTCCGTACGCCCGACGGTTCGGCCGCCCACCATGCGCCCGAAGGCCACGTACTTTTTGATGTGCGGGTCGTGGACGAGCGATTGGGTAGTGTCGCTGCCCAGTGGAATCACGGGGCCTTGTGTCTTCCACCGGATACCGTCCGCCGAGAAGGCGACCCACATTCCGCCGGCGAGTTGTTGTTGCGTCAGTCCGGGCGGTTCTTTGGGTATCTTCGCGGCCGTCTCATCCACGCCTGTCGGGTCGTCGGGGGGCGATACCCGACGATCCCAGAAGAACGCCTTCCATCGGCGGGCGGGGTCGGCGTCTTGCGGGTCGAAGAGGACGGAGATGCCTTCCGGGTTGTCGATGCCGATGGCGACGAGGTTGTTCTTGCGGGAGCCCTCAAACGTCAATTGGTCGAGAAGGGGCTTGGTCCACTTTATGCCGTCCTTGGATTCGGCGTAGGCGACCAGCGTACAGTTGGTCACGCGGCGGAATCCACCCACTTCCACCCAGCGGCGCCCTGAGGGCTGCGGTCCGGGCGTGGACAGATACCACAAGCGAAACTTGCCCATGTGTTCGTCGTAGACCGCCGTTCCGTAAACCGAGCACGAGGCTTTCTCCCAAGGATTCTCCCCGGCGACGACGGGGTTTCGGGCGTGTCGGGTCGGCTGGTTGACGACGCGCTTGAGCCCCTCGATCTTCTCAATGTTGGCGTCGTCGATGAAGAGCTGTCGGTGTTCTTCGATCCGGAGAGGCCCGACAGTCTGAGCCCGTGTGAACCGGCCGTCCAGCGAATAGACCGACAAGAGCCCCGCCATCGCGACGATTCGTTGCATGGCTGGTGTCATTCGGTGGCTCCTTCAAATATGGGTAGGCGTGCGTGGTTCTGAGTGTGTATTCATGTATGACGGGGTCTGCCCCGCGAGGAGATTCCACCGGAGCCCGCCTCCCCGCGTCAAGTCTCAGTATGGGCAGAGATCTGGGAATGATGTCTGTTCGTCGAAACCGCCCGGGACAAGAGCCATATGGGCGGGTGAGACGCGCCTCGGCGGGTAGCCATCGAGTCGAGGTGTCCACAGTTGAGGACTTTCAAGCATAGGGCAGATCGCTCACAGGCGCAGTAGATCTTATTCTTTTTATTTCAATGAGTTACGGTGTTTGCCTTCTGAGGACGAGGGCCCGCATTCGGATTGGGCCCTGTGCGGATCGGCGGTCCAGATTGGATTCGGCGGGCATGGCCTGAGCCAAACGGGATATCGGTTAGCATGAGATTGCAACTGGAGTAATAGGCGAGTAAATGGAGTAACTTATGTTTGGGAGTACCTACCTAATGACGAAGGAATGTGTAGGAGGAAGAGGGGAAGGGGTGAGCGGAGTGGCCGGCAAGGGATTGTGGAAAACTGCACAGAATGATCTTGACGGTGGAACGGCTTTTGATAGAATGATTGGTCTGCCTGTTTACTAGTCAGGCAAGCAGTGAGGGTGTCGATGGACGGCGAGATGATCCGAATTCGAATGGAGGCGTACGATCACCGGGCGCTGGATTCATCGGCGCGCGAAATAGTGGATCATGCCAAGCGGACGAACGCCCGCGTGCGGGGTCCCATTCCGCTGCCGACACGGATCGAGCGTTATACGGTGCTTCGGTCCCCGCACATCGACAAGAAGTCGCGTGAACAGTTCGAGATGCGGACCCACAAGCGGGTTATCGACATCTACGAACCGACGGCCCGTACCGTAGAGGCCCTGAATCGACTGGTGGTGCCTGCTGGGGTGTTCGTGAAGATGCAGTTGAAGTGAGGGGGGCGGTCGCTCCGGCGGGGCTGGTGTAAGCGCGCGGCGGCATTCTTCGTTTGCCCCAGATGAAACAAACCGGATGCGTGAGCTCGATCGCGCATCAGACCATCGCTTGGTAAAGGCGACAGGGGAGCTTTTTACATATGGTCGCGGCGTTGTTGGGCAAGAAGATCGGGATGACGCAGGTGTTCGACGAAGTCGGCCGGGCGGTTCCCGTGACGATCATTGAAGCGGGTCCCTGTACGGTCCTTCAGGTGAAGTCGGTCCAGACCGACGGCTATGAGGCGGTTCAGCTTGGGTTCGGCGCCGTGAGGCCTCAACGATCGACGATGGCCCAGATCGGTCATGCGGCGAAGGCCGGCGTCGGCCCGAAGCGGTTCATCCGTGAGGTCCGATTACGGAGCGGCGAGGTCGACGCCAAGGCCGGCGACACCTGGACGGTCGACGTTTTCGACCAGGTTCAATTCGTGGACATCATCGGAACGACCAAGGGGCACGGCACCACGGGCGTCATGCGACGTCACGGTTTCGGCGGGCAGCCGGCATCGCACGGGACCGAGCGGAAGCACCGGTCGCCCGGTTCGATCGGCAGTCACGGCGTGGACCGGGGTCACGGCGGAAATCCCAAGAAGGGCAAGCGGATGGCCGGTCGGATGGGACACGCCCGTCGGACCTCTCGGCATCACGTTGTCGTCGGCGTGGACAAGGTTCGGAATCTGCTGATGGTTCGAGGCGGTGTTCCGGGTCCGAACGGCGGCCATCTGATGATTAGAGAAAGCAAGGCCAAGGCCCAGCCCAAGAAGATCGACAGGATCTTGTGGGTGGTGGGTTCGGATGCGGACGGCGCCGCGGTGTCCGCGAAGGTGCATCGTTTGTTGAAGGTGGACGCGGACGGTCGAATGCAGGCGGTTGCGGTGAAAGAGGATGGGACTGACTAGCGTTGATCGGGCGCCGGAGGCGGCGCTCGTGAGGTTGGCGACCATGCTTGACGTGCCGGTTTACAACGAAAACGGCGACCAGGTCGAGACGATGCCCGTCGACGAAGCTCTGTTGGGCCGGCATGTCCGACCGGCGTTGCTGAAGCAGGCGACGGTGATGTTCCTGGCCAATCAGAGATTGGGCACGGCGGCAACGCGAAGCCGGGGCATGATCGTCGGCAGCACACGCAAACTGTTCCGGCAGAAGGGAACCGGCAACGCCCGAATGGGAACCATTCGGACGCCGATTCGTCGCGGCGGCGGCGTGGCGTTTGCCAAGCGGGCGCGAGACTTTCGACAGGACATGCCGAAGAAGATGCGACGCTTGGCGCGAAACAACGCCATCTTGGCGAAGATCCTTGGGGGGGACCTGCTCGTCATCGACCGACTTCATTACGACCAACCAAAGACAAAGCGTTTTGCCGCGATGTTGCGTGCCCTGAAAGCGGACACGGGGTGCGTGGTGGCCATTCCGCGGCTGGATGCGAACCTCTACAAGTCCGGGCGGAACATTCCGAAGACGGAGATTCGCCTGGTCGAACAGCTCAACGCGTACGAGATTTTGCGGCGCAAGCGTCTGCTGATGACCAAGGAAGGCCTGACGATGCTTCTGGAGGGTCGGGAGTCGAAGGATGCGTCGGAACAGGCCGGCGGCAAGGGACAGGAGTAGCGGCAGATGGACATCTACCACATTATCGTCAAGCCGCTGGTGACCGAGAAGGGCACCTACCAGAGTCAGCAGAGCCATGACGGCACGGGCTCGCGGGAGCCTCGCGGCGGCTCGTACAGTTTCGAGGTTCATCCGGAGGCCAACAAGGCTCAGATCAAGCAAGCCGTCGAAAAGATCTACAACGTGAAGGTGGTCAGCGTTCGAACGGCGAATCGCAAAGGCAAGCCCCGGCGCGTGCGGTTCAAGCGCGGGGAGACGAAGCATTGGAAAAAGGCCGTGGTCGTCCTGGACCGGGACAGCCACATTGACCTGTACTAGTGACAAGGAAGGCGCCGGTCCTGACCGGGCATACGGGTAGTCAGCCATGGGAATCAAGTTTTATAAGCCGACCTCACCCGGACGTCGCAAGTCGTCGGTGAATACGCACGAGGAGATCACCGACAAGGGTCGCAAGCCGGAGAAGTCCCTGTTGGAGCCGCTGCACAAGACGGGCGGTCGGAACCACCACGGGAAGATCACCTCGTGGTGGCGAGGCGGCGGTCACAAGCGGCGATACCGCGTCATCGACTTCAAGCGGGACAAGGACGGCGTGGTGGGCAAGGTGATCGCGATCGAGTATGACCCGAACCGGACGTGCCACATTGCGTTGATTGAGTACGCGGACGGCGAGAAGCGATACATCCTGGCGCCGCAGGGTCTGAAGGCCGGCGATACGGTGGAGGCCGGTCCTCGGGTGGAGCCCAAGACGGGCAACGCGATGCCGCTGAAGGTTATGCCGGTGGGCATGGACATTCACAATATCGAGGTCACCGCCGGACAAGGCGGCAAGATGGTGCGTACGGCGGGCGGGGCCGCTCGTTTGATTGCTCGTGAAGGGGAATGGGCCACGCTTCTGTTGCCGTCGGGCGAAATGCGGCAGGTTCGTGTGGAATGTCGCGCGACGGTCGGGATCCTCGGGAACGTCGATCATCAGAACATTCGTTGGGGCAAGGCCGGTCGGACGAGGCATCGCGGTCGGCGGCCTCACGTTCGAGGCGTGGCGATGAATCCCGTCGCCCATCCTTTGGGGGGCGGCGAAGGGCGAAGCGGCGGCGGTCGCCATCCGTGTTCCCCGTGGGGGAAGTTGGCCAAGGGCGGACGAACCCGCAAATCGGGGAAGGCGTCGAGCAAGCGGATCCTTCGGCGTCGTCGGTCGGTTCGCTACGGGCAGCTTCCGCCGCCGAGCTAACGGCCGGAGGGGGACGCGAAGGCGGACGGGGTGAAGCGAGCGGAATGAGATCAAGAACATCGTGACCGTTTGGTTGCGAAACCCGGGCGGGGATGGGCGTTCGGGACAATCGGGTTGAGGAGAGGTCGGCAATGTCGCGCAGCTTGAAGAAGGGCCCCTTCGTGGAGGAGAGGTTGTTCCGCAAGATCATCCGCGCGAAGGAGACCGGCGATCGAAATCCGATCAAGACGTGGTCGCGACGGTGCACCATTGTACCGGAGTTCGTGGGGCATACCTTCGCGGTGCACAACGGGAAGACTCATGTGAACGTGTTCTGCACGGAAGACATGGTGGGTCACAAGTTGGGCGAGTTCGCCCCGACTCGGGTGTTCCGTGGCCACGCGGGTGCGACGAAGAAGGTGTAAACCCGCCTCGGCGGTGACGTGGGAGTCTGGAACATGGCCTGGCACGCAACGCATCGTTACGCACGGGTGACACCCCGGAAGGCCCGGTTGGTGGCCGATCTTATTCGGGGGCTCGACGTCAACGAGGCGCTCGACGTCCTGAAGTTCACGAAGAAGCGTTCGAGCCTGATGGTGAGCAAAGTGCTGCGTTCGGCCATTGCGAACGCGGATGAGCAGGAGGCGGACGTGGACGCGCTTTACGTTCGAGATGTTCGCGTGAACGAGGGGCCCCGAATCAAGCGGTGGCGGCCCAAGGATCGTGGCCGAGCCCATCCGTTCGCGAAGCGGACCAGCCACATTATCGTGACGGTGGAGGAGTTGGGCAGGTAAGTGATGGACCGGGAGATTGCGTCGTGGGGCAGAAGGTCAATCCAAAAGGCTTCCGAACGGGAATAACGGAGGGGTGGGCGTCGCGTTGGTACGCCCCCAAGGCGGCCTACGGCGAATTCCTGATTGAGGACCAGAAGATCCGTCGGTTCATCGATGAGAAGCTCAACCGCCGGCCGCCTTCGGCGCAGATCTCGAAGGTGGAGGTGGAGCGGACGCGTAACGAGGTGACGGTGTTCATCCACACGGCCAGACCGGGTGTCGTGATCGGCTCGCGGGGGGCCGACGTCGAGAAGCTGCAGGAGGATCTGGAAGAACTGATCGACCGGAAGGTTGACATCAAGGTCATCGAAATCAAGCAACCGGATCTGTCGGCGCAGTTGGTGGCCGAGGCCATCGCGGAGCAGCTCAAGAAGCGGGCGAGTTTCCGTCGCACGATGAAGCAGCACTGCGAGGCGACGATGGCGGCGGGTGCGAAAGGCGTGAAGATCATCTGCAGCGGCCGGTTGGGCGGTTCGGAAATGGCCCGGAGCGAGCGGCAGACCATGGGGTCCATTCCCTTGCAGACGCTTCAGGCGAACGTGGATTACGGGTACGCCGTGAGCGACACGACCTACGGAGCGATCGGGGTGAGGGTGTGGATTTACACGGGCATGTATGGCGACGAGCCTGCGGAAGCGCAGGCCGATCGTCAGCCGACCCGTCGAGGAAAGCGGTAGTCGGTGGTGGGGCCGGCCACGGCGTGTCGGCGAGGACCCCCGTAACGTTCAGGAGTTGGCACCATGCCGTTGATGCCCAAGAGAATCAAGTTCCGCAAGTCGCAGCGGGGCAAGTTGCGGGGCAATGCGCACAAGGGCAACTCGGTGTCCTTTGGCGATTTTGGCCTGCAGATTCTGGAGACGGGGTGGGTTACGGCCCAGCAGATTGAGGCGGCTCGTGTGGCGGCCACCCACTTTTTGCATCGTGAAGGACGTGTGTACATTCGCATCTTTCCGGACAAGCCGGTCTCGGGCAAACCCTTGGAGACGCGAATGGGCAAGGGCAAGGGCGAGCCGGAGTACTGGGTGGCTCGGGTGAAGGCGGGTCGTGTGGCCTTCGAGTTGGGCGGCGTCGATGAAGAGGTGGCTCGGCGTGCGATGTCGCGCATTGCCGCCAAGCTTCCTTTCAAGTGTCGCATGGTTCGTCGTCGGCATGCGATCTAGCAGGAGGGCGGAGCCGTGAAGGTGAGTGAAGCCCGGCATTTATCGACGGAGGAGTTGCACAGCGAGTTGGACCGGTTGCGGCGGCACCTGTTCGAGCTGCGCAGCCAGGCCGTGACGGAGAAGCTCGAGGATCCGGCGCGGCTCGGCAAGACCAAGCGAGACATTGCCCGGCTGTTCACGGTCTTGCGCGAGCGAGGTGAGAAGGATATCGAACAGAAGCAGTATCATCTGGAGGCGATTGCGTCGCACAAATCGGGCGGCTAGGTCGCCGGGTTAGGGGAACCGGCACAGCCGGTGGACGTGGGGTGACAGAAAGGGCCTAATCGCACGGGACACACAGAAGGGCATTCGATGGTAGACGAAGCGAAAAAGGCGCCGGCAGGAGTGGTCGTCAAGCCTCGGAGGACGCAACGGCGACGGCGGACCGGCACGGTGATCAGCGACAAGTGCGACAAGACGATCACGGTGGCGGTCAATTATCTGATGCGAGTTCCCAAGTACGGGAAGTACATTCGTCGTCGAACGAAACTGCATGTTCACGACGAGGCCAATCAGGCCAGAACGGGCGATATTGTCGAGATCGCGGAGTGCCGGCCGCTCAGTAAGACCAAGAACTGGCGTCTGGTTCGCGTGGTGACGGCCGCGGTGGCCCGGTAGTTCGGATGGAGCAGGGTCATGATTCAGCAGCAGACGATGCTAGATATCGCGGACAACACCGGGGCCCGTCGCGCGCAGGTGTTTCGGGTATTGGGCGGTTCGACATCGAGGCACGGCAAGCGGCGGTTGCGGACGGCGTCGGTGGGCGACATTGTGATTTGTGCGGTGAAGGATGCCCTTCCGAACAGCGAGTTCGCCGCGGGCAAGGATCGAAAGGACAAGTCGACCCGGCGCAAGGTGCGGTGTGTGGTGGTTCGGACCCGCAAGCCGGTGCGTCGGGACGACGGTTCGTACGTTCGTTTTGACAGCAATGCCGGCGTGATTATCAACGAAGACAACAGCCCCAAGGGCACGCGCATTTTTGGGGCGGTTGCCCGTGAGCTTCGTGAACGGGGTTTCATGAAGATCATCTCGTTGGCGAGCGAAGTGGTCTGACGTGTGGGTGTGGACCGCGGACGGTCCAGCCGGGGCGGACCGGTCAAAGGCCGGGGGACCCGGCGGGGGACGACGGAACAGGCGGGAGTGAGACGATGGCTCGGCACGTCCGAAAGGGCGACATGGTGGAGGTGATCTCGGGCGACCATAAAGGTCAGCAGGGTCGGGTGTTGCGGTTGGTGACCAAGAAGGACATGGTTGTCGTCGAGGGCATCAATATGGTGTATCGCCACGTTCGACCGAGCCGACGAAATCCGCAGGGCGGACGTTTGAGGAAAGAGGCTCCCCTTCACATTTCGAAGGTGCTGCCGGTGGATCCCAAAACGGGTCGGGGATCGCGGGTCCGCTTCCAGGTCGAACGGGATGCCCGGGGGAAGGTCGTGGCGAAACGGCGTGTGACTGTCGGGGGAACCGTACTGGGCGAAGTGACCCGGGCTCAGGAGGAAGCGGGCGCCGAGGCGAGCGCCCGGAAGTAATACATGCTTCCGGCGCGGTGGCGTCGGAGCGAACCCAAATGGGTGTCATGAAAGAGTAGTCGGCTTATGGCACGCTTGCGTGAAAAGTACCAGAAAGAGGTTGTTCCGGCTCTGATGGCCGAGTTGGGCCGGAAGAACCTGATGAGCATCCCGCGACTGAGCAAGGTTGTCGTGTCGATGGGGGTGGGCCGGGCGACGCAGGACAAGAAGTACCTGGAGAGCGCGGCGAAGGAACTGGCGACGATCACGGGACAGAAGCCGGTGCTTTGCAAGGCTCGAAAGAGCGTATCGAACTTCAAGGTTCGGCGGGGGCAGGATATCGGTCTGAAAGTGACGCTCCGGCGGCAGCGGATGTACGAGTTTCTGGATCGGCTGATTTCCTTGGCGATTCCCCGCGTGCGCGACTTTCGCGGGCTCGATCCGGACGCATTCGACGGGCGGGGCAACTACTCGCTCGGGTTGAGCGAGCAGACGGTATTCCCCGAGGTGGATCCGAACAAGGTGGAGAATCAGCAGGGGATGAACATCACGATTGTGACGACGGCGCGGAACGACGCGGAGAGTCGCCGTTTGTTGACGCTGATGGGAGTCCCATTCCGCACGTAAGGAAAGCCGCTTGAGGCGTCGTCGGTTGACGTCGCCGGGAGCAGAGGGTGTTCGATGGCACGCACGGCCCTGATCGCGAAATGCAAGAAGAAGCCGAAATTCAAGGTTCGGGCATACCGACGCTGCGAGTTGTGCGGTCGACAGCGGGCTGTCTATCGCAAGTTCCGCCTCTGCCGGATCTGTTTCAGGAGACTGGCCAATGAGGGGAAGATTCCGGGGGTCCGGAAGGCGAGTTGGTGACGTAGGTGGTATCGACCGGCGTTGAGCGAATAGCAGACCGGAGCAAACGATGTGGAGTGATCCGATTGCCGACATGCTGACCCGTATCCGCAACGCCGTGCGGATCAAGCGACGCGAAGTCAAGGTTCCGAGTTCGAAGTTGAAGGTCGGCATTGCTCGGGTGCTGAAGGCGGAAGGGTACATTCTCGATTACGACGTGATCGAGGACAATCGACAGGGCATCCTGCGATTGACGTTGAAGTATGGTCCCCGAGGGGAGCAGATCATCAATCAGATTGACCGCCAGAGCAAACCGGGCTGCAAGCGGTATAGCGGGGCGAAGGAACTGCCTCGCGTGATGGACGGTTTGGGGATTGCCGTGGTGTCGACCAGCGCGGGCGTTCTGAGCGACCGGGAGTGCCGCGAGAAGAACATCGGTGGTGAGTTGCTCTGTACGGTGTGTTAACCGAGGATTGAAGTAATGTCGCGGGTAGGCAAACAACCGATCCGGTTGCCCGACGGGGTGAAGGTCGTCATCGGCAACGGTGTCGTGACCGTCAGCAAGGGCGACAAGTCGTTGAGCTTGAAGCACCACCCGGCCATGAAGGTGGAAGTGGACGAGTCCCCCCGACAAGTCCGGGTGAGCCGGCCCAGCGACAGTCGTGAGAACCGGGCGTTGCACGGTTTGACTCGGGCGTTGATCAACAACATGGTCATTGGCGTGACCCAAGGCTACGAGCGCAAGCTGGAGATTTACGGCGCCGGCTATAGTTGCAACGTTCAGGGGACGAAGCTCCTGCTCAACTGCGGTTTTCTGGGGCGGGGCGTCGGTCGTCCGGCGCAGTTCGAGCTGGATATTCCCAAGGGGATTGAGGTCAAGGTCGAGGTCGCTGCGGCCCGCGGCAACGACGTTCCGGCGAAGCTGACGATTCGGGGGGCGGACAAGCAGTCGGTCCATCGCTTCGCGGCCGATATTCGTCGGATTCGTCCGCCGGAACCCTACAAGGGCAAAGGCATACGCTTTGCCGGCGAACACGTTCGTCGGTTGCCGGGCAAGGCCTTTGTGGGCGGTGCAAGATAGCATGAAGGCGGCGTGACGTCCGCGGAACGTCATCGCGGGGATGAGGTCATGGATCCCAACAAGAAGAAGGATGTGCAGCGCCGGCGGCGGAAGATGCGGGTGCGAAAAGGCGTTTACGGTACCGCGGAGAGGCCGCGTTTGACCGTTTTCCGCAGCCTGAAGCATGTGTATGCGCAGATCATCGACGACACCGTCGGCCGAACGCTGGTGTCCGCGAGCACGGCGGACAAGGCTCTGAAGGGAGACGTGAAGTACGGCGGGAACAAGGCGGCCGCCGAGAAGGTGGGGACCCGTCTGGCCGAGTTGGCCAAGGCCAAAGGCATCTCCCGAGTGGCGTTTGATCGAAACGGATACAAGTTTCACGGTCGGATCAAGGCGCTGGCCGATTCGGCTCGAAAGGGTGGATTGGCGTTCTAGGCGGTGAGGGAACCGTCGGAAATCCGAAGACAACTAACCGAGGTCGTCATGGCTCGCGACTACAGCCCGCAGGTGCAGGAAGAGAAGCAATTTGATGAAGAGGTCGTCAAGGTCTACCGGTGTGCCACGGTAGTCAAGGGCGGTCGTCGGTTCAGCTTCGCAGCGCTCGTGGTGGTCGGCGACCGGAACGGCAGCGTCGGCATTGGGTACGGCAAGGCCAACGAGGTTCCGCCGGCGGTTGAGAAGGCGATTAAGATCGCCCGACGCGCGATGACGCGGGTGGCGCTGAAGGGCAGCACGATTCCTCATCGCGTGATCGGACGGTATGGCGCCAGTTCCGTGGTTTTGATTCCGGCGAGTGAAGGGACGGGCGTTATCGCGGGCGCGAGCGTTCGGCCGGTGCTTGAGTTGGCGGGCGTCCGCGATGTGTTGACCAAGTGTCACGGTAGTACGAGTCCGAAGAATCTTGTTAAGGCGGCGATGAACGGCTTGCTGAAGCTCCGCGACAAGGACGTCATTGAACAGCTCCGAGGCGTCACGTTGACGATGTCCTGACGCCACGGGGGTGGCGAGGCGTGACGGTGGCGGGCCGTCGTGGTAGGGTGCCGTCGTTGAGGAAGTGGTCCCGTGAATCTGACTGAGATAACGAAGCTTGCCGGTTCGCACAAGCGGCGTAAGCGGGTGGGGCGCGGCGAGGCCAGTGGGCACGGCAAGACGTCCGGGCGAGGTCATAAGGGCTGCAATGCGCGGGCGGGCGGAGGCGTTCGGTTGCTGACCGAAGGCGGGCAGATGCCGTTGTTCCGCCGGCTCCCCAAGCGGGGGTTCAACAACGCGAATTTCCGGACCGAGTGCGAGGTGGTCAACCTGAGCGACCTGGAGGCTTGTTTTGAGTCGGGCGCGACGGTCAATCGCCAGAGGCTGATCGAGGCGGGTCTGGTGCGACCCAACCGGGATTCCAAGCCGGTCAAGATTCTGGGCGGCGGGTCGATCACGAAGAGACTGATTGTTGAGGCGAACAGGTTCAGCAAGTCGGCCGCCGAAAAGATCGCGCAGGCGGGCGGCCAGGCCAAACAGGTAAGCTGAGTGCTATGTTTCGTGCCTTCCTGAACATTTTCAAAGTGCCGGAGCTGCGGAACAAGCTTCTGTTCACGATGGGGCTGTTGGCGATCTACCGCATCGGCTTCTTCGTGCCGTTACCGGGCGTGAACCAGGAGCTGTTGAGCAAGCACTTCCAAGGCGGCGGAGCGGGTCAGGTCGCGGAGTACTTCGCGTTGTTCACCGGCGGGGATCTCCAGCAGAGCACGATTTTCGGCCTGGGGATCATGCCCTATATTTCGGCCTCGATTATCTTTCAGCTTCTGGTTACGGTGGTTCCTGCGCTCGAACGGCTCCGCAAGGAAGGGCAAACCGGTCAGAAAAAGATCCAGGAATACACGCGCTACGCGACCGTGGGGCTGTGCCTCATTCAAGCCTTTTTCTGGCTGAACTACATGAACAGCCGCGGGTTGCTCATGGCCGACTACGCGGGCTGGTGGACCGTCCGGATGATGGTCATCGTGGGGCTGACGACGGGAACGATCTTCCTCATGTGGCTGGGCGAACAGATTGACGAGTACGGCATCGGCAACGGTGTCAGCCTCATCATCATGGCGGGCATTATCGCGCGCATGCCTCAGGCGATCATCATGGTCGCCCAGAGCGCCGAGAGCATGCGGGGCATGGGCAGCCGCAGCGCGATGGATCCGACCAAGATCCTGTTCATCATCGTGGCATTCGTGGCCGTGGTTGCGGGTTCGATTCTGATTACGCAGGGTCAGCGTCGAATTCCCATCCAGCAGGCAAAGCAGACACGGGGTCGTCGCGTCTACGGCGGCCAGCGGCAGTATCTGCCCCTGCGAGTCAACCACGGCGGTGTGATGCCCATCATCTTCGCCAGTTCGCTGCTGATCTTCCCGGGGATCATCTTCCAATGGCTGGAGTCGGCGTTCCACTGGGGCGGGTGGCGTGCGATGTCGGATTGGATGCGCCCCGGATCCTTCCTGTATGAAGTGAGCTACATCGGTCTGATCTACTTTTTCGCCTACTTTTGGACGACGGTCCAGTTCCAGCCGAAGGAAATGGCCGAGCACCTTCGCGACTATGGCAGCTTCATTCCCGGATTGCGACCGGGCAAACGAACAGCGGACTATCTTGAGCGTGTGATGGAGCGCATCACGTACGTCGGAGCGGCGTTTCTGAGCGTCATCGCGGTGATTCCGTCGGTGGTGGCCATCTGGTTGGACATCCCGTTCCGGGTGTCCGCCTTTCTGGGAGGAACCGGTCTGCTGATCGTGGTCAGCGTGGCCTTGGATCTGGTGCAGCGGATCGAAGCGAACCTGATCATGCGCAACTACAGTGGTTTCCTCGGGGGCGAGGGCGGAGGCCGAATCAAGGGAGCCTATGCATGATCCTGATCTTGTTGGGTCCGCCGGGCGCGGGAAAGGGGACACAGGCCAAGCGGACCGCGGCTGCCTTTGGCCTGAAGCATCTGAGCAGCGGTGATATCCTTCGCGCGGAGCGTAAGGCCGGGACCGAATTGGGCAAGAAGGCCCAGGCGTACATGGATAGTGGGGGGCTGGTCCCCGACGAACTCGTGGTGGCGATGATGGCGGACCATATCGGTCGGCCGGATGCCGTCCAGGGGGTTCTGCTGGATGGGTTCCCCAGAACGCGTCCGCAGGCCGAGGCGCTGGACAAGAAGCTGGGCGAGATGGGCAAGAAGATCGACTTGGTGATTGATCTTGCCGTTGCGGACGACGAGGTGGCGGGTCGTTTGACCGGCCGCCGGAGCTGTCCGAAGTGCGGCGCCGTGTACCACGTTCGGTTTCAGCCGCCCAAGCGCGAGGGCCAGTGTGATTCCGGTTGCGGCGCGTTGGTCGTTCGCGACGACGACAAGGAGGCGGTGGTTCGTCAGCGGTTGAAGACGTATCACGATCAAACGGAGCCTCTCATTGCGTACTATCGTCAGAAGGGGACGCTGAGGCAGGTTGACGGTTCGAAGTCGGTCGACGAGGTGTGCGCGGCGGTCGACGCGCTGTGTCGCGGCGTGAAATGAGGGTATAGGGCCCGCCGATCGGGCTTGGCGACGTTGGATGGCCATTATCAGGAAAAGCCGGCGCGAGATCGAATTGATGCGTGCTGCGGGTCGGCTGGTCCACGAGATCTTGGCGGCCATCCGCTCGGCCGTTCGGGTGGGGACGACGACGGAGGAGCTTGACGCACTGGCGGACCAGATGATCCGCCAGGCGGGTGCGGAGGCCTTATTCAAGGGGCAGACGACGGCGCAGGCCAAGGTGCCGTATCCGAAGGCGATCTGCACGAGCGTGAACGAGGAGGTCGTGCACGGGATTCCGAGCGGGCGTCGGTTGAAGGAAGGGGACATTATCAGTATCGACGTCGGTGTTCGGTTGAGCGGGTACTGTGGCGACGCCGCGACGACGATTCCGGTGGGGCAGGTGACGCCTCAGGTGCGGCGGTTGTTGGATGTGACGGAGCGTGCGCTCGGGATTGCCGTGGAGGAGACGCGGCCGGGCCGGCGGTGGAGCGAGGTGGCCCGGCAGATGCAGGCGCACGTGGAGGGCGCCGGGTTCAGCGTCGTTCGCGATTTCGTGGGACATGGGATCGGGCGTGAAATGCACGAGGACCCCAAGGTCCCCAATTTCGTGGAGCGGCATGGGAGACAGAACGAGATTCGGCTGCAGCCGGGGTTGGTATTGGCCGTCGAGCCGATGGTGAACATGGGGACGGCGAAAGTGAAGTACGCACCGGGCGGCCTGGGATGGGTGGTGGTGACCCAGGACGGGAAGTGGGCCGCTCACTTTGAGCACACCCTCGCGGTCACCGACGACGGTGTCGACGTATTGACGGACGGCCGCTGAGGGCTTGAGGCGTCCGGAAGGGGTGGTGGTCATGAAGGTTCGAAGCAGCGTCAAGCGGATCTGCGAGAACTGCAAGGT
Organism: uncultured Planctomycetales bacterium; assembly: GCA_964596165.1. GTDB lineage: Bacteria > Planctomycetota > Phycisphaerae > UBA1845 > JAFGLZ01 > CAYUQT01. The sequence continues at coordinate 9,037 of CAZQTW010000040.1, read as the reverse complement.
GGTCAAGCGGCGTGGTGTGGTTCGGGTGATCTGCAGCGATCCTCGTCACAAGCAGCGTCAGGGTTGAATCAGGAGTGAACGGGTCGGATCGCCGTTGTTCGCCTGAGGGAGTGTGAAATGCCTCGTATCGCGGGTGTGGACATACCGAATGACCGGCGCATCGTGATCGCGCTTCAGTACATTTACGGCATCGGTCCGACGCTGAGCCGACGGATTCTGAAGGAGACGGGAATCGACGAGTCGGTTCGGGCGGGCAAGCTGTCGGAAGACGAAATCAGCCGGATTGCCTCGGCGATTGACCGGGGTTACGTGGTGGAGGGTCAGCTCCGGCGTCAGGTGCAGCAGAGTATTGCGCGGCTGCGCGACATCGGGTGCTACCGAGGACTGCGACATCGTCGGGGACTGCCGGTTCGCGGTCAGCGAACGCGGTCGAATGCCCGAACCCGCAAGGGGCCGCGCAAGACGGTTGCCGGAAAGAAGGGCGTGAAGGAGATGCACCGTGGCTAAAGGGTCAAAGCGCAAGGTGCGCCGGAACGTGGCCAAGGCGGTCGCGCACATCAAGGCGACCTTCAACAACACGATCATCAGCATTGCGGAACCGGGGGGAGAGGTGCTGTGTTGGGCGTCGGCGGGTTCGGTGCCGGTGGGTGGGGGCGAGCGGAAATTCACGGGAACTCGGAAGAGCACGCCTTTCGCGGCTCAGCGTGCGGCGCTGTTTGTTGCGAACGAGGCCAAGCGATTCGGTGTCACCGAACTGGAAGTCAAGGTGAAGGGGCCGGGCTCCGGGCGCGAGTCGGCCATCACGGCCCTTCAGACGGCGGGCCTGAAGATCCTGAGCATTGAGGACGTGACGCCGCTGCCGCACAACGGGTGTCGTCCCTCGAAACGACGTCGGGTGTAACGGATATGTCAAGACACATCGGACCGGTTTGTCGACTCTGCCGCCGCGAAGGCGTGAAACTGATGCTGAAGGGCGTCCGTTGCGAGACGGCCAAGTGCGCGATGGAACGTCAGAATCGCAGCAACCCGCCCGGCATGCATTCGTGGCGGCGTGGAAAGGCGACGCCGTACGGCGTCCGGTTGCGCGAGAAGCAGAAGGTCAAGCGCTACTACGGCGTGTTCGAACGGCAGTTTGCCCTATACTTCCGCAAAGCCGAGCGCCTTCGTCAGAACACCGGCATTGCGCTGTTGTGTCTTCTGGAACGGCGGCTGGACAACGTCTTGTACAAGGCGGGGTTTGCCGCATCGCGCCGAACGGCCCGTCAGTTGATCGGTCACGGTCACATCTGCGTCAACGGTCGTCGGATCAACCGGCCCGGGTACCAAGTGAAGCAAGGCGATAAGATCAGCGTCAAGGGGAGCGAACGCAGCCAGAAGCTGGTGCGCCTGCACCTCGAGGCGGAGGGCGGGCGAACGGTTCAGCCCTGGTTGCAGGTCACGCCCGAGCGGTTGGAGGTAGTTGTCGTGGCGCTGCCGACGCGCGATGATGTTCAGATCCCCGTGGAAGAACAGTTGATCGTCGAAATGTGCAGTCGTTAAGAGTTGCCCCTGGAAACGGACATCCCGGGGCAACGGAGCATTCGTAAAAGGGAGGCCAACCCGATGCGCATCAGGTGGCGCGATTTGGAGTTGCCAACGAAGGTCCAGTTGGATCAGGACGTCAGTACCCCCACCTACGGGCTCTTCATGATCGAGCCGTTCGAACGGGGGTTTGGCACGACGGTTGGCAACAGCCTTCGGCGGATTCTGCTGAGCAGTTTGGAAGGTGCGGCGGTTACGCGCGTGAAGATCAAGGGCGCCCAGCACGAGTTCAGCAGCATCAACGGCGTCTTGGAGGATGTCACGGACATCATCCTGAACATCAAGTCGCTCGTCATTCAACTCAGCGGCGAAGGACCGAGGACGATGTTCATCCGCAAACAGGGGCCCGGCGAGGTTCGGGCTTCGGATATCGAGGTTGATTCGGCCGTCCGCATCATCAACGGCGATCAGCTTCTGGCCACGTTGACGGACAAGATCGAGTTCAACGTGGAGATGACGGTTAAGACGGGCCGCGGCTATGTGACGGCCGAGGAGAACGCCGATGCGGAGTCGGAAATCGGCGTCATTCCGGTGGATTCGGTCTTTTCGCCGGTCACCCGGGTGCGCTATCGCACCGAGGACACGCGGGTTGGGCAGCGCGTCAACTACGACCGTCTGATTATGGAGATTTGGACGAAAGGGACGATCACGCCCGAGATGGCCTTGGTGGAAGCGGCCAAGATCCTTCGCAAGCACCTCAACCCATTCGTTCAGTACTTCGACGTCGGCGATGAGTTGGTGGCCGAAGGCGCGGGTGAGGCCGGCGGCGAGGGCATCGATGCGGAGCTTCAAGCGAAGCTGGCGATGCCGATTTCCGAATTGGATTTGTCCGTCCGGGCGGCCAATTGCCTTGACTCGGTCAGAATTGCCTCGGTGGGTCAGCTTGTTCAGATGACGGACGCGGATCTGTTGCGGGTGCGCAGCTTCGGCAAGACCAGTCTTCGAGAGGTCAAGCGGAAACTGTCGGATTTGGGTCTATCGTTGGGGATGAAGATCGCGGTGCCGGTTGCCCAAGCGGCCGAACGTGCCGAGGGCGCGGCCGGTGAAGGTGCTGCCGCCGAAGCGAAGTAGCCCGAGCGCGGTAAAGGTGGGACGAATACCATGCGACATCGTATGGCAGGTAGAAAGCTTGGCAGGACGTCGGCGCATCGCATCGCGACGCTGCGCAACCTGGCGCAAAGCGTGTTTGAGCACGGGCAAGTTCGCACCACGCTGTACAAGGCCAAGGAAGCCCAGCCGTTCGTTGAGCGGTTGATTACGATGGCCAAGAAGGCCCGCGACGGTGATCTGGGCGCTCGGCGTCGGATCATTCAGGTTTTGACGGATCGGGCCATCATTCCGGCGGACCATCTCGAGGCGTACGAGGAGATGTCCGATGCCGCTCGGGCCAGAGTCCTTCGGGCTCGCAGCGGGCGACGGCACCGGACGGGAGAAGCCCGCACGGGAACGCCGTTTACCGCCGAGTCCGTCGTCAGGCGTCTGATCGGCACCGTGGCGGCCGACTACATGGATCGAGCGGGCGGCTATACCCGCATCATCAAGCTTCCCGATTCGCGAGCGGGGGATGCAAGTCCGTTGGCGGTTCTCCAACTAGTCGGTAAGGAGGCCAACCCGGGCTCCGTAACGCGTCCGGAACCAACGGCAAGACGGCGCAGGGTAAAGGCTCGTTTCGAGATGATCGAGCGAGGCAGTCCCCGCAAACGACGCGCGGCGGCGACGGCCAAAGCGGCCAAGAAAGCGGAAACGGCGGCATCCGGGGATGCCGCAGCCGACGAGGATCGGCCCGACCAGGGCTAGGGGTGGGTCGGTTTGGCGGGGGACCGCGCTCCGGCTTTCCCCACCCCCGCGGCGGTTTGGCGCGGCCGAGTTCGATCGGTTGTCCGCGCCCCCGTGAGGTTCGAGCCATGTCCGACAGCGATTCCTCATGCGTGTTTTGCCGGATCATTGCCGGGAGCATTCCCTCCAAGCGGGTATTCGAGAACGAGCACTGCCTTGCGTTCCTGGACATCGGACCGCTTGCCCCTGGGCATCTTCTGGTCATACCCAAGCGACATGCGACGTACCTGTGGGATCTGGATGATTCGACGGCGGCCGTGGTGGCGGGGAGTTTGCCCCGACTGGCCCGGGCGGTTGTCAGGGCTTCCGGCGCCGATGGCTGCAACCTTCTTCAGAGCAACGGCGAGGTTAGCGGCCAACTCGTTCCTCACGTGCATTTCCATATTATCCCGCGACGCGCCGGTGACGGTTTGGGGTACCGCTGGCCCGCACGGTCCTACGCGGAGGGCGAGGCCGAGGCCATCCAGACGAGGATCATCGAGGCACTCAAGTAGCTAATCGCCGGTCGGTTGCGTGCATCAGACCGACGGGCTCCGAATCGACTTGCATTGGGGCGACCCCACGCTACAATAGGAACAACAGGCGCGGGCAGTTCGACCAAGGGTCGAAGAGTATCTTCTTTCACCGGGTGAGGTTATGGTTGGTGGGACCGAGACTGGCCTACTTGCGGCGGGGCTTTTCCACAAGGCCTTTCTGGTCGTCTACATGACCGTTCTGGGGTTGGTGTGCATCTACGCGCTCCACCGTTACCAACTGGTCCACCTGTACTATAAGCATCGGAAGAACACGCCCAAGCTGAACGCGTGCTTCCTTAAGCTTCCGCGCGTCACGGTTCAGCTTCCGATGTACAACGAACTGTACGTAGCGGAGCGGATCATTGAGACGACGTGTCAGATCGATTACCCCCCGGATCGACTGGAGATTCAGGTCCTCGACGACTCGACGGATGAGACACGAGAAATCGCCCGGCGAACGGTCGAACGGATGCGCGCTCAGGGGCACAACGTGACGTACATCCACCGCGAGGATCGTTCCGGGTACAAGGCCGGAGCCTTGGCCAACGGGATGAAGACCGCAACCGGCGAATTCGTCTGCATTTTCGATGCCGATTTCATACCGCCGAGGGACATCCTGCAGAAGACAATTCATTACTTCACGGACCCCAAGGTTGGCATGGTGCAGGCCCGCTGGGATCACATCAATCGCAACCATTCGCTGTTGACGCAAACACAGGCCATTCTGCTGGACGGTCATTTCGTCATCGAGCACGCCGCGAGGAACCGTTCGGGTCGGTTTATGAGTTTCAACGGCACGGCGGGCATGTGGCGCAGGGCATGCATCGAGGAGGCCGGCGGCTGGCAACACGATACGTTGACGGAGGATCTTGATCTGAGTTACAGGGCCCAGATGAAGGGGTGGAAGTTTCTGTTCCTTCCCGATCTGGTCAGTCCGGCCGAACTGCCTCCGGAGATGCAGTCGTTCAAGGCGCAACAGCACCGATGGGCCAAGGGGGGGGCGCAAACGTGCAAGAAGCTGCTGCCTCGGATACTGGGCTCGCGTTTGCCTTACAAGATCAAGATGGAGGCCTTCTTCCATCTGACCAGTTGCACGGTTTATCTTTACATCGTGGCGTTGACGCTGATGCTGTATCCGGCGATGCACATGCGGCTCAGCTTGTTTGAAGACAACCAGGTCGTGAACAACATCTTGTTCAGCATTTCCCTTTTCGTCATCGCCACATGCTCGCCCAGCGCCTTCTACCTGTGCAGCCAGCGAGAGATCTTTCACACGTGGGCCGACAAGTTGAAGTACCTGCCGTTTCTCATGAGTGTGGGGATCGGCATTTCGTTGAACAACGCGCGAGCGGCGTTGGAGGGGTTCTTCGGCAAACCGGGCGAGTTTGTCCGAACGCCGAAGTACGGCATGACGACGGCGGACGATCATCGGTGGCGCGGCCGAGCGAAAACGTTCCGTTACAGGATCAAGCTTCAGCCATATGTGGAGCTGGCCATCGGCATCTACCTCTTGATCTGCGTGATTCTTGCGCTGAGACAGTCGGTGGCGCTCGCCGGCGTTCCCTTCATCATTCTTTTCGCCAGCGGTTATCTCTACGTGAGCATCAGCACGTTCTACGGTCAGTACGTGCGAAGCCATGAATCTTCCTCGGAGCAGGCCGATCAACGCGCCGGCACGATTCGGTAGATGGGGGACTCCTGTCGGAGCGACGGGCGAGCGTCGGTTTCGGGTAAGCCGCCGCGATGTGTTCCCGCGTGGGGGTCTTGTTTTGTCATGCCTCCCGTTCCGTGCCTTTTTTCCCTGCTGCCCTATCCGCAAGTCGATATCCTGATGGTCGGGAGTGTGCTTTGAGCAGGCAAGGGGCTGTCAGTTATGGGTGAATCGGGTAGGCCGGTACGCGGGGTGTTGCGCTCGCCGGTCGATCGCGCGTTGCGGAAGGCGCGGTCGACCTTGGGACACCGTTTCCTCGAAAAGCGGGAGATGAGGCGAGAACGGCAGCGGTTCGGTCGGTGGGTGGAGGAGACGCTCCGACTGCACGAGCGATACGGCCTGTCGCGGCGGGAGATCCTCTTGAAGCAGAATCACCTGTTCGTCAAGAGCGCCGACGGTGTCTGGTTTGCCTATGTGCCGGGGTTGGGCCTACGGCATATGGAGATGAACGGGACCAACGACCGAGTGCAGGTCGAATTCATCGTCAACAACTTTCCCGAAGAGGGCGTATTCTTCGACATCGGGGCCAGCTACGGGTATTACGCCCTGACGGTCGCGAAGGCCAAACCGCATTCACGCGTTCATGCCTTTGAACCGGCCGAGCGGTCCTGTGAGGTGTTCGTGCTGAATCGCGACGAGAATTCCCTGTCAAATGTTCACCTGGTTCGTAGCGCCGTGGGGGATCGGCCGGGTCCTGTTGTGGCCGTGGGGTCGCCGGCGGATTTCGGCGTGGCGTATGTGCGGCCGGAGGACGCGTCCGGCGGCTATTCGATCCCCTGCATCACGATCGATGACTATGCCGCCCAACAGAACGTCGAGCGTGTTGACTACATCAAGATCGACATCGAGGGCGCGGAGTTGCCGGCAATTCGGGGCGGCCTCGAGACCCTTCGGCGATTCAAACCCATTGTCCAGTGCGAACTGGTGAGCGGGTTCAGCCTGCCTCGCTTCGGGTACCGTACGTCGGAAGTAACGGCGCTGATGGAAGAGTTGGGCTACGGGTTCCTGTATTTGACCCACGACCAAGCTCTGAGAGAGTATGGCCCTTTGCGGGTCGGGGCCGATCCGATCCAGGCTCTCCGGACCGCCACGGAGTTCTTCTTCGTGCCGCGCGGGAGGATCGAGTCGCTCGATTTGAAGACGCGCTTCACAACGGCCGTCTCCTTTCCCTATCTCGTCTAGTTCCGGTCACATGGCGCGGGCGCGATTCCGACCTCGGGCGGGTCGCGTGACACGCGGCCTTACGGTTACAATGCACGATCGGCGAGCGGGTGTCGGCGGACGTTCCAGACAAGACGGTTGAAAACCGCAGGGCGGTCCGCGGAGGAACCTTGCATGAAATCGCTGTGCCTTGGCATTGCCGCGTTTCTTCTGAGCACGAGGTTGGTTTCGGCGGTCGGAGCCGAGAGCCGTCCGGCTCTTGCGACCGAGCCGACGAGCCGTCCGGCCAGGCTCTCGATCTTCAGCCGCCTGTCGAAGGCGCAGCTTGAGCGGTTTGACCGGGACCGTGAAGCGCTGGCCAAGAAGGTCCAGCGCGTGGACGTGCCCTATCCCTTCGTTCGAGGGACCTTTCACATGCACAGCCGGTTGTCGCACGACAGTCGCGGCACGGTGACGGAGATTGTTGCGGCGGCCAAAGCGACGGGGACGCGCGTGGTCGGAATGACCGAACACCCGAGCGATAAGGTCGACGTGATCCGGGAAGGGCTGAAGGGCTGGATCGACGGGGTCTACTTCTTGGCCGGTGTCGAAAAGGGAGGGGCGATATTCTGGCCGGGGACACAGGGCGAGGAGGATCTCCGGTTCGTCTCTCATCCCGAGGAGCGCCTTGGCTTCGATCGGGCGGGTTTTGCCGGTATGGAGATCTACAACACGCACTCCGACGTCTTGGATGAGCCCGCCAAGAAACTCCTGATGGCGATGATGGTGAACTTGGCCTCCGTCAAGGATCATCTTGATGCGGCTTTTGAGGCGTACGTGGACTATCCGGCGGCCTTCATGGCCAGGTACGACGCACTCACGCTCGAAGCGCCGTTCGCCGGTTTGGCCGCGAACGACAGCCATCAGAACGTGGCGTTCAAGCTCGTGGCGATGCCCGACGGGACGGTCGAGGTGTTCGACTTCGATTCCAAGCGCGTTTACAAGGCGGAAGGGATTGCGGCCAAGATACTGAGGAACGTTTTCGGTCGGCAGACCGACGTGTCCGAGCCGACCGTGATTGCGGATATGAAGCTGGATCCCTACGAGCGGAGCATGCGCCATGTGGGGACGTTCATGCAGATCGACGGGGTCTCCGAGAAGACCGTGCGGCACGCGTTGCGGACGGGTCGGATGGTCCTGGGTTTCGAGATCATTGCGCCCTTGCCGTCGATGGGGTTCTGGGTGGAGCGAGACGGAAGACCCTTGGGCACGGTGGGCGATCAGGTCGCATGGCAATCAGGTCTGACGTTGCGCGCCGTTTTGCCGGCCGAGGCGGGCATTCGGATCATCAGAAACGGCAAGGTCATTCACGAGGCGTCCGCCGACAGATGCACGTATTCTCTTGCGGAGTCGGGAGTGTACCGGTGTGAGGCGTTCGTCACGCTTGCCGGCGAGCAATGGCCGTGGGTGATCGGCAATCCGATTTATGTCAAGTAGCCGAGCAGCGATTCCTCATTGAGCGAAAGGAGGCATTGTGAGCATTGCCGGTTCGCTGAAGACGCTGGACTTCGTCGTCATCGCGGTCTATCTGGTGGGCGTGCTCGCGCTGGGCTTTTGGGTCAGCTTCAGGAGAAAGCAGTCGTCGGACTTGTTTCTGGCGGGCAGGAGTCTGCGATGGCCTTACATCGGCTTTTCGATCATGGGGACGAACATCAACCCCTCGATGATGCTGGCGGCGTGCGCCGTGGCGTATTCGTCGGGCATGGTCGCGGCCAATTTTGAATGGCTCGCCTGGTGGTTTCTGCTTTTGTTGGCGATGGTGTTCGTTCCCCATTACATGAACACAAGGATCTCCACGATGCCGGAGTTCCTGGAAAGGCGGTTCAGCCGGACGTGCCGGGACTTCGTCGCGTGGTATGCCTTGTTTACGACCGTGGTGCTGTGGCTCGGGGGGACGCTGTACGCGGGGGGGCTGCTGCTCAGCCAACTGATGAATTGGCCCTTGTGGGCGTGCTTGTTGCTGTTGAGGGGGGTGGCGACGAGTTTCACGGTTAGCGGAGGGTTGCTGGGGGTGGCCGTCACGGATGCGTTTCAGGTCGTCCTTATGGTGATCGGCTCGGTCGTTTTGTTGGTTATCGCCATGGTGAAAGTGGGGGGCTTTCACGCCTTGTCGCAGTCTGTCCCTCCGGACTACTGGCGGCTGTTTCGGGATGCGAACGCTCCGCCCTCCCCGTGGCCGGCGAGTGTGCTGGGG
>CAZQTW010000039.1:0-60599 GCA_964596165.1 uncultured Planctomycetales bacterium | reverse complement strand
GGCATGGTGTCCCAATCCGCAATCCCGTTGAAGATGTGCTTGGCCGGACGGTTACCATCAATCGAACGCGTGACTGAGGGCTTCGGCAATTTGTTCCGGCGTAGGCATCACGCCCCTCTGCGCGAAAATGACGTCGAGGGCCCAGTCGATGGCCACGCCGATCCAAGTAAAGACCTCGCTCAGGTTTCGCCCTGGAACCCTGTCGCGTTCAAAGCCGACGTGGCCGTCATAGTAGCTGATACCGGCTCGTTTGATCGCCGGAGGGACCGGGAGCCCCTCGGCGGAGCGCTGAACGCCCACCCCTCGTATCGCGGGTCCGTGGTACTGACCGAATTCATCCGTGAAGGGAAAGTAGATCGGGTCCGCGCATCGGGGTCCGTCCATGTACCGGGTCTGGTAGTAGGTCACATCGGCCACGTGGAACTGCCAGCTTTCGTCCACAAGCATGAACATCTGTGAGGGCGCGTGGACCTCGGCGGGCCTCAGGATGTGGCCGAAGCCGAAGACGCCGTAGTACATGTTGCCGCCGGGTTCCCAGGGAAAGATGACGTACCTTCCGAACAAATTGCGCGTGTAGTTGAATATGCTCTGTGTCTTGTTCGGCAGTCGTTCGAACTCCGGGCAGCGATAGAGACTCTCAAATCGGGAGTAGGGAAAGAGAGAGCCGCTGCGGGGACACTTGCCCGGCGGCCAGTCGGCCTCCGGAGCAGTCCACATCTGATCCATATCCTTGGAAATCCAGTCCTCCAGTTTGTACTCTTCGACGTGCTGAGAAGGATTGTCCATACCCATCGCGATGAATGGAGGCCGTTCGGCGAAGTCCTCCGCGTACATCAGGAGCGACCGCGTCTGCTGTGACATGCGACTGGCGCACAGCGTCGTTCTACTCTGTGCGCGGGCCTGGCTCAACGACGGCAAGAGGATGGCGATTAGCAGGGCAATGATCGCCACGACGACCAGCAACTCGATCAGCGTGAAGGCACGACACCGACCGGCCATTGGAAGCCCCCTTCTCTGCAACGGGGACTACCCCAAGAGACAACCCGCATTCGCCGACCATCGGAGAGGATACCACCATACCCGACTAGTCTATAGGGTCATTATAACAGACACGGGCACCCCCTCCCACTCCCACAAGTCATTTCTTGCCGAACACGCGGAGATCGTCGAGCGCGCATGTGCCCGGCGGACCGACGGTGGCGAAGTCTTCGCATTTGCCGCCCGGGCTCATCTTTCCGACGCGAATCACCACGGGATCGCCCGGGAACTCTCCGCGCGGGGCGCTGTGGATGGTCTCCCACAGGCGGCCGTCCACGGAGGCCTCGGCCAGCACCGCGTCTTCCTCCAACCGAATGCGCAGAAAGTACCAGGCGTTCTTCGTTGTCGTCCCACCGAACACCTGCGTAGCCCCGTCGTCGACGCCGAAGCGCCCGTCGGATCGCACGTTGATTCGCAGGCTCTTTTGAGGCCAGACCACGCAGAGCCCGGGTCCCCATGAAGCCCCGTCGTCAGTTCCCGAGAAAACCCGGCACTCGACCAGTGTGGCGCCGGCCGGCAGCGGACGTTCCACGAAGGCAGCACCGTTGGCCGTCGTATCGAAGAGTAATTGGCCTTGATGGATTCCGAGCCTGGTGTTCGGTTGTGCGGAGAGTTGCATCCCCCACCCCTCTCGTAGGCGGTCGCCGTCGAAACGGTCTTCGAGGAGCAGGTTTCGCGACGAGTAGGCATCGGCGCTCGCGGGGATCTCGTGTTTTTGTTCGTCGATAATCAGGAGCCAGCCACGCGCGGGCTGAACGGGGATTTCCTCAGAGGGCTTGAAGAGGGTCGCCCACTGGAACGCGGGGACGGACGGTGCGTAGAGGCCGGCCTTCTCGGGGTCCAGACCGATTGCCTTCCAGTCCACCTTGAGCTTGCAGCGAACGGGGGTCTTGGCCCAACTGGCCAGTGAGACCAGAACCTTGCCTTTCTTGCAGTAGGCCGTCGACAGGACATCAGGGTGATCGGTTTTCACGGGGCAGGAATCCGTCCAGTATCCGAACATGGTAGCATCCTGAATGCCGAACTCATCCCAGAGCTTCCAGATATGCTTGGGATCGGCGCCGCTGTAGTAGCGAGCGGACATGCCGTAGATCATGCCCCGCCAGGGATTGCCGTTCCCCTCGAGCATTTCGCCGAAGAGACCGAAGGGGATGCCGGAGACCTCCACCAGCCAGTAGTCCGGCGTTTCGTTGTAGTCGTACCCCTCTCCGAACCAAAGGCTGTTGATGAAGGGGAAATGCTCCATGTACTTGCAGGCGGGGCTCAGTCGCATGTCGTTGAAGGGAAACTCATTTCCCGAATGGAAGTCGATCAGGCACCCGGGGCGGTTTCGATCCATGATCTTTCGGACCCGCTTCATGATTTCGCGATCGTAGCCGATGCCGTCCAGATAGAGGCCGTCGATCTGGGCGTTTCGAAGGAGCCAGCCCAGCCCTTCCAGGTAATAGTTGTGCCAGCGGGAAAGACCGGTGGTGGCAATGGCCGCGTCCACCTCTCCGTCGGCGAGGGGCTGATGCCACGCCGAGGTGTAGTGTGAGACGAGGTGCTCGTGAAGCCACGAATGGCCGCCGCCGGGACCGTCGGTGAAGACCTCGTAACCCAGGCTGCGAAGGGGCCACAACTCCGCGGCATAGTTGCTCAGCTCGCGAACGGTGTAGTAGATCTTGACCTTGACGCCCTTGGCATGGGCGTCGCGGACGTACGCCGCCAGTTTGTCGGCCGTCACGAAGGGATAGTTGATGTGGGGGTTGATCTCGTTGCCGTGGTGGACGTTGATGATGTTTGCACCGGACTGGACGGCCTTCTCGGGCGGGGCGTAGGCATGATAGTAGCGTTGCTTCCAGTGGTCCGGATCGAGCGGCTTGACCGGCGTGATCAGCAGGCCGAAACGGAGTTCGAGTTCGTCGTTCGGCTTGAGGGTACGAGGTCCCGTATGGGCGCGGAGAAGGACGGTGTCTTTCCCGTCCTCGCTTATGGTGCAACCGCCCTTCCCCCCGTTACCCCATGACGGCGGGATTCCGGCGGTCAGGTTGTGGATGTCCCAGGTGTCTTGAGGTCCTTTGAGCTTGCAGTAGAGGCCCGCATCGGGGGCGCCCAGCCAAACGGTGTTGTTTGCCCGCCCGGCGTCCCAGGTCCAATTCCAATCCTTGGGGCGCAAGCCGCCTTTGCGACCGAGGCCCATCATGTAGGTCGCGGCATCCGAACGATAGGGGATTTCCAGTCGGACATCGCCCAGATCGACGGGTTGCGTCGTCTTCAGCGTCACGGAACAGTTGAGGTAGCCGTCGGATTCCATTTTCGTCCGGCAGGACAGACTCAGGGGCCCGCCCCGACTGCTCGACGTGATCGTGACGGCCCCGGGGGCATTCTGAGCGAGCGCGGGCTCGCCGCCGACCCACTGGATGATACCTTCGGCGGTCTGAACGGCCATGCGGATGGGCCCGGCGAGAATCTCCCGGCCCGTGTTCTCGTGTTGCTGAGGGGGCGCGTCCAGGCGGCCGGTTTTCGTGAAACGGCTCCGAATGCTTTCGGGCAGGCCTGTCGCGCCGAAACGGACGGTGCGTCCCAGACACGAGACGGTCCTTGCATCGATTGTGAGCGGCGTATAGGGAGCCGTGGGTTCATCATCCAAACCGACGGTGGAATCCAGCCAACGTAGACGGGCGAGGCGCCAGAGGTCGGCGTCGCCGCAGTCCTCGATCACGTCATTCGAGATGTGGAGTGAGAGCTTCACTTCGGACGGAGGCGCGGCTTTCGGCGTAATCGTCACGGTGGCCGTGTGCTCTCCCGATGCGGCGTCCGTGGGTATCTGAACGCCGAACCATAGGGCCCGGACCTTGCCCGCCGCCACATCGAAGGATCTCTTGATCGGACGGCCGAGCCAATCGGTGCCGCTGATGTTGAAGCACCGGAATGCCGAGGCCGGAATCGCCTTCCCCTCGGGCGATTTGATGTCGGAGTACCCGACGGCCACGTCTTCAATGGCCTTTTTGCAGGCGTAGACGCCGATCTGGAACACATAGAACTCGCCGCGTTTGACCTTGTCTCGGAATTCGAGGGTTGGTCCGCTGCGAATCCAGCGTGAGGGCAGATCGTCGGTCATGCGGATCGGATACCGACGATCCTCCGGGAAGAGGAGGTAGGAGACATCGTTGTGCCTGGCGAGCAGTTCCTCGGTCTCTTGCGCGGTGGCAATCACCTCCATCGGCTCAAAGCGATGGAACTCGCTTCGAGCCTGGAATTCGAGAACCTTGGCCTTGGGCAGGGATTGCCACTTGCCCTCGGTGAGTTTTTGAGGCGACAGGGCGTTGCGCTCAAGCCAACCCCGATCGGCCGTGGATTGCGGCGTCGTGTATTGGGTGGTCCAGGCGTGTTGCAGGGGCGACTCGGTGTACGGCATGTAGTAGATGTAATACTCACCCGGAGCCGTGGGAGGTTGGAAGATGATGTCGCCGAATTCGCGATTGATTGCCGCCCGGACAACGTTCTTGACCACCTTGCCGGTGGCCGCATCGACGACCACGACGTCCTTGGCTTCGGGGGTCGGATCGTGTCTGCGCCAGAGGACATGGGCCCAGACGGCCTCCGCTTTTTCGGCGACCCGGACGCCGGCGCGATGGTTTCCCATGGCCTGCGGCCAGGCTGCCTTGGGTAAGCCATAGGGCACGTCTTGCTCCGCCGCGCTCGCCCAGGCGCAGAGCACGCCGACGACGACCGGCGCGCGGACGGCAACGCCGACACGTTTCCGACCCATCTGCCCACACCTCCCTATCCGACCGCTTCCAATAGACGTTTTGGGCAAGCCTCCACCCGGAAAGCGGCCCTGTTCGGCTGCGCATTATACGCTCGGCACGCGAAATGGGAGAGTCTTCATTAAGCGACAGGCTCGCCCCGGCACGAGGGGCGTCGGCATCGGGTACACCGGCGGGGGCCCCGATGAAGGCCGCCGGGTGTTGACACGGATACCGTCTCGTTCGATAGTGCCCACCGGGGTCCGGGCCGTCGGCGGACCGTGGGAGGCAACCGGTCATGGCAATTGCCTTGTGGCTTGGATGGGTGGGACTTCCGATGGTTCTGCCGGCCGCCGACGACATCCGGATCGACCGGGTCTTCGGCCCCGAGACGCCGTGCAGGTACAAGCACCCGGCGTCGATCACCGAATTGGAGAACGGCGACCTCTACCTGGCTTTTTACGGCGGATCGGGCGAGTACGACATCGACACGGCCGACTACGGCGCGAGGTTGAAGAAGGGCCAGGACCGATGGTCGAAACCGGAGGTGATCGCCGATACGCCGTTCCTGTCGGACGGCAATCCGGTTGTCTGGCAGGCACCGAACGGCTGGGTCTGGCTGTTCTACCTCACTCGATACGGCGACACGTGGTCCCACTCTCGGATCAAGGCGAAGCTATCGAAGGACGGGGCACACACGTGGTCGGATCCGCTGATGCTCAGCTTCGAGGAGGGGCTCATGGTCCGCGGACAACCCATCGTCCTGAGCGACGGGGACTACCTGTTGCCGATCTACCATGAGACAGGGCACGATCGCGAGAGGGTGGGCAAGGACAGCACCTCCCTGTTCCTCCGCTACAACCCCAAGACGCACACGTGGATGGAGAGCACGCGGATTCGTTCGCGAATGGGCAACATCCAACCGGCCGTCGTGCAGATCGACGAGAAGCATCTGATCTGTTACTGCCGTCGCGGCGGGGACTATGCGCCGAGGACCGACGGCTACCTCGTTCGTTCCGAATCACACGACGGCGGGCGGACGTGGAGCGAAGGGAAAGACTCGATGTTCCCCAATCCGAACGCCGCCGTCGATTTCATCAAGCTTCGCAACGGTCACCTCCTTCTGGTTTACAACGACAGCATGAACGATCGGACGCCGCTGACCGTCGCCATCTCGACCGACAACGACAAGACGTACCCGTACCGGCGGAACATCGCGGTCGGTCCGTTCGACTACGCGTACCCCTACGCCATCCAGACGCGGGACGGCAAGATCCACGTGGTGTTCACGTCTCACGGGCGAACGGTCATCAATCACGCGGTCTTCGATGAAGCGGCGATTCTCAAGACCGGCAAGAAATGAGTCGGATGAAATGACGGACGCAAAGGCATGGAGGCGTGAAGGCGGAGGGAATTGCCGGCGGCCCGCCGGCCTTTCCGGCGTCGCGACGGCTTTGCGATGAGTCGTTGACCGTGAGGGTGTGGGCGCGTCGCCCCGGCAGCGAGCGTTGTCGAGACGGTGGTTTTTACGCCGGCTTTCGCACGATCAGCGTATCGTTTTGGCCGCCGAATCCGAAGGAGTTGCTCAGGGCCGTCTTGACCGGCACGGCCCGCGCGACGTTCGGGACGTAGTCCAGATCGCAGTTGGGATCGGGCGTGCTGTAGTTCATGGTCGGCGGCACCCTGTGGTCCCGAATCGCCAGCAGGCAGGTGATCAGTTCGACGGCCCCGGCGGCCGCGATCAGGTGGCCGAACATGCTCTTGACGCTGCTGATGGGCACCTTGGGCGCCCGGTCGCCGAAGACGCCGTGGATCGCCAGGGTTTCGATTTTGTCGTTTTCCTCGGTGCCGGTGCCGTGGGCGCTGATGTAGTCGATGTCGGCCGGTGTCAGGCCGGCGTCTTTGAGCGCCAGCCGCATGGCGGCGATGCCGCCCCTGCCGGTTTCGTGGATGTCGGTGATGCGGAAGGCGTCCGCCGTCGACCCGTAGCCGACGATCTCGCCGTAGATTTTGGCGCCTCGGGCTTTGGCCCGCTCGAGCTCCTCGAGGATGAGCATTCCCGCCCCTTCGCCGAGCACGAAGCCGTCGCGGCTTCGATCAAAGGGTCGACTGGCCGATTCGGGAGAGTCGTTGCGTGTCGACAGGGCGGTGAGTCGATTGAACCCCGTTACCCCAAAGGGGTGGATCATGCTGTGCGTTCCGCCGGAGATCATGACGTCGGCGTGACCGCGGCGAATGATGCCGGTGGCCTCACCGATGGCCTGGGTGCTGGCCGCGCAAGCGGTGAGCGTATTCAGGTTGGGTCCCTCGACCTGAAACAGGCAGGCGATGTGGGCCGCTCCCATGTTCGGATCTTGTTCGAGTTCCTTGACCGACGTCAGACGCTCATAGGCCACTTGGGCCCATGTGACGGTGTCCAACGATTTTCCGCCGGCGGCCTGGACGCCCTTGACGCCCGCGGCCACGAAGTTGTCGAAGTCCATGGGACCCTCGCCGCCGCCGAGGTAGACGCCGACGTGCGAGCGATCGAGGTGGGCATCTTTCTCGAGTCCGGAGTCGTCCCAGGCGATCCTTGCGGCGGCCAGGGCAAAACGAGCGTTGCGACTGGCGTCGGCGTGTTCGGCGGCGTCCCTGCCGAGGTATCGCTCCAGGTCAAAATCCTTGACCTCGGCCGAAAACGTCGTCGGAAACGTCGAGGCGTCGAAAAGGGTGGTTTTGGCAATGCCGCTATCCCCTCTGAGCAGGCGTTGCCAGACCTTGTCAATATCATCGCCCAGCGGCGTGATCCAACCGAGCCCGGTCACCACGACACGTCGCGACACGTTCATCACTCCCATGCAAACCCCGCCAAGATCCTATGCCGCGGCCGGCTTGAAGACCAATGCGGCGGTCTGGCCGCCGCTCAGGGCATAGGCCGTACTCAATACCACGTTGGGTTTCAGTTCCTTCGGCCCGCCGGCAATGACGTTCAACCCGCACTCGGGATCGACCCGTTCGGCATTCTTGGAGGCCGGGATCGTGCCGGAATAGGAGGCCATCACCGCCACGGCGAAATCGATGGCGCCGCTGCCCGCCCCGTTGTTTCCGATCGCACCTTTGATCGCCATCACGGGCGCCTTGGCCGCCCGGGCGCCCAGTGCCGCGTGCAGGCCCTTGGCCTCGCTGACGTCATACTCGGGGATGGCCGATCCGAACGCCGCAATCAGGTCGACCTGATCGGGCGTGACGTGCGCGTCGGCAAGGGCCTTGTCGATCGCCACGCGAACCGCCCGACCTTCCGGGTCGGGTTTGGACCAGCTCTTGATGTTCGCGCCCGCGCCGAACCCGATCAGCTCGCCGTAGATTCGCGCGCCGCGTCGTTGCGCATGCTCGTATTCCTCGAGGATGATCAGGCCGCCGCCTTCGCTGATGACCGTTCCGGTTCGTTTGATGTCGAAGGGTCGGCAGGCGGCCGCCGGCGTGTCGTTGGCGTTCGTCGCGAGCCGCTTGAGGAGGCTCTGCCGCATGAGCCCCATCGGGTTCAATTTGCTCTCCGCCCCACCGCAGATGCACACATCGGCTGCGCCGGACGAGATCGTGCGGAATGCCTCACCGATGGCCAGATGGCTGCTCGCCTCGCCGCAGGTGATCGTGTTGCTGGCGCATTGGGCGTCGTGCACGATGGTCACGTGGCACGCCAACATATTGGGCAGAAACTTCAACAGCCAGAGGGGCGTCAGGTTGTTCATTCCCTCTCGCCCCCAGAGGCGGATATTGAATTCCTTGGTTTCGTCGGCGGCGGTAGCCAGGGCGCTCGCCAACTCGTTCAGATCGGCGCAGATCAGGCCCGCCCCGATGTTCGCGCCGAATCGGGTGGGATCGACGGCGGCGCCTTCGGGGACCTCGCCTCGCTCGACGAAGCACTTGGTCCGCAGGTTGGCGTCCTTTGCCGCTTGATAGGCGGCCGCCACGGCCAACTCGATGTCACGGGCCATCACCTTGGTCGCCTTGCGATAGCCCTTGGGGACGAAGTCGCCCATTTTGAGTTCACATACCTCGCCCCCCACCTGCGAGTCGAAGCCCGAGGGATCGAATGCCCGAATCCGATTCACCCCGCTCCGTCCCGCCAGCAGGGCCTGGTAGGTCTCTTGGATGCCCACACCCACCGGGCAGACTACTCCCAATCCCGTGACCACCACCCGTCGTCTGTTCATGCGCTATCCGTCCCGCTTGGCTGACCCGTCGGACGCCTGTGTCAGTTGGTAGCTCGCAAGGAGGGTTTTGAAATCACTCGTGAACACGAAGTTCTCTTTGGGGAAATTCAGTCCGGACAGGTTTTGATCAATGTGCGAAAACACGATGTCGATTTCCGCCATCGGTTCGGACTCCTCGTTTCGGAACACGCGTCCGACGGTCGCACACCCCGCCTTGGGGACCGGTTCATCCCCGCCTTGCGATTCGATGTCCGCCTCGTACCGCAACCGGTCGCCCGGCACCGCCAGGCTCCTGAAGACCGCCCGCCGGATCTTGGCCAGAATGACCTTCTCCTCGAACCGGTGTGCCTCTCCGACCAGGATACCGGCCGTTTGCGCCATTCCTTCGATTATGAGGCTCGCCGGCATGACCGGATACCCCGGGTAGTGGTCATGCAGGTGTTCCTCGGCCATCGTAAGGTTCTTGATGGCCACCGCACGACGACCGGACTCAAAACGAACAAACCTATCGATCCAAATCCAACGCATGCCTGTGACCGCACCCGACGGTAGCCCCGTCGGCACCTACCCCCGGACGGGAGGACGTCAAGCCCACCCGCGGGCCGGACGTGCCTTACCCGGCTCAGGCGGCGAGTTTTGACTCGACGTAGTTGACGATGGTCCGAACGGTAAACAACTCCGGCATTTTGTTCACGTCGGGATCGGTCTCGAACTGCGTGAAGTCGGCGTGAGGCATGGAGGCCTTGAGCTTCGCCAAGCCCGCCGCCGTGAACTTGCCGTTCTCGACATAGTCGGGGTTGTTGAGGATCTCGTCGGGGAACAGCTCACCGCGCGGGATCTTGATGTCAAACGTCTTCTCGAGGCGGAAGACGATATCCAGGAAGTCGATGCTTTCCGCGCCGAGGTCGCTTTGGAGCGTTGCCTCCTCGGTCACCTCATCTTCGTCAACGCCCAAGGCGTCCACCAACGTCTCTTTCACCTGCTCGAAAATCTCCTGGCGGGTCATCGCCATCGCGATCATCCTCCTGTTATGCCCACACCCATTTACAGTCTTCATTCTACCGGCATGCGTTGCAGCCGGCGGCGGATTCCAGCACGGCGCTTCCGCCGATTATTGTGAATATCTTCCGCGCGTGGTCTTGCAGCCTCCGATCAATTTCGGCCAGCGCCGGGTTCTCATCCGCCAAGTTGAAATGCCGCAGCCGGAGCCTGGCCTTGACCATTTCGCGATCGTCGCACGTCCCACGGCAATCGAACTCGCTGTTTTCCGGTTCCAGCGTGCGAGCATTGACCTCCAACTTCAACACCTGCCCCGGGGCCACAAAGCTCTTGTACGTGACGTTCCTGGCCTCGCGGAGTTCGACCATGCTCGTCGCGAAATCGGTACTCGCCCGGACCAGCCACGCGGCCGATTGCACCATGGCTTCCACCATCAAGACACCCGGCAGTACCGGAAACGTCGGAAAGTGGTCGCCGAGGTACTCTTCGGCCAGTGTAAGCGCCTTGCAGGTCACGATGCGGCGCGGCGGCTCCAGCTCCAGGATACGGTCGACAAGTATGAACTTCATGTATGCCGCTGCTCCCGCAGGGTGCGCCCTCCTCGGCCCGAACGCAAGCCCTTATGTTTAGCGGTTGATGCCACCCATGGCAAGGCTAAAATCCGTCCGTCACGAAATGGGCATGATAGCAGCCGTTTCAGTCGACAGCAAGGGCCCAGACCCTATCGGGGAGGTCTTCGCGTTTTCGCACGAGGCGGTCCGAATGGATCGGGGTTGGCGCGCAGTCGGGCGGAAGCGAGCCACCGGCGCGGCACCGGCGTACCGACGGGGGCGAGCAAGTGCTATCTTAAGCAAGCTGTGGTAGAAATGGGTTTGTGGTGGAGTGCGCGGCGAGTATCGGGTGGACCGAGTCGGTTTTCCTCGGGCGTAAGGTGGCCTATAATTCCCGCTCGGAGCGTCAGACCCATGATCGTAACCATCGACGGACCGGCCGGATCGGGCAAGAGCACCATCGCGCGTCGGCTGGCGGCGGTGCTCAAGACCGCCTATCTCGACACGGGGGCCATGTACCGTGCGATGGCGTTGCAGGCGCTACGGGCGGGTGCCGACCTTCACGACGAGGAGCGTCTGAAGCGACTGGCCGAGGAAAGCCATCTTGAGCTGGTCTGCGGTCCCGAGGGCGTTCGGGTGTGGCTCGACGGCGACGACGTCACCGAAGAACTGCGGACGATGGAGGTCAACAAGACGGCGGCATTGGTTGCCCGCGTTCAAGGCGTCCGCGACGTGCTGATCCGCCAACAACGTCGCATGGCCCGGGACCTGGGGTCGTTGGTCACGGAGGGAAGAGACCAGGGAAGCGTCGTCTTTCCCGATGCGGACATTAAGTTTCTCCTGGACGCACGCCCCGACGTGCGTGCGAAAAGACGACTTGAGGAGATGCGGCGTGAAGGACAGGATGTGAGCTATGAGGAGGTGCTGGCCAACCTGAGCCAACGTGATAACGGAGACGCCTCGCGATGGGCGCCGATCACGGGTCCGGGCGGAGCGATCCGATTGGACACGACGCATCTGACCGTCGATCAGGTTGTGGAACGGATGGTCCAAGAAATCGAGCGATTGCAGCAGATCCGGCGGCAGTCCCCCGGCCGACCTTGAGGCCCCATGCCCGAAGAACAGGAATCCATCCGAGTCGAAATGCCGCCGGCGCGCCGGAGCGACCGGATGCGGTTATACTGGTGGTGCTGGCGTTGCTTCACACGGGGTCTTTTTACCGTGGCCTTCCAAGGGCGGGTGCTGGGCGCACGGAATGTCCCGCGTGAAGGCGGCGTTCTATTGGTATCCAACCATCAGAGTTTTTTCGACCCTTTTCTTGCTTCACTGGCCTTTGACCGCGAGTGCAACTACATGGCCAGGGAGACGCTGTTCCTGGTGCCTCTTCTGACGCCGTTGATCCGATCGCTGAATGCCTTCCCGGTCCGCCGGAACACGGCCGACCTGCGAGCCATCAAGGAGACCTTGCGGCGGCTCAAGATGGGTCAGATGGTCCTGGTGTTTCCCGAAGGGACCCGTAGCCCCGACGGCCGGATCGGGCCGATGCAGCCCGGCGTGGCGGCGGTGGCCAAGCAAGCGAAGGTCTCGGTCGTACCCATGCTGATTGAAGGGGCGTACGACGTCTGGCCACGGCATGCCGTGATGCCCAGACCGGCCAAGGTTGTCATCAAGTACGCCCCGGCCATCACACCGGAGGAAGTTCAGGCCGCGAGCAAGGAGGCATTGCTCGAACGGATCGATCGTACGATCCGCCGGATGCAGGTCGAGGTGCGCAGGGTTTACGGCTGGCACCCCCTGCCGGACCGACCTGACGCCTCCATGCATCACGAGGATGAGTGATGTCACGTCAGGCAGACTTGCGGCATGAACCATCGGCAGGATGGGTGGGCGCGCCTGTCATGAACCGCCGAGCATTCCTCAGGTCGACGATCGTCACCGGACTCGGCCTTGTTGCCGGTGACCGGGGAGACAACGCCTTGGCGGAAGTCGAAACCCGCGGGTCTGAGAGGAGTCAATCCGATCGTTGGACACACGTCTACAAAGGCACGCCGCCCGATCATTGCGTGTGCGATCAGGCCCTTCGGGCCCTGCCCGACGGTACATGGGCCATCTTCTTCATGACCGGCGGCGATAACGAACCCCGAACGGCCAACTACGTGGCGGTCTGCCGATCCACAGATCGCGGCACAAGCTGGAGCAAACCGGAGGTAGTGCTCCGCCATGCCGATCGCGCCTGCCTGCCGAGCGAGGTCATTGTTCAGGGCGACGAGATCCGGATCATGGTGACGACACACGGGGGGTACTTTGAGAATTGGCGGAACTTCGTCTTGACCAGCCGGGACAACGGCAAGACGTGGAGCGAGCCGATTCCGTTCGAATCCCTTCCGCAAAGAGCCTTTGTTCGAAATCTGTATGTGACTACCTGGAACGAATGGATTCTGCCGTATCAAGCCTATGATATCGAATGCGGGGCGGGAGACTCGCCATTGCGCGACGGATCGATTCAGCGGGCCCGGAACGGTGTCCTCATCAGCAAAGACCGCGGCAAGACGTGGATCAGATCGAACGAGATCGGGCCGACTTCCGGTTGGGCGGAAAACAACGTCGTTGAGACGCGAAGCGGCGCGCTGGCCATGTTGATCCGCGCGGACGGTCAGGGATGCCTGCTCCGGAGCGATTCAATTGACGGGGGCCGAACGTGGAGCCCGACGAGACGGACGGACATCCCCAACCCGGGGAGCAAGTTTCGTCTTCATCGCCTGAAGACGGGCCGAATCGTTTTGATCCACAATCCCAATCCGAAAGCCGGTGTTCGGAACCCGTTGGCCCTGTGGGCGTCCGACGATGATATGCGCACCTGGCCCCACCAGCGGGTGCTGACGGACTTCCCGGGTCAGCTCCAGTACCCCGATGGATTTGTGAATGAGAACGAAGGCTACGTGCACTTCGCCTTTGACTACAATCGGCATGACTTGATATACGTGGGGGCGAAGTTGCCTTGAGGACAGGCAGCTCGCAGCACCGCAGGACCTCAGGGGCGACAAGATAACCGCGGTGCCGGCATCAGGATCCCTTCACTCGCAGGACGCGGATGTCGTCAATGACCATTTCGTCCGTCTTCGAGGCGTTCCGGACGATCAGATTCAGCCGCCCGCCGGTCGGTCCGTCGAATCGCAGGGTGAATTCCTTCCATTCGTCGGCGATCTGACGGTTGTCCAGATAGCTGAACGACTCGTTACCGTACTTGTCCGAGCAGACACCGATGACCCCCGCCGAGGCCTCCACGCAACGGCCGCGCATCCAGCAGCGCAGTTCGTAGGTCTCATTGGGCCTGACGTCCGCCAGCGGTCGGATCAGAAGCTTGTAGACGTGAGGCGTGCCTCGGTCGGCATTCACGAGCACGAGGGCCTTCGACCCGTTCCGCCCCTTGCCGGCGACCACCTTTGAATCCGGAATCGGAGGCAGGTGAACGACTTGCTCCCATGCGTCGGGCGCCTTGTCCTCATCATATTCCTCGAAGTCTTCGACGAAGACCGGTACGTC
Organism: uncultured Planctomycetales bacterium; assembly: GCA_964596165.1. GTDB lineage: Bacteria > Planctomycetota > Phycisphaerae > UBA1845 > JAFGLZ01 > CAYUQT01. The sequence goes on along the minus strand of CAZQTW010000039.1, from coordinate 46,544 downwards.
GGGCTCGGCCGGTTCGACCTGCGACCCATCATCAGGAAGAAGCGTGAGGTGGCCGAAGTTTTCGATGTTCTTGTCATGGGCAATGCCGCCGTAGCGTTCGAGAAAACGGCGTGAGAGGATCGCATCGTCGTCGTTGACCAGTACGGCGTATCGCAATGCCGAACCGGCACGGGGCGTCTCCAGTCCCGCAAACGCCTTCCATGGAATCGCCGCCTCGTACGTGGCACCGCCTTGTCGCACCCGCACCTTGAGTCGCGCCCCCGGCACCTCCGGCGTGGGCGTCGTGTACCGAACCACCTCGTCACCCTTGGGGGTCAGCGCCAAACCGATCTCGGTCCTCGGCGATTGCGTGTCGCGCGCCAGAGCGAATTGGACACTGTCCTGCATCCACTGACTGGTACCGGTAAGATTCTGATTGAATGTCTGATCCGTCACCTCGGCGGCAAAGTAGAGGCACAGCTCGTCCCACATGATGTAGGTGGTGGCCGACAGGTCCGTCGGACTCCATTGACCGCCATAGGATCCCTTCCCGAACTCCTCTCGGTTCAGGCGCAGCGGTGTTGCATATCGCCACTCGCCGAGGTCGCCGTCGATCGTCGGCGGAGATGCCGCGCGGACCGCACAGGCGAAGTCGACGTCCATCATCCGTTCGACGCGCCGACCATCGCTCAGTATGAACTCGGCCACCAGCGGCCAGTCGTGATATGGACGTGGCGGAACTGAGCGCAAGCCCAGTTCTGCCGAGATGGGTTTGGAAGCGGTGAGATCGCTGAATCGCAGCCGAGCCAGGGCCCGTGTATCGTCGTTGCGCATCAGTCTCAGCAGCCCCGAGAGAGGAGAGGCTGTCGAATTGGAGATGGTCGCGTGCATCGGCGTCTGGGGGAGGAGCCCCTGCACCGGGGCGATGGTAAGCTGAAGCGGCGCCTCCATCACAACGTCGTCAAACGGGACCATGCGCTCGGGGAGTCGCTCGGCATTAAGCACACAGAGAATGACGGGTTTTGTCGCCGGCGCGTCGGACGGACAATGGATCTTGATCTCCCCTTCCGCCGCCTTTCCCGCCCGGACGTCGAATGAGAGGTAGGCCGGCTCCGTCCGCCATCCGGTCGGAAGGCGAAGCGAGGCCTTCGTGCGGTGATCGCTGCCGCTGTAGCTGCTGATCCTGATTCTGGCCGTCGTCGCCTGGCCGGGAACGAACCGAAGCGTCTCCTTCAGCGTACCGTCGGCGGTCACCGTATAGAGGTACGGCCAGAGGGAAAAAAGGACCCGTTCGCCACCGACAACGAGCCCCTGGCAGACGCTCGCGAAGACCTCCTGCATCGTCGCCAGGCGGTCGGCGTAAGTCCGTGAGCCCAGCTCGCGGGCGATACGGTGTTCGTCGGCCAACCGGTCGCATCGCTCCGCCAGATAGCGCAGCGAAGGGATGTCCATGTCGTCGCTGATCGACACCGCCAACATCTCCCTGATCCACTGTCGCTGCAGATCCAGGTTCTGCACGGGGACCTTGAGTGGAACGACGTCGGCCATTCGCCCCGCGGCCCAGTACCAGCGCAGGGCCTGGGCAATGACGGCTTGTTCCTTTTTGGCAATGGGCCGGGTGAGCGGGACCCAGTCGAGCAAGGCACCGCGCAAGTCATTACCTGTGGTATGGGGGTTTGCAACGAGTTGTTCCCACCTGTTGCCTGACGGGAATCCGGCCGCTTTGAGGCACTTGGCCAACCGCTGACGTTCTCGTTCACACTGGTTGCGGACTGCGGCGGCCAGGGCCGTTTGGGCAACACCTGTCACGTAGATCGGTGCGCCGCCCAGCTCGACCGTGACGCGACCCGACTGAGATTGAACCTTCATTGGATTGCCGAACAGATCCAAGACGCGGGCATCGGGACCGACCTCGACGGACCAGGCAGCCTTGCCCGTCGGCGACCAGGCGACGGCCAGCGGCGTCCCCGCCCGCTCGAAGACAACGGCCCACAAGTCACTCGTACGGCTGAGCAGACCCGCAAACCGGTGCCCCTCGATCCGCTTCATCAACGCGTGGACGGATGCGGCCGCCGGCTGGGCCGTGCCCTGGAAGACACCGAAGTCCCGTTCCCATGTGTAGAGACCGTGCCGGTCGATTCCCGCGGCCGCACCGATGATGTGATGGCGCGGGATCCACTCCGCCCGCCGCTGCTGGTTGAAGTCGTGATGCCAACCGAACTCAGTCGTCCACTGGATGCGCATGCCCCCGAGTTCGTCGATCAGGTCGTCCACGCCCGCCAGTTGCTCGAAGACGCGAAATGCCTCAGGACTGCTGTCGGACGTATAGGGATGGGTGCACAACACGTCCAGGACATCGAACAGGCCGCGAGCTGCCTGCATCCGCAGCCAGCCGACATCGACATAGGCGGTCCCGCTGTTCGCAATCAGTGCCTGCGGCCGGACCGACCGAATGCCGGCGGCCGCCTGGCGCGCGACCTCCGCGTAGATCATTTTCGTGGGTCCGTTGTCTTCGTTGCCGAGTTCGAAGCCGCCGGCCAGATCGCGAGCAGCCAGCGCCGTCTGCTTCATCACCTGCCCGTAGGCGGGTGCAAAATCCGGTCGGTCCGGATTGTGAAACTCGGGACGCTGATAGAGCGTTTGCAGGATGATGGGTTCGACGCCGGCGTCCGTGTATCGCTTGAGCCTCTTGGGCAAATCGGCCATCTGATATTTGCCCCGTTCCTTCTCGTATCCGGACCACACCGTGTCCTCGTATCGAACCCAGCGCGTTCCCATGTCGCTGGCGAGTTCGGGCGCATAGAACCCCCAGACGCCCCCGAACAGGCCCCATCGGCGTTCGTACGCCCGCACTGATTCGGGCGCGTCGCGATAGCACGGCGGCAGCATCTTTGCGACGTCGATGGTGCCGCCGGCCAGCTTGCCCTCGCCATCGGCAAAGACCCAGTGCACGTGGAAGACACCGTAGGGCACACGAAGCCGACACGACACGACGGCTCCCTTGGCTCTTGCGACAGAGGGGAATTCGATTCGCGCAGAGCCCGTATCGCGTTGGTAGTAGCCATCCTCCACACGCAGGTCACAACGAACGCCGGCCGCGACGGCGTTGCCGTGGTTCTCCACCGCGCACTGAACCATGGGGGTCGTATCCCAGAAGAGGTTCTTATTGACCTTGGTGAAGACCTTGAACGCGAGCGATTGGCGCGGCGTGGCTTTGGGTGCCGATGTGACGTCGTAGATGACCGGGGCGCCGACTGGGTTCTCCGCGTCTTCACCCGCCACGCACTCGGTGAGTGCCGATAGCATGAGAGCGAGTGTGCCGACGGATCCGATCACTCTGTTCATCCGCATGCTCCGCGTCTCCGTGCTTGAATGGTGCGTATTATGCGCGGGAACGCGGACGGAGTCGAACCGTCGGTAACGGCGTTGCGGATCAGACCCGATCCGAGGCCGATCGATCGAAGGACTCGGCCGTTCCGTGTGAAGTGGCCCCCTCCTGCTGTGCCACGTGGATCTCGACGGCCGTCACGTTGGCCTCGCCCTGGATGAGCCGTAGGCCGATCCGATGGCGCCCGGCTGTAAGGCGCGTCGCCTCGATCCGTACCGCGACACGGCCGTTTGCGGGCTTGTGTTCCCCCCCGATCGGCCGACCGTCCAGCGTGATCTGCAACGGCGAACTGCCCGTCACGGCGACCTGGACCTCGACCTTCGCCTTGTCCGTCGGCTTACCACCGATCTCGATGGGAATCTCCTGGAGTTGCCCTGCCTCGAGTTTTGTCGGCAGCTTCGCCCGCAGCCAATTGTGCGGGTATTCCTTCGACGGCCGGCCCCGTTCGGCGGCGTACATCACGTTGCTTACGGCCAACCGCTTCGGCTCGCCGATCTCCTTGAGCAATTCGATCTGATACCGCATGTTCTGCTGGTGGGGAAACCAGTTGAACACGTAGACGCCATCCGGATCATCGCGCCAGTAGGTCAGCGCGATGCCGCGGGCCAGCGCGGCCGGTATGGGGTTGTACGTGCTTGGCCATCCATAGAGGCATGGGTAGATTCGCACGGGCGTGCCGGCGACCAGTTTCTTGAACGCCGCCACATCGACTTCGATCGTCCCGCTGCCCATGATCAGGGCGTCGACCAAACCGTCCTTGGCCCACGTACCCACCTGGAACCCGTCGAGGCGACAGGCTTCGAGAGTTTCGTCGACCCTGGCCATCAGTTCGATTCGCCGGTTGCGCTCTTTCGCCCGGGCGTCGAGCATGCGGCGGATCGCACGGAGGAAGTCCGTCAGGACATGCGCGTTCTCGATTTCCTTGCCGGGCATGAAGAACGGCGGGCCGCGGAGGAAGTCAATCTCGAGGCCGTCGAAGTCGTACTTGGCGAAGATCTCCTCGATCGTCCGGCGTTTGAGATCGCGGACCTCGGGTACGGCGAAATTCAAGGCGGTGTGATAGCCGTAGGGTTGCCCTTGACCGATCTGCCATTCGGGGTGTTGCACTTTGAAGGTGGGAAATTCGCTCGGCGTGAACGCGTCGTGGATGTCATTGATTCGGAACGAGTAGAAGACGTCCAGGCCGCGTTTGCGGGCTTCGCGGATGACGACCTTCGGCGGATCGTTGCCCTCCTTGATCCACTTGGACACCCACGGATCGGGCTTGCCGATTCGAGCGCCGTCTAATTCGAGCACGTTCGAATCGTAGAGAGCGGTGTTGCCTCCCGATCCGTCACACCAGAGCAGCGCGCCGACGTAATTGGGATCCAAGCCGGTGAAGAGCTGGTCGATCCAGACGTTCAGGTCGTGCTTGTCATTGTTGTCGATGCGTACGCTGCAGCCGTCACAGTTGAACAGGACGCGACGGGGCTTGACCGCTTCACGTGTTGTCTCGGCCGAGACGATGGACTCAAGAATGATGATTAAGGGCCCGGCCACTTGGACGACCGTCGGACGCATACCATCCCCACAAGACCTCATTCCCTGACTTCCTCATCGCCCCCGTGTCGTCCCGATTGTGAACCCTGACGTGTTTCATCCCTTGGTCGGCTGCGCGATCTTCTCCAGCCGGCCCGGATCAAACCCCTTCTCCTTCAGACGCGAGACTATCTGCCCGTACACAGCCTCATCCAACTGCGGCGTACGGCTCAGAATCCAAAGGACGTTCCGACGCGGCTCGCTCACGACCGCCCATCGGTAGTCCTTGTCCAGGTCGATAATCCAGTAGTTGCCGGAGAATGGCCAGAAGAACTGAACCTTCAGCTTGGCGTTGGTTGTCTTGTCAACCACCCAGGCCTTGCCCTTGATGCTACGGACCGGCCCGTCCAAGGTCTTGTCTCGTGCCGCATTGACGACCGTTATCTTGCCGTCGCTGCGAGGGGCGTACTCTGCCGTGACCGCCACGCATCCCTTCTCGAAGCGGTTGGGGTAACGGGCAATCTCATACCACCTGCCGACATACCGCTGCACATCCACATGTGACACGACCTCGAGCGGCGGATGTTTGGCCTGCGAACATCCCCACACCATCGCGATGGGAAGACATGCGAACAGCAGGAATTCGGGTCTCATGGGAGTACTCCCCTCGCACGCGGATCCGTGCGACGGCATACCGAATCATACCGACACGTCCGCCTGTGCATAGCCCCCTCGCAGGACAACCCGAACCGTCAAAGTCTCTCCGTCTGGTATATTCGAGACGAGGCGGTTCGCTTCCGTGATCCGGGCACCGCGACGCCCTTCCCCCGGAAAAGACCCCAGCAGGTACCGTGTTTCTCATGAATCGCCTCAGGATCGCACGTAATCGTGCACAAGCATAAGTCGCCTCTGCATCCAACGAATGAAGGACCAAGCATGCGGCCGGGACGTATAATATCATGGCATCCCCAGGGTGCCAGGCGTGCCGCGGCAGCGCCTTCCGACTCAGAACCCGACTGTCTGAGGGTGGGAAGTCATGCATATGGCCAATGCCAAGCCGAGAACCCTGAGCGAATTACGCGAGAGTGGCTGGGTCTCCAAGACCGTTAAGCAGGAGATCCGTGACAACTTCCTCGCCATGCTTCGCGGCGGCGAGGAGCTGTTTCCGGCGATCATCGGCTACGAAAGCACGGTCGTCCCCGAAATCAACATCGCACTGATCGCCGGGCACGACATGTTGTTTCTTGGCGAGAAGGGGCAGGCCAAGAGCCGGCTGATGCGGCTCTTGGTTCGATTCCTCGACAAGGAACTCCCTTACCTGGACATCCCCGGCTGCCCGGTCCACGAAGACCCCTACCGACCAATCACGGCGGCCGGTCGTCGGATGATCGCCGAAGTCCCCGAAGAGCGGATCCCCATTGCGTGGTGGCCGCGCGAGCAACGTTATGCCGAGCGGCTGTCACCCGGCACCAAGTTTGCCGACATCATCGGCGAGATCGACCCGGCGAAGCTCGCCGGGGGCATGAGCATGTCCGCGGAGGAGGCATTGCACTTCGGGCTGATCCCGCGAATGCACCGCGGGATCTTCGCCATGAACGAGCTGCCGGAACTCGACGAACTGGTGCAAGTCGGTCTTTTCAATATCCTTGAAGAGCGCGACGTCCAGATCCGCGGATACCCGATCCGGTTCGATATCGATGCCTTGATTCTCTTTTCGGCCAACCCCGCCACCTACAACCGCAGCGGCAAGGTGATTCCGCAGCTCAAGGACCGGATCGGTTCAATCATCCACACGCACTACCCAAAAACGCGCGAACTGGGCATCCAGATCATGGAACAGGAAGCGAACATTGAGCTCGACGGCGAGCTGCCGGTGCTCGTTCCGCCGTTCATGCGGGAAATTGTCGAGCAGATGAGCATCGCCGCGAGGCGGTCGAAGTACGTCGATCAGCAGTCGGGCGTCAGCGCCCGGTTCAGCATCGCCAACTATCGCACCATGGTTGCGAGCGCTCGGCATCGGGCGGCGCGTCTGGGCGAACGACCGGCCGTCCCGCGAATCAGCGACCTGGCGCACTTTTACGCCTCGTCCATGGGCAAGCTCGAGCTCGACATGATGGGCAGTCACCAGATGACTGAGCAGCAGGTGCTCGAGGCAATTCAGGCCGAGGCGATCAAGTCGGTCTTCGAAGAGTATGTGGACAAGCACGGTTTGGAAGAGATCGCCGAGATTTTCGCCAAGGGGGTGAAGATCGAGGTGGGCGACATGCTGCCGTCCTCACATTACGCCGAGCGGCTGAAGCGCGTCCCGCCGGTATGGCAGAAGGCGTTCGAGGTCAACCCGGCCGAGAACGAGGCCGTGCGGGCGTCGTGCGTCGAGTTCGTACTTTCGGGATTGTATGTCACGGATCGGATTTCGCGATCGCAGCATCATGGGCGGATCACGTACGAAGTGAAGTAGAAGTCGGAAGTCAGGAGTCTGAAGCGTACAGGCGGGTCGGACCGCTCCGGAACCCTGAGAAGGTCTAGTCATGCCGTCGCGTCATCGGAAGGATTCACAAGGGAGGGGTACGTCACGGGCCGAGGCTTTGGGCGGCGTCATTCATACGTACCAGAAGTACGACCCGAAGCGTTTCCCCCGTCCCATGGCCCCGCCGCCGGACGCGGTGTCGCCGGCGTTCGAGCACCTGCTCTACTACGGGAATCTTCGCCAACTGACCGAAGAGGAGTTGGCGCGTGCGGTTCGGATTGACCCCGACCAGATACCGGGGCTCGGTCCGTCGCTGGATGCGTTCCGCGAGGTGCTATTGGAGCGGAAGCGGAAGATCCTTGCGACATACGAGACCGATCGGGTTCAAGAAGACGCGCGTCAGGGCTACCAGGAGATCGCGGTCTTGCTCCGTCCGCCGAAGGCATTGACCGGACCGTTCCGCGAAGCGGTCCGCGACGAACAGCTTCAGGACCTCGAGCGGATCTGGTATCGGGTGAAGAACCAGCGTGATCCTTTCGCCCGAGATCTCGTTCGACTCATGGATGCTCTCGGCGACAAATACGGAGTCGACGAACTCGCGGCGAAGTATGCCTTCACGGGCCGGACGCCGATGACCATCCCGCAGGCGCTGGAGATCAAGGCGGAACTCGAGACGATCGACCGGCTTCTCCAACAGCTTGAAGAAGCCGCCCGGACGGCACGGATCGCCGTGATCGACGTGAGCGCGTTGTCCGAATTCGCCGAGCCCGGCGACATCGAGAAGCTAAACGCCCTTCAGCAGTACATCCGGGACTACCTGCATGAGGTGGCCCAGAGGCAAGGATTGGAGCAAACGGACGGCGGGTATCATCTCACGCCCAAGGCGTATCGCCTCTTCCAGTCGCGGCTCTTACAGGAGATCTTCAGCGACCTCCAGGCGGCCCGCTCCGGCCGTCACCAGGGCCCGATCGTCGGCGAGGGCGCCATCGAGATGCCGCGGACCAAGTCCTACGAGTTCGGCGATTCGCTGACGCAGATGGACATCCCGGCCTCGATGGTCAACGCGATGATTCGGAACGGCCCGGGCATACCGGTTCGCCTCATGCCGGAGGACATCGAGATCCACCACACGCGCAACACCCCCATGTGTGCCACGGTTGTCGTCCTCGACATGAGCGGTTCCATGCGCTACAACGCCCAGTACGTCAACGTCAAACGGATGGGGCTGGCACTTCATGGCCTCATCCGGACCGAGTACCCCGGCGATTTCTTGCAGTTTGTGGAGATGTACACGTTCGCCAAGCCGAGGCACATCTCGGAGCTACCGGGGATCATGCCCAAGCCCGTGATGATCGACGATCCGGTCGTCCGCCTGAAGGCGGACATGAGCCGGCCGGACATCAGCGAGTTCCAGATCCCGCCGCACTTTACGAACATCCAACGGGGGCTGCAGATTGCCCGACAGTTTCTCTCGGTTCAGGACACGCCGAACCGCCAGGTCATTCTGATCACCGACGGCCTGCCGACCGCTCATTTCGACGGCCAGTGGCTGTACCTGCTCTACCCGCCCGACCCGCTCACCGAGGAGGCCACGATGCGCGAGGCGCGGCTTTGCTCGAGGGAGGGCATCACGATCAACCTTTTTCTGCTGCCCAACTGGGGACAGACAAGCGAGGACGTGGATTTCGCACATCGTTTGGCGGACAGCACGTCGGGCCGGGTCTTCTTCACCGGCGGCCGAGATTTGGATCGATACGTGGTTTGGGACTACGTCAAACGACGGCGATTCATCCTGGGATAAGGGTTCAAAAGCAAAGTGAATTCCACCGGCCGCCGCGCCTTGCCGACCGATGGCACGCGCACTACCGTACCAATCCGTGGAGCGGGCAACAACACCTGTCGAGGAGAAGACATGAAACGGCGAGACTTCATCAGAACGACGGCGACGGCACTGACGACGGTCGCCCTCGCGAAGGACTGCCGCTCGGAGCAGAAGGCAAGCCGGTATCGCGTGGGCATCATCGGTCGAACCGGGCGCGGCGATTACGGACACGGCATCGACACGGTGTGGAAGGACATCAACCGGGCGGAGATTGTCGCCGTGGCCGATGAAAACCCCCAGGGGCGAGAGAAGGCCGCCAAGCGTCTGAACGCGCCCCGGACCTACGCGGATTACCGCGAGATGTTGCGGAAGGAACGGCCGCAGATTGTCAGCGTCGCTCCGCGGTGGCTGGACTGCCACCGAGACATGGTCCTGGCGTGCGCGGACGCCGGCTGCCACGTGCTCATGGAGAAGCCGATGTGCCGGACGCCGGCCGAGGCGGACGAGATGATCGCCGCGCTCGAAGCGAAGAAGCTCAAGCTGGCCATCGCCCATCAGACGCGATACAGCCCTGTTACGGACCGTGTTCGCGAACTCATCGCCGCAGGGACGATCGGGCGGGTGCTCGAGATCCGCGGCCGGGGCAAGGAGGATCGCCGCGGCGGCGGCGAGGACATGATGGTATTGGGTTCGCACATCATGGACCTGATGCGTCTGCTGGCCGGTGAGCCGCAATGGTGTTTCGCGCGTGTGTTCGAAGGCGGAAGACCGGTGACGAAGGACCACATTCGCGACGGCAATGAAGGCATCGGTCTCTTGGCGGGGGATGAGGTTCATGCCACCTATCGCTTTGACAACGGGGTCATGGGCTACTTCTCGACCCTTCGGTCCAAGGACGGTGCGGGGGAACGATTCGGCGTCTGGATTTATGGGACGAAGGGCATCATCACGCTGAACACCGGCAGCCTTCCCGCGGCATGGCTCTGCGAGGATCCCTCGTGGCAGCCCGGTCGCAGCAACGCTCGGTGGACCGCGATCACCAGCGCGGGCCTCGGCAAACCCGAGACGCTCAACAGCCCGGAGAACGCCACGCTCGGCAACCGGTTGATCGCGACCGACCTGATTCGCGCCATCGAGACGGATACGCAGCCGAAAGGAAGCGCCTACGACGGGCGGGCGGCGCTGGAGATGATTCTGGCGACGTATGAGTCACACCGTCTCACTGCACCGGTTGCGCTTCCGATGAAGAATAGGCAACACCCGCTGTCTCTGATGTGAGCCGATCACTTGGTGGGGATTCGATAGACGACGCCGCAGGATTTGCATTGTCCCTGCTGGCCACGGCTGGACTCCATGACCGACGTCACCACACCGCACTTTGGGCAGGCAATCTTGAATGTGGACTGCAGTGTCGCCGTGGCCGACGATCCCTTAGCGGACGGTTTATCATCCTTGGAGGAGGGCTCCGGGCTCTTCTGGAGGACTCGACGGGCCAAGTGCGCCGCCATGTGTTGTCGTTCGCGCAGTTTCCGCAGTCGCTTGAGCGCCTCTTCCTGTTCTGCGGGGGTCTCCGCGGGTTTTGAAGCCAATTCCTCGCCGACGGTCTTGCCGTAGCAGAAGTCGAACAGCAGTTCAAACTCCCTGCATTGGATCAGACACGCCGCGTGTACTGCTTCGGACATCGCCTTGCCGGACAGGGTTTGCTCCATCACGTCGGTAAAGAGGTGCGCCTCCCAGGACGCATAGGTCTCCAAGAACTGTTTCAGGCGAAGGAGGAGTGGGTCTTCGGTCAGCGCCACCGTCTCCAAGGCGTAGGCGACAAGGGGTTCGTGAATCGGGTGAGTCTGAACGCGCTGAAACATCTCTTTGGCGCGAGCGGCGTTTCCGAGTTGGCGTTCCTGGAATCCGATCAGATAGTAGCGTTCCCGATCCGGCGCCGCCTCCGCCAGCATCATCGCTTCCGCAGGATAGCCGTTCCACATGTACAAGAGGGAGCGAACGGCCGCGGCCATGCTCTCATCCAGCAGGGGTTTGTTCCCGAAGAGCTGGTTGTCGTCCGAGGCATCGAGTTTGTTCTTGGCGATTTTTCGCTGGCGATTCTGCCACTGCAAATCGGCCCTCTCGGCACCGCCCACGAAAAGAAGAGCCGCAATCTCGGGTGGAAGCTGGGACAGGTCCATGTTGTTCGCAGACCCTTGAATCCGGAATGGGCCGAATGGAAGCTGAACACACGCTTTCTCCCCCCATCCTCTATCGGCATCGCCGACGCTCGACTTATCAACTGTCGGCACGGTGCATCCGTGAAGAGCTCGACGGCACGGTAGCCCGATCGGAAGAAACCGTCAGGACACCCTGGCTTGGGACACTGAAACCCCGTCATTTCGACACTCCGCATCCGGATAAGGTGAGGGGCCTCATCAGGAAGTCGCAGGCGGACTTGGAAGAACCCCTGGGACACCGATGGCGAATAATAGGATCCGATAACATCGGGCCTGAACGAACGGACCGGGTGTATCAGGCACCCGGGCAGGGCAACGGACCCCACGGGTATGGACGATTCGGTGGGGTCATGATGGGTGTAACTCAACGTAGATGAACAAGAAAGGCGGTTGGTACAGACTCGAATCGGAAGGTCCGCCCGGAGGCTTTGGGAGAAGCGACGTCACGGGTCCATAAGACCAGTTCCAGTCACAGGACCCGGCTGCTTCCCCTGTCGGCTGGGCACCCTAAGGTCGAAACGGAGGCGTCGTCATCCGTCCCTCCAGGATGACCTCGGCGATGCGCGTGGAGGCCAAGCCATCGCCGTATACGTCCACCCTCCGGGCCATAGCCGAATAGGCCGCCGGGTCCGAGAGCAACCGTGAGGCTTCGGCGACGATCCGCCGCGGTTCGGTACCCACGAGTCGGACCACACCCGCTTTCACCCCCTCGGGGCGCTCGGTGTTGTCTCGAAGAACCAGGACGGGTATTCCCAAAGCCGGCGCCTCTTCCTGAATCCCCCCCGAATCCGTCAGGATCAGGTGACTCCGGACCATGAGCGAGACGAAGTCGGCGTATCCCAGCGGTTCGATCAACTTGATCCGTTCACACCCATCGAGAATCTCCCGCACCGGTTTGCGAACGTTCGGATTCAGGTGAACGGGGTACACCATTTGGACGTCCTGAAAGCGTTCGGCGACATCCCGCAGGGCTTGGCAGAGGTTCCGGAAGGGTTCGCCGAAACTCTCTCGCCGATGGGCAGTAACCAGAATGAGGCGGGCCTTGGCGGGGTCCAGTCCGGCCGGGAGACAACGATCAGCCACCCTCGATCGCATCCATCGAAGGGCGTCCACGACGGTATTGCCGGTGACGAAGATGCTCTCCGAGGGGGTCCCCTCGGCCAACAGCGCTTCTCTGGCCGGGTCGGTCGGGGCGAAGTGGTAATCCGCCAAGACGCCCGTTACCCGTCGATTCATCTCCTCGGGATAGGGGACCCGCTTGTTTCGCGTACGCAGGCCTGCTTCGACATGGGCCACCGTAGCGCCCTGGAGGTACCCGGCAAAGGCCGCGGCGGTCACGGTTGTCGTGTCGCCCTGGACGACGACGACATCCGGTTTGACCCGGTCCATGACGGGACGAAGAGCGATGAGCAGACGACCGAGCAGGTCTGTCGGATGCTGGGCCGTCTGCATCACCTGGAGGTCCATGTCCGAACGCAATTCCAGTGCCGCCAGGGTTTCGTCCAACATTTCTCGATGCTGGCCGGTCGAACACAACGTTAGCGCTGCGCGGTCGGGATACTGTCGCAGGGCCCGGATGACCGGCGAGAGCTTGATCGCCTCGGGTCGAGTTCCGTAGACAATAAGAATTCGCTTCATCACTGACACCTCTTGGTGGCCCGGTATAATTCGCGGGTGTCCTAGTGGAGCGGTAATCGTAGGATGAAGATCGTGGGTATGCAAGTTTGATGCGAGTCCTCTGGTTAGTCCGCGAGAACCTGACCCGTCAGGCGGGAGGCGACACCGTTCAGATTCTGGCGACGGCCACGGCACTTCGACGGCGTGGGGTGGTGGTGGACCTGTCGCACGATCGGGACGCCGAGCCGGCAGGGTACGATCTCGTCCATTTGTTTCATCTCGATCGACTGTGGGAGAACGAGTCACATGGTCGTCGACTTCGAGCGCGAAGGACGCCGGCCGTCCTTAGCCCCATCTACTGGCCGAGCGACGAATTCGATCGTGCCGGGCGTGTGGGACTCCAGGGTTTCTTGGCCCGTGTTTTGGGAAGCGAGAGCTATCGCAGCCTGCGGTTGCTCCAACAGTGGGGGCTCGAATGTCTGAGGCGTCCGAACCCGTTCGCCTGGAGGAAGCCGCCGGGCAGGTTTCGTTCATCCGCGGAGTCGTTGTTGCGGACGGTCGCGGTGCTGCTGCCCAACAGCCGAGCGGAACAAGAACAGATCGAGCGGTACTTCGGCGTCTGTCCGCCGTCGGTGATCGTGCCCAACGCGGCGGACGCGGAGTTTTATCGTCCGGCCCGGGAGCCCTGGCCGCACAACCGGAAGGGAGTGTTGTGTGTAGGCAGAATCGAACCGCGGAAGAACCAATTGGCGGTGATCCGCGCCCTGGCGGGAACGGGGATACCGTTGACGTTGGTCGGCCGGCCGGGGCGGTACACGCGCGGCTACTTTCGGCGTTGTCGACGGGAAGCCGGACCCACGGTTCGCTTCGTCGACTTTCAGGGTCCGGCTGAACTCCGCGACCTGTACCGCTCGGCGCTCGTTCACGTGTGCGCAAGTTGGTACGAGACGCCGGGCTTGGTCAACCTGGAGGCCGCGTTGTGCGATTGTGCGATCGCGGCGACACCGCACGGCTGCGTTCGCGAGTACCTGGGGGACGGCGCCCGCTACTGCCGGCCGGACGACCCCGCCTCGATTCGAGCCGCGATCGAGACGGCCTCATTGCAAGGCCCGGTGGCGGGGTTGCGCGATCGCATTGCCCGAGACTATACGTGGGAGGCGGCCGCCTCGAAAACGCTGGAAGCTTACCGATTCGCCCTGGGCGGTCGCCTATCGTGAACGGGAGCGGAGAACCGTCTCGACCGCCCGCTCGAAGTCGGCCGCCCTTCGTTCCCAGGTGTGCCGACGGGCAAAATCGATCCGCTCCGCGCGCCGCTCTTGAACGTCTTCCGCGACGGCACGCTCGATGGCACGAGCGAAGGCGTCGGCATTATCCGCGACGGTGATCGGGGCCGGCCGGCCCTCCACACAGAAGGGGACCGTGCCGACGACGGGTTTGCCCAGGGCGCAGTACTCATAGAGTTTCAGCGGGTCGGCGCATTCGGAAACCACATCCCGCTTGAATGGAATCAGACACACGTCGAAGGCCTTGATCCACCTCGGCGCCTCGGCAAACGGAACGGCGGGTAACACCCGAACGTTCGCGAGGGCGGTCAAGGGGCCGAGATCGACGCCCCGGCGCCGCGGACCCACGCATGCGAATTCCACGTGCGGCAACCGGCGGGCGGTGCGGGCCAACAGGTCCATGTCGATCCATTCGAACAAGGAGCCGAAAAAGCCGGCAAGGACCCGACCCCGATGGGGCGTGAGAAGCGAACGAGGGACCGGTTCCACGTCGCGGTCGAGCCAATCGCTCGGCACGCCGTTGGGAATCAGAAACACCCGGTCGGCATCGAACCGTCGAACCAGGTCGGCCCGCAACGGTTCGCTGACCGTGGTCACCAGATCGCCGGCACGGAGCAAAACGCGGTCCCATTCCTCGAAGAGATCGGCCCGAGCGGGACCGGCCTGAACGGAGACATGATCGATGTAGTCGTAGCAGCGGAGGGCACAGGGTAGCGATTGAGCGATTTGCGACCACCAGGGGGTGGAAGCGACCAGCACCGACCGCTCCAGCATGGGGATCCATCGTTTGAGGCGGCCGACGGCGTAGGTGTTCCACCAGCGGGCAATCGGGGTGCCGACCATGCGGAGATAGGCGGGAAGCGGACAGAGACGCACCACGCCCAAGGTGGTGCCGGGGATCTTCGCGGGACCGAAATGCGGAAATGCCCGCACCGCGCAGCGCGTACTGGGCAGCTCGACGAAGACCACGTCGTGGCCACGGAGGCTGAGCTGTTCGGCGAGGCGACGGGTGCGCCCGCTCAGCACGTTGTCAAACGGCGTCGCCGCCAGAAAGACGAAGGGCCGCAGATCCTCGCCTGCCATTGGTCGGCTCCCCTTTTCGATGCCCGCAAGGCGTGTGATCCGACTGCCTCACGGGTCGTTCGCCGAGACCTTCATCCAAACCGGCGGACGGGCTTCCGTCAAGCCGGCATTCGCTTGACAGGGCGTGGGGGAGGGTTCATAGTTGTGGGTTGTGCCTGCAGTTCGGTGGTATGCTTTGTCAGCCGACATGCCATGGGCAGCCCCCAAGGGTCGATCAACCGTGGTTTCTTGTCGCCCTTAACGACGTAGCGTAACCGGGCCAGAGCGTTGACGTTACCATTGAGAAGCCGTGCCATAGTGTGCGATGGGGGTCATCAGACGGTTGCCATGACGGAATCCGGCGCCAAGCTCACGGAGACACCCGGGGATGCCGTCTGGATCAGCGCTCGCGGCCAGTCCCTTGCGGCCCTTCTGAACCCGCTGGGGGCATGGATCAACCTGTGGGTTCACCGCTATTTGATCTGGCAGTTCGCCAAGCGGGAGATCCTGGGTCGGTACAAAGGGTCCAAGCTCGGCCTGTTTTGGTCCGCGATCAACCCTTTGCTGATGCTGACGGTCTATACGTTCGTATTCAGCGTCGTCTTCAAGGCCCGCTGGAACGTGAATACGACCGAATCGAAGTCGGAATTCGCCCTCACGATGTTTTGTGGGCTGATCGTCTTCAACTTGTTCGCCGAATGCGTATCGCGGGCGCCGCTGCTGATCGTGGGGAATCCGAACTTCGTAAAGAAGGTTGTCTTTCCGTTGGAGATTCTGCCCGTTTCCGTTCTCCTGTCGAGCCTTCTGCTGTCCTGCGTAAGCCTGTTCATTCTGGTGGCGGGCATCGGGATTCTTCTGCACTCGGTTTCGCCGACGATGTATTGCCTGCCAATCGTCTTGATCCCGATCGGGTTGTTCACGCTGGGGTTTGGCTGGCTGTTTGCCTCGCTGGGCGTGTATCTGCGCGCCGTGGGACACGCGATCACGATTGCGCTGCAGGGTTTGCTGTTCATGCCGCCCATCTTCTACCCCATGTCCGCGGTGCCGCAGCCCTTTCGGTCGGTCATGGAGTTCAATCCGCTCGGTCAGGCGGTGGAGTGGGGACGGATGGTTCTGATTTGGGGGATGTATCCGAACTGGATACAGTGGGGGTGTATCACTCTTCTGTCGGTGGTCGTGGCGCAACTGGGCTACGCCTGGTTCATGAAGACCAAGCGAGGGTTTGCGGATGTCCTCTAGCCGGTCCGCCTTCTCACCGTCCGCCGCAAGGAACGATGAGCCCGCGCACGCGACGGTCGAGGCCGCACGTGAAGAGATCGCCATCGCGGTCCGGGACATCGGCAAGTGCTATGAGATTTACGGGCGTCCGATCGACCGGCTCAAGCAGACGCTGTGGCACGGACGACGTCAGTTTTTTCGGGAGTTTTGGGCGCTGCGACATGTCAGCTTCGAGGTTCGGCGAGGCCAGGCGGTCGGCATCATCGGGCGTAACGGTTCCGGCAAGAGCACCTTGTTGCAGATCATCGCCGGAACGCTTCGGCCGACCGAAGGCGACGTCAGGGTCCACGGGCGCGTGCACGCCATTCTCGAGCTTGGCTCGGGTTTCAACCCGGAATTCACGGGTCGTGAAAACGTGTACCTGAACGGGGCCATTCTGGGGTTGAATCCGAGCGAGATCGCCGATCGGTTCGACGCCATCGCCGGCTTTGCCGACATTGGCGAGTTCATCGACCAACCGATCAAGACGTACTCGACCGGCATGGTGATGCGCCTCGCATTCGCGGTTCAGGCGACGCTCGATCCCGATATTCTCATCGTCGATGAGGCGTTGGCCGTCGGGGACGCCTCATTTCAGAGGCGATGCTACCGTCGTCTGGACGAATTGCGGGAACAGGGTGTCGTGATCTTGTTCGTCAGCCACAGTCTTGAACTCGTGCGGAGCATCTGCGACACGGCCATCTATCTGGAGCGCGGACAGGTGAAAGCGCAGGGCGACACCTCACGCACCTGCGACGCGTACCTGACCGACCTGCTGGCCGAGCAGGTCAGCGCGAGTCCGCCGGCACGTCCGCCATCGGGAACGCCGACGGGCGACGGGGCTTCGGAGGATCCCGGGTGTGTTCTAAGCCGCTACGATGCGCGTACGGCATCGCGAGATCGCTTGCAAGGGAGTCTCGCCCTGGAAGTAGTGGCGGCCGAGCTCCGGCTGCCCCAGCGCGGACCGGGCGTCGTGTACGAGGGAGATCGTGTGGCGGTGGTCGCCCGGCTACGGGCCAATCAGCCCCAGGCCGCCTTCGTCTTCGGCGTACTGATCCGGGATCGCTACGGCACGGACATTTTCGGTTTTTCCAAGCGGAGCCAGGATCTCGGCGTCTCCGCATTAGATGCCGACGGTGAAGTCGTCATCGAGACGGTCATCAAGTGTGACCTGCGCGCGGACACGTACTTCATCACGCTGGGGGTTCAAGGAGAACAGTTTTCGGAGATTCTCTGTTATGCCCATGACGCCTTACCGTTGACGATCGAGTCGCGTGCCGATCCCAGCCGGTTTCGGATGATCGGCGGGCTCGTACGACTCGACCATTCCATCGCGGCCGCACGCGTGTCGTCCTAGGAGAAGCCCGTATGCCCATTCAGCCGAGAAAGGAGGATTGGGAGACGATTTCGCGGTCCTATACCGTGGCAAGCACGCCCGCGGAAACGGGGCTCGCCGATGAAATCGTTAGGATGTTGTCGGAAGGGGGCTTCCCCCCGCCGCGCAGCCTCCTGGAGGCAGGATGCGGATCGGGCCACCTGTCCCTTCTGCTCCGCAAGGCGGGGTACGCGACCGATCTGCTGGACTTCAGCGATACGGCCATTGCGAAGGCCCAAGCCGTGTTCCAGGCCGCCTTCGGAGACGAAAGGGGATCGCAGTTCATTCTGGGCGATCTCATGGAATTGCCCACGGTCGTGGGCACTCGCCGTTATGACGTGGTCTGGAACAGCGGGGTGCTGGAGCATTTCTCCCGTGACATGCTCCAGCGAGCGCTGACTCAGATGAAGGCCGCCGCCCGGGAGGCGGTGCTCTTCATCGTCCCCAATCCCGATAGTCTCATCTACCTGGCCTACAGGTCCAAGATGCTGTCGATGGGCCGTTGGGATGTCGGCGTGGAATTTCTCCGACAGGATTACGCCGACGTGGCGAAGGCAACCGGCTTGGAGCTTGTCGCGTCGGGGTACTGCGGTAGGGCTCTCACCGCCGAATGGCTGCGGTTTATTGTCAACACCGACGAAGAGCGGCGATGGTTTGCGTCGGTCTTGAGTGCCGGTCAGGCGGCCCCGCAGACGTTGTACCTGCAGTATTTCCTGTGTACTCCCGATCCGCATGTGTCGGCAAAGGGCAAGGCCGTCGGTCATGACGACCGGATGCTGGACCGAACGTTTTATTTGGACGCTTTGGGGACGGCAAACGCGGCCATCGCACGACTCCAGAAGGACGTCGAAGCGGCCGAGGCTCGGATGGCGGCCGATCGTGATGCCCTGGCTCGACACGATGCGGAACTGAGAGCACTTCGGGAACAATGCGATCGGCAGAACCGATCTCTCGCCACACAGATTGAAGCGGCGGAACAGCTTCGGAAGGACCTACAGAACCGTTCCGACGAGCACGACCGCCATATGCAGGCGATGCAAGCCGAGTTGGAGGCACGGACGGCCGAGCGTGACTCGCTGCAGAAGAAGCTTGCCGACTCGGAGGCGAACGTTGCCCGGCTGACGCAGTCGCACCACGCGCTGGCGGAAGTATTGTCGGGCGTTCGCAACGACGCCACGCAATTGGCCTGGACGCTTGAAAGCTGGAAGATGCACAAGAGCTTCCGTGCGGCCCGAATCCTGCAGTTGATCAAGAGCAACGTCCTGCGTGGGCCTTTTCGCGAACGGCTCCGATTCATCGGACGTGTTCTCGGTCGTCTCGTCGGACGTTCGGGTCGGTTGAGCACCTACAACGTCTTGGACGCCCCCATCGGCCAGGCCAGCCGGATCGCGGCCCTGGCCGACCGGGGGATTCAGCACTTGGAATCCGCGCCGGCGACAGGTTCCCCCACCTTGCCCGCCCCCGCGGGAGTCCGGACGGTGCAGACGCCGCGAGGTCGAATCCTATCGGGCAGACCGCGGCGTTCGGTCGTCAACATCGTGACCAACCTCTTCCTCGACTTCAAAGGCAAGGAGATGATGTCCGGCGGGGCGGAACGGTACGTCATCGAGCTGTGCCGCCTTATCCGTGAACTGGGATACACGCCGGAGGTCTATCAGTGTGGCGAGGGGGCGTGGGAGCGAACCTACGGCGATTTCAAGGTCGTGGGCATCGACATCGGGGGCGACATCTGGAACCTGAACACTCGGTTTCACGACCAGATCCCGCCGGGCGCCTTGACCATCTACTCGGCATTCTATCTGGCCGGTCCCCGATGCCATCCGAATAGCCTGGGAATCAGCCACGGCATCTTCTGGGACAGCCCACTGCTCCAGCAGCCGCCCGACCACCGAGACTGGTGGATGAACTGCATCCATTTGTCGATAGAGAATTGTTCGCGAGTTGTGTCGGTCGATACGAACACGATCAACTGGTTGAGGGCATGCAGGACCAAGCAGGCGGGGAAATTCATCCACATCCCCAACTTCGTGGACACCGAGCGATTCACTCCGAGTCGTCAACGACCCGAGTCGAATGGGAGGATCGTCGTCCTCTATCCTCGTCGCCTCTATGCCCCGCGAGGCTTCTGGTTGCTGGCCGAACTGGTCCCCTATTTCCTCGAGAAGTATCCCCACGTTGAGTTTCATTTTGTCGGGAAGGCGGATGAGAAAGAGACAGAGGCCGTGCGCAAGATGGAGCGGGCGCACGGCGATCGCGTCCGCTGGTATTCCCTCGATCCGGACGGGATGTGCCAAGCGTACCGGGCCGCGGATATTGCACTGATTCCCACGATCGAGAGCGAAGGCACCTCGCTGTCCTGTTTGGAGGCGATGGCCTCGGGCAATGCAATCATCGCCACCAACGTCGGCGGCCTACCCGAACTCATCACCGACGGGCACAACGGATTGCTCATATCGCCGACGCGTGAGGCGCTCAAGGAGGCTCTCGAGCGCCTGATAGACGACGGCGAACTGCGGCGGCGTCTTGGCCACGCGGCACGGCAGGTCAGCCTGTGCTATGGAAGGGACATCTGGCGATCCAAGTGGCGCGGCGTTCTGCGATCCATGCTTCCCGAAACGCCTCCCGCGGAGCGACTCCGTTCATATGAATTCGTGCATTTGGACGCCGGAGGCATCACTTGGTCTCGGATGAAACAGCGGCCACACCATCTCATGCGAGCGATGGCTCAGGCCGGCCACGGCGCCTTCTTTGTGGAAGATCAGCCCGCGGCCTCAGGAGAGAGCGGCATTCCCGGCTTGACGCTCGTGGGGCAGCACGACGAGTTGCGAATCACACGACCGATTCTGTACGTCTACTTCGCCTACAACTACGAGAAGATCCGGAAGTTCGACGATCCGATGGTCCTGTACGACATTCTGGACGATCCGAGGATTCATGAGGCGAACGACAGAGGAAGGCCGCCGGAGGCGAACTACCTGCACTATCACAACCGTTTGCTGGCCGAGGCCGACGTGGTGATCACCAGTTCCAGGAATCTCCACGAGCAATTCCGAGAGCAGCGACCGGACATTCTGCTGGTGCCCAACGGCGTCTGGCCGGCCGACTTTCAGCTGGTATCCGCAACGGCTCGTCCCGCGGATCTACCGCCGGCCGGCCGAACGATCGTGGGGTACTACGGCGCCATTGCCGAGTGGTTCGATTTCAGGCTGCTGACTCGAGTCGCCGGAGCACGACCGGATTACGCGTTCGTCTTGATCGGACTCACCAACCGAAAGGCAGACGTGGACCGGATGGTTGAGGCGTTCCCGAATATCCGCTATCTGGGAGAAAAGCCCTACGAGGAGCTGCCGACCTATCTTTCTCACTTTGACGTGGCGATGATCCCATTTGTCGTCAACGACATCACGAACGCCGTCTCCCCCGTCAAGCTCTTCGAGTATCTTGCGGGCGGCAAGCCCGTCGTCTCGACCGGCTTTGCGGAGATACGACAGTACGAACCTGTCTTGGTCGCCGAGGATGCCGAAAGTTTCGTATCGCTGGTCGATCGTGCCCTCGACCTGAGGGGAGACCCGGAATACCTCGTCCGCGCGCGGCGTGTGGTGGAAGCCAACACATGGCAGTCGCGGGCCGCGACAATCATCGATGCTCTTGATCGATTGGAGAATCCGGCGAAACGACGGGCGGCTTTCTCCGCGCACAATCGGAAGCAAGAGGATGGGTTGCAGCGGGCTCTGGCGTCGGAGCAGGACTGCGTGTTTTGCTTCCCCGCGCCATCGGTCCCGTGGGGATACATGTTCCAACGTCCTCAACAACTGGCCCGATCGTTCCGTCGGTTGGGTTATCCGGTGATCTATGCGGTGGACCCCGATATGCCCTACACGCCGGACAGCCAGGTGAAGGATGTCTTGTCCGTCGCGGAAGGCCCATTGCTCTATCGAGACGACAAGACCGGTCGTCGCATCCGCGATCTGGGTCGGCCGGTTGTTTGCTGGCAGTATTGGCCCCACCAGGCCGCGTACGTCCGAAGCCTGCCCGCGGGCAGCCGTCGCATCTACGATTGCCTCGACGACACGGCGTGTTTCACGCCCTATCCGGAGCTGGAGCGCGACCACGCGGAGGCACTAGCCAGCGCCGATCTGGTGCTTGCCAGCGCGTCGGAGCTGCTGGACCGCGTGTCGCAATTGCGTCCTGACGCGCTGCATCTGCCGAACGGCGCCTGGTACGAAGACTTCGCCGAACCCCAGCCCTGCGACTGGCCCGAGCTTGACGCCCTTCGAGCGAGATCTCCGGTTCTGATCGGCTACTACGGCGCGCTGGCCGAATGGATCGACTGGAATCTGCTCGAACAGCTCGTGCGGTTGCGGCGAGACTGGAGTTTCGTGCTTGTGGGCGAACTGGTCAGGGATAAGGCCGGGTCGTACGAACGGGGGCAGACTCTGTCCGAGGAACCGAATGTGGAGGTTTGGCCTCGACAGCCGTATCAGAGGCTGGGTTACCTGCTTTCCAAGCTGGATGTGGCCACCATTCCCTTTGTGGTGACACGGCTCACACATGCCGTGTCGCCGATCAAGCTTTTCGAGTACATGGCCGGTGGGAAGCCGGTGGTCTCCACGCCCCTTCGCGAGTGTGCGAAGTACCCTCTGGTTCGCCTGGCCGGCACGCCGGCGGAATTCGCGGAGGCGATCGAGGCGTCGTTGGTGGACGGTCGGAGTCCGGAGCACCGGGCGAAGCTTCAGGCGTGCGGCGCAGAGAACTCCTGGATTGCGCGGGCCGAAACGGTCGTGGCCAGACTTAAGACGAAGGGAATCTTGCGGTAACGAACGCGTTGGATGCGGGCGACCGAACGCGGAGTGCGGCGCCCCATAAACAAGGTGCGGAATTGGTTGTTGCCGAGTCGGGGCGTCTCGCCCCGGGTATCCGGTTGGAGGACCGCCCCGCTCGGGAGGCATTCGAATCCTGATTTCCGAGGCGCTGTACGGAGGCGCTTGATGCCCGGTGGTAATCATCTGTATTCGGAAATCCCGTGGTCGGTATCGAGGGAGACCTTGGCTCGCCTTTCTCTTCTCGTCGGCGCCTCCGTTTTCGCAAGCATGTTCTTCTTTCTCAGTCTGTCGTCGATCGGACTGGCGCTGGGATACTCCCTCAACAAGCTTCCCTTCTTCCTGGGTATTCTCCTGACGGTCGTGTTCGTCGCTTGGGGAACTTGCGGGCACTTCAGCCGCCGCCGATCGCTGCTGACGACTCTCGTATCGCTTTGCTGGGGGATCCTTTTCTGTACGGCCGCCTATGTCAGTGGAAGGTTCTACGACGTCACGTACGACGGGCAACTGTACCATCTCGAGAAGGTGGTCAGCCTCTGCGAAGGGTGGAACCCATACCACAACCGCGCTCCGAGGGAAGCGGCCGGCAACGCGGATTTCTACCACTTCGCACAGGGTTGCGAAACGATTTCCGCCTGCATTTGTCGCGTCACCGGCAACGCCGAACATGCCAAGACACCGAATCTGATGCTCATGGCCGGTACGTTCTGTTTATCCTTTGCTGCTCTGCTTCAGATGAGTCGCCTGACAGGCGTTCTGGTAATGGTGTTGTCATCTCTTGTGGCGCTGAATCCGGTCTGCATCTACCAGAGTCTGAGCACCTACGTGGACGGTCAGCTCTCTTCCATACTCGCATCCATGTTCGCTGCGGGCTTCCTGTCGGCCCGCACGGATTACCGCATGCCGATCTGTTTGTGGGGCATGTTGCTTGTCTTGTTGATTAACGCAAAGTTTACCGGCGTGGTCTACGGAGCGGTGGCGGCCGGACTTTTCCTGATCGTCCTCTTGGTATGGCGGAGACCGCGATTGGCGATGCGGTACGCCGCCCTTTCGGCCACCGCGTTTGCCTATGGAGTCTGCTTCATCGGGTACCCCATCTACGTCAGGAATACGTTGGTACACGGCCATCCGTTTCATCCGCTCTTCGGGCCTCAAGCGGTAGACACGATCACCAGTCAAAGCCCTCTGAATTTCCAGTGGCTGAACCGTTTCGAGAAGCTGTTCCTCTCGGTCTTCTCCCGGACGGAAGACGCCTGCATGGCCGGCACGGTCCAAACGAGCAGCCTTAAGAATCCGTTCGTTGTCTCTCGTTCCGAACTGGAAGGGGTGTATCTCGCGTCCGACGTGCGGATCGGCGGATGGGGGCCGCTGTTTGGTGCGGCGATGACCCTTGCCGCCGTCATCGTTGTCATGGCGTGGCCATTGACGCTTCGCAAGACGCTGGCGGCCTCCGCCGCCATGGGGGCCGTCTTCCTGACGGCTATCGTCAATCCCCAAGTGTGGTGGGCTCGATATGCGCCCCAACTGTGGATCGTGCCTGTCGTGGCCGCAATCCTCAGCGTCCACGTAAACACGCGACCCTTGCGGATACTCGGTGGGATCCTCATTCTGGTACTTGCGGCCAACTCCGTATTGGTCGGCACATCCTATTTGAAGTCCAATCGGAAGGCGACCCGAGAGGTCCGGGCGCAACTGTCATCCCTATCGTCCGCGGGCAACCCCATGGTGGCGCATTTCGGCATGTTTCGGTCGGGTCGGGCCCGGCTTCGGCAGGCGGGGATCCGGTATCGGGAGGTGACGGACCCCAATGATCTGCCCGGACCGGTTGTGCCCAACCTGGTTCTGTCGACGACGACCGTCTACGAGGATAAGTGAGGGGGCCACATGCTTGCGCCGGACATCGTAAACGTGCCCCCCTTCTCAACCGAGGGTCCGGTATGGTCCGGTGGGAGGTCACCCGACGAATCCGAAGGTCGCACCACTCGGCAACGCGTGTCGGATTTCAGTCTCATTCTGGGCGCTGCGCTGATTGTTCAGGCGTCGGCAACGCTTGTTCTGGCCGCGTGCTCGTTTGCCATTGGCCTGCCCATGACGCGTGCTGTGTTTCCCCTATCCCTGGGCATCATGGCGGCCTTTGCGTGGGGGCACGTGGGGCGGCGTTTTCGACGCGGCGTATGGGCAGTGCGAACCGTTCTCCTAACGGCACTGGGTGCGTTGTTCTGGCTTGCGATTTACATTGCGGGCCTGTTTTACGACGTATCCTGGGACGGCCAGACATACCACCAAGAGGCCATCATCCAGCTCTGCGAAGGATGGAATCCGTTCCGGGAACACCTGACGCTCGAACGGCTGCCCGAACCGTTCAACATCCGATCGATCAACCACTACGCACGCGGCGCCGAGACCATCCAGGCCTCGCTCTATAAAGTGACCGGCAACATCGAGCACGGCAAGGCCTTCAATCTGCTGTTGATGGTGGCCAGCCTCTGCTTGTGCTTCGGCGGGCTCCTTAAACTGAGGGAAGTCCCTGTCTTGATGGCCTTGGCGATCGGCCTCCTCGTGGGACTGAACCCCGTGAGCGTCTATCAGTGTCTGGGATACTACGTGGACGGTCAGTTGGCCTCTCTGGTTCTGTCACTCCTGGCGATCGGACTGGTGATTTGCGTCTCGCAGGATGGCCTCGCGCCGACGGTTTGGGCGGCGACGATCGTGCTGTTGATCAACGTCAAGTCCACGGGCGTGGCGTACTCCGGCCTGATCACCCTCGGGCTGATGATCTGTCTGGCCGCCCGTAAGATGTGGAGCCGGACGGTTCGCCTCGCCCGGCTTTCGGCTATGACCGGCGCGTTCGGTTTCTGTTTTGTCGGTTTCAGCCCGTACGTAACGAACGCGCACGATCACGGCCACCCCTTCTTTCCTCTCGCAGGAAAGGACCCGCTAACCGCCGAGATCATGCCGCTCAACACGCCGATCAATTGGACGGGTTTCAATCGCTTCGAGAAGCTGTTCCACTCCGTGTTTTCGAGGACCGAGGATGCCTATTACGCGCACGTAAAGAAGGTGAGTCACCTGAAGAATCCGTTCAGCGTCAACCGTGATGAGTACGAGGGAGCCTTTGCCTACGCCGACATTCGGGTGGGCGGCTGGGGGCCTCTGTTCGGAGCGGCGGTGATTCTTGCCGCCGTCATCCTCCTGATGGCGCTGTCGCTGAGGCCGCGCATCGGACTTATCGGATTGGGAGTGATGCTATTGATCCTCCTTACCGCCGTTGTGAACCCCGCGATGTGGTGGGCTCGACTCGCGCCGCAGCTCTGGGCAATCCCCCTGGTGGGCGTTGTTTTGGCCTGCTTCCCGGCCAGACGCCTGTTCAAGTTTCTGGGATGGTCGGTGGTGTTTGTTCTAGGAATCAACGTGGTGCTGGTGACAAAGTCCTATGTCAAGACCCAACTCTTCTTGACGGATTCCCTGAGGAATCAGCTTGCCGCGCTCGCCCAGGAGGGGAAACCGATCGTGGTCCAGTTCTATCGATGGAGGTCGAATAGGATACGCTTGAGGCAGGCGGGAGTGCCCTACCGCGAAGTCGACTTTACGGCCGGAGCGCCCCCCCCCAAGCGAGATCACCTTGTCATGTCCAGAACGACCATCTTCGACGATAGGTGGGGAACAGACCCGTGAACCGGCGCCGGATGAATCGGCTCATTCGCCACCCGCTTCGGACGGTTGACAGGCTTCTCCTGAGGGTCCTGCCGCGCGAGGCTTACGCGCGGCTCGCCGGATACGGTCCGCTGTCGCGCTGTGAGGCCCAGTTGGCTGCGGCCATCGCGGAGGGATCATCACCCGTCTTCGTCTTTCCGCCCCCGTCGGTGGCGTGGGGGTATCTCTTCCAACGACCGCAGCAGTTGGCGCGAGCACTGGCTCGATTTGGCCACCCGGTACTCTACGCGGCGGACTCCGCCTTCCCGCATCCGCCGGACAACAGGGTGCGCGGCACACGGCGGCTCGACAACGGCGTCATCCTCTTCGCCGACGGCCGTGACGGCCGGATGATCGCCTCGGTCAAACGTCCCGTCATCTGCTGGCAGTATTGGCCTCACCAGAGAGGCTTCCAGCAACACTTGCCGCCCGGCAGCAAGCTGGTCTATGACTGTGTGGACGACCTGAGAGTATTCACGCACTATCCCAATCTGCGCCGAGACCACGCCGACAGCTTGTCGCGCGCCGACCTGGTGCTGGCGAGTTCCCACGCATTGGTCGAGAAGATACGGCCGGTTCGATCGGACGTTCTGCTGGTCCCCAATGGCGTCGCCTATGAGGACTTCGCCGCGCCGCCGGTTCGGCGGTCGGTCCAGGTGGATCGGCTCCGTCGGCAGTCCGAAATCATTGTCGGATACTACGGCGCCCTGGCGGAATGGATCGATTGGGACCTGCTTGTCCACGTGGCCTCGATCCGAAGAGAGTGGACATTCCTGCTGGTCGGGGATGCCTGGCTCTCCATGCCGGGACTCAGCCGGCTGCGTCGCCAACCCAACGTTCACATCTGGCCGCGGCAGCCTTACGAACAACTAGGAAACTTACTGGCTGCTTTCGACGTGGCCATCATTCCATTCCAGGTCAACGAGGTCACTCATTCGGTGAGCCCCATCAAGCTTTTTGAGTACCTGGCCGGAGGAAAGCCCGTTGTCTCGACGCCGCTGGATGAGTGCCGTCGATACGACGTCGTCCGAATCGGCGCGACGCCCACGGAGTTCGTTCGAGAAATCGAGTGGTGCCTCGCGATGGGACGTTCAAGGGACTACCGCGCCCGGCTCCAGTCCTGTGCGCTCGGTCATTCGTGGGCGAACCGCGTCGAGACCGTGCTGCGTGCCCTGGAAGAAAAGGGGATTTCTTCCATTCATCAAACGATTGCCCGTGCATAGGCCATACGCGCGTTGCCGACAAATGCAGGGAAACGGATGATGGAACGAACGACCTATCAAGACGTTTGCTTGGCGCGCCGTCCCGCCACGCAGGCAGCCATGCACTGTTCAATCAATTCATTGATCTGTTTCCGTAGCGAACCCACCGGAACCCCCCGATGAACGGACCGGTGCAATTCCTTGGCCAGTTCACTGATCCGAGGGTAGCCGTAGCCGTCGGCGGAGCCTCCAAGCTCCCGACAGAGATTGTCGATAGCCTTGTCATCCTTTGAGACCAGCAGACGCTGGAGATCGGCCACCTTTTGCTCAAGACGCGCCAGGAAGGTAAGTATGAGAGGCCGCATCGCGACATCGGACCACCGCGTACTCAAGGAGGACTCGGAACCCCCGCCGGCATCACCGGACCGCAGGTATCGCACGATGATCCGAATCAACTCCTGCATCATGTAGGGCTTGACCAACACCGTGGAACAACCTTTTGAAATGGCCTCGTTCGACGTGTCCGGGTTCTCATCCGCCGTCACGGTGATGATGGGATTGGCATAGCCCGCGGCTCGAAGGCTTTCGGCCACCTGTGAGCCCGTCATTCCAGGCAGACGATAGTCGGTGATGATCAAGTCAAAAGACGTTTTCGCGGCCAGTTTCAGGCCCTCCGAACCGTCGCCGGCCGTGTGGATCTCAACACCCAGCCTTCCCAGCAGGAACTTCAGCAACTCCCGGTCATCGGGCGAGTCTTCGATGTACAGGATCTTGCCCGACAAACGAGGGGGCTTGGAAGCGGGCATGAGCCCGGAGTCCTTCGTCGCACGATCCGACAGAAGCAGCTTGGGATCCATGGGCTGATCCCATTCGACGGCGACCTCGTGGAGATTGCTGACGACATAGCGACATCGAACGACCCGACCTTGTAGTACCCGCGGTTCCCCTTGAGCCGTGTGAACGCTCAGGTTGCAGCGGATGCCGCTGTGCAAGAAGGAACTGTGGAGAAACGCGATGCCTTCCCGGCTTACGTTTCGCGCGACCACCGCATGTTCGACCACCACGCCATCGGTATGAACGATTTGGACGATGAGCCCGTCAACCGGTCGATACTCCTGCCGACGAGTTCTGCGGCGCTCCATCCCGGGCTGTGCGGCCTTTGCCTGTTCGTCCATTCTCGCCAAAATGGCCGACTGAACATTGTCCGGGACGCGCATCCGGATGCGGCGCTTCTTTTCGAAGTATGCTGTCATTTTCGATCCCACATGTCATGCCGTGCACATTACGGACTTTGACCCTGTATCTATCGGCTGTCGGTGCGCTAGGACTCGCCCTAGTCGGAACGGTATCAAGGGATACATGCGGCGTATTGAGGAAGGGCAGTCAAGTTGCAGTGTAGGAGCTCGTGCCTCACTGACTCGGCCGGCCAATCTGGTGGGGTTAACGGACCTGGAAATTCTTGAAGGCATTGTCCTCCGAAAGCTGCCGGGCAAGCAACGCGTAGCCTTCACTGATGGGGTGACTGGCGTCGGCGTAGAGGCTGCTGGGCAACACTGACGGGACGACGTGGGGGATGCCCTTCTCGCCAAGCCATGTCCGCATCTCCCGTTTCAGCCGGTCATACGTCTCGACGCTCTTGCCGATCAACATGTGCTCGTTGAACGGACCGATGACGACGAACAGGTTGTTGCCTCTGGCTTGAAGCACGGAGATGCATCGGCGGAACGCTGCCCATTGGAGGGAAGAGGACGGATCGACCCAGGGAAAATCGCTTTTGTCGATGCCCCGGTCGGTCCACGGCTTCGGTTCGCTGTGCGCCCCCTTGTCGACGAAGGCCGAGACGCGTTGCGTCGGCCGGAGCGCCCCCAGCGGGTTCGCATACGGATTCTCCATCGTCCAGCTCGGCAGGCTTTTGTTGTCGAAGTACAGCGTCCGCAGATGGTTTGCCCAACCGAACAGAGTCAGATTCCGCTCCAGAACCACACCGATTCGATCGGCGTAGCTCGCCGTGTAGCAGGGAATCCACGGCCGGAATTGAGGCACGAGCCTTGGGTGATTGAAGTTGAACTCCTTGTCAAACTGCAGATCGTGCTTGGGCGAGGTCATCCAGAGGGGGTTGTAGTGCAGGACGACCTTTTTACCCGAGATGGCTCGTCCGTAGTGCTCGACCAATCCGCCCAACGCGAGCGGGTGAGAACCGTCGACACCGACGTTGCCGAATCGGCGATCGTCGCCCGCGAGTTGATTGAGGTAATGCGAGAGCGTTTGGTCCTTCGCCACGTACTGCCCCCAGACGACCGAGTCGCCGACGACCAGCGTTTTGTATCGCCGAGCGGCGAGCCGACAGTATCGTCCGTAGAACCAGTAGTCGTTGCTCAACTCATAGGGAATGCGAGAATCGGCGCCCGGTTCGAAACGCTCGATGGGCTCCCAGACTCGAGGAAGGAGGGCGAAGATGCCCACCATGACGACACCGACCGCAACGGCCTCGCGCCACGACAGACGGATGGCATTCGAGCCGAATACGACGGCACCTTTGTCCGACTGCGTCTTCAACTCGCTCTGTCCCGGCATAGCACGGCCCGCCCGTCAAAACTGCTGGTAGATGAACCCCTGAGAATCCGATCCCGCGAAGACCGACAGGTAGAACAGCATCAGGACGACCATGCCGATCCGTACGGGCGCCAACTCCGTCAGCCACCTGAGTCTTGATTCAAACACGAACTGATACATCCACGCGCCGAAGATCAACACCAGTGCGAAGAGGGGGCAACGCGGATCGGCCCAACCGCTCGTGAAGATGCGTGTGACGACGGTGCAGGCATCGGCAAACGTCGGCGCACGGAAGAAGATCCAGGCGAACGCCACAAAGGCGAAGACGAAGAGCTGCTTGGCGATCCGGGGCACGCGGTCGCGGTAGAACGCCGACCGCTCGAACTCACGAGTAACGATCCGGCCGATCGCATGCAGCGCGCCCCAAATCACGAAGGTCCATGCCGCTCCGTGCCACAGACCGGAGATCACCATCGTGGCCGTCATGTTGACGTAGGTTCGGATCGTGCCCTTCCGATTGCCCCCGAGCGGGATGTAGACGTAGTCCTTGAACCAGTTCGACAGGCTGATGTGCCACCGCGACCAGAACTCGCCGAACCCGGTCGCGAGGTAGGGGTTATTGAAGTTCAACATCAGCCGGATGCCCATCATCCGAGCAAGGCCGCGAGCCATGTCGGTATAGCCGCTGAAGTCGAAGTAGATCTGCCACGTGTAGGCGAGTGTGGCCAGGATCAGCGCGGCGGACTGGTATTCGCCCGGAGAACCGTACACCTTGTTCACGTACATCGCCAGGTAGTCGGCCAGTGCAACTTTTTTGAATAGACCCACGATGAAGAGCGATAGGCCATCGGCCAGGTCTTCGCGTGAGATTCGTGGCGGCTTGGCAACCTGCGGCAGCAGGTTGCTTGCCCTTTCGATCGGCCCCATCATCAGGCGCGGGAAGAAGCTGACGAACGCGGCGTAGCACACCAGACACCGTTCCGGCCGGATCGTTCCCCGATAGCAGTCGATTACGTAGCCCAGTGATTGGAAGATGTAGAAGGAGATGCCAATAGGCAATAACCAGCTCGGTGTGGCGAGGGTATGGCCCAGGCCCAGAGAGCCCAGCAACGCGTTCACGTTTTCGGCCACAAACGCCCCGTACTTGAAGAACCCGAGCAGCCCGAGATTGTTGACGATGCTGATGCACAACCACAGTTTCCTGCGACCGTATCGGTTCATCGCCAGGGCGACGAGCCAGTCCACCGTCGTCGACCACGCGATCAGGATGAGGTAGAAGGGGCTGAGAAACGCGTAGAATGCATATGAGCTGATCAGCAGCCAGGGCGTTGCGGCTCGGGTCCTTTTCACAAGGAGCCAGACCCCATAGACAACGGCGAAGAAGCCCAGAAACGTCCAGCTTTGGAAGTTCACGCGATCGCTTGCCCCTTAGTGCCTTTGATCCGCTGATTCTCGCACGGGCACCCATACGGAAGGTCGTCTTGCATCACGGCCTCGTCGCGGTGGGCTCGGATGACGCCGCCGCCGTCACCCTTCTCACGCAGCGAGCGCCCAGGTGGTCGCCTCCGAAGCAGCCGTCGTACGTCCCGGGCGCCTCGCCCACTCGATATGACGATCGACATGCCTTTGCCGTCGAGTTGTAAGCTCCCCCTCGAAGGACGTATTTCTCGCCTTTGGCCGGACCGGTCGGATTCTTCTCCGGACTGCCCTTGTAGTACCCGGCGTCATATACGTCGTTGCACCATTCGGCCACGTTGCCGAGCATATCGTGAATGCCCCATGCGTTCGGCTTCTTGGTGCCGACGGGATGCGTCTTCTTGTCCGAATTGCCCGCGTGCCACGCATGCTCATCGAGTCTGCGAAGGTCACCGCCGAAGAAGTAATCCGCATCGGATCCCGCCCGGCAGGCATATTCCCACTCGGCCTCGGTCGGCAGGCGATAACCGTTGGCGTTGAAGTTGCACTCGCCCGTTTCCTCGTCATAGCACGGCTCGAGGCCCTCGGCCTTCGAGCGGGCGTTGCAGAAGAAGACCGCCCGCACCCAACTCATCTGTTCAACCGGCAAGTTGGGCCCTTTGAAGTGAGACATGCTGCCGGCAGGGACCAGTCTGTCATACTCCGCTTGTGTGATCTCATATTTGTCGATCAGAAAGGAGTCGACCCAGACCTTGTGCGGCGGCTGCTCATCCGGACCGCCCTTCGTGCTGCCCATCATGAACGAGCCGGCCGGCACCCGGACCATCTCCACGCCGGTCTTTGTCCGGATGACCGGGGGAGCCTTTGACACATCCTGAGTTGCCGTCGGCGAGGTCTTCTGACAACCGCCGAGGGATAATGAAACGACCAAGACGGCCACGCTTCCCCCCCCCCACAAGGCTGGGCCGGCGGGGGCCTGTTCGCCGACGAAGCCCTTGCTGGGCCTCCTCGTGCCTCTCTTCTCACTCGCCAAGAAACCACGAGGCGACCCCTGAACGCCCCGCCCTTTACGAGATCCCGTCATCTCCATGCACCTCTTCATTTGACAAATACCCAATCGGGTTCCTTGTTGCTGAGCCCGTCGTTGGTCAGCGGCATCCAGACGTCGGTTGCATTCGCGTCGGCCACGCAGATGTCCCAACCGGGGGCCTTGACGCCCACGATCGCCCGCTGAGGCTTCATCTTGCTGGGTTCCTTCGGACCGCGACTGAAGAGGATGTACCGTCCGTCGGGCGACCAGTCGGCGTGGTATACCTCCAGGGGATCAGGAACGGTCACAACATGCCGGAGATTACTCAGTTTGGGTTCCGGCGCGGTGAGGTCGACGTTCGCTTGTTCGATCGCGAAAATCTTTTCCGGCGGCCGGCCACGCGCCTTGGCGTAAGCGATCTTCCTGCCGTCGGGGCTCAGATCCGGCCGGCATTGCCAGCGATGCGTTGCCGAATCGGAGGCCAGCAACTCGCAGTGCCTCGTCCCCCGTGCCTCGAATGCGATGATGGCGAAGTCGTAGCCGAGCCCCCCGGCCGCGGTGGCCGTGAACCACGTGCCGTCGGGCGACATGCCGATGCACAACACCTTCATGATGTCCGGATTCACATGGGGCGTGTGCTTTCCGCCGGCGAGGTCGTAGAAGAAGAGCCCCTTGTTCGCCGAGTGATCGGTCGTGTAAGGGCCGGGCAGCCCCTTCATGTATGCGATTGCCTTGCCGTCGGGTGTCCAGCACGGGTCGCGCCCGTTGTCAACGAACTTAATTCGATCCGTGCCGTCGATGTTCATCACATAGAGGTTCCGCACCTTGGCGGGCCCCTTGCCCTCGTCGGCCTCAAAGCAGACCTTTGTCCCGTCGGGCGAGGCCTTGGGATACAACTCGTCGATGTCCGGGGTCCGCGTCAGGTTCTTCGGATTCGACCCGTCCGCGTTCATGACGAACAACTCCCAGTTGCCGTCGCGGTAGGTCTCGAAGATGACGCGGTGCTTATAGGCTTTCATCGCCGCCAAGAGCGCATCGGACCTGGGCGGAGGTTCGGCAGCCCCCATCGCGGCCGTACAGAGGAGACCAATTGGGTAAGTCAACATTTGCCTTCACCCTAATGGGAACACCGAGGATGCACGGTCACGTAACCCACGCATAAGACGGACACCGCCGAGCTCCGTCCGCAGAACCGAGCCCCGACGGGCTCCACTCCCGGAAAGTCCGCTTCATTTCCCGGGGGTCCTCACCCAATCCGGCTCCTTATTGCTCAACCCATCTTGCGTAACGGCCGTCCACTTGTTCATGCCCGTCACGTCGATGACGCAGAGGTCCCAGCCCTCGGCCTTCACGCCAACCACGTACCGCGCAAGCTTCATCTTATTTTTTTCCTTGGGACCCCAACTACACGCGATGTAGCGGCCGTCGGGCGACCAGTCGGCGTGGTATACCTCGATCGGATCGAGTGCTGCGGCGACCCAATGGGGATTCTTCAGCTTCGGCAACGGGTCGCTCAGATCGAGATCGCCGACCGTGATGCCGAGGACTTTATCCGGCCCGTCGCCCGGACCTTCGCCGACGGCGTTGGCGAAGGCTATTTGCCTGCCGTCGGGACTGATGTCCGGCCGGCACTGCCACAATTTGTCGGCCGCGTCGACCAGCGATCGATGCCCCATGCCGTTCGCCTCAAACGCGATGATCGAGTGGGCATATCCCAGCCCGCCGATGGCACTGCAGGCGAACCATTTGCCGTCGGGCGACCACGAGATGCACAGTATCCGCTCGATGTTTTTGTTCACGTGTTCCCACCGCTTGCCGGTAGCAACCTCATAGAACCACAAACCCTTGTTGGCGCCCTGGTCGATCGTGTACGGTCCGGGGCGGTTTGGGATATAGGCAAGGACCGTACCGTCGGCATTCCAGCAGGGCTGGTTGGCGTTGTCGGCGATCTTCTTGCGTCCGCTGCCGTCGATGTTCATGAGGTAGATGTTCCGGGATCGGGCCTGGCCCGTGCCCTCATCGGCCACAAAGGCGATCTTCGTCCCGTCGGGCGAAGCCTTGGGGTAGAGTTCGTTGACCTCCGGCGTATTCGTCAGATTCACCGGATTCGACCCGTCCGCATTCATGATGAAGATCTCATGGTTGTTTTCGCGGTAGGTCTCAAAGAGGATTCGGTGAGGATAGGCCTTCAGTTCTTTGAGCAGGGTCTCGGACTTCGGCCGAGTCTCCTGGGCCGGCGAGGGCAGTCCCACGGCGAACAACAGGCTCGATCCAAGGCACAGGCGCCACCCTCTTGGCATGTGATCACTCCTGAGTAATTGGCAGACCACTCCGGATCTTGCGACCCGAACGCCGAAGTCCCTCAAGCCGACGCCCGGCGGGGTGCCGGCCGCTGCTCTCGCGCGCAAAACGCGGCAATCCTTAACTTCCCAAAGCCTTCCGAAGCACCTCCATGACAGCCCGCTCGACGCCCGGTCGCACGAACGACCAGTCGCCCGACTCATAGCCGCCCTCGGCGAAGGCCGCATCGGTCGGGATATAGCCGGGACCGAGATCACCGTAGCCGATGACCATGACAAAGGAGTCCGGTCTCATCTTCTGTGCGGCCAGTTGATACTCGACGAACGGCTCACCCGGCAGGAGGAGGATCTGTGCGAATCCCAGATCCAGGAGCGGGACATCGATCCGCCGGCCGGCCTGTGCCCGGTTCATCCAACTGATGGCCGTGGCAAGCCGGACCTGTTCCACGATCGACTTCTCGCGATCGAGCCTCCGGGTCAGCTCCTCCACCTTCCACCCGGACCCGGTCCTGGCCGGCAGGATCAGTGGCTCGACGCGCCACGCGATCCGCTCGAACGGCCGCCGTCGCGTGGCCTTCCACGCCGCCGCCATCGCCTGATAGACGCGTTCGGTCAAGATCGGCCGCATCGCGGGCGATCCGTCGTTGTACTTGCCGGCGGCGATATTGCCGCCGCAACCATTGAACATGATTTGGAAGACCGACGGATCGTCCGCCTGTCTGCGAGTGCGCGCCAACCCGAAAACGTCACTCGATACCGCGCCGGTGCGATAATAGCTCATCGGATGCGTCGCGTAGCAGCTCATCGCGACGACAGGCTGGTCACCGTCCCAAAAGCTGACGGTCTTGAGCCAAGGATCGATCGTCCCCTCCGGCGCCGCCCGCAACGCCGGGTTCGTGCACGCGCTGTGGCGCATCTCGTGAACCTTGCCGTCGGGGCCCACGACTCGCCGGTTCGAGGCCATCTTGTCCACCTTGGCCTGCCCCAGACCCACGTGAGTGATGCGCCGAGGCGACTTGATCGCTTCGCGGATGGCGGCCGCCACAGCCTGGACGGCCTGTTCGTGGAACTCGGGATCGCACATCGAGCGGGGCACCTTCCGCTCGTCGAGAAGCGTCCGAGCCGCAAGGTCCGCCATCGGGGCGTCATGCTGATGCAACGACGCCACGAGGACCCGCTGCATCTCCGTACCGGCCGCCTCAGCCAAGACGGCTCGCCAGCGGTCATAGGCATCGTTATGAATCTCGCACCAGTCGACCGCGCAGAAGACCACGGGCTTGCCCAGACCCCACAGGACTAAGCCGCGTGCCTGCAAGGGGTCCTCGACTCGTTCGACGGCCTTCACCAGGCCGCCGCAAAGCGGATGACCGATAGGCGGTGTGACATCGGCACAGAGGCATGCCACAAACAGGGCTGCAGACAACCGCAATTCCTCCCCTGAGGGCTACTCGTTGAACCCCCTTTCCTTTCGGATGAGTATGACGGCCATGGGGCAAGAATTCAATGGCAGCCACCGCGTCGGACAAGCCGCCACGAAAGGTGCCGGAAGGGGTCCCCCCGGAATGGACGGAATCCGGTCTTGCGCCTTTCCGCGTCTTGCAGCTCGGCCCCGACTCAGAGCAGACCGCCCCCGTGGGACTGGCGAACCCCCTCACAATGACCGGCGGGGGCTCGTCGGTAGGTTCACCGACTCCGGGTAGAGCCCCTCGGTGAGCCGGGCGAATCACGGCTCTGATGGGGCGAGGGAAAGGGGATGTCCAAACCGCAAGGCCCTTGTCCGAAACCCGGCCGCCGCCGTTCGGTGCAGAGGGAACTACGCGATGCCGGCCGCCTCCAACAATGGAGGACGACGGCGACGACGACGCTTCTTGGGCGCGCCGGGGATGCGCACCTCCGGGGTGCGCGGAAGGGCTTGGCTTGCGACCAACAACGCCTCTTGCGCGGTTGGTGCAAACAGGTCGGCGTTGATTTCCTCCCAAAGGCCTTCGGCCCGGTTGAAAACCCCTCCGGAGATCATGATGTTCATGGTCGGATGCACGCCGACCTCGCGGATCAGGTCGATCATCTTGCGAACGCCGGGGACCCCGCTGGGCTGCGTGCCAAAGATGAGCAACAAGTCGGGTCGAATCTGCCCCACCATCGCCAAGACCTCGTCGTGAGGAACGCCTCCGCCGACGAAGTAGACCCCCCACCCCTCGGCCTCGAACAGATCCGAGATCATCTGTGCGCCCAACTCTTCCGGCTCGTTGTCCGCGCACAGCACCAGGAGCTTTTTGCCGTTGGGCTCCAAACGCGACAAACGGCTCTGCACTTGGTCAGCCAGCGCACGGTTGATCCGTGTGGCCATGTGCTCTGCGGCCATGTTGATACGGTCCTGGCGGTACATGCGGTCGATCTGTTCCATCGCCGGCCACAAGACCTCATGATAGATGGCCTTGGGGTCGATGCCCAACCGAAGCGCTTTCATGATCGTTTCACGGCATTCCTGACGATTGCCGTTCAAGAGAGGGGTGAGATACTGTTCGAGCAGGTTTTCCAAACGCATCACGTGGCCCTTTAGAAGGCCGATCTGCCCCAAGTTTGCGCCCGGGCTGACCGGGATCGAAGTCCTTCCAATCCCGATGAACAGACGGCCAAGTCCCAACGATGATGCCGGACCATCCCCGCCGGCCGACAATAGGAATCTGGTCAATTTCCAGTGGTGATTTTTCTAAACTGTGATTCTTGTTGTGCATTGTGTCAAATTAGGCAATTTTGTGATATTGGGCAAGCTAATAATCGGCAGACTACGGCGAAAAACTTTTGTCGTTCCTCGTCCAAGAATATGGCCACGCTCAAAATACAACCAAACACACTCGTGAATAGATTATATTAATTGCGGTAGCGGGCTGCGGCTGGCCTGCAATGTCGCTCAACACGTTGGGTGACCTTCCGGACGATGGGGTGTCCGGTCGCGCCTGGCGGCCCTACGATCCGTCGCCTAGAATGGCGGTTTGCTGTATTCCCTGGTCTTCGTTAGCACGTGGGGTAGTCTCTATGACAAACATCCCGACGATGTCCGTGCCGGACGCTCACGGCCGGTTCGGTCAACACGGTGGTCAGTATGTGCCCGAGACGCTGATGGGAGCGCTTCATCAGCTCGAGGCAGAGTACACTAGGGCTCGCAACGATCCCTCATTCTGGGCCGAACTCCATGAGTACCTGACGCACTATGCCGGGCGGCCGAGCCCGCTGTACTTCGCCCGCCGGCTTACCGAGCGTCTGGGCGGCGCTCGGATTTTCCTGAAACGCGAAGACCTCAATCACACGGGCGCCCACAAGATCAACAATACGCTGGGGCAGGCCCTTTTGACGGTTCGCATGGGCAAGCGACGCGTGATCGCGGAGACGGGTGCGGGTCAGCACGGCGTGGCGACGGCGACCGCGGCGGCCGTCTTCGGGCTGGAGTGTACGGTCTATATGGGCGCGGAGGACATCCGCCGCCAGAAGCTGAACGTCTTCAGGATGGAACTGCTCGGGACGCACGTGCATTCCGTCCACACCGGGCAGAAGACGCTCAAGGACGCCATCAATGAGGCCTTTCGAGACTGGATGGGCAGCGTCGAACACACGCACTACATCATCGGAAGCGTAATGGGAGCCCACCCCTTTCCCATGATTGTGAGAGACTTCCAGTCGGTCATCGGACGCGAAACACGGCAGCAGATGCTCGAACGGGAGGGACGACTCCCGGACTACCTGGTGGCGTGTGTTGGAGGGGGAAGCAACGCGGCCGGCATGTTCGCTCCCTTTGTTGACGATCCCTCCGTACAGATGATCGGTGTGGAGGCCGGGGGAGAGCAGATGCGACCCCATCGCCACGCGGCCACGCTGGCGGCGGGACGCCCGGGCATCATTCACGGCATGCAGACGTACGTCCTTCAGGATGACGACGGACAGACCAGTCCCGTTCATTCCGTCTCGGCGGGATTGGACTACCCGGGCGTCGGGCCCGAGCACGCCTACTGGAAGGACATTGGGCGCGCCCGATACGCCGTCGCCACGGACGATCAGGCGCTGGAGGCGTTCCAGGTCCTTTGCCAAACGGAAGGAATCATCCCCGCGCTCGAATCGGCCCATGCCGTCGCCGAGGTGATTCGTCTGGCGCCTCAACTGCCCAAAGACAAGACAATCGTCATCTGTCTCTCAGGGCGCGGGGACAAAGACTGCGTCGAGGTCGCGCGCCTTTTGGGGAAACAGCTCGGCTGAAATGGATCACGATTGCCCCCAGCGACAGGCGTCCTCGCCCGCCGATGCGTCGTAGAGGACTTCATCGAGGACTATCCAACCCAGACGATCCCCGGCCACGTCAAGACATGGACGCGGCTCGCCATGGCACACGGGCGCGAGTACCTTCTGGCCACCACGCCTATGCGGAGCTGGGAACCCACTTACCGCGCCGACAACACGGTGATGCAACGCCACACACCCGACGCCTATCGCGAGATGCTTCGGCGCGCGAAGCTGTTCATCGAACAGAAGAAGCTGCGCCGGTTCGTCAACATCGAGGCGTGGAACGAACGGCTGGAGGGAAGCTACGTCGAACCCAGCACGCAATGGGGCCTGTCATACCTGGAGGCGATCCGCGACATATTCGGCCGTCGCGTCGCCGATGAGTCGAACGGACCCGCCAGGCAGAGGAAGTAATGAGTTACCCATGAGCCGCGAGGACCGGCACGGCACATCGGACCTTCACATGCAATCGCCTCGGAAGTTCAACACATGGGTCGCCGGCCCACGTGACGGCCTTTGGGGTGAATGGTCTCAAAAAGGGTTGACGGCGGGAAGAAGAATTTGTACACTTTAGTTGTACATGTTATATTGAACAGGAGTGGCTGAATCATGTTACAGGTCGGTGTAAGCAAGTTGCGGGCGAATCTCATGGAGTTCCTGCGGAAGGCCCAGCACGGACGGGAGATTGCTGTGACCTCGCATGGACGGGTTGTAGCGAGAATCTCCCCACCGCCGGATTCCACCGAGCAGGCCAGAAAGACACTGTTGAACCTGAGGAGCAAGGCGAAAGTCGGGAACGTGTTGTCACCTGTCGACGTTGACTGGAAGGCCCAGAAGTGATCGTACTCGATACCTGCACGATTATCTGGGACGCCCTGAAGCCGGAAATGCTCTCGACGCGGGCAAGACGGGCCATCGCTTCGGCAAACAAGAGCGACGGCATTTGCTTCTGCGAGATATCACTCTGGGAGATCGCGATGCTGATGGAGCATCGCCGACTGGATCCGGGAACCGACTACTGCAGCTTCATCGAATTGGTGCTGGCTGCGAACCGGTATGTCCTCATGG
Source organism: uncultured Planctomycetales bacterium (assembly GCA_964596165.1). Lineage (GTDB taxonomy): Bacteria > Planctomycetota > Phycisphaerae > UBA1845 > JAFGLZ01 > CAYUQT01. The sequence goes on along the minus strand of CAZQTW010000039.1, from coordinate 6,203 downwards.
GAATCACGCCAGAAATCGCGGAGCGGGCGGTGCTGTTTCCCGAGAAGATGTCGAAAGACCCTGCCGACAGGATAATCGCCGCAACCGCCGCGGCAAACGAAATCCCACTCATCACTCCTGACGAACGCATTCGGGCCGCCAGCGGTGTCACAACGATCTGGTAGGCCGAAAAGACGTCGTGCCCTGAAGCTGCGGTTGGAATGAGATGCGAATCAGCCCGCGATGCACGTACAGACTTCGGAAACAAGGTTCAAGGGCCGCCCGAACGGGCGGCCCTTGAATTGCGATCATTGCTTGAGACCGGACGCCCAGCAAACCAATAACACCAATACAATCCCGCATAGTATCTTCCTCCTTCCTATCGACTCCGGGGACGCGATCCATATCGCTCCCCTCGGCCGAATTGCTAGCTACAAATCCGGCTGTTAAAAAGTGTTTGCGCTTGTGCAGTAATGTACCCTCCCCCATATCCTGTTAAGCATGAACGTTCTAATTGCCAAAAATGGCTAAAGTTGTGGCGGGTGGGACATATTCCTGTGAGGAAGAAGCGGCAGATACGCCACTCTGTCGCACGGAAGGCTCGCAAACCGATCAATTGGACCGTGTCCAGATGATCGCTGGACGTTCATCCCCGCTTGAGCCAAAGCAGAACGTCCTGGAGCAGGACTCTGGGCTTACTGTCCGCCTTCAGCGTGACCTCGATTTGATTCGTGCCCTGCTTAACGAGTCTGGGCTCGACGGTGTATTCAAGATACGGATCCGCCTTCTTGCCTGAGGACAACGGCGCCGTTCAGCGCAATAGCCACATCAGTCTGATCCGTCAGTCCCTGAATTCGAAGTTGGAGTCTCACGTCGAACCGAATCCCTTGCGCGGCCGCGCATAAATAAAGAGGGCGCGGGATGCACCCCTGCGCCCTCTGGTGTATCTCTACGCAACCTACCACGCGAAGTGGGCGAAGGCCCGGTTGGCCTCGGCCATACGGTGGATGTTCTCTCGCGTGGTCATGGCCGCACCTTCACGGTTGAAGGCGTCGACCACTTCCTGTGCCAATCGCGCCGCCATCGGCTTGCCCTTTTTCTCACGGGCGGCGGCCAGGATCCAGCGGATCGCCAGCGACTGCTGCCGCTTTCTGTTGACGGCCATCGGCACCTGGTAGTTCGAGCCGCCGACGCGTTTGCTCCGAACCTCCATGTCCGGCTTGACGTTGTCGATGGCCTGCTCGAACACCTGAATGGGGGGGGTGTCTTTGATCTTCTGAGCGACCAGGTCCATTGCATCGTAGAAGATACGGGAGGCAACGGCCTTCTTGCCGTTCCACATCATGCAGTTGATGAATTTCGCCGCTAATCGGCTATTGTACTTCGCCTCGCCACGCAACTGCTCTTCCGATCGAGTTCGCTTCTTGAACGCCATTGAGATTGCTCCTTCTTCTGGCGTGGGAGGGTCTCGCACCCACCCACCATGGCGGCGAATCAATCGCCGCTCACCATACTCACCGGGACAACCGGTGTTTCACGCGACAGGGGCGCGGGCGTCCGCTACGCCGCAAGTTACCCGCCCCGCACCGCCACGCCTACTTCTTCCTACGAACGCCGTACTTGCTGCGTCCCTGGTTTCGCGGCCGACCGGCCTTATCGCCCGCGACACCCGCACAGTCCAGCGTGCCCCGGATGATGTGATACCGGATACCCGGCAGATCACGAACACGACCGCCCCGCACGAGCACGATGCTGTGCTCCTGGAGGTTGTGATCGATGCCCGGAATGTAGGCGGTGATTTCCCTACCGTTCGTCAGCCGGACCCTGGCCACCTTCCGCAAGGCCGAGTTCGGCTTCTTCGGCGGTTGGGTCTTCACCTGGAGGCAGACCCCGCGACGTTGCGGACACTGGTCCAGGTCGCGAACCTTGGACTTTTTGCGCTCGTTCCTGCGCGGACTTCTGATGAGCTGATTGATCGTTGGCATTGTTCGTTCTCAACTCTCTCCGAACACCGCCGGGCGACATGCCCGGCGAGGACTTCTCCCCATCTGATCCGACCCGGAACCCGGACCGCTAGGAAGCTCCGCCGCCCGTCGACGCCGGTGTGGCTTCGCCTGCGGCGGCCAGATCCCTATGCAGCGCTTCGAGTTCGGTCACCGCCGGCTCCTCTCTGACAGCCACCGGCTCCCCGAACTTTTTGACTCTTAGATTCAGGTGCGGCTTGAAGGCCGTGCCCGCCGGGATCAAGTGACCGAGAATCACATTTTCCTTCAGCCCCACCAGTTTGTCCACCGCGCCACCCAGTGCGGACTCCGTCAGGACCTTGGTGGTCTCTTGGAACGAGGCCGCCGAAATGAACGACTCGCTTTGCAGACTTGCCTTGGTGATTCCCAACAGCAACGTCTTGCCCGTGGCTTCCTTGGGTTTCTTGCCCTTGGCCGGGGTGCCGCCGCTGTCCTCGACCTGAGCGTTGGCCTCATTGAACTCGTCGCGGCCGACGATCTGCCCGACTTCGAAGTGGGTGTCGCCCGGTTCGGTCACGCGAATGCTCTTACGCAACCGTTCGTTCTCCTGGCGGAATCGGAACTTGTCCACCACCTCGCCGGGCAGGAACTTGGAGTCGTTGGCGCTGTCGACACGCACCTTGCGCAGCATCTGGGACAGAATCACCTCGATGTGCTTGTCGTTGATGAGCACGTTCTGCCTGCGGTAGACCCCCAGGATTTCAACCAACAAATAGGACTGCAACGCCTCCTCGCCCTTGATCCGCAGGATGTCGTGCGGGACCAGCGGTCCCTCGACCAACGGATGACCGGCTTCGACGTAGTCGCCCGCGTGGACCAGGAGCGGCTTGTCCTGGGGTACGTGATGCTCCTTCTCCATGTTCTGGCTGCGAACGATGATGGTCATCTTGCCTCTGCGACGATCCGAACGCAGTTCCACGGAACCCGATATCTCGGCCATGACCGCCGGTTCCTTCGGCTTCCGGGCCTCGAAGATCTCGGTGACACGAGGCAGACCGCCGGTGATGTCCTGCGTACCGGAGAGCTGCCGCGGTCGCCGGGCCAACAACGTCCCCGGCTTGATCTCCTGGCCTTCGTCGACCTCGATACGGGCCCGAGGCGGCAGGTACCAGTATTCGAGGATCTTGCCTTCCTTGTCCTCGATGATGATCTGAGGCGTCTTGTCGCCCTTGTGCTCCGTCACCACCAGCTTGGCATCCTGACGCTCCGACTCGCGGCGAGCGGTATCGCCCTCGACGACGTCCTGGAGCCGAGCGTACCCCTCGGCCTCGGCGAGAATCGGGGTGAGGAACGGATCCCATTCGACAACGGCCTGGCCGGCCTTGACCGTCTCGCCGTCCTTCGCCAGCAGCGTCGCGCCGTAAGGAACGACGAATCGCTCGAGTTCCCTGCCCTTGGCGTCATTGATGACGATTTCGCCGCGACGTTTGAGGGCGACGATCCGCTTTGTGCCGGCTTCCTTGTCGGCCACCGACACCGCATTGAGGTTGTGGTAGGCCACCACGCCGCTTTGCGTGCAACGGAGGTTCCGGTCCGTCACGCGGTGAGCGGCGACACCGCCGGTGTGGAACGTTCGCATCGTCAACTGCGTGCCGGGCTCGCCGATCGACTGAGCGGCGATGATGCCCACGGCCATCCCTTCCTCCACCAGGTGACCGGTCGAGAGGTCGAGTCCGTAGCATTTCGCGCAAATGCCCAACGGACTCTCGCAGGTCAGCGGACTCCGTACGCGAATCGACTCAAGTCCCAACCCTTCGGGCGGGGCCGACTCGATCCGTCGGGCGATTTCCGGCGTGATCACCTGATTTCTGTCGACGATGAGTTCGTCCGTCACCGGATGGCGAATCGGGTCACGGGCCACTCGACCCACGATCTGATCGCTCAACGACACACTGACGTTCTCGCCTTCAAAGATGGCCTGTTTGGTCACGCCATTAATCGTACCGCAATCGATTTGGTTGATGATGACGTTTTGCGCCACATCGGCCAGTTTCCGGGTCAGGTAGCCCGAATCCGCCGTTTTGAGGGCCGTATCGGCCAACCCCTTCCGAGCCCCGTGAGTCGAGCTGAAGTATTCCAACACGCTGAGCCCCTCGCGGAAGTTGGCTCGGATAGGCGTCTCGATGATCTCACCGGACGGTTTGGCCATCAGGGCCCGCATGCCCGCCAATTGACGAATCTGATCGATCGAGCCACGGGCGCCCGAATGGGTCATCAGGAAGACGGGGTTCAAATACAGCGAGCCCTTGCCGCCGTCATGCGGCAGGTAGTTGTGATTTTCGTCCCGCATATCGCTCTGGAGTTCGGCCCGCATCGCCTCCGTCACGCGTTCGCGAGCGTGAATCCAGGTATCGATGATCTGATGCGACCGCTCCTGATCCGTGATCGCCCCCTTGCGATGATCGCGTTCGATTCGTTCCACCATCTTCTGGGCCGCTTCGAGAATCCTCGGTTTGGCGGCCGGAACGCGGAGATCGGTCACGCCGAACGACAGCCCGGCCAGCGTCGCCCACTTGAAGCCGATCTCCTTGATGTCGTCCAGGAGATCGATGGTCGGCGCTCGGCCGAGCGTATTGTGGCAGTCGGCGATGACGCGGCTGGCCCCCTTGCCGTCGATCGTGAAGTTGTAGTACGGCATGTCGACCGGCAGGATGTCGTTGAAGATCAGGCGACCCACGGTCGTGACGGGCTTCTCGCCCGACTTGACCTCTCGAACCTGCTCTTTCGATTTGTCCACGATCCGGTTCCGGGGAATCCGAACCCGAATCTTGGTGTGCAGACCCAACCGACCGCGGTCGTAGGCCAGCATCGCCTCCTGGGCGTTGCTGAACGTCCATTCCTTGCCGTCCTCGCGCTCGCCGGGTTCGGCGGGATGAAGCATGGTCAGATAGTAGATGCCCAACACGATGTCCTGCGACGGCGACATGATCGGTCGGCCGTCCGCCGGGCTGAAGATGTTGTTCGTGGCCAGCATCAGCACATGGGCCTCGGCCTGTGCCTCGATGCTCAACGGCAGGTGAACCGCCATTTGGTCGCCGTCGAAGTCCGCGTTGAAGCCGCGGCATACCAACGGATGGATCTTGATCGCATTCCCTTCCACGAGGACCGGCTCGAACGCCTGGATACCCATCCGGTGCAAGGTCGGCGCCCGGTTCAGCAGGACGGGATGCTGGTAGATCACCTCTTCCAGAATGTCCCAGATTTCCTGATCGCGTCGCTCCAACATCTTCTTCGCCGACTTGATCGTATCGGCCAGCCCGTGTTCCTTGAGCTTGCGAATGATGAACGGCTGGTAGAGTTCGAGGGCGATCTTCTTCGGCAAGCCGCACTGATTGAGCTTGAGCTCCGGACCGACGACGATCACGGACCGAGCCGAATAGTCGACGCGCTTGCCCAACAAGTTCTCGCGGAAACGGCCCTGCTTGCCCTTGATCATGTCCGTGAGGGACTTCAGGGGCCGGTTGGACGAACCGAGAACCGGACGGCGGCAGCGCCCGTTGTCGAACAGCGCGTCCACCGCCTGCTGAAGCATGCGTTTTTCGTTCCGAATGATCACCTCGGGCGCGTTGAGGTCCACCAACTTCTTGAGCCGGTTGTTTCGGTTGATGATCCTGCGATAGAGGTCGTTCAGGTCGCTCGTGGCGAAGTTGCCGCTCTCCAGGAGAACCAACGGACGCAGATCCGGCGGGATGACCGGAATGACATCCATGACCATCCATTCGGGACGGTTCTCGGATTGCCTGAGTGATTCGACAATCTTCAGCCGCTTGGTCAGGTCCTTGATCCGCTGACGACTGTTGGTCTTGTCCAGGGCTTCGCGAAGTTCTTGGCTCAGTTGATCGAGATCGAGCCGTGAGAGGAGCTCTTTGACGGCCTCCGCGCCCATCATCGCCCGGAACTGCCCGGCGTATCGCTCGCTGTTGGCCCGGAATTCATCCTCGCTGAGGACCTGACGGGGCTTGAGCGGGCACTCCGGATCGGTCACTTCGACAACGACGTAATCCTGGAAGTAGATGATTTTCTCCAGGTCGGACGTCTTCATGTCCAACAGGTTGCCGAGCCGGCTCGGCATTGCCTTGAAGAACCAGATGTGAACGATCGGGGCGGCCAGGTTGATGTGCCCCATTCGCTTGCGGCGAACGCGACTGTGCGTCACCTTCACGCCGCAACGATCGCAGATCATTCCCTTGTGCTTCGTGC
>CAZQTW010000038.1:0-62877 GCA_964596165.1 uncultured Planctomycetales bacterium | reverse complement strand
AGGGCGGCCGAGCGGACGTGTCCGGCTGCGTTCGCAAGCGACTGCTCGGCCGTGTAGGCGAAAACCAGGATTGGGCTTGCATTGGGCGTGTACCGCTGGTGTGGGGCCAGCTTTTGACCTACATTCAAACACAGATCCGAGTGGATCCCGCCCCCCTTATCACGCCAGTAGTTACATGTGAAATCGGATTCTGAAAGATATGTTGTACCAATGCCCATTCCGACCTTTCGGTCCATCCACCCGGCGGCAGGCAAATAGTATGACGGGACGCCAGGAGCATCGGAAAGGTCGCCATCGGGACTGCCGCCTATGTTGGGCGCCACCCAATACAACACCTCGGCGATGTCCATGGGAATGGAATCGATGTTTTCTACCCAAAGGCACTCGGCGGCGAAGCAGGGGACTGATACGGGCCTGGCGAGGACACGGAGCCGCCATCCGGCCCGATAGCGAACCGGTCTGTCAGGCCGTTGATCGCCTCTTTCTGATTTCGGTCGCTCCGTGCCGGCCTCGGGCCCGAGATCGCCATAGCTCAGCACGAGGTCGATGGTCGTCATGTCCGGCTGCCGATGGATGGCAACCAGCCTAGCTTGGTCCGCCATGATCCAGTAGTGATGGGCAGTCCTTTGATGGATCATGCATGAGAAATGTCCCAGGGGTCGTTCGCTCAGAGTGATCCGGCACGCGGCGCCGCCTGAAGGCCCCGAAAGTCTCATCTGCCCCATCGTCAGGTCGAACGAGTGTGGCCGACTTGCGGGCGCTTCCTTTGGGGCACGGGTCAACCAGTCGGCCGGCTTGGGCGTGCCGGCGATTCGGACCTGCCCGAGTCCGTGCAATTCACAGGCGCGGGGGTTCAGCCTGGTGCAGACGTCCGTCAGGAGCTTGTAGGGGACGCCTTGGACGTTGACGAGTCCGTAGTTGCTGTCCTCGGGGAATGTCCTACTGATGCCCTCGGCCGGTTCATCGACCCACATGAAGTAGTTGCTGCCGACCATGAATGGCAGGCTGAACAGGAAGGTCTGGTAGAAGTCGAAGCATCGAGCCTTCTGTGCCTGTGTGTCGACTCGCATTCCCGCGCCGTGCTTGGAAGGGAGGCCGGCATCGAGGGCGGGAAAGCTCCACTCGGTGATCATCATGGGTCTGCGGCATTTCTCGTATCGCTCCTTGAGAAAAGCGAGTAGATCGGCGGGTACGCCACGATCGACGTCGATCCGCGGATAGGTATTGAGCGAGACGATGTCGCTATATTTGCCGGCGATGTCCCAGAAATCGGGTGCGTCCCCGGCGAATCTGCATCCCAGAACGAGGTGATTGCCATCGTGTCGCCGTATGGCCTCAGCGGCGACTCGGAAGTACCGATCGGCCACAAGGCGCAGGAATCCCCGAGCGAGATTGTGCGCGGCATCGCACTGGGGGCTGCCCGGGTTTGTATGCGCCGCGAGGGCATCCAGGCTATCGAGGTGAGTGCCCCAATGCGTGTTGAATGTGCCGACGTCGTTGATCTGCTCGCGAACGAACGTGAGCCAGGCTTGCTTGGCCGAATGCCCGGCCGGCTTCTTCCACGCCTCGGCGAAGACCCCCCACGGGGCATAATTCTTGCCGTACCACTCCAACTCGTTGTCGATAAAGTAACCGATCAACCACGGATCCCCCCGGTTGGGCGCGCAGTGAAGACGGGCCATCTTGTCGCAATAGCGTGGCCACTTGGGACTGAAGACGTTGGGCACGCCGGTCCACGTGGTTCTCGGCACGATGTCGTCCATCGAGGAGAACTCGGACCCCCACGCCAGGAACAGGATGTGGGCGAAATCGCGGTAGCGGAGCAGTGGGGAGTGGTTTGCGGGCAGGGTGTTGAAACCCCAGGTCTTGAGCTGGGCGGCCACGGCGTCGGCCCAGAGGGCCTCGCCGCCGTATTTCGCCTGCATGTTGCGATGGTAGGGGGCGTAACCCAATTTTTCGCACGGGTGCGCGTGGAAGCTGATGTGATCGGTGCCCACCATATAGAAGCCTCGGCCGGTCGGGTCGATCATCCACCACTTGCCCTCGATCTGTTCCGGACGGAAGAAGCCGGTGGGCTTGGCATGAACGCCGTCGTAGCCCCGCAGCGTATAGGGCTTGATCGGTGTCGTCGGCGGTGCAGGGGGCGGAACCACATCATCGACGTGTGCCACGAAGTCATCAAACCTTGCAACGAACGCTCCATTGTCGAGTGCAGGCTGTCCCGAAGTAACGGCCTGGTTGTCGAACCTGTATCCGAGCTTCGATCGGAGGGCGCCGTCCGGTTCCGACACAGTGCCCTCAATGCCCTCCGGCGTCATGGCGATCCGGAGCCGATAGGGCTTGCCATACAGCCATGCGAAATCGGCCCCTACGAATGAGGTCGGGGTGAGCTTGGATACGTGACTTTGCGCGAGCCATTGGCCGTTCAGGGATTCTTGGAGTTCGACGAAGTGCCGTCGTCCGGCCGACTCGGGGGCCTCGACGAGAGCGAGGTGCCAGTAGTTTCGGTCGTCGCGTCGAATGGCAATGCCGGCCGTTGCCCATTGGCCGGGCGTGCGGCGATCCACGACGAGCGTGACCTCGGCGGTTACCCTTTGGCCGTGGGGGGCGGACTGGAGAACGGCAAAACTCGCCGCACCGCCCTCGACGAGGAACTGGGCGTTCCGGATTTCCCAAGGAATGGTGTCCGCAGACCATGTGGGGGCGCCCTCGCTGCCGTCGGGGTAATCGAAAGCGTCGCTGTGTTGATACGCGCCGAATGCGAGACAGGCCGACAGGATCAATGAACCCATGGGAGACTCCGCCGGCGGCAGGCCGTTCGATTGTCGAAAGCAGGACGGTCGACTTGGTTCTTGCCGGTGACAACTTGCGGTATTATCCGCCGCGGACACCCGACAAGTCAATCCGTCATTTGTTTCCCACACGATTTCCGGCAATAATCTCGCCACGGATTCAAACGTTTCACCTCATTCAACCACAAAGGAGCGAGGGGCGTGCTCTACCCTGAACCGCCGGAACACATCCGAGACGGTGGAATCCGTGGGGCGCTGAAGCTCTTCGGACCCGGGGCCATTATGGCTTCGGTGACCATTGGCAGCGGTGAGACGTTGTTCGCCTCGCGAGCGGGGGCGATTTTCGGCTACGCCCTGCTGTGGTTTGTTTTCCTGGCGATCGTGTGCAAGCTGATCCAGGTTTACACGGGGGCCCGATACATGGTCCTCAGCGGTGAGCACCCGATGGAGGCCTGGGCCCGGCTGCCGGGACCGCGAGGGTGGTTTCCGGCCGCACTCGGGGCAATGAGTGTTTTCTGCTTCCCCTTTTGGCTCGGCGGGCTGTCCATGATGCTCGGGACGGCGCTGAACTGGATCTTCGGGCTCGACGGCGCTCCGGCGGAGAGTCAGCGACTCTACGCACAGCTCTTTGGAACCACAACGCTCATCGTAGCCGCCGTCCTGACGGTGGTTCAGTCGTACAAGGCTTTGGAGGTTGTTCAGACCGGGATTGTGGCGTTGCTGCTCGTCTCGATTTTGGCCGCGATCGTTCCGTCGCCCGTGGATTGGCCGGAGGCAGTCCGAGGGGCGGTCGCGGTGGGCTGGCCACGGTATGAAGCCTGGATGGTGTCGCAGTATCCCAAGATCGTCGGTAGTCAGACCGTGCTTATGGTGATGGCCATATTCATGGGTGCAATCGGGGGCGGCACGTACGACTACATCGGTTACCTAAGCTTCTTCCGCGAGAAGAAGTGGGGGGCGCTGGGTGTCGATTCCGGACAGGGGACGGATCGTCCGTCCGTCGAGCCGAGCGAGGCGAATGTGAGCGTGGGGCGGATGTGGCTGCGGGGACCGATCGTCGACGTGTTCGTCGGTTTTGGCTGCGTGTTGTTGTTCACCTTGGCATTCTGCCTCTTGGGGGCAGCGTTGCTTCATCCGCAACATATCGTGCCCGACGAATTCGCGCTGTTGACGCCGCAGGTGCGTTTTCTGACGCAGTTTGGAAAGGGCTTTAAGTACCTCTATCAGTTGGGCATCTTCATGGCGTTTTGGGGCACGATCTACGGGGCGTTCGAGGTCTACAGCCGCACCGCCTATGAGTGTCTACGGCCGCTGTTCGGGCAGGTCAGGGACATGCCGTTCGCACGGTTTCGTCTGCCCGTGTGCCTGTATGCGGGCATCGGGGGAATCGTCTTGATGTGGACTCTTCGCGATCCAATGAAGATCGTGCAACCCGCCGCCCTGATTGGGACCACGACATGTGGGCTGTGGTGCTTCGCCATGATCTGGACGGATCGGACGGTGCTGCCTCCAGGCCTGCGGATGAACCGGGTCTGGCTGCTGCTGAATCTGATCGCCGGGATTGTTCTGACCGGCTTCGGCCTGATGGCCATTCGGGACTACTTGTCATAGGCCGAACCGGGAGCAAGGACGAGCGGCGGTGCGCGGTCGTTTCGCCGTAGGGGGAACACGTTGAAGAGGATCAGAATCGGATGTGTGGGGCGCCGACACAGGTGGTCGCTCGGTTCGCAGAACGGGCCATGCCCGAGGCGTCGCCGACCACGTTGACGTGGTAGCCCGGCTTACCGGGGACATCGATCAACGGGCCGATCCGGTTGCTTTGGAGCACGACGGTTGTGTTCTTGAGGACCTGTGCGGTGATCCCGTTGACGCACCGTTCCATCGTGTTCCCGGCGGCATAGAGCAACGCCGAGTTGTACTGCTGGATCGCCGTTCCAGATCGATACGGCGAGTCACCGGCTCGTGTCGCATCGTCGCGTTCGTCGAGCACGATATCGTTGAAGCGATTGCCGATGACGTAGAGTTCCTTGCTGCCCGTTGACCGGACGCCGAACGTCGCATGATGGATGTCGTTGTCGATGATCCAGACCCGGCGCGAATCGTAATGGACCACGACGGCCTCGCCTTGCGATGACGACACAGGGCTAAACGCGTACAACTCGTTTCCGGCCACGAATACGTCCGTGGCCTGCTTGATGTCAACGCCGTTCTCACGGTGGTGGTGGAAGACGTTCCGCCCGACGTAGATGTGATGGGTGCCGAACTTGGCGTTGTGACCGATGATGACGCCGTCGCCGCCGCTATGGTGGGCTGTGTTGCCGACGATCCACACGTTGTAGGCGTTGGTTTGCACCGAAAAGGCCGACGTGTCGTCTTCCGTCGGCGCGTCGTACCGTCCGTTGTCGTGGACGTGATTGTCCCATAACACGATGTCGTGAACGGGTGTGTTCGGATCGGCGCTGGAAACCATGAACGACTCGCCGCTCTTGAACGTTCCGGTTCCGGCCAGCTCGTTGTGCCGGAAGCACACGTGGGATACCCGCTTGCCGTTCACCGGTCGGATGTCGGCACAGACCAGCTTAAGGTTCTCGAAGATGATGTACTCGCCCAAGGGATGAATCCGCCTGGTGAGCGCCACCGCGTTGTTCGGGTCTGCGCTGCGGACGAAGATGGGCTGCGCGGCGGTTCCGGTGCCCTCAATCCAAAACCGGTCGCCGCTTGGCGCGTACGGTCCGCCGCGCAGCTCAACTACGTCGCCCGCCTTGAGATGTCGCGGGATGGTCTTACGCGGCTTGGCCGCCGAGCCGTTCGTGTTGTTCGTATCGGTGGCCGCCGGGTGCGTGTTGTCGATGACATAGGTTGCCGAACCGGCCGTTTGCGTCAGTCCGAAGTCGGGCTCGGGAATGCCGATGCCGGGATCGGCGACCATGGACAGAATGAAGGGCAGAATCCACATTGCCGCTTGTCCTCTTGCTTTCGAGCATCCCTCTCCGGGCAATCTTCACGTGAAGCGGAACCCATGTCCCTATGGCAACTGCTGAGTCTATCCAGCAGAAAGGAAATGTCATCAGGGCCAAAGGCATTTTCCGAAAGACATTCGTGTTGATTGTCCGGGGCCGACGGACGTAGCTTGGTGTCGACCCATGAGTGTGTCTCGTGGGACGTTCAGTATTGTGGAAGAGGTTTAGGGCTCGCTCCGTGGGACAAGTCACAGGAACGTGCCCGGCGCGAACCATACGGGAGATCGGATCATGAAGGTCGACACGTCGGTTGCATTGACAGCGGCCACATTCGTCACGGCTGTCTGCGCCGCTGAAATGCCCTGGCTTCGCACGCAGGGAACCCAGATCGTGGATGAATCGGGAAAAGTCGTCCAGCTTCGCGGGACCAATTTCGGCTCGTGGTTGCTGATTGAACCGTGGATCCCAAGCCTGATGCCGAGGTTCGACGGCGATGCGCTTGAACGAGTGGTCTTGGCGGCCGCTGAGAGAATTGGTCGTGCCGCTGAGGCGCGTCAGGTTTTCGAGGAGTTCAAGGGCCAGAACCAGGAGGATCCCGAGCATCAGGTCGAGGCATACATCAATCGTTTTCGTGAACTGGCGGGCGCCATAGCCGCCGGACGTCTCATGTTGGACCTGATGGGGCGGACGGGATTCGCGGACGAGACCAGGATGTGGCGCGTCCTTGAACGACGGTTTACAGACGCACAGGTCAACGAGTTGAGAGAGACCTTCCGAGGCCACTGGATCACCGAACAAGATGTGATCAACCTCAAGAAATCGAACATGAACATGGTGAGGGTCCCGTTCTTCTATCGACTTCTTGAGGATGATGTGCGGCCGGGCGAGTACAAATCGGACGGTTGGCTGTGGTTGGACGCGGTGGTCGGTTGGGGGCGCCGGCACGGCATCTATGTTCTGATCGACATGCACGGCGTGCCCGGTGGGCAGAACGACGCGGGGCACAGCGGCGTGGCGATGCGGAATGCTCTCTGGACGAACTCGTCGTGGCAGGATCGAGCCGAGGCGATGTGGGTGGCGGTTGCGAAGCGATACGCTCGAGAACCGACGGTGCTCGGCTACGATCTCATGAACGAGCCGTGGGGCGCGCCCACCCCGAAGGTTCTACATGACTTCCACGATCGCTTGTACAAGGCGATTCGCCGGGTTGATTCACGACACATCGTGGTGATGGAAGAGGCGTACAAGCAATTGTGGACGTTTCCCAGCCCGGCCCGGCGCGGCTGGGAAAACGTCATGTACAGTCTGCACTTCTATCTGGCAGGCGACCAGGGGACCAGGCCGTTCGAGATACTCGCTCGCGACCTGATGCCGCAATGGTACCTTGCGATTACGAGCTACCAAGTTCCCCTGTTTGTCGGGGAATTCAGCAGCCAGACAGAGAAGGGGGGCGGGGCCGAGGGGATGGCGATCGCATTTCGAGAGATGAACCGCTATGGCTTCCATTGGGCACCATGGACCTACAAGAAGGTTGATGCGAATCCGCCTCCGTCGTTGTGGGGGCTCTATCATTGGCCCGGGAAGTGGCCGGGTGTGCCGATCGACAGCGGCACCTTTGAGGAGATACGTTGCGCCCTACAACGTTATGAAAGCAGGAACTTCGTGCCGCACAAGGACTACCTCAAGGCGTTCATGGATTACGGCGTGAGTGCGGGCGGGCGGGATGCCAAGCTGACCGCCGACCTCGACGCCAAGATTGACGGGTTGTTGCCTCGACTGCGTGAGGTCCTCAGCCGGCCGCTTACCGAGCAGGATGTTCGCAAGGCGCTGGACGTGTCGGCGAAAGCAGCCGACGTGTTCCACGACATCCATACCAGCGGGGCCAAGTTCCTTGAGATCGGGCCGTTCTTTTTCGAAATGGGCGGCCACGTACCTGAGGCGGCGGCGAAGGAGCTGGTCGCCGCCTATGGCTCGATTCAGGCCTTCAGTGAGGTATGGATGCGGTTGAGCATGGGAATCTGGTTTGTGCCTCGTGGGAAGGCGGAGATCGCGAGCATCGACGCGGATCTGGCTGTAACACCGGAGACGGTCGGCGTATTGGCGAGGCTGAAACCGCTCATTGACCGAACCGCGGCAAAGCTGGCCGGTTCGAAGGAGCCGTTCCTAGATGTTACGGCACCGTAGCGTCAGCCTATCTTGCGGGGGTGGATGTTGCCGTCGTGGTCGTTGCCGTCGTGGTTGCCGGGCACAAGGATGCTCTGGGCCCGCGCCGGAGTTCCCAACGATCCACGACGCGGCCTTTGAGGTCAATCTGTTTGCAGGCGAAGGATCGAGGAGCGACATCGGCTATGGTGAAGCTGAAGTCCGCGTCGAAGTAGGCGTGTACATAGGCGGGGCGGGAAGCGGGTGCCTGCATTGCATACCGGTTGGCGCCGCCTGCCCCTGTGACGATGTAAATGATGCCCTGGGCGTCGTCGACAATCTGATCGCCTCGGAGGGGGTGAGTTCGTTCATAAAGGTGATTGTGTCCGTTGAAGACGAGGTCAACCCCCAGTTCCTCCATGACGGGCACGAGCGTCCTCTTGGTCTTTTTGTCGGGGAGGTGTTTGGCGGCTCCGGTATAGGGGGGATGGTGGAAGTACACGAACCGCCATAGGTCCGCCGCATTCCCAAAGACCGTCTTGAGCCATGGGGCGACCTTGTCCTGGAGTTCGGCCTCGTCCACGTCACTGTCGATCGCCGCGAATCGGGCGCAGCCGTAATCAAACCAGTAATGACGTTCCGGATCGGTGCCGGTCGGGCCATTCCTGGGAAGGACAAAGGCCCGGAGCATAGGCCGGCCGCCCTCGACTTGGTAGTCGTGATTGCCGATGACGGGCATGAACGGCGCCGAAGCGATCATGTCGGGGTAGGCGCCGTAGAAGGCGTCCGGATACAGTTGAGGCGTGCCCATGGGGTAGACCAAGTCGCCCGTGTGGATGACCACATCGGCCTTTTCGACGACCATCTTGTCGGCCAGTTTGTACTGCGAGAAGGACGCCATGCCGGAGTCGCCAAAGGCCAGCATTCGGAATGATCCCGTCCTGCCCGAATCGGTCCTACACGACCAGGGGCCGCCAAGCGTCTTCTCGGCCCAGTGATCGCTCTGGGTGATATGGTATCGGTACGGACGGCCGGGTTTGAGGTTGCACACGGTTGCTTCGTATTGCTCGTCCTCGAAGGAGGCCTCTACGTCCGCGACGCTCCCATTCTGGTCGAAGACGTGCAGATGGCCACGACCGGGGTGATTTGTCTGCCACACGACAGTAAAACCCGAGGGGCCAACCATTTGGACCATGGGTCCCGCGACGAGGCGCGTCGTGAACGCCAGATAGAGCCACCAACCGCCCAGTCCCAGAACACCACCGACGAGGAGGATCGTCGCCATGATCTTGGTTGATCGCTTCATACCGGGACGGTAGAGGCATGATTGTGTTTTGTCAACGACGGCTCGTGTGGCGTTGTCGTGCCATTGCCATGCGGACCGAGCGGCCGTCACGTATCGGACACCGGTAACCGGCCGCCGTCTCCGTTCGAGGACACGGTCCGCCACGATCAATTGCGAATCGGCTCAGGCCAACCACATGCCGCCGTTGATGTCGATCGTTTCGCCGGTGATGAAGCCGTTTCGTTCGCCCGCCAGAAAGACAACCGCCCTTGCCACATCGTCGGGCACGCCGAGGCGGCCTACGGTGATTCGCTTGCGCAGGTCGTCGAGGATTTCCTTCGGTGTTTCGGCATGGAATGCCGTCTCGATGACGCCTGGGGCCACCGCGTTCACACGAATGTTGAACGGAGCAAGCTCCTTGCTGAGTCCGCGGGCCATCGTCATCGTGGCTCCTTTTGATGCGGCGTAGGCCACCGCGCCCGTGGTCGCACCGTTTCGAGCGGCGACCGACGACATGATAATGATCGCGCCTCCGCCCGCACGACGGAGGTGCGGAACCGTTGCCTTAACGGTCCTAAAGACGCTGGTGACATTGAGATCGAAGACGGCGAGGAAGAGTCCCTCGTCCATTTCGGCGAGCGGACACCTTTGGAGCAACCCACCGGCATTGGCAAAGACAATGTCCAGCCCCCCGAGGAACTCGACCGTCTCGTCAACGGCTCGTTCCACATCGGATGTCGTGGTGACGTTGCAGGGGAGCGCCTTGGCCTTGCGCCCGAGTTTCTCGATCTCGGCGACGACCTTGCGGCCGGCGACTTCGTCCGAGTGGTAAGTGATGACCAGATCACAGCCGGCCTTGGCCAGGGCGATTGCCGAGGCTGCGCCGATGCCCTTGGATCCTCCCGTTACGAGAGCTCGTTGTCCTTTCAGGTTTGCCGTCGTGGTCATGCTCAGGTTCTCCGTCGGTTGATATTCGGTGTTCAAGCATGGATCGTCGTTCGCGATGAACGCCGCCGTATCGGTTCTTGCCGGGCTATCGAGTCTGTTCGACGTAGGCGGAAAGCGCCGTCATGTTTCGAATGAACACGTCGCATCGGATCATCTGCTTGGACACCCATCGTCCTTGATCATCGAGTGAGTGGATGATCTTGCGAACGGAGGCGGTGTCCGCCTTGGATGCCGTCTTCGAGTGTCTTGCGGCTTGTTTCTTGGCGGCCTGGTGCCATCCGTCCTTCGGACCCTGGGTGATCTTCTGATACCAGGCCTCCAATTCCGTCGGATCCGACTTCGCCTTGAAACAGTAGTGTGTGGGAGTGTTGCTGTCGTCGTAGGTCAGTTCATACGTGTCCCGCGTGAAGTAGAGCGGCTTGTTGGTCCGGAGCTCGTAGAAGCGAGCCCACTGGCCGTCGGGAAGCCTCGATCGTTTGTACCAGGCAAAGGCCGCGGGGAGCGTCTCGATGTACCTTGTCTCGCCCGTTGCCTCGAACACCTTTCGCAAGGCCGTCATGGCGCTGATCGACTCACCGGCCGTGACCGCCGGAGGCTCAAACTTCCGGGCCCAGGCGGGTTCCATCTTCTCGTTGTACTGCTGTGCCCACACGGGCTGGGGCTCGGGCATCTGCGCAAGCAGGAGGAAGTCGCCGCCTTTGCGCGCCGAGGCCAGGTATTCGGGCGTCTTGTAGAGCTCGTGGGCGAGCAGCATCGTCGAGATGCAATCGGCGATCGTGTTGTCGTTCAGTGTGTAGTAGCCGGCATAGCCGACCTTCGGGTAAATGCGCGACCACGTCTCCGGGTATCGTGCCTTGAGCACGGGGAACGAATCGGCGCGGTGCTTCTCCCAATATCGTTGGGGCCAGGCCCCGTTGGGGTACTGCGCCATCAGGAAGTGTCGAAGCCCATACGCGACCGTTTCGCGAATGACCTTGTCCTTTCCGCCAAGAGCCACGTCCAGACGCATGAGGAAGCGGAGGGCGCTCTGCGTCGTGTCATCGTCGAAGGTGGTGACGCAGCGGCGTTTGCCTCGATCCTTGTCGCCGGCTTCCACATCGCGCCGATAGTGCCAAGCCTTGCTCTTGTGGGGATCGAAGTCGATCACGTAATCCCAACCACCGGTAGCCAGTTGCCCCCAGGCAAGTGCGTGGGCGGCTTCAATGGCCGCGTCGAGATAGTACGGATCGTTTGTTGCGAGATAAGCTTTGAGGAACGTCTCGCCGACGGACGGCGTACCGGGCGGTTGGACCCATATCTGGGTTTCCGTGGCCTCACCTTCACCCGCCCTTGTCTTCAAATCCAGCGAGTATTCCCAGAGATAGCCGCCGTGTGTGGCGACCTGAGTCCGCATGTACGTTGCGGCTCGCTTCATGGCGGAGACAGCGGACTCTCGTAAGGATCCGGCTTCAGGTTTGGTCGCGGCCGGTTGCGCGGCGAGCGCCGTGACAAGAACACCTGTGAGTGCAAGCGACATGGGGCCTCCAATGCTTCCGTAGTCTAACCGTCGACGGCCGTTTTCAATTGAACGACCGTCGTTCCGGCGAGGACGTCTCCCAGTCTCTGACGATTTCTCGTTAGCACGACAAACACAAGCAACGCGATCAGATCGGGCACCTGCAGCTCCAGGATCTTGATCCCGTTGCGGATGACGACCTGCTTGAGGGCCGGTCGGGTCAAATCAAGAGTAACGACACGGAGGCGCATGAGGCGCTTGCCCGGCGTTGTTCCCCAGCGGTACTCGGCCAGTCCGCAATACGCGGCGTAGAGGATGCGAGCGTAGAGCCATGGCCACAAGAAGACGCCGTAGCGTTCGGCTACCTCCGTCTCCGAAAGATCCTCCAAGGCGACGTCGCGACGGAGCTGAAGGACGAGGGGCAACCAGTAGACGGCGGTGATCACCAGCGCGGGGGCGAGATCGATCAGCGACGCGGTGACGCGTCTCCAGAGTTCGGCCAATTCCAGATGCGTCGGTAGCTCGACCGTGCGGGTCAAGCTCTCTTGTCGCCACCAGAGGGTGAGCGCAATCACGGCGCCCAAGATGACGAAGACGGCCACCTGCGGCAAACGCGGTTGAAGGGGCGCCTTTGCGCGTTCCGGCCATCTCGGAAGGGGTCTAGGGGGCTCTTTGATCGCGCCGCTTGTAGGCGACCAGAGACCGACCTGGAGTTGACCTTTCTTTCCGAGCCGGCCCACGAGGGCGATGCAATCGTGATAGGAGGCGACTCGCAGGCGGTCCGATGCGACGTCGAAACCGGCATCGGCGGCCGCTCGAATCGGGACCGTCTGCCATTCGCTGCCGTCGCGATACAAGGATAAGACTTCTGTTCGTCCCGGTTCGGGTGAGGAGAGGGTGACCAGGACCGGAGACCGGTTCAAGACCATGGCCGCCGACGGGACGGCCTTCGGCGGGACCGGGATCTTCTCTGCTTGTCCCCAGACGCATTCCGCCCAACATCGGTACCATACGGGTTGTCCCTGGTGAGGTGCCCAACTGAAGAGATGGACTTGACCGCCGCCGGTACAGATCAGATGGCCGTCGGTGGGCTTGAACTGCGGCGGCAACAAGGCGACGCGTGTCCACTGACCTCGATGGAAGCGATACATGGCGAACAGGGGGGACGCTTGCGAGGCGGTCGTCAAGGGAGTGGGCGTCGGGAGCTGAGTGTCCGTCCGAGCTTGGCTCGTCGTCATGGGAAGGGATTGGCCTCGGTTCGTCGTCACCGGTTGTACGCTGCGGGAGGATGGTCGGGTGGCGGCGGGTCCGATTGCGGCCGCTTCGTACGGGGCGGTCGAGGGAACCTCGACTTCGGCTATCGCGTACAGCACTTCTTCGGTCGGATCTCCACCGACGCAGAGCGGCTTGACCCGACCCGGCAACACAAGTTGGACGGCGCTACCGCTGGGGCTGACGCGTTGATGCGATCCGTTCTCGAAGAAGAGATGCAAATACCCTCTACAAACGGTCGCCGCCGCGACACCGGGGGGCTGCCGGTCCGTCCGTCGCGGTCGGCGAAAGCCTTGGTCGATCTGCCTCATCCAGACTCGCGTTTCGCGACCGAGATCTCCGTTCGCCTCATGCATGACATAGAGGGCGTCCTTGCCTCCCGCCGCGCGCAGTTCGGGCCACTGCGCGTTGGCCGGCGCCGTCGAGAAGGGTTCCCCCAGAAGTCCAACGGTCAGAGCCGCGACCACCGAAGTAACAGGGATGACGCGTCGGAATGGACGGTTGTGTTTCATATCCGATGAATGAGGCGATCTTCCCTTCCGCAGGTTATTCCGAATTCAACTTCCCGAGTCCGGGCTTTCTTGGACCCTTTACCGTTGGGTAGACGCGGAATCACTCGGGTTCCGAAGTTGGCTCCGGGGGCCCCGCAGGAGGTTCCTCCTGCACCGCCGGGACAGGTTCGGGTACCACGGGAGCTTCATCAGTCGACTCGGCCGGCGCCGTTGCCGTGGGCTCCGGTCGGGGTTTCGTGGATGTCGGACGATCGTACTCCTCGTCAATCTGTATGACTCGCCATCCGGTGGGTGGGTTCATGGTGTACCACTGCTTCCGAAGCCGTTCGCTGAGGGGTCTGATGCGCGGCCTATTCACGATCATTCTGAAGTATGCATTGCTCTTGGGCCATCGCAGCCAAATGCTGTAGGGCATGGTCGGGCCTTCGCCGGGAATCGCTTCATCCTGAACGTCAACGGTTCGTGGATCCCTCAACGTCGCCTCGCAACTCTGACGACCGTGTGTGTCAAAGAATTCAATCCGTTCGAGCAGGTATGGACTGACGCGGCTCAAACCGTACCTGCGATCGTAGCGGAGCGTCCCGTCATCTTTCCGAAAGTAGCTGAGTAGGTAAAGGGGCAGCGGATACTTGACGACCTCGATCAGGGGGCCTTGAAGCCAACCCGACCCGGTGGGCAGGGAAGAAAGCCCCAAGGCCTCGATCAACTGGTCCGCTCGGATCGGCATCTCGCGGATCTTCGGGCGGTCGATGTACTTGTAGGAACCCCACCAGACGGTTTGACGCTCCTTGAACCACAGCCAGTACCGTTCGCCGTCCGAACCGATCTCGACGATATTGCCGGCCAGTCCGTGCTGAAGGGGCAGATAGAACATGCGAGGCTTGGCAAACAGAAGTCTGCCCTCGCCGTCGAAAACGTGCTCTCGCCCTTCCTCGTCGAAGAATCCTGCCTGAACTCTGACACCTTGGCTGGAGAGCATTACACCCGTCGGCATTTTTTCGGCATTGGCGTTGAACCGGCCAACGACTGTCTCCAGCGGCGCGGGTTCTTCCAGGGGGAGGGGAACCTGCTTGGGCGCGGGTCGCCAATCGCACCCCCCGGCCATCAGGAGCAGCGCTCCGGTCCAAGGTCCGACTTGCGCGAGGAACGCCCGTTGTGATGTGGCGGTTCGCCTGTTCATTCGGTATGGGTGTCCTGTGCGAGGGTGATGACGTTAGTGGCGGAGTCATCCCCGGTCTCCGGTGTTGGCTCCTGGGCCATTTCGTCCAGGTTCATCATGTCACCCAGGCCGATCGGGGCGTCTCCACGGAGAATCACGCCGAGCTGAGTACTGACTTCGGCGATTTGTTGCTCATCCAGTCTTGGGTTTTGCACTTGATGGATCGCGTTTGTCTTGACTAGCCGCATCTGCCAGAACTCTCGATCTCCGTTTCGTATGGTCTGCTCATAGCGAAGCAGCTTCTTGCGCATCAGTATCAGTGCCAGGACGAACCGGAACCGCAAGCACATCGGATCGGACTGTCGCCCCAGCCGCTCGAAGAAATTGACCAGGACGTCGTTGTTTACCAGCAGCGCTTGTTGTTTCTTCTGTCGAACGGGCACGCGTGACTTCCAAAAACAGAAGTGGTTTTCCGGCGGGCCTTTCCAGCAACCTGTGCAGAAATCCCTTCGCTCGAAGCCGTTGGGCAATTCGGTGAGCACCGTGTGGTAGTCCTGTCCTTCGGCCAACTCGGCATTGCAGAGTGCACAATGACCGGTGCTTCGACTGACTTCCCATTCCTCCATGCCACCACAACCTCCATGACAATTCGGGTGGTCTGAAACAACACCTCGGCCGTCGGTGATAACAAAGGCCCATCGGACCGGTATGTTGCCCTCATGATCGAGGATCGTCCGTACGCCGGCGCGATCCGCCACAGATTCCGCGATTTCATGTCATCTGCCAGTCCTTGTCAAGCGTTGACCGGAGGAGGCAGGCGGGTGGGCAGCGACCGGCTGTCTGTCGCACGTTCCGGAGGTGGCGGTTATTGGGTGTCGCGGCGGTCGTCGGCGTCCTGAGTTGGAGATGGGTGTGGCCGCACAGCTAGGATGACCATGCTGCGATTCGCGCCCCCCGTAGGCCGAAGGGGAAGGCCCATTCGAGTAAGCACGGATGCACATTCTGCCAACGGCAACAATTTTATCGGCAAAGGGTTAAGGTAAGGAGTCCTGTTTGGCCCTTCTCGGGGATTCGCATGAGACAAGCCTGTCAGGTGTGGGCGCAAATCTTGCAGTCTTACGAAGACTTGGGCCGATAACTAGGTAGAAGCGTAGAGCGAGGTGCTGCGCGCCGAACCGGTCGTGGGGCCGGTGCATGCGACGCGGCGTTATCTGTTGAATTAGACCGCAAGGGCGTTCTTTCTTGGTCACACGATCGGAACAGCGCCGTCAGGCACTGTTGTTGTGCTACCGTCTTGTCTTGTTGGCGGCCGCCAGTTTCTGTTGGCTGGCGTTGCTGACCTTCGATCCGGCCGACTGGCCGAGCAGTAAGGTCTGGCCCCACCCCACGCCGCCTCACAATCTTTGTGGTTCGTCGGGTGCCTGGATTGCGTACCACCTTTTCTATTGGTTTGGGTCTGGGGGGTATGTGATCGTTCTGTTCGTGACTGTGGCCACGTTGGCTGCCATGCTACGGGGAAGTCTGAATGACCCATGGCTCAGGGTTCTCGGAGTCGCTTTCCTCGTTGCCGGAACGGCGGCGTCGGTTAGGATGATCTCTCCCGGCGGTGCGGATTCGCTGCCGCAAGGCAACGGCGGAATCGTCGGCATCGCCATCGTCCATTTCCTGAGACTGCATTGCTCTTCGGCCGGTACCGCGCTAATCATCCTTTGCGGCATAGGTGTCGGCCTGCTCTTGGCGGCGGAGGGGCTGGCAATCCGGGTACCGAGCGCCGTGGGGAGACTGGGACAGCAAGCCGTTCTGATTGCCGATTCCGCGGTGCAGGCGTTGACCACACCGGGGGTAGAGGAGAAGGAGAGGGACGAACCCGAACGCTTGCCACCGCCCCCGAGGAGACGGGAAGCTCGCAATGAGGGAACGAGGGAACGCGCGAGTTTGAGGCATTGGCCGGCTTGGCCACGCCTGGGCTGGTTTGGCCGAAAGCCGGTCGCCGACGTTGAGCGTTCGATAGATGATGGGTTCGTGGAATGCTCGGCGGAAGCCGAGGACAATCGGCCGGTCGCGCGAGGTGCTGAGAAAGCGAAGCGTGTTGAAGCGAGCGAGAGTGCCGTTCCCACGCGTTCACACGAGAATCGGCCGACAGAGGTTAAGGAGGATGCCGTGCGCTCTGCCATCGATCAACCGGAGGTACAGGACCTGCTCCAGTTTCCGGGCGTGGTCCCGGAAGTCTTGGACGCCGGCGTGACCGATCGGATCGGACCACCGGGGTGTCGTGCGGAAGACAACACACCTGCGGTCCAACTCGAAGAGAGGGACGTTGAAGCGATTGAGGTCAAACCGATTTCATCAGAGGACGCTCCGATCCGAAACCTGCGCCGTTCGAAACCCGTTCTCGCTCAAGCTCGTGTGGAGCCGCATCCCTATCCGAAGGATCTGGGCAGATATGACCTGCCCCACATGAACGTGTTGGACGAGCCGGAATACGGCTACATGGTTCAGCAGGAGTCGGTTGTTCGAGAGAAGGCAAAGGTTCTTGAACAGACCCTGGGCGAGTTCCGGTTGGACGCCCGAGTGGTCGAGATTGAAACGGGCCCCGTCATCACGATGTACGAGCTTTCACTGGCGCCCGGGATCAAGGTCAGCCAGATCGTTTCCTTGAGCAACGACATCGCCCGGTCGCTGAAGGCGCCCGCGGTCCGCGTGGTCGCGCCGATTCCAGGGAAAGACACCATCGGTATCGAGGTGCCGAACGTGGACAAGGAAAACGTTCGGCTGAAGGAACTCATCCTGATGTCGGGCAATCGGCCGGCCAAGATGCAGTTGCCGCTGTTCCTGGGCAAGGACGCCGGTGGCAACCCACTCGTGGGCGACTTGGCGAAGATGCCGCACATGCTGATCGCCGGGACAACCGGATCCGGCAAGAGCGTATGCCTGAACAGTATCGTGATGAGCATACTGATGACGCAGCGTCCGGACATGGTCAAGATGATCCTCGTCGACCCCAAGATGGTGGAGATGAGCGTTTTCAAGGACGTGCCACATCTCATGTGCCCCGTCGTGACCGACATGAACCGGGCGGAGATGATCCTCGACTGGGCAGCGACCAAGATGGACGAGCGGTACGAGCTGCTCGCCGAGGCCGGCGCGAAGAATATCGCGGGCTACAATCAGATGACGCGGGAACAGCTTGACGCGGCCTTCCAACCGGCGAGCGAGGAGGAACGGGCGAAGATTCCGTACCCACTGCCCTACATTGTGATCATCATTGACGAATTGGCCGACCTGATGATGACGGCGGCCAAAGAGGTCGAGCATCACCTATCGCGCTTGGCCCAGAAGAGCCGGGCGGTGGGCATCCACATCGTAGTGGCCACGCAGCGTCCGGAGGCCAAGGTGGTTACCGGATTGATCAAGAGCAATCTGCCCTGTCGGATTGCGTTCCGGGTGGCAAGCCGCATGGACTCGCGGATCGTCCTCGATCAGAACGGTGCGGAGGTGCTGATGGGCCAAGGCGACATGCTCTTCTTGCCGCCGGGGTCAAGCAAACTGGTTCGCGCGCAGGGCTGCTACGTCAGCGACGACGAACTCAAGAGGACGATCGAGTTTCTATCGAAGCAAACCGAACCCGAATTCCATCCGGAGCTCATCAACATCGGAAACGCCGGTGGATCATCGAGCGGCGAGCGCGACCCCTTGTTCGAAGAGGCGGCCCGTATCATCATTGAGTCCGGGCGGGGTAGCGTCAGCCTGCTCCAACGTCGCCTGACAATCGGCTACGGCAGGGCGAGTCGGTTGATCGATCAGATGGGTGAGGTCGGCATCGTCGGACCGTACAAGGGGAGCCAGGCCCGCGAGGTCCTGGTAACGCTTGACGAGTGGGACGAGCTGAAAGAGCAACTGGCCAATCAACCCAAGGCCGCATTGGTGGGTGTTGAGGCGGGCGACGACTTCGATTCAGAGGAATGACGGGCAAGGCCTGTATGGTCCGAGCCCGATCCAGCGGACCCGGACATGGCCGCGACGACCCTCAAGAAGACCCTCCAGCGCGTCTATCCGGCTCGGGACGCCGGAAACGCGAAGTTCGCGTTGGTCATAGCGCACGTACTCCTTTCGACGATCGCGATCTGTCCGGCGTTCTCATCTGCGGATGCCCGTTCGGCGGGCGTCTATCATGAGGCGTTCGACGACTGGTCGTTCATCGATCGGGATTACTCGGCGACGTTCGGAGAGCCTCCGCTGAGTCAACGGGGCCTCAAACTTGTGCCGGGCCGGTTCGGCCGTGCGCTCCTCAACGACAACGCTTTTGTGGAGGCAGACTTCGATCAGACCTACCTGTCGGCTCGAGACCTCGACGTTTTGCTCGAGGTCTTATGCCATCACCGGTTCAAGTATTACGCCAAGGGTCTGAACGTCGGTGGGATGCAGCCCTATTTCTGGGGCACGGGACGACTGAAGACCGACAGCGGCACGGTTGCCTTCTGGGCCAAGGGGAGGAGGGTTCATCCCGGTTACCTGTTCTTCCAGGGATCATCCTCCTTTGGACGACTCGAGAAGGATCTTCTGGCAATCCGCTTGAATGAAGACCGATCGTTGGAGGCGTTCATCGTCGATGCTCGTTATCAGCGGCACGCCGTGAAGTCATCAGGGCTATGGAAGGACGAGGAATTCAACCATGTCGCGATGGCATGGGACAGATCACAGGGGGTGGTTCTGTATCTGAATGGCCGAAGGATCGCCTCGAACTGGGGCTCCGACGCCTGGTGGACGGCGCAGATGCCGGGTCTGTTCCATATGCCGATGTGCGGCTTCATCCACGATGAACTGTGGATGTTCGACCGTCCGCTTACGGACGGAGAAATCGGCCTGCTTTACGTCGAAAACCGTCCGCCTGCTGAGAATGCCGAGGTCGATTCAGTGGACCGTGCCGCCGCAGGGCGCCTGAGGAGGGCGTTCATCGGCTCGGACCCTGCGACCTTGCCGGTCGTTCGGCCGAGCAAAGACGACTGGTTGGAATTCAAGGAGGTGTTTCCGGTATGGGCGGGGGACGGTTGCGTCGGCGCACCGTGCCTGACGGATGGGCGCTATGAGATGGCTTGGCCGATGGGGTACACGGCCTTCACGAACATCCTCGGGGATTCGGACTTCCAGCCGGAGAAGATCGACATCCATTTGCCCTCGGGTTCTCCGGTCAACTACGTGACCTTGGAAGGGAACCTTGCCGGTGTGCGCTTGCGGAGTCCGCCGGCGGCTGCTGACCAGGATTCCGGCGTTCCAGCACGCCTGGACGGTGATCGGGAACAGGGGGAGGGTGAGCTCTTCAGCGTACCGGACGACGGGCGGTTTCATCACGGGCAGATGATTGCACCGACCAGGCTAAACGCGGTACGGATTCCCTTGGTGAAAGGATACGGCTCGCCGCCAGGGTACAAAGAAGGTCTTTGCCTTCCCATGACGGGGGACACACGTATCCACGAGGTCGGCTTCTTCCATGTGCAAGAGTTGCACGCTACACGGGAGGTGGGGTCCAGGCTGTCATTGCGAATCACCGGCGAAGCGACGGCCTCAAGCGATGATCGCTACGGCTATGCCTTCCGTGCGTTGAACGATCATCGCAGCTCGAGAGTCCTCGGCCTCGTTGAACGGCCGGAGGGCAATGCCGACTGGGTCGGCGCGGGAGCTTTTGGAAGGCTGAACCTGATATCGGAGCCGGTCAGAGAGGCCACAGTCCTGAAGGCCGTCCAGTTGAATCTGGGCCTGCGCCATGTTGTCGACGATGAGATAGTGGCAATACGGATTCATGATCCGGGGGTTCCCGTTAGGATTTGGACATCGGTTGTGTTTCGGTTGAACGGATTCGGGCGACCCGGGGATCGGCTGAGACTTCGGCTCGATATGGTGGATATCAAGGTCGCAGCCGGCGATCGGTTGTGGATCGACGTTGCGTTCGGCGCGGGGACTGAGGTGGAAGTGGGCGGAAAGGCAACCTCCACTGTCCTCATTGAAAACGGATGCCTGGCAGAAGGGGATGGCATTTATGCCCGAAAGGCGCTGCAGCCGGCACGGGCAAGCTTTACGAAGATATACCCGTGGTACTACCCCTGGCTGTTGACGGGACACAAACCGTCGGCCGAACGGCCGGTCACATTCGGCGGCTACCATGACATCGTGACGTACCCGCTGGCGGTGATGCGGACGGAGCCCGACGATTTTCTGTCCAATGTCCTTGCCGATCTGGCCCTGATCCGTCGCGACGTCAAGCCGAGCTATGCGCCGGAGTGTTGGGAGCACTCGCCGCAATTCTGGCCCGCGATTCGCACCTCACGGACAGACGATTCTCCGGATTGGGCCTTCCACATGAACTACTACCTGACACGCTACCGGGACATCGTTCATTGGTGGGCGGATCGACAGAATCCGGACGGTCAGGTCGGCGGGGGCTGGAACGACGATGTTCTCTTTGCCTCGCGACTTCCGGGGCCATTCCTGTATACCGGCGACAAGAAGGCGAGGGGCATCTTCGATCGGATCTTCGAAGGGCTGGAGGCCACCCGGATGTTTCACGACGGGTACTGCAACATCGAGCCGATGGATTCGATTCACGTCGAGGATTTCGTTCGACATCGCTATGAGGGGCTGATCTTCGACCCCGGCGATGCGCGCAAGATGAAGATCGCCATGCGTACCGCTTGGCACTGGGGCAGGCCCGACAAGACGCCGGTCAACTACGGCGACGGCCGATGCTTCAAGTACGATTATGACCTCATTCAGTGGTATTGGGGTCGGACACCCGAGTATCCGGTGTGGTCGGTGGCGCGCGAGCAGGTGACCACGAGGGCAAAGGTGTTGGCGCCGGCAATGAACGACGTCCTACGATTTCGTTACACGGAAGCGGGGATGTACACCGATGCCTCCGCCATGCCGGGCAGTACGGAGTTCAAGGAGTTCTTGGTGGGGGGCACCTGCGGCCCGTTTCTGGACAAGCTCAGCGTGGCCGCCAGTTGGGAGGAAGGGGGCGACCCATCGATAGCGAGGTGGATCGAGTACGCCTCGGACAAGGCTTTGACCGCGCACCTCTATTCGTATTCGCCCTGTGAGCACGACGTCACATTGAGACTGTACCGCCTGAGGAAGGGGATCTACCGTGTAACGCTGGCGTACGAGGGCAAAGATGCGGCCAAAGGGGTGATTCTGGCAAGGACTCAAGAACTGCGACGGTTCGCAAGGGTGACGTTTCCGGTTCGCCCGGGGCGTGAGCTCTTGCTCAGAATCGACTTGGAGCGGCCTTTACCCAACCTAGGCCCGCTGCCCGATCTGGCCGTTGGTGAAATCAAGCAAACCGGGGGGGGTCTGCAGGTCGAGGTCCTGAATCTCGGCTCGAAATCGGCGGGTGCGTTCCTGGTTTGCCTGCAAGACAGGTTCGACCGTCCGTTGAAGACGCAAACCGTCCCCGGTATGAAGTCGGCGGAGGATTTCGTGCCCGGCATCGGTCATGTCGAGTTTCGGCTCACGTCTGCCGTGTCCACCGAATACCATGTCCGAGTCGATCCGGACGATGTGGTGGAGGAGATCTCCGAAGAGAACAATTCCGCGACGGTCTGGGCACGTGGAGGTCCGGGCTAATGGGGCGGCCGGGACGGTACGGTTCGGGGTTCGGGGTCGGCCGCGCGCGTCCGAATCCGGCAAGGGATCGTGAGCGCCGACTGGAGTGCGGAGTCGTCACTTGGTGTTCTCGGCGGCTATCAGGGCGGCGCCGACGGCTCCGACGAATTCGGGATCGGGTGCGGACGTGACGGTCAGATTGAGTTCGGCGGACAGGGCATCAATCGCCGCGGCGTTTCGGGCGACACCGCCGCTCGCCAAGACGGGCGCGGTGACGCCGACTCGCCGAGCAAGGGCGGCCACGCGGGACGCGATCGATCGATGGATAGCCGCCACGATGTCCGGCAGTGCGTCACCGCGGGCGATCAGGCCGACCACCTCGCTTTCCGCAAAGACCGTGCAGGTCGTCGAGATAGGCACGACCTTCGTGCTCGCGCGGGCCAACGCGCCAAACCGTTCGAGAGGCGTGTGAAGCACACGCGACATAACTTCTAGGAATCGTCCCGTGCCTGCGGCACATTTGTCGTTCATCGCGAAGTCCATGACGCGGCCGTTCTCGGCGATGTTGATCGCCTTACTGTCCTGTCCGCCCACGTCGATGACGGTGCGGACATCGGGGACAAGAAACCTTGCCCCGCGGGCATGACAGGATATCTCACTGACCTCACGGTTGGCCTGATCGTAGTAGAGCCGGCCGTATCCGGTGGCGACCGTATTCTTGATGTCCTTGGCGGTGACGGCAGCGTCGGATAGGACCTGTGCGACCAGCGCCTCGGCCGATTGACGGGCGTGATGACCGGTCGGACCGGATCGCTTGGCGACGATCCAACTACCACGGTCCAGAAGGACCACCTTTATCGCGGTTGAACCGAGGTCAACGCCGAGCGTCAGTGTTCGGTCGGACATGCTCATCGGGCTGCTTCGAGTGTTTCAATGAAGGCATCCAGCCGGGCCCGGACCTGCTCGGCCGAGTAGCTCCGCGAATCGGTCATGTCGGCCTCGATCAGCAGACAGGGCAGGTTGAGTTCGTCACGAATCATCTGTCGCATGTCGAGTTGGCCGAAGGAGTAGGGCTTGCAGCTCCTGTTCGAATGCATCAGAACGCCGTCGACTTTGAAGCGCCGGGCGAGATCGGCGATGACCTTGAATCGCGGTTTCAGTCCGACGTTTAACCATACGGAGGCGTATGCCTCGGCCCCGCTGTCCAGGGGGTTTCGGTCCTCGGAGATGTCCAGCGTCCAGGCGTTCGTATAGGTGTCGGCCACCAGACTCGCACGGCGAGCGGCCAGTTGCTTGAAGAGGTTGCGAATCTCGAACCATATGGGGATGTTGTCCCACAAGAGGCGGAACCGTTCCTCAGGAACGGCACCGATACCTTTTTCGACCCGCTGTGCGATCTCAGCCTCGAGGTGCTTGTAGTAGCGAACGGCCCATCGCGTGCCGCGAAGCGTGACGATCGGCGCCATGTGGGCGAAGGCGTCGAAGCAGGAGATCGGCGCCGGCCGGTGTTCACAATAGGCCAGGATGCGCTGCCACGCCTTCACGCCCTCAAGGGAGTAGTGCATGCTCTGCCGGAAACGTCGCTCGCTGAACGGCTTTCGCGTGACGTTCTCAATAGCCTGGATCAGATCGTCGAACTGTGCTCGAACGTATCGCCGGACGTGGTCGGTGAGAACGCCATCGTGCAGATAGGGGGTGTCGATCAGGACCAGCGGCACACGGAAGAGTCGGGCCAGGACCTCGTACCACTTCGTCACGGTGCCGCAGATGTTATTGCAGCAGACGAGCAGATCGGGCTTGGGCAGGCCGCCGACCGGACCGTCGCTGTGGATCGCGCATGAGATGTCGCATCGGGCATAACTGCATAAGTCGCGGCTGTAGCCGATCGCCTCGACCCGCTCGCTGAGCTGGGGTCCCTTCTTTGTCGCCCCGCACAGTGCCCCGTGATTCTCCGGATAGATCGGGATGATTCCGGCGGCGTAGAGCGGTTCGACCGGCCCGCCGCTGGTGATCCAGGCGATCTTCTTGCCTAGCTTGGGCATGAGCTTGGCGTAGGAATAGTACCGCGTCATCAGCTTCTTGAGCCGGCCGGTGCATTCCAGCGGGCGGAAGCGGGCGGCGGTGTCCTGGCCGGGGCGTGTTGATTGGGCGGTTGTCATGCGGTGGCCTCCGCCTTATGGGCACCGGCAAGCATCTCCAGGAACGCCTGCAGGCGTGTGCGAAGCTGGCCGGTACTGCCGCCGGTCGATTCGACCTCGATCAGTATGTTGGGCAGGCCCTCCGCATCGAGGGCCTCTTTGATTCGCGGGTAGTCGAATCCATGCGGGTCGCAGAATTTCAGTCGATAGAGGACCACGCCTTGGGCCGCCGCTTGACGGGCACGGTCGACAACAAATTGCCCGGGGTCATAGCCGCTCGAGTGCTTGGCCGGGCAGGGTGGGCGCGTCAGCAGGCGGTCGGCCAGGGCGGCCACGGGATCATCCAGCGACCCCGATCCTGCCCAAGCCGCTCGGGAGCCGGTACAGAGGTCATCGCCCACCCAATTGGCGCCCAGGTCGTCAAGGACCTCCGGCAAGGCACGGTCCAGCAGCGGGCCTCCGGCGACGATGATACGGGGTCCGGCGGTGCGTGCCGGTCTTGGGTCCTTCATGATCGCTTCAAGGGCGCCGACGTAATCGGCGGGGGGCATGAACGCTCGGGCGATCCCCACGTCGTGCAATTGCTTGGGCGAGAGGAGGGGGCTGTCGCTGCGTTGGATTTCGTACAGTCTGGCCAAGGCCTGTCGGGCGGATCGGCATTGGGCGATGGCCTGGGCGAGCGAACTGGGATCGATCGACAGGCCCATCTTGGACTTCATTGCGTCGATGAGCCGCCGGAGCTCCGCGATGGTGAATTCGCGAGCGGCCGGATGGGTGACGTTGACGGGCATCATGAAGACTTCGAATGGCTGGCCGCCAGGATGTACCTCCCAGATGTCCGCCAGGCACTGCATTGTGTCGCAGGTATTCCCGAAGAGCACGCCGTCCAAGAAATCGAGGCGATTGCCCAGGGAGAGCTCCAAGGCACTGCGGGCCAGGCAACAGGCGTAGGTCTGCAGACATGTGTCGGCCCGGCCGAAGTCGGACGTCGCTGGGAGGATGCGGAACGGCAGCGCGCCTGCGGCGTGGATCAGCTCCTCCGGCACGTAACTGCAAAACGTCCCGATGAGGGGGCGTTGGGTTCGCAGCTTCCAATCACGTGCATAGTCCGATGGAGATTGGACGACGGACCGAAGGGTTTCCAGCGCATTGTCTCGATTCACGTTGTGCTCCGAACTCACCACACGGACTCTACACGGGCGGGGGGCGAAGGTCAATTGCGGTGAGGAGGCACGCTGAGCCCAGGGATGAAGCGGAAATCGGGCTCCGTATCCGATCAACTACTCACCTTGCAGATCAGAGGGTATCGCTCGGGGTTCTTAAGGGAATCGAGGTCGAGGTCCACGTCGGGGCCGGTCCAGTGCAGGTGATGTCCGTGAAGCAGGCGGACGTTAAGGATCTCCGCAACACGGGCCTCTTTGAACCAGGGATACTCGGAGAAGGGCAGAAAATACTCCTGTTCAGCCACATGAACCCAAAGCCCGTGCGATGAGATGTGGACCACTTCAGCGGTTGAAGTGCTTCTTGCACGCTTAGTCGGTTTCATCGCGGTGTCCCTCCACGATTCGGGTCAGGTCGGCAAGTTGCTTCTTCGATAGCGCGCGGAGGTTGTAGTGGCAGTCCGGACCGGGGATCTCAAGGGATTTGCGATCCTCGGTCTTGGCCGCGCTCTCCAGGGAATCCGCGGCCTTGTCTGCTATGGCTTATGCCCGAAGATCGCGAGCGCTGTCATCGAACCGGGCTTTCCTCCCTGGCACGGCCTACGGCCGAGCCGTGGCCGGCGGGCCGTTCCGTGGCCGGCAGTCCGGCCTGGCCGGCGTGGGGACATGCCGGTTCGGCGTCTGCCAGGCTGGACCAACTCGGGACTGCGCACCCCGCGCACCTTTTCGACTCCCCGCAACCACTTGGCTCGCGCTCTATTCCCGCGACAACGCGACCAAAGCGTCCAGTACCTCCAGCCTCACGTCGTCGGCGAGCGCTCGGTTGCGCGGGGTGAACCAACTGATCGAGCCCCAGCGGGTCACGCGCTTTGGTCCTTCTTCCAGCAACTCTTTGGCCTTGGCCAGGGCGGACGACGTTTTGCCCGCCTTGGTCAGCTCGTCTACTCGTGCCTTGAGCATATGCAGGTATTCGTAGTCCTCGACGCCCTCGCGGACCGCCTCCCAGTGCTTGCTGGTGGTGATGCTGTCCGGCGCGATATAGGCCGGGCAGAACGACGTCCCGCGGCTCATGTATTCGCACCAGGAGTTGCCGTAGCCCGTATCGCCGTAGGCCCAGAAACCCATGCCCTTTGCTCCATGGACCCAGCAGTGCCAGGCCTGGAGGCGGTGATAGCTGTAAGGGTCGAGCTGGCGGGCGGGACCGGAGCACCAGTAGAACCAGAGCTCGCGGCGCCCGTCCTTGCACAGGTTGCTGTAGAAGGTCTTGGCCTTCTCGCCCAGCTCATAGAAGATACTGACGTTCGGGCAGATCGCGTCGCACGCCTCGAGCATGGCCACCTGATCCGGCGTGCCGAGCTTGCGGTGCGTGGGGTCGATCCAGATGCAGAAAAAGTCGGTGGCCGCCTTGATCGGCTTGGCCCAGGCGAGGATCTGGCGGTCCTGCTCGTCGTTCGCAGGTTCGTCGACCAGGAGCACGCCCACCTGTTTGGGCTTGAGGCCTTTCGCCTTGCAGTGCTCGGCCCACGCCGTGAACCACTGCCCGACGAGCTTGTCGAACTGGGGTGTACCCATTTCAAAGCCGGTGAGCGATTTCCCGACGCTCAGAAAGACGAAGTACCTACGCGCACCCTTCCAGTCTTCCAGCCAGCGATCGAACCGCGTGAAGTCGATCGTCCCGGGCTTGAGATTGCCGTCCGCGTCGAGGTGCTTCTTCTCAGGGTGGCCGATCACACTCGGATGTGCCCACGGTGTGTCCACGAAATGGGCTTTCATGTCCGCAATCGCCTGCGGCTGGTTGGCCTTTGTGATGCCATAGGCGTAGGGCTCGTCGGTATAGTCCCACATACCCAGCGACAAGGTGGGCTGGTTCGGGAACGTAAGGTCCTCCACCTTAACCCGGACGGGTATCTTCATATGTCCATCTGCCGGAATAGAAGCTTGACCTACAAGCCCACCCACGCGGAGCAGGGCGAGGTCGCCGACATACGAGCCGGCGGGCACCTCGGGCGTGCTGCAGGTAACCCATACTTGCCGCGTCGTGCCGTGGGGGACCTGCGCGCAATTGGCGATCCCGCCCTGTCTTGGCAGATGAGGCAATGCGTCTGCAACAACGACACCTTCCTTTGTGTCCACATACTCCACGTTATGAAAGGTGAGCTTGGGCACCACAGCCGTTGCAGGACCCCCTTCGGCTCTAAGCTCGGACATGTCCACCCTGAATCCCCAACCAGCCCCAACATTAGTGATATTGAACGCCACGGCCCGATGTTCGCCTCGCATCATACGGAGCGACAGGTCGACCTTGCCCACCTGTTCGGGTTCAGGGGCATCGACGATGCTGAGCGGGTCCCAGCGATTGTTCTGCCAGACCACGAGGCCCTTGAGCCCACGGGATTCAAGGACATCGAGATTGCAGGCTAGAATCTTGCTGTGGAGATCGTTGATGGGCACCACGGCCTTGAGCTTATTGGGATCAGCGACGGTCACGCTGCTGATCTGTCTGATCAGCTCGTCCAGCTTCCTCAGGGACGCGTCGCGCTTATCGGCAGGCATGTTGGCGGTCTCGATGGCCTTGCGGACTTTGGCGGCATCCAGGCGGAGGCAGCGGCGGACGCAGGTGGCCGCTCGGGTGGAGTGCATATAGGTGGCCACATCGCCGACTTCCCTACCGCCAACCGGCTTGGTCAGCCAAGCCTCGTCACCTCGCCACACCTCGATCTCGTCGCAGAAACCGTAGGAGCTGGCCAGAACCATCACGATCTGAACGAACCGGCCCTTGGTCTGGAGCCGGTCGGTCCAGTAGGTGTGGACGCGGTAGCCGACGGCTTCGGGCAGGCCATGCTCGGCCGACAGGTCAACGAGGTCGCCGATCGCGCTGTAGGCCTTGCCGTCTTCGCTCAGGAAGACCAGGAGTTGTTCGGGCCAACCCACACCCGCCGTGCCGGCCGCAGTGCGAAAGGACAGGCCGGCTATCGGCTGGACCTTGCCCAGGTCAATGGTGATTCGGGCCATGTCCGCATGGACCCAACCGACGGTACCCTTTTGGACCCAGAAGTGGCCCTCGGTGAGCTTCCCGTCGGTCAGTTGAGTCGCGTCGCCGGGGTCGGTGCAATGCTCGTAGGAGGGTCTGGGGTCTAGGGTATAGGGTCTGGCGAGGGCGACGTTGGTCTTACCTGGGGCTGACGCAACCGCCTGCTGACCCAAACATGCCTGGCTCAGTGCTGCCATGAGCAGGCTCAACAAGAGAATCCCAAGCCGAACCGCACTTCGTTCCCGGGACGGTGCGGACGGCTTCAGTGGGCCGCGGAATGACTGAAGACTGGACTCGGCTAGCATCGTTTCACTCCTTACCTCTATGCAACTCAAGTACCGTCAGTGACAGTGGGGGAAATTCGTAGGCGAGCTTTGAACCTGAAAGCGTCGCCTTGCTTGGCAGAACTTGAATCCGTTCCGGCTCGTGCCACGAGTTTACCGCGTCGCGTTCACCTGCCTTCTGTGTGTCGGCTAGGGTGAACACGCTCGCCTGGGCCGCGAGCGGGGCCAAAGCGCTGAGGTCGATTGTCCGTTGCTGCGACTCCGTGGTGTGGTTCACGGCGAAGAGAGCGACGGTCCGGCCGTCGCCGGACAGCGTTACGCTGACGTCCAGGGATGGGTCAAAAGGCACATCCTTGTCGAAGCATACCTTCAATGGACGTTGGCCTGCATGCGTTGCGTAGAGCTGCTGGGCATAGTAGGTTGGCGTTTTGAAAAGGGCGTGATTGTTCGTCTGAATGATGCCGCTGCAGAAGCTGTCGGCGAGGTTGCTGCGGATGGCGATATCAATCATGTCGCATCGGCGATGCATTAGATTGTGGTAGCGGCTGCACCAGAGGGCGTTGTCCAGCGTCCAAAGCATCGCCCGGCCGAGATTCCAGTCGCCGGCGGTGGTGTTCCACTCGGTGATGCCGAGGCGTATGGCGCGTCCCGGTGCGTTCTCGTGGATCATTCTGCGACATCGGCGAACGTCCTCTTCCATGGCCTGGAGATTGTGGCATGCGTAGTGGTGAGGACAGATGTAGTCAAGGTACTCACCGGCGTTCTTCAGGAGCCCGGGCGATGGATAGGAGGCCATCAGTTTGATGCTCGGATCGACGGCCTTCATGGCCTTACAGAATGCGGCCATTCCCTTCTGATAGGCCTCGTCACCCAGCTCATTGCCGACCTGCCAGTACGTGATGCGGTAGGGCTCCGGGTGCCCGTTTGCGGCACGAAGTCTGCCCATCGGCGAGGTCGCCGGACCGTTGAAGTATTGGACTTGATCGGCTCCATCCTTGGGCGTCCTGCCCGTGAATCGTATGCAGATGAGCGGTTCGGCGCCGACCCATTCGCAGAGCTTGACGAATTCCTCCAGACCGGCGTTGCCCGGCTCAAGCCCACCCCAGCAAGTCGTGAAGGGCACGCGCTTGTCGGGATCACCGATCGTGTCCTTCCAGTCAAAGCCCTCGGTCGTGCTGCCGCCGAATCGGATGATGCCCGGCTTGAGTGCCTTGAGCGCCTCGGCCACGTCCCGGCGCCAGCCGAACACGTTATTGATCGGCATGACGGAGACCTGGTCAATCCAGAGTGTTCCTGGTCCGCGGAACGAAATGGTCAACGTGGCGTTGGTATCGGTACCCGAGGGGGTCACGGTGGCCTCGTAGTGTTGCCACTGGTCGGTCGGGTTGAACTCGGCGGAAGCGTATGTTTTTCCCTCGCCCCAAAGGGTCAGACGAACCGGCGTGCGCACGTTTTTGGCCCGCAGGTAGAGCGAGCACCGCAACGGCTCGCCGGATTTCACATACTTGCCGGCCTGAGAGATCCCGAGGGTGCAGGCGTCGCCGGGCTTTTGCGTGATTCGCTGAGACACCTTGCCGTTGAACGGATGGGCCGCATCGAGCGAGAACTCGCCACGATGCACGGCGCCCTCGGGATACCAGGGCAGTTCGAGACGGTCGGTTTCCTTGCGGAAAGCGACTTTGTACGGCGGCACGCCTTCGAAGCTGGCGTCGAAGACCATTTCAGCGAACATCGACGGGGTGAGGGCGCAGAGATACTCGATGAATTGGCCGTACTGGAATGGGCTTATCGTGCCTGGCGAGACGGGTTCGCGGCTGATGGTCCACGTCGACACCGCGAGGTCGATCTCCTCAAGCGTGATGTCGTCGAACCATGCCGTGCCCGTCCCCTTTCCGTAACCGACGAAGAAGATTGCGACCCGTGTCAGACCACCGGGAGGGGCGGCAAAGAGGATCGTTTCCTGGGTCCATTCGTTGGCGCCCGGATGATTCTGGCCGGTCGCCACGATGCCTTGCCCACCGGGGTGTTGGATTTGAAACGTGCCGCAGGTCGGCGAACCCTTGGAATCGAGGTTCCGGGTCTTCACCCAACCGGTCAGGCGATACCAGTGGCCGGGTTTCAATTGCACTTCTTGGCCGAATGCCGTGTCGGTGGGCTTGTCGGCATCGACCTTGAGCGACTGACGACCCCCATGAGCGACCGTGGTGTCATTCGTCACCGTGGGTCGTGCACCGCAGACGTGAATTGACCAGCCCTCGTGGAGGGCGGCCGATTCAAAATCGCCATTAACCAGCGGTATAGGATTGGGGACGCCCTTGGTGGATACGCTGCCCGCGGAGACGAGAAACACGATGCCGGCAAGACAGCAAGCGTGTCCGGGCATGACGCTGCTCCTCTGATTGGCCTATTTCGACGACTACTGCATCAACGTCCTCGTTGGAGGAAGCTCAGGACCTCGTTGCGGGTGGCCATGTTCGCTTTGAAGAGTCCCCGCACGGCCGAGGTGACCATCTCGGCGCCGGGCTTCTTGACGCCTCGAACGATCATACAGGCGTGGCTGGCTTCAATCACGACGGCCACCCCCTTCGCCTTCAGGCCGTTCATGAGCAGGTCCGCGATCTGACTTGTGAGACGTTCCTGGACCTGCGGTCGTCGCGCAAAACACTCCACGATTCGGGCCAGCTTGCTGACGCCGATGATCCTTCCATCCGGCACGTAGGCGATGTGCGCCTTGCCGGTGAACGGCAGCAGGTGATGCTCGCACATGGAGTAGAAGGGGATGTCGCGCAGCGCGACCATCTCATCGTAGTCCTCACGGAATACGGCGTCCAAGTGCTGGGCAGGGTCTTCATCCAGCCCCGCGAACACCTCCGCGTACATCCGGGCCACTCGGGCCGGCGTCTTGAGCAATCCTGGCCGCTTGGGGTTCTCCCCCACGGCAAGTAGAATCTCGCGAACGGCGGCCGCGAGGCGGGCCAGGTCGATCGATCCGGATCTGCCGGCCGGGCCGCCTCCTCGGGTCCGTTCGGAAACAATGCGCTTTGTACGCCTTGAGCTGGCCATGTCGATTGCACCTCGTTAAACCTGATGGCGGACATTCTGAACGCGCAAGGCGGGTAGGTCAAACAGGAGGATGCCGTAGTTCCGAGAGGATTTTGACGAAACGCCGCGCGCGTCTATCATAGCGTGGATGGAATACTCCCCAGAGGTTGTGGCCCGCCATCTTCACGATCGGGTGAACTGTCCTGTTCTAGCGGATCCGCTGACGCTCGCTCTCTACTCAACCGACGCGAGCATCTATCAGATTCGCCCCGCCTGTGTGGTCTTGCCGCAATCATCGGAGGATGTGGTCACGTGCGTTCAGTATGCCGCCGAGACCGGGACGCCGATTGTCGGCCGTGGCGGAGGCAGCGGACTGGCGGGCGAGACGCTGACGCAGGGGATTGTGCTGGACTTCTCACGATACCTCGACAGGGTGATCGAAACCGATCCGGACGCCGGTTGGGTTCGCTGCGAACCGGGCGTAGTGTTGGAGCGGCTGAATGCAGGCCTGGCGAAGATGGGCCGCATGTTCGGTCCGGACCCGTCCAGCGCGAATCGAGCCACGATAGGGGGAGTCATCGGGAACAACGCCACCGGCGCCCATTCGATTAAGTACGGCTACACGGATGCTTATGTCGAGAATCTGACGGTGGTTCTTGCAGACGGTGAGGTGGCGTCTCTTGCTGCTCATCGGACAGGCGAGGACGCCCCTGGAGGAACGAGCGGGCTGACGACAGCGATTGAACGGTTGGTGGCCGCACATCGGACGATCATCGACCGCCATACACCCGTGGTTAAACGAAATCGCAGTGGATATGCCCTTCACAAGGTCTGTGCGAACGGCATGACTCACTTGGGACGGCTGATCACGGGCAGCGAAGGCACGCTTGCACTGATTCTCGAAGCGAAACTGCGCGTTGTGGAACGACCGGCGGTTCGGGGCCTGCTGCAGATAAACTTCGATAGCCTGGAGAACATGGCCCGTGCGATGCCCACGATCCTGACGTTCTCGCCTGGAACGTGCGAGATGATGGATGGCAAGCTGCTGGAGATGGCGCGGCAGGCCTACCCACACTACGAGAAGGTCCTTCCCGGGGGTGTCGCGGCGTCCTTGCTGGTGGAGCATGATGGGGCGGATCTCGACGAAGTTCGTGAGAAGATCGGCAAGACACGGCGGGCGATTCAGTCCGCCGTGGCGGCAGAGGAGATCCTGGATGGAGGCATTCAGCGGACGATTTGGTCTGCCCGCAAGGCAGCGGTGCCTCTGCTGTATCGCAAACCCGGAGCTCGGCAACCGGTTCCATTCATCGAGGATGTGGCGGTCCCACCCACGCGTCTGACGGAGTTCATTTTCGGGCTGGACAGCATCTTCGCGCATCATCATGTGGATGTGTCGCTTTACGGACACGCCGGCGACGGTGAGTTCCACATACGGCCCTATCTGGATCTTCACGATCCCGGTGATGTTGCTCGAATGAGGTCCATCGCCATCGAGACGTTTCACCTGGCTTGGTCCCTTGGAGGCAGCGTCAGCGGTGAGCACGGTATCGGCTTGGTCCGAACGGATTTTCTTCGCGAACAGTTCGGGCCGCTCTATGATGTCATGCGTGAGGTCAAGAGGCTCTTCGATTCGGAGGGGATACTCAATCCGGGCAAGATTATCACGGATGAGCGGGACGTGATGACCCGCAATCTGAGATTCTCCCTTCGCTCGAGGCCCGACCGGGTGGCGAATCCGAAGCTGATCTGGCGCGACGGCGGCCTGATCGAGGAAGTCGAACGGTGCAACGGGAACGGCGAGTGTCGCAGCCTCGAGGCGGCGGGCACGATGTGCCCGATCTTTCGCGCCACACGTGACGAGATGGCCAGCCCGAGAGCGCATGCGAACCTGCTGCGAAACTGGATCACGGGACAACTCGACGGAGACTTCATACGCAGCCGAGAGTTCAAGGCCGCCATCGAGACCTGCATCAACTGCAAGTCGTGCCATCAGCAGTGTCCCTCCGGCGTGAACATCCCGAAACTGATGCTCGAGGCACGTGCCCAGTGCGTCGGCCGACTTGGATTGACTCGAACGGAATGGGTGTTGTCGCACGGCGAAGCCATGAGCAAGATGGGTTCGGTCTTGGCGCCGGTTGCGAACGTTGCGATGCGTTCCGCGCTGTTTCGACGGATGCTTGAGTGGGCTTCGGGGATCGATCGTCGCCGGAGGATGCCGCATTTTGCGAGGGGTTCATTCGTGCGAGCGGCGCGGTGGTTTCTTCGGGGGCGTCCGGCAATTGAACGACCGGTCGGTCGGGTGGCCTACTTTGCCGATCTCTATGCCAACTACCACGATCATCAGTTGGGCCATGCCGCCATCGAGATCCTCGTTCACAACAACGTCGAGGTCATTGTGCCGGACCAAGTCGGTTGTCAGATGCCGGCCATGTGTTACGGCGATTTGGAGACGGTTCGGCGAGGTATTCGACGTAACGTCTCGAGCCTGGCCGAGGCGGTTCGTCGCGGCTACACGATCGTCAGCAGCGAGCCGACGGCCACGCTATGCCTCAAGGACGAGTATCTTGCCTTCGCGGACGATGCGGAGGTGAAGCTCGTTTCCGAGCACACACGCGACCTGTGCGACTATCTCGTGGAACTGCATGAGGACGGCAAGCTCGCGACGGACCTCCGACCTGTGCCGATGACGTTGGGATACCACATGCCTTGTCACTTGGCTGCCTTGGGGATCGGAAGGCCCGGCGTCCGGTTGCTGCGACTGATACCCGAGCTGAAGATCGAAATTATCGAAGCGGGATGCTGTGGACTGGCTGGAACGTATGGTTTCCAGCGAAAGAACTATGACCTTTCCGTGGCGGCTGGATCACGTCTGTCTGAAGCACTTCGAGACGAAAGGCTTCAGGCGGGGGCCACCGAATGCGCGACCTGCAAGATGCAGATGGAAGCTATGTCGGGCAAGTCCGTTTGGCACC
Source organism: uncultured Planctomycetales bacterium (assembly GCA_964596165.1). Lineage (GTDB taxonomy): Bacteria > Planctomycetota > Phycisphaerae > UBA1845 > JAFGLZ01 > CAYUQT01. The sequence goes on along the minus strand of CAZQTW010000038.1, from coordinate 28,086 downwards.
CGTTGGTGCTCTTAGCCACATCCTACGGGCTGTCCCGCCTCTGACGCTGCGTCGGATAGATGGTCCGACATGCACGATGCGAGTAGTCAGAACCTGATTATAAGACGACGAATTGTGGCCTTGGTGCAACTGTGAAGCGGAGGTGCGACATTACATGTAAGTCATTGTCTGAAAATGGCATAGAAATACAGAACTCTTGTCGCTGATGCTCGTGCGTTGACCTGGGGCAACATGTCCTGCCAGACGCCACACCCCATGTAGACTGACGCCTGCCGTGAGCTGGGTTGAATCGTCCTGGCAGGGCCACTTGGCACGTTCCAGGGGGTATACCCGGCCAGTCCGAGACGGGGTGGTTGAACGTGGCACATGTATTGCATCTCTGGAGGTTGGGGAATCTCGGGGTCCGAGTCTCGAGGGGAAAAGAAGGATGCGCTACTCTACCGTCTTGTTGCTTCTTGTCATTCCTTCATGGGTTACCTCCGGCTGCAGCGAATCACAGACGAGGACCAGGCCAATCACACCCTACACGGTAAGCCACGATCCCAGTCGTCTTCAGGGGCGTCAGCCGGCACTTCTCTTTGATCGGGTTCCCGGTGCATGGACAGCGGAGGACTTCGCGTTTCGCAGTGATTGGCCTTCGACGAGCAAGGGACAGAGCGCGGGGGAGGTCATCTACTACAGCACCTACGTCAATGACTACCAAGGTGGCTGGGGTTGGTGGGATGGTGGCGGTTACTACCGAAACGCCAGGTACTATCGGTTTGGCCAGATCGAACGTTAGCCATTCGTAGCCGTCACTCGGCTCGGGCCGATTGCCGGCAGTGCCCGGTTGCCGTCCTATGGCGAGCGGATTGGGGTCGAAATCGCTCATATGAGGCATGCTGATTCCCGCCGAAACGGTCCTCGAAAAAAAAAAAGAAGGCCTTGCGGGTTCGAACTTGTTGCATTAGTATCACTTGCACTCGTGCGGACTATCAATGTCGGTCGTTAGAGGGGCCGCCGGGCCATTGTGGGGCCGTTAGTCGCACGTGGGCGAGTGGAATAATCATAACCTCTGAGCTTGCAAGGGCGTGCTGATGGCAACGATCACCAAAAAGGAGCTGATTGACCGGATCGCCGACAAGACCGGCAACAAGCGCGTCGTCGTCAAGCGGATCATTCAGAACTTCTTGGACGAGATAATCGCCGAGCTTGGACAGGGCAATCGTCTGGAGTTTCGGGATTTTGGGGTGTTCGAGAGTAGGTTGCGCGCCGAGCGCGTAGCTCAGAATCCCAAGACGTTGGAACGAGTGCATGTACCGACGAAACGGACGGTAAAGTTCAAAGTCGGCCGCTTAATGAAGCAACGGTTGCTGTCCGCATCCCCCGCCGAGGATCCGAGCCCCGTCCACACGCCGGGTGGGCAATCGGCGGGTAATCAGCCATCCAATTCATAGCTAAGACTATGCCCAACCAGTCCGCAAGGATTTGTTCCGACGGCTGTCTTGCCTTGGCCGGCGAACGCATCAGCCAACTCGCTAAAGCCATGCTGGTCTATGCCGATGATTTCAACGAAACACCCCCCTTCCTGGGACGCGGTTGGGAGGATTGCTCGGACACGGGACGACTGAGCAGCGAGGTGGTTCCGCGGGGAAGTGGCATTACTCTGGGAATGTGGGCCTCATGGGAGGACTGGCTCATGCCGGACCCTCCAAGCTACTGGCTTCAGGAGAAGAAGGACTGGCCGGCCACCGCGCAGCTTCGCAATGGGAAGCTGTTTTCCTACGCCCGGTTTGAGTCCTTGTATCGATGCCCGGAGTTCGATCGCGTAGCAGACAGCGGAAGGTCGCAGGATGTCTTCAACTACACGAGGTCCGTGCTGGGCCGGAAGTGGTTTCACAAGCAGGAGCCTGAGGGGAACTATCCGTCTGAATGGATCACGACGACCGCTTCGGACAACTGGTGTGGGGTGGGCGGGCCCATCATGAAGACAAGTCAGGTTTACTCGTCGGCGCAGTTTCACATGTTGTTCGATGAACGTTGGGACCGCCACTGTGCGGCGCCTCCCGTGCCTGGGCGGCGAGCGGGGGCGGGTCTGCTGCAAAATCAGATCACGGAAGTGTGGATGGAGGTTGAGCCCATTTTCGGGGCCACGGGAGACGAAATCGGGCAGTACCACGGATCCCCATCAAGGTCGTCTATTATCCCGGCGAGCGTCATTGATCAAGTACCTGCCGTGAAGCGAGGCAGCGCGGCCTTCTATGACGGCCATGTTGCGCTGGAGTTTGATCCTCTCCCGGACCGCAAGATTGTGATGGAGACAGCGGCTCTGGTTATTTCCTTTTTTGACTGGCTGCTGGGCCACATGTTTGCGCAGCGCGGCATTCCGCCGAGCTACGATCTTTTTGAGAACCCGCTGGGAGGGTAGGTCTTTCAAGAAAGGCTCGTTGGCCGGGCGTGTATCAATGGAAAGACATATGCCTCCGACCAATTCGGCCGGTTCTTACGGAATCCTGCAGGAAGATGTGGATTACTGATTGACCCGGACGAGGGGCTTGGATACCCTACGTGCGCCTATCGTTGGCGCGCTAGGATCATCGGTACGAGAGTCCTTTTTTTGGGAGGTACGACGATGTTGGTGAAGATCGGACGCTGGAGTGTGCCGCTGTTCGTGTTGGTTCTGTTCGGTTGCGAGCAACCGGTGAAGTGGAGCATCGAGCCCAAGGTGGAACCCTCTCCGGTGAAGAAGGACAAGAAGTATACCGCCATCTGCAAGGTGACCGGGAAACTGGATCAGGTGGGGCACGTGAGTGCTATTCCGATTGTCGCGCCTGAGTTTACCCAGGAACTGAAGCCGGATGCGAAGGCCGGCGCGGGCGTTTTCTCGGCTATGGGCGATGTTCCGGCTGAGGCCGAGCCCGGCCTGTATGAGATCGAGTTTGTCGTGTACGACAAGAAGGGCGATCCGATCAAGGTACCAAGTCCTGACAAGAAGGACAGCAAGGGCAAGCCGGAGATGGTGGATCTGTCCAAGATCATCACCGTCACGGTCGAATAGCGCGTAACGATTGCTTGGCTAAGCGTTTACAACCGGCAGCGCGGGTCGCCCGTGGCCCGCGCTGCCGATTTGGTCATTCCGATCACCGGCGTCAAGGAGCATGGCGCCGGCCTGGGGAGTCTGGATCATGGCCGATCTGAAACCAATGACCGCTTTGATAAGTGTATGGGACAAGACCGGTGTCGCGGATTTCGCGAAATCCCTGGCGAATGAGTTTGGCATTCGGATTATCAGCAGCGGCGGCACCGCCAAGGCGTTGACGGCAGCCGGAGTATCCGTGGTGGAAGTGAAGGATCTGACGGGTATGCCGGAGATGCTCGGGCATCGGGTCGTAACCTTGCACCCGAAGATCCACGGCGGCATCCTTGCGATTCGCGACGATCCGACCCACAAGGCAGACATGGCGAAATACGGCATCGAGGGGATCGACTTGGTGATGGTTAACCTCTATCCCTTTGAACAGGCGATTGCCAAGCCGGGTTGCACGTTCGAGCAGGCGATCGAGATGATCGACATCGGAGGCCCGACGTTGGTCCGGGCCTCCGCCAAGAACCATAAGTATGTGGCGATCCTGACCAAGCCGGAGCACTGCCAACTCGTGCTCAACGAGCTGCGGACTCGGGGCGGTATTAGCGATGCGACGCGTCTCTCGCTGGCCCGGCAAGCGTTTGAACACACCTGCATGTACGATGTGGCCGTCAGCGGCTACTTCCAGAAACAGGAGGGCGGGAAATGGCCTGCGATCATGACCGCGGCCTACACGAAAGTTCAGGAATGCAAGTACGGCGAGAATCCGCACCAGGCCGGCGCGGTGTACGCTTTGCCGAAGCATCAGAGTGAGCCGTCTCTCGTACGGGCAAAGCTGGCTAGCGGCGATCCGATGTCGTTCAACAACTACGTGGACGCAGAATCGGCGTTTCAGCTGCTCCGCGATCTGAACGAACTCGGACGGGGCAAGCCGGCGGTGGCATGGATCAAGCATACCAATCCGTGCGGGGCGGCCATCGCCGATACTCCGGCGGAGGCGTACCGCATCGCGTATCTCGGCGATCCGACCGCCGCGGCGGGCGGGGTTGTGGCCATGAACTTTCCCATCACCGGCGATATCGCCACCATGGCGATGAATACCTATGCGACGTGGGGCAAGGCCGCCGGCGCCGCGTTCTTCAAGCTGGACGTGTGGGTCGCACCGTCGTTCGACCCGGAGGCCGTCAAGATCATCACGGCGCCGAGCGAAAAGCGCAAGTGGGGCAAGACGGTCCGCTTGGTTGCGATGGGGGACATCGGCGGTCCCGCGGACGCGACGGAACTGGATGTCAAGAAGATCACGGGTGGCCTGCTGATACAAAACCGGGATCTGGTCGGGCTGAACGAGAACCAATGGAAGGTCGTGTCTAAGCGGAAGCCGACGGATGAGGAGATGAAGGGTTTGCGTTTCGCGTGGCTGGTGGCCAAGCATACCAAGAGCAATGCCATCATTGCGGCCCGCGGGCAGACGCTGCTGGGCACCGGCGCCGGACAGATGTCGCGCGTCATGTCGTCCAAGATTGCGGTTGAACTGGCGACGGAACGGGGACACCTGAAGAAGGACAAGAAGTTCGTTGTTGCCTCCGATGCGATGTTCCCGTGGCCCGACGGTCCGATCTGGCTGATGGAGGCGGGCGCGACGGCAATCATCCATCCGGGTGGGAGCAATCGCGATGACGACACGGTGGCGGCAGCCGATGAGCGGGGCGTCGCCATGATCATGACCGGGACGCGCCACTTCAAACACTAGGAGATGCGGTCGAATGGCCCAAGTCCCCTCTGATGCCAGGGGGGACTTTTTTATGGTCGAATGCCTCGGCGATTCACTTCGTCGGCTGAGGGCGAGGGGCATCTACCGCGACGTATGCTTGATAGCGGAAAGGCGTTCCAATCATGCCGATCCCGATAGTTGACTACCCACCGAGCGAGGACGTCGATCGGCTGGTTGAGTGGTCGCTTCGCGAGGATGGGGACGGACGCGACCTTACCAGCGAACTGGTTGTATCCGCAAAGACCGGAGGGCGCTATGCCGTTGTTGCCCGGCAGGCGGGCGTGTTTTCCGGCAGGGCGGTCCTGGACGCGTTCGGACGGCGAATGGGCGATCAGGGACTTGAGGTGTCGCCCGATGTTGCGGATGGGCAGGCCTTTCATCCGGGGCAACGTCTGGCCGGTGTTGCCGGCCCCCGGCGGCTTGTCTTGCGAATCGAGCGGCCTCTACTGAATTTCCTTCAACGACTGTGCGGCATCGCAACCCTGACGCATCGGTTCGTGGAAGCGGTAAAGGGCACGGCGGCGAGGATCCTGGACACTCGCAAGACAATTCCCGGTTGGCGGCAACTCGACAAGTACGCCGTCCGCTGTGGGGGCGGGTTTAACCACCGTGTCGGGCTGCATGATGCGGTGCTTGTCAAGGATAACCATCTCGTGGGAGTCGCGGTCGATCATCTGTATCGCGAGACCGAGGAGTGGGTCGGTCGCGCGCGCAGACTGGATCCGCCGCCGATGTTTGTCGAGATCGAGGTCGACTCGCTGACGCAACTCGCGGAAGTGTTGAAAGTGGAGGGTGTGGATCGAATCCTGCTCGACAACTTCACGGTGGAGAACCTGCGGCGGGCCGTCGCCGTGCGGGATTCCATGGCGCGGGGGCGAGTCCTTCTTGAGGCCAGCGGCGGCATTACGTTGCAGTCGGTCCGATCGGTTGCGCAAACCGGTATCGACATGATCTCTGTCGGCGAGCTGACGCATTCCGCCCCCGCCGTGGACCTTGCCATGGATGAGGAGGACACCCACTAGCTTGCGAGGCGAGGCCGCCAGGCGCATGGAGGAACCGACGGTAGCGGTCGGATCAGACAGCTTTCTGGAACTGACGCTGAAGTCCCTGGGTTAGGAAGAATCCTACTGCGAGGCTTGTTCTCGGGTGCAATTCTCCTAAAGCGCTGTTGACAGAATTGTCGACACTGTGTAATGTGTTGATGTTGTAAGATGTAGGGCTAGCGAGGAGTAGAGGAATCGTTTCTCCGCTCGCTGGTGGGGCTCGGGTGGCGACCGAGTCCGTTTGCAGGTTGTGCCAGGTCTGTTCCTGTCTTGGTCGAGCGTTTTCTGCACTCACGTTGCAATAGCCTCACCTGTTGGTACCAGCCTGTCTGTACATCACTAGCGAACCCGTATGCCGTGTTTCTTTTTCAGGAGGAGCCGCGGAATGGCTAACGGTAAGGTGAAGTGGTTCAATGAGTCGAAGGGTTTTGGTTTTATTGCGGCCGAGAACGGGCCCGACGTCTTCGTTCACTACGGTGACATCCAAGGCGACGGTTTTCGTACTCTGGCCGAGGGGGACGCGGTGGAGTTCGAAATCACGCAGGGCCCGAAAGGTCCTAAGGCGCTGAACGTTCGCAAGATACAGGCCTAGTGCCAGAACGCAGCAGACCAGGGAAACGCCGCCCTCTTGGGCGGCGTTTTCTTGCGCCGGGGGGCTGATACATTCTGCTGTTTGCAGCCGAGGTCCAGACACGTTCCGACCTAGCGAGTCACGGCCACGACGCCATGAACATGAAGTTGCGGAACAGCGACCTTCAGGGTGCCGTCGGCCCATTGCCAGACCAGTTGGCCGCCATCCGGAATCCACTCGACGGCCTTCGGCTTCTCGGCCATTCGTAGTGTGACCGAAAGGGGGCCGATGGTCGGAATGAAATCGATGACATTGAAACGATCGGCGTTCTGGACCCTGGAGAGATTCAGAAGATGCAGGCTGAGCCGTCCGTCGGCTGCCAGGCGAAGGGATACGTCCACGCAGGGAGGCCCGTCCAGCATAGCCGACGGGGCGGGGAACAACTGCTCAACGGTGTCGCCGACGAATCGCCGTAGGTAGGGATGGTGGCAATTGAAGAACGCGAGAGCCAGCGGTCCGTAGACAGCGGCGATTCTACCCTTGCCGTGAGAGGTGATTGTCGCCGCCACGGCGCCGTCCTTGCGGGTGTCGCGTGTGGGATAGCGATAGAGGAGCGGCTTGGCCGTGGTCGGCACCACGTTCTGCCATTGACCATTGGCGTTGACGATACCCGCCGTTGTCGCCAGTTCGACGTTTGCCTGCTGGGGTTGTCCTTCGAATCTGACGCCCAGAGCCGGTTCGAAGAGCTTGGCGCACTTGGCGCCCAACAAAAACAATGATCCCCCTTGGGCGACGTATTCCAGGAGGGCCTGCTTGAACGAATCAGCGAGTTTGTACGAATCCGGAATGACAACGAGGGGAAACTCTCTCAGACGGGGCTGAAGCTGGTGCTCGGCCAGGATATCGACGGAGTAGCGCAACTCGAGCAAGGCATGCAATGCGCCCTCCATCTCGTCGACCGTTCCCGAGAAATGAAACACGGCATCCGACCGGTCGAATTGCGTCTCCGTGGACAAGAGCAAGGCAACCTGCGGGACCGACCGGCTCTTGTGGCTGATCTTCTGCCTCGCACGGCAGAATGCGGCAACCTGAGCGAGTGTCTCGATCATGTCTTCGTTGAGATAGCCCGAGCGTGTCGGGGTGTTGTAGATCTGGAATCCGCCGCCTTGCATCAACACGACGGCGGCTTCTTGCTGGAGATGAAGGGACGTCTTGAGGCTGTGGCCGAGGCCGTGGCTCCAGTTGAAGCCCCAGGCCATGAGGTCCCAGGGCATGCCCGTGCTCGCCAGGTAGCGTGCCTCAACCCTGGCTCGGTCCACCGAGAGTGTGGGCGAGTAATCGCCTGAGAGGTAATCGAGTTTCGCGACGACGGGCTTGGGGGCGAGCGTTGTGTACATCCAATTGCTCGTGATTTGGAGGTTGGGGTTGTGGGCGTGAAGGGCATCGACCCAATGGCACAGATACCGTTCAAATGCTCGGCGATGGAACATCTTCCACTCGAGCCAGTGAGGATCGGAGCGATTTTTGGGGGCCTCCTTGAGTCCGGTCTCTTTTTCCCAGGCCGCCAGAGCGGCGGGGGAGTAGTCCAGAGAAGCCGCCCAGCATTCCCCGTCGGCCCAGATGCCGTCGAGGGAATAGGCGGTTGTCACCCCCTTGAGTTGAGGAATCAGCAACTGGTCCACATAAGGGCCGAACACGCTGGTGTTGTTCGTGTCCTTGTTGCCCTTGGCATCCACGCGAGCCCATTCCGGGTGGTGCTCCAGGGCGACACTGTCCCAAACGCCGGAGTAGTGGATGTAGAGTCCGACGCCATGGGCTTGGGTGACCTTCCGCCATATGGCGAGTGAGTCCTTCACAATGCCCGGCGATGCCCATCCTATCTTGGTGGGATATCCGGTGTAGCCCGGGTGGCCTTTGCAATCATATTGAACGAAGTCCGGGCGGACGCGTGTGAGGAGTCGTATGATGTTCTCCTCAGTCACATCCGCTCCGAGGGACGTGTCCGACTTGTTTGGGTGAAGGTCGAAATGGAGGCCGAAGAATGCCTGGCTGCGCGGCAAAGGCTGACGGGCGCCGGCCGGGGTTTGTTCGTCACTGCGAGCAGACGCCGCCACGGTCAGTGACGCCAAGAGGGCGAGAGCGAGACCATTGCGATTCATTGAAAGGGCTCCTGCTGAGGTGTCTCCTTGCATCGACGGAGTACGCGAATCCTAGCCCGGCGCGGAGCGCAGTGTCAAACAATTGGGGGGCATCGACTCATGCTCGGTTTCGGATGGGGCCGGGTTGACATGCTCAACGCGGTACGGTTACATTCGGCGTATTGTTGGGACCTTTGACGGATCGGGAGCTGAACATGGCGGAACAGGGCTCGCACCTGGATATGAGTCGCGAAGGGGATGTGGCGGTGGTCCGGTTTTCCGATCGGAAAATACTCGAGGAGGTTCCGATTGCGGAGATTGGGGACCAACTGACGGCCTTGGTCGACAGCAGTCCGGCAATCAAGCTGTTGCTGGACTTCGACAATGTCGAGCATCTTTCGAGCGCGGTCCTGTCCATGTTGATCAACTTGAACAAGCGTGTGACCGACCAGGGTGGAAAACTCAAGCTGGCGAACATCAAGCCTCAGATTTATGAAGTCTTCAGAATCACGAGGCTGAACAAGTTGTTTGACATCTACGAGACAACGGCAAAGGCCAAGGCAAGTTACTGATCGCGAGAGCGGTGCCGCTGGGGCCAGGTCTCCTCGGCATGGGTAGGGCTCTTGGGCATTTCGATACGGTTGGTGATAGTCGATGGCGAGGATCCCTCTGGATCAGGACCCCAACGCCCGTGAGATGGTAGTCCCTAGCGACTTGGTCGCCGCCAAGGTGACGGAGCAGCGGATTCTCGACGAGGCAGAGGCCTACAACTACTCGGACGTGAACCGCTTCGCCATAAAGCTAGCGCTGGAGGAGGCGATTACCAACGCGATCCGCCACGGAAACCGCAACGATCCGACCAAGCATATCACCGTCCGCTATCGAATTACGCCGGATGAGGCGGTCATTTGGCTGAGCGACGAAGGGAGCGGATTCGATCCGGAAGTCGTACCGGACCCCACGCTCGACGAGAACCTGAATAAGCCCAACGGCCGCGGCATCATGTTGATGCGGGCTTACATGGACGAGGTGAGCTTCGGCAAGTGCGGCAGTCAAGTCCGGCTGGTTAAGGTTAATCGGTCATGAGTCCAGCACCGTCACGTGACGCGGGTCAGCGGCCGCTGGAGATTGCGGTCCGGCGAAAGGCGGAGACTGCCGTCGTTCGAATCAGCGGCTCGGCCTCGATGGATGTGTGCGACCGAATCAGAGACGAGCTCATTCCACTGGCGGAGGGAGATGTTCGGCTGATCGTGCTGGACCTGGCGGATCTGGACTTCATATGCAGCGAGGGCCTGGGGGCGATTGTGGCGGCGTACCTCAAGTCGGTCAACCGAGGGGGATCGGTTCGTCTGGCTCAGCCGTCCAAGGCCGCTCGCGAGTTGCTCACCATAACGAAACTCGATAAGTTGTTTCACGTCTTTGCGAGTGTCGAAGAGGCGCTCCTCGTTGGGTAGCAGTATGAGGGGCGCGAGCCTGGGCTCGACACGAGAGTCTGTTGCGCCGGGGCTAGGGGGGCCGACAGTGACGTGGATTCCAGCAGAACGGGTTCAAAGCGAAAGGACATGATGATGTCGGACTTCAAACCATCGGCCAAGGACAAATTCGCGTTCGGCGTGTGGTGCTGCATGAACATCGGTCGCGATCCCTTCGGCGACGCGGTTCGCAAGGGAATGAGCGGCGTTGAGGCGGTTCGCAGGCTGGGCGAGCGCGGCGTGTGGGGCTTCGAGTTCCACGACAACGACATCTTTCCAATCGACGCCACTTCCGCTCAGGTGGGCAAAATCAAGCGCGAGCTCCGGAAGGTGATGGACGGGACAGGCATCGTGTGTGCGACCGGCACGACGAATCTCTTCTATCATCCTGTGTTCAAGGACGGGGCCTTCACGAGTCACGATCCCAAGGTGCGTGCATACACCCTCCAGAAGGTCATGAACGCAATCGACATCGCGGCGGAACTGGGGGCGCGCAATTTCATATTCTGGGGCGGACGCGAGGGGGCCGAAGTCGACGTAGCCAAGGACCCGGTGACGGCGACCAAGCGGTTTCGGGAGGCCATCAGCTTCCTGTGCGAGTATGTCCGATCCAACAAGTACGGCATCCGGTTTACGATTGAGCCAAAACCAAACGAACCGCGGGGGGATATCTATCTTCCTTCGGTCGGCAACGTCCTGGCGTTTATCGCGACGCTGGATCCTTCACACCAAAGGATGGTGGGTGTGAATCCGGAAGTGGCGCACGTGAAGATGGCCGGTCTGAACCCCTATCACGAGTATGGTCAGGCTCTGGAGGCCAAGAAACTGTTCGAACTGCACCTGAACGATCAAAAGCCGCTTCGCTACGACCAGGACTTGACCTTCGGATCGGCGAGCCTGAAGGACTCGTTCCTGATTGTGAAGCTGATGGTGGATCACCGGTATGACGACATCAAGGCGTTTGACTGCCACACCTACCGGACGGAGGATGAGGCCGGCGTGTGGGACTTCGTGGACCGAAACATGAGGATGTACAAGATCCTCGAGGCCAAGGTTCACGAGGTCAACGCCGATCGCCAGATGCGGACACTGCTGGCGGAGATACAATCCCAAGACCCGGCCTTGGACGGACTCTATGCGAAGTTTTCGCCCGCCGCGGCAAGGAAGATCAAGAAGCTAAAGTTTGATCCGGACAAGCTTCACCGTTCGCGGCGGCTGCCGTACGAGCGGCTGGACCAGCGTCTGAATGAGATCCTTTTAGGCGTTGCCTAGCCGGAGGCGGATCCGGAAACGGGGTCAGAGCTGGTAATGTGACTCGCGACGGCGAGCGGCGCCATGCCTGGAAGGCCAAGCCGTGTCGGAGCGGTCATGGCTTGTCGGCATCCTTGCGGCCAACGGAGTCCAAGTTCACTGGCAGGGCTGCTGACGACCGAAAGGGTGCCCGGGAAGGGGGCTGAGTATGGGTCAGAACCTGGTGCAGAAGATCCTGGCCACCCATCTGGTTGACGGCGAGATGAAAGCCGGCAGCGAGATCGGCCTGCGAATTGATCAATGCCTCACGCAAGACGCCACGGGGACCACGGCGTTCCTGCTGTTCGAATCCATGGGGTTGAGCCGCATTCGGTGCGAGCTGGCCGTCAGTTACGTGGACCACAACCTGTCGCAGTTCGGGCCGGAGAACCACACGGATCACCTGTACCTGCAGTCGATCGCGCCGAAGGTCGGAGCCTATCACTCGCGGCCGGGCAATGGCATTTGTCACCAAGTGCACCTTGAGCGGTTCGGCAGGCCCGGTGCGACGCTGCTGGGCAGCGATTCGCACACACCCACCGGCGGCGGACTGGGCATGCTGGCCATTGGAGCGGGCGGGCTTGATGTGGCGGTGGCCATGGGGGGTGGGCCGTTCTACACCCCATGCCCCCGGGTGATCTGCGTGGAACTAACGGGGCATCTCCCCCCATGGGTGGCGAGCAAGGACATCATCCTGAAGCTGCTGAGTATTCTGACTACCAAAGGAAACGTCGGCTGCGCGATCGAGTATGTGGGCGACGGTGTGAAGTCGCTGAACGTTCCCGCTCGCGCAACCTGCGCCAATATGGGGGCCGAGCTTGGAGTGACGTCGAGCGTCTTCCCCTCGGATCAGGTGACGCGGCAGTTCATGGAGGCCCAGGGGCGCGGCGATCAATGGCAGGCGCTCTGGCCGGATCCGGAAGCGACCTACGACCGGATCACGAAGAAGCTGCACATCGAGCGCGATGCCCGAGTCCTGACCGCCATGCGTCATCACTGCAAAGGACTCCATCAGTCCGAGGCCGACGGCGCGGGCATGATAACGGTTTCCTTTGATCGTATTGTGATGGACCTCCGCGAGCTGGAACCCATGTGTGCGATGCCCGGGAGTCCCGACAACATCGCGACGGTCCGAGAGGTTGCGGGTACGTATGTCGATCAGGTGCTCATCGGATCGTGCACGAACAGCTCGTTTCAGGACCTGATGCTCTGCTCGCGCGTCATCCGCGGGCGTCATGCGGCGTCCCACGTGGAATTCGGGGTGAACCCCGGCTCGCGGCAAGCCTTGGCCATGATCGCGGACAACGGCGGGTTGGGCGACCTCATCGCGGGAGGGGCGCGGATCTTCGAGGTAGGATGCGGCGCCTGCATCGGCCAGGGCCAGTCGGTGCGCGAGGGCGGAGTCAGCGTGAGGACCTACAATCGTAACTTCACCGGTCGCAGCGGGACCAAAAACGACAGCGTCTATCTCGTCTCGCCGGAGACGGCGATCGCGACGGCGATTGCCGGAAGGTTGGTGGATCCTCGCGATTGGGCCACCGAGATGGGGATCGATTGTCCCCAAATCAGCCGACCGAAGAAGTTCCTTGTCGACGACGGCATGATCCAGCCTCCTTTGCCTGCCGAGACGGCAGAGCGGGCGGAGGTGATTCGGGGGACGTCTATCGTCACCCCGCCCGCAAGCGAGCCCCCGCCGAACGACTTCCGCGGGAAGGTTCTGGTCAAGTTGGGTGACAAGATCACGACGGACCATATCAGCCCGGCGGGAACATTCCTGAAGTTCCGATCAAATGTTCCGGAGTATGCAAAGGCGGTGTTCCACATCTTCAATGAGCCGGGTAAGCCTACCTTCGCGGACCGGGCGCTTGAGGCCAAGGCCGCCGGATTCCACGGGGTCATCGTGGCCGGTGAGAGTTACGGGCAAGGGAGCAGTCGCGAGCACGCCGCGCTCTGCCCGATGTATCTGGGCGTTCGCGTCGTTTTGGCCAAGGGTATCGAGCGCATTCACAAGGCAAACCTGGTGAACTTTGGGATTGTGCCGTTACTGTTCGCGGACCCCAACGATCACGAGCGACTGGCGACAGAGGACGAACTCTTCATGGAAGGTCTTGCGGATGCCGTGGCCCGGGGCGATCAGACCGTGGCGCTGAGCGTGCGGGGCAAGGACTTCAGAGTCATCGCCCGGCTGGAGCTGACCGCGAGGCAGCGTCGAATCCTATCGGCCGGCGGCCTGTTGATCGCGACGAAGAGGGGCTAGGCGAAGACGACCGCCGAACACCGGCACGTGGGTGTGCCAGGCGGGATGTTCGTCAGCGGTGGACCGTCATAGCCTGTTGGGCGGCGAACCAGCCGTCACCAATGCCGGCGTCGTAGGCCACGCCGTCGATCACCAGGCCGAAATAGGGTGCCCCGCCTGCGCGCAGACGTTCTTGGGCGTCGGTCATTTGGATTTCGCCCTGCCGACGGATGTCGTGCTCAACGAAATCGTCGAGCACTGCGAAGATGGCGGGCGAGAAGGCGTAACTGCCGAAGTGGGCAAGCCAGCAGCCGGGTGGCAAGCCGGGCGTGATGAGGTCTCGGCGGGCCTGCTCGAGCGAGGGTTTCTCAACAATCTGCAACGCTTGGTACAGTCCGGGTTCTCCGTCGACGGGCTTGCCTTGCATGACGCCTACACGGGGAAGCGTGGACGCATCGCATACGAACATGCCGGTGACAGCGGCGGGTCGGAGGCGATTGAACGCGTCAACCAATTGACGAGCGCAGGACCTCTGTTGATTCGAGACGAACACGTAGTCGCCAAGCATCAAGAGGAAGGGTTCGGACCCCACCCATTCGCGGGCGCACCACACGGCATGACCAAAGCCCTCGGGCGTTGACTGTTCGATGTAGTCGATCCGCTGTTTCCATTGATCAAGCTCGTCGCTGATCTGGCGAAGGTGCGGCTTGTCGCGAACGGCGTCGAGCAAGGCGTCGTCAAATCGACGGAAATAGCCTTGCAACGGGACCGACTGCCCGGGGGAGACAATCAGGGCGACCCGTTCAACGCCGGCTGAAAAGGCCTCTCTTATCAAGATATGAATGATGGGTTTTGCAAGCCCGTCGCGGTCCAGGACGGGCATAAGGGCCTTGGGCACCGCCCACGTTGCCGGAAGCTGCCGGGTACCACGGCCTGCGATCGGGATGACGGCTCTGCGGATATTCATGCCTGGCACAATGCTCGAATGTATTCGGCGTTCAGCCGGACCTGATCGATGCGATTGGGAAACATCCCAACGACCATGGCGTCAGTCGGCTTGATCCGCTCAACAGTGAAGGCGAAGGCCCGTCGAACGTCTTCCTGGGAGCGGCATTTCCGCCCGGAGGCGAGGACCCTGAAAACCAGACAAGGCTTGGTCGTCTTTCGAACAAACCCGGTCATCAGGTACCGGTCCGAGTCAACGAAAAGGTGGTCCTCGCCGACCCAGCCCGTGATGACAGGCGATTCCTGCAGTTCCCTCGACAGGTTGTAGAGCGAGCACATGTAGAAATCGACAGGCCAGTCTTGTTCCTCGATCCAGCCAAGGGCCTCCGGCATGTGCGATCCGATGCCTCCCATGAAACCAAGTTCCTTGATCAGGTCGAGGCGCTGTCGGACGACATCCATCCTTCCCGCTTTGTAACAGCGGTCGGTATCTGTCCCGTGATGGTAGATCGCTATCGGCTTCAGCTCGGCAATGGCGCGAATATTCTCAAGCACATCGCCTGGTTTACCGACTGTCTGGGCAATCCACTGCATCGTGCCACCGGCATTGCGGTAGGCACGGATCATGTCCATGATTTCCGCGTCGCCCTGGCTTTGCATGGCCGTCATGCCGACCTCTTGGCACGAGAGGAGTACCTCGACCATGCGGTCTCGCGTGTAGTATTCGCGCATGGCCGAATCCATTTCAAAGGTATTGTGGCTCAACCCCTTGAAGGGATTACCGCCGATAATGAGCCGGCTCACCTGAAAGGGGCCGAAGGGAACCTGCGGCAAGAACTCCATCAAGCCGCCTCCTGAGGAGCACTGTCTCCGACGTGCCGACATGGTAGCGTCGGAAGAAGGCGCGGGCAACAGTTGCCGAAACAGACTTTGGTGTCCGGCTCCCATGGGCGCTGCGGAACGCGTCTCATTTCGTACCCGGCAGGACAAGGTTCATCAACCGCACGGGACGATTCTTCTGATCGTGCCTATTGGCTGAAGAATGGGCCACCTCGACGAGGAACCGTCTTGCCACCGGATTCGGCTGCCTGCGCGTGGAGGCAACTGTAGACGTCCACGACGGCCGAAACGGTGGGTGGATTGGGAAGATGAGCTCATAGGGGAGTCATTCACGGACCTGTTCCGGGTGTTCTGCCGGGGGTCGCGGGTACGGACCTGTCGCGAGATACGGGGGCATGAGGTCCGCAGTGGAGGTGGTGTGGGTTTGCATCGGGCGAGCGATGTCGGTGGCATCGGAGTAGATAAGGCGGATGGACTTGGCGGATCTTGGAAGACCTTCCACACGTCGCGTAGGCCGGGTTCCTGAGGCCATCAGATTGACGACTAACGCATTGCGCGCAGGGTGAACAACCAGTTGTTGATCGCCTGGGTACCGTTCGAGCTGGTATCGGCGTTCCAGTAGGTATACCCGGATGGGTTCCCCATCTGCGATAGGCCCGTTGCGTTGTACGCCGACTGGTCGAGGAAGCTCGTGGCGCAGCTATTAAGGCCAATGGCCGGCAAGACGGCAACCAGGATCAGCAGAGATTTCGGGATCCATTGCTCGACGCGCATCACAGTCCTCCTTTGAACGAGGTCGAAGTACTTGTCTCGATACGCGTTATCGGTTGTCGAAGCGTACTTATTGAGGGTATTGCCTTGCACCGAAGCGGCGGGCGATCCTGGACCCATTCACGTTCAATTGCGCCGTGTTTTATCGGACGTAGGTGTGGTTGGGCGGTCGGAGCGGTCTTGTGAGGATTCGTCGGATGGGGTCCGATGCCGGGCTAACGGGCTGAGATCGATCCTGGCCATTCGGACCTCGCTGCGAAGTAGCATGCCGAGGATCCAAGGGTAGTCCGCGCGGGGGTCGTTGGTGTAGTAGCTGACGTAAGCTTGATTTCCTCTCATGACGACACCCGCATAGGAGGTGTCGCCGCAGCTCGGCAGATCGGAGAGGCGGACCAGGCCATCCGGCCGTACGTGGTACAGCGCCGTGCGCTTCTTGGCGAAGACGCTACCCATTGGATACATCCAGATCGATGCCTGCGGATCGTATCTGCCGACGGCGTATACCGACTCCTTCCAGGCAAACAGGCACGGACCGTCAAGCCTTGCCACGCGGCTCTTGACGTGCGTCCAGTGCGTGTAGGGGGGCGCCGAAAGGGCAATCAGCGTACAACCCTCCCTGTCGCCGAAGATGCTTTCAGTCGCCTCCAGTCGAGCCGTGGCGATCATGCGTCCGTCGGGAAGGAACTCGATGTCCGTCTCATCGTTTCTGTCCCCGTCGTGGATCTGTGACACCTTGTCCCAGTTCCTGCCATCCGAGGATTTCAGAAGAATCGATCGGCCGTGCTCCCACCAGTAAGCCGGCGCGTACCACGTGCGGCCGTCACGGGACTTGGGCCTCCAGAGGAGCCAGCCGTTCGGCTCCAAGTCTTCCAGCGGACTCCACGTCACACCGTCCGAGGACGTTGCCATTGCGGTCGCGAACGGCTCGGGATTCAGCTCCTTGTTCTTCAGGACGTATAGATGAAGCCGACCGGCGATGACGGCCAGTTTGGGATCGCGGATATCCTGTCCCGGAAGACTGAAAGCTGCCACCTCGTTCCAGCTTCTCGCATCGTCGGATCGTCGTAAGACAATCCTGCAATTCCGACTGGCAAGGTGCCAGGGGGATGCTGCGTGAGCCAGGTAGAACTGTCCTTTCCACGTCGTGAGGTCGGTATTGGAGTTGTGTAAGCCGTCGGCAACAACCGGCCATGTCTCGATGACCAAACAGGGGTCGACAATCGCTGTGTTCGGGCGCATGAGCCAATGGAGAGCGACACCACCCACGCCTAGCAGCACGGCAATCCATACGAGTGCGACCCCCATGAGAATGCGTCGCACGCGAATCCGACGTCTCCGTGGAGTCGCGGAAGACAAGGGACCGGCCGTCTTTGCGGGTGTATCCGGAGTGGTCATGCATGAAGCAGATTCAGAAACACGGTCTGAAGAACATCGGCCGTGATTCCTAGGATCACATTTTGGATCGCCAGATTCACCGCATCCGTGACGCAAGACGGCACCTGCACAAGGATGACTCCGGATGCAACGATCACCATCCATCGGTGTGGGCGGTGCCTTCTATGAGCGGTCATCTTCGTTTCCTCGTTCGGTCAATGTTCCACAGGGACCGGCGCCGGTCCGGCCTCTCAAGAGCCGGACACGGGGAAGATCTGCCGGAGTATCAAACCGAGGACGGAAGTTACCATCAACGTGAGCGTATTGGCCAAGCCTGTCTGAACCGCGCTGTTCGAGACACAGCCGCAGAGTCCCAGTGATTCGATTGTGGCGAACAGGATCAGAAGGCTTCGCATGAGATTCGACTCCCTCATCCGGTTCTGGTTCTTGATGCCGCCGCTTCCCGGTAGGCTTCCAGGGCGGCGGGAAAGGGCTCCAGTGCCCGCTCCAGGATACCCAAGGAGTAGGCGATTACCAGGCCGTAGTTGGTTGCGGGGACACCGGCCTGACGACATCGGAGCAGTCGCGTCAACATCTCGCGCCGATTCATCATGCACGCACCGCAGTGGATGATCATCTTGTAAGGAGACAGGTCCTCCGGAAAATCGTGTCCTTGTACGGTCTTGAATTCGAGCTTGCCTCCGACATATTGCGTCAGCCACCGGGGGATCTTGACTCGCCCGATGTCTTCGCCTATGGGGTGATGCGAACAGGCCTCGGCGACGAGGATGCTGTCGCCCGGTCGGAGGTCCTCGATAGCCAGCGTTCCGCGAACCGCCTCGCTCAGATCGCCCTTAAACCGGGCGAACAGGATCGAGAAGGAGGTCATCGGGATGTCGCGGGGCGTATCCGCCGCTACCTTGAGAAAGGCCTGGGAGTCCGTGATGACAAGCTTGGGCGGCCTCTTGAGGCGATCCAGCGCGGTCCGGAGCTCTCGCTCCTTGACCATCATGCAGTAAGCGTCGCTGTCGAGGAGGTCGCGGATGGCTTGGACCTGTGGGAGGATCAGTCGCCCCTTGGGGGCCTCCTTGTCGATCGGAATGACCAGAACGGCCATCTCTCCTGGCCCGACCAGGTCTCCTGCAATGCTCGGGTTGTTGATGAATTCAGCCGGGGCCGAGTCCAGCAAAGCCTGCCGTAGATCGATAATGCCTTGGCCGAGGGACGCCGCCGTCTTGACGATGGGGATTTTCCGTTCCACGAATCGATCGACGATCCGAGGTTCGGGATTGGCCTGGTCGATTTTGTTGAAGGCGACGATCACGGGTACCTGACGGCTGGTCAACTCGGCGACCAACTGATCCTCGAAGTTGCTCCACGATCCGGCCTCCGCGACCACGACGCCAAGATCGGTCCGATCGAAGACCTGTCGCGTTCGCTCGACGCGAAGCTCGCCCAGAGCTCCCTCGTCGTCAATGCCCGCCGTGTCGATGAACAGAACCGGACCCAAGGGGAGAAGCTCCATGGGCTTTTCAACGGGGTCCGTCGTTGTGCCGGCGATGTCTGAAACGATGGAGACATTCTGTCGGGTGATGGCATTTAGCAGGCTGGACTTGCCGACGTTCCGACGGCCAAAAAGACCGATGTGCAGTCGCAGCCCCTTGGGGGTCTTATCCATGTGCTTTCTTCCTCGCCGACGTGGGCGAACCCAACCGACAGACGGCCTCGGGGGAAACGAGATCGTCAAACTGTTCGGCCGTCATCAGCCCGGCTTCGATCGTCACCTGCTTGATACTCTGGCCGGTCCGTTCGGCGGTCTGGGCGAGCCGGCACGCCTCCTCGTACCCGATGACCGGAACCAGTGCCGTTACGGTGGCCGTGGACGACTCGACATATCGACGACAGCGATCGGCGTCGGCCTGAATTCCTTCAACGCAATACTTCCTGAGAATCTCGCAGCTCCGGGCGAGTAGCGAGCAACTCTCGAGCAGGCAATTGGCGATGAGCGGAACAAACGGGTTCAATTCGAGGCTGCCGGAAGCCGCAGCCAGCGCGATGGTTTGATCGTAACCCATTACGAGCATGGCGGCCTGGGACACGGCCTCGGGAATGACGGGGTTGACCTTGCCCGGCATGATCGACGAACCGGCCTGTCGCCGAGGTAACCGGATCTCTCCGAGACCGGCCTGCGGTCCCGAGGACAGCAATCGAAGGTCCGTGCACACCTTGAGTAGCGAGGCCGCACAAGCCTTGAGAATGCCGGACACCTCGACGAATACGTCCACGTTCTGAGTGGCCTCGACCAGGTTCTCGGCCCTCGCCAGGCCGATGCCGCTCAATTCGCGGAGCGTATCCACGACGCGAAAGATGAACTGCCGGGGCGCAGCCAGTCCGGTGCCTATGGCGGTTCCACCCAGATTGACCACCCGGAGCCGCTCCTCGCACTTGTAGATGCGCCAACGGTCGCGGTTGAACGCCTCCGCGTAGGCGCCCATCTCTCTACCGAGCGTCACCAGCACGGCGTCCTGCAGTTGCGTCCGGCCGACCTTCACGACATGGTGGAATTCGCGTTCCTTGGCTTGAAACGCTTCCTGAAGGGCGACGACGCGATCCTCCAGCTCGTGGATCAAGCGAATCGCCGCTAGCTTCAACGCCGTCGGATACGTATCGTTGGTGGACTGATGCAGGTTGATGTCGTCGGAGGGTGAGACGCGCCGATAGTTGCCCGGAGGCTCGCCGAGAATCTGAAGGGCTCGGTTCGCCAGGACCTCATTCACATTCATGTTGGTCGAGGTGCCCGCGCCGCCCTGGAGCGTATCGACGATCACGTGGGAGTCGAGAAGGCCCTGCGACATCTCTCGGCACGCCTGTTCGATGGCGTCGGCCTTGACGCCATCCGACCATACCCCAAGGGCTCGGTTGGTCATCGCGCAGGCCAGCTTGACGGTCCCGTAGGCACGGACCAAAGCGGGATGAACGGGTCGGCCCGCCAGCGGGAAGTTCTCGAGGGCGCGTACGGTATGGATCCCGTGGAGCGCGGATGCTGCAACACTCACCTCGCCGAGGAAGTCAGTCTCAGTTCGATACGTGATTTCCATGGGTAAGGCCGAGCCTATCGGCTAGTCGTGCCTGAAAACCATCTTCTGAACCTCGACGCCCTGGATCTGGCTCAACATGTCGGCCAGTTCAGCCGACTTGGCCTCGTCGCCGTACGTCTCCAGCAGAATAAGTCCGGCCGGGGAGCAATAGTCGTCATGGACGTCGTGCAGGCCGAGTCGCGTCTTGATGTTGCAGCCGTACTCCGTGAACAGCCTCTGGACATCGGCGGCCTTTTTGGTGCGGTTGGTGATGTGAATTCCCAAGATAATGTGCTTGCCCACAAGTGATCTCCCACGTGAGTGTCGCCGGCTATGGGTCGGCGCCATTCAAAGAGCCTTAGATATAGACGTCTCGCTCGCCCCCCCGCACCTTGTCGAGCAGCCTCATGGAGGCTTTTCGCTGCCTGTCGTCCATGCTCTGCAATGCGTCTTCGATGAGGCCCTCGCCGACTTTTCGGGTCTCGGGCGAGGCGTAATCAATGAGGTATTCCATGAACGTCGAAAGGGCGTTCGGATCGCAACGATACTTGATCTGGCCGGGTTTCGCCAGTTCCATGAAATCGGGCCCCGTTCGGCCCAGTCGGTAGCAGGCAGTGCAGAAGGAGGGGATGTACCCCAGCGAGGCCACGTCGCGAATGACCGCGTCGAGCGGCCGATGGTCGCCGACGCAGAACTGACTTGTCTCGAACTCAGCCTCGTCCGTCGAGTAGCCGCCGGGATTGGTCCGGCTCCCGCCGGATATCTGCGAAACGCCCAGGGCGAACGTCTCGCGGCGAAGGTTGGGCGTCTCCCGCGTCGACATGATGATCCCCGTATAGGGGACTGCCAATCGAAGGATAGCGACGATCTTGCGGAAGTCGATGTCGGATACGGGGCGGGGAGGCTGGCTGGCCAGTTCGGACCCGACGGCGGGCTCGAGCCGCGGGACGCTGATGGTGTGCGGGCCGACGCCGAACCGATCTTCCAGATGACGGATGTGTTGCATCATGGCGAGCATCTCGAAACGCCAGTCGAATAAGCCGAACAGAACACCGATCCCTACATCGTCAATACCCGCCTCCATGGCGCGGTCCATTGCCGTTACGCGCCAGTCGTAGTCCCGTTTCTTGCCGCCCACGTGCATCCGGGCGTAGGTCTGGCGGTGATAGGTCTCCTGAAACAACTGGAAGGTGCCGATCTTGGCGGCCTTGAGTTCGCGAAACTGATCCACGGTTAGTGGAGCGATGTTGACGTTGACGCGTCGGATCTCGCCGCGCCCGCTCTTGATCGCGTAGATGGTTTCGATGGCCTTGAGGATGTAGCTGAAGCCCTCCTGGGGATAGGACTCGCCCGCCACCAGCAGGATTCGCTTGTGCCCTTGCTCCACGAGGAGCTTCACCTCCCGGGCAATTTCGTCCTGTGTCAAGGCGCGACGCTTGACCTCTTGGTTCCGTGCGCGAAAGGCGCAGTAGAGACACTCGTTCGAGCATAAGTTGGAGATGTACAGCGGTGCGAACAAGACGATGCGCCGACCATAGATCAGCTCTTTCACCTTCCGAGCCGCGCCGAAGGTCTCGCCCAACAATTCGGGATCACTGATTCCCGCGAGCGTGGCGATATCGGCCAGGTCCAGTCCCTTGAGCTCGAGCGCCTTGGCCAACACCTCCCGGACCTGTGCCGCGTCGTGTCCTTGACGTGCGGCGAGGGTGTCGTGGATCAGGGCCTCATCAATCGGAACGGTTGCAGCTTGCTGAGTCATGTCACGTCTTTCCTACGTTTGGGTTCCAATTCGGAACGCTCCGTGCATCCTGTCGCCGCAGCCGGACAGCTAGGCAGACTGGGGCATACAAGGTTCCTCGGCTTGGCGGGCTTGCCATGCCGGGGCATCGCCCCGCCCTGTGCCGATTCTCCTGCCGACCGATTCGATCCGTCGAACCAGACACGCATGGCAGTCGCGCGCGGTCTCGAAGATGCACGCCTTGGCCGGGTAGATCTCGTATTGCACGCGGTATCGGGGCGGCGTGAGGTTCGGCATGACGATGTTCGCTCCGCGCATAAGGCCGAGCTCACGCCCTTGTTCTCGGTTAAGCGTTGCCAGGGCGGTTGTGCTGGGGATGTTCGCGCGGGGACACGCGATCCTGGCCAGCGCCAGGACCTTGTAGGTCATCAACTCCGTATTGGGCACCTGTTCCTCGGTCGATCGATCGAGGGTCGGCGACCGACGGCCAAGCGGCGTATCCGGGTGCGCGATGAACGGACCTACACCGATCATGTCGAGGTCCAGCTCCCGGAACATCTCGATGTCATTGGCGACATCCTCGTAGGTCTGTCCGGGAATCCCGATCATGATGCCGCTGCCCACCTCGTACGCGAGCTCGCGAAGCGTGCGAAGGATCGCGAAGCGATCCGACCGACGATTGGGCAGGGACGGGTGTATCCGTTCATACAATTGCCTATTCGAGGTCTCGAAGCGAAGGAGGTATCGGTCTGCGCCGGCTTCGCGCCATGCGACAAGATCGCCGTCGGGTCGCTCGCCGAGGCTCAGGGTCACCGCCACAGGTGTGGTTGTCTTGATCCGTCGAATGAGGTCGGCCATCCACGGGGCGGTGATGGCATAGTCCTCTCCGGATTGCAGGACCACGGTCCCATAGCCGAACTCGACGGCCTGTGACACACATTCCATGATTTCGTCTAGGGACATCCGGTATCGCTTGAGCTTGCGATGACCGGCTCGCAGGCCGCAGTATTCGCACTGACGTACGCAATGGTTGGAGATCTCGATCAGTCCTCGCAAGTGCACCTCGTCGCCGACGTGGGCACGGCGCACCTCGTCGGCATGCGACCACAACTGTTCGAGTCGACGTTCGTCGTCCTCTCGTAACCAGGTTAGTATCTCCGCACGGTTCATGGAGGTTCTGTCACCCTTGCTCGGCCAACGGCAAGCTTACCACAAATTCACTCCCTTCCCCGGGTTCTGACGTCAGGGAAATCTTGCCGTTATGCATCTCCACGAGTCGCTTGACGATGCTCAGTCCGAGGCCTGTTCCCGGGACGTCGGCTGTGAAATCGTTTTTCGCCCTGTAGAACTCGTCGAAGGCCTTGGACTGTTCCTCGGGGCTCATCCCGATACCGTCGTCCTTGATGTGAATATCAAGGCAACCCTCCGCCTTCGTGACACGCACCGAGAGATGACCTCGTACGGGGGTGTACTTGATTGCGTTATCGATCAGATTGGACAGTATTGCGGTCACTGCGTTCTTGTCGGCCAGAATCCTCGCGGATTCCGACGAGGCATCGAGATCGACGCTCACCCCGATTTCTTTATACTGTGCCCTCGTTTTGTAAGTGTTGACTACGTCCGTCAGTACCTCTTTGATGCCCAGGGGTATGCGAGTTATTTGGAAATTCCCCGTTTCCATGGCCGACAGGCCGATCAGTTCGGAGACCATGCAGCGGAGAGTCTGGGCTCGAATGAGGGCCTTGTTTATAAGATCGTTTTCTTTCAAGGCTTGCGGCGAGTCGCGCTCCGAGAGCACGAGTTCGAGGTATCCCTCAATGGCCGCCAGGGGGCTGCGGATCTCGTGAGCAACCATTGAAACAAAACTCGATTTTGTGGATTCCAAGCGCTTAAGCTCGGTGATGTCCCTCAGGACGGCCACCGCACCGAGCACGTCCCCGCCTGATTCGGCCACTGGACTCGCGTTGACCATGTAGGTCTTGTCACGTACGGAGAGCTCCCGCGACACGATCATCGGCCGGCATTCCGGATTGAGGGCTTCGCTCAGCACTGTCTCGAGATCCCGGCAGCCCGTGTCGCCCAGTGGCCCGGGAACAGTGAGCACCGAGAGGCCGGAGATTGCCCGAGCGGCGGCTGCGTTCCGCAGGACGATCTGTTTGTCGCGGTTGATCACAAGTACGCCGTCGGTCATGCAGTTGATGATGGTGTTCAGCTTGGAGCGTTCGAAGGCAATCTCAAGGAGTCGCCGATCTTGCTCTTCGCGCAGCCTTCGTGCCTCGATAGTCAGGGAGCGCCGTTCGAGTCCGTTGCGAACGGGTAGGAGGAGCTCGTCCGGCGTAAAGGGTTTGGGGATATAGCCGTAGGCGCCGCGTTTGGTGGCCTCCACAGCGGTCTCAATTGTCGCGTATGCCGTGATTACAAGAAGCACGATGTCCTGATCGACATGTCGTATCTTCTCGATGAGCTCCAGGCCTCCCATGCGGGGCATCTTCAAGTCAACAAGCGCCGCGGCGAAGCCGGGGTGCTGCATGAACAACTCCAGTCCTGCCACACCATCCTCGGCGGTCTCGACCCCATACCCCTCCGCCGAGAGCACCTTCCGGCAGCCTTCGCGCATACCGAACTCGTCGTCAACGACCAGGATTCGCGGTGTTTCAGTGCTCATGGATGGCGCTCCTTGGTGGCGACTTCGAGTAGCTGGGCGACCTTCGCCAAGAGGGTTTCCGGACGGACGGGCTTGGTGAAGTAGGCATCGACACACATGGCGGTGAGTTCCTCCGGCGTGCGAGGGGTGAAATCGAACCCTCTCTGGCTGCTCGCCGCTGTGACAATGATGATGGGGATGTGGCGGAACCGGGCGTCCTGACGCAGGCCCTTGGCGAACGAAAACCCTGAGTCGAGCGAACTCATCATCAGGTCGGAGACAATCACGTCTGGTGGCTCGGCGGCCATTCTCTCGATCGCTTCGCCGGGATCGCGGGCCGTTCGGACCACGTAGCCACCGGACTCCAGAGTGCGACGGTAGAGTTCCAGAAAGTCCGGATCATCATCCACAACCATGATCAACGATGCGTTGCCTGTTGTCATTCGGATGCATTCCTCGGAACGGCCGGCACGTTGTTCCAGTCTGGTCGGTATGGCCGGCAGACGGCTATTATACCCGCGCGCCGGTCATGGCTCAGATGGTGAATTCGGCGTGACTGGGTTCGAACGACCCAACGGCACGCCCCTCTTTGTCGTGCCCGATGGGGATTCGGACGGTGAACTTGGATCCCCGGTTGATTTCACTCTCAGCCGTGATCTCTCCGGAGTGCATCTTGACGATGCCATAGGCGATGGCCAGTCCGAGTCCCGTGCCCTTGCCCATCGGTTTGGTCGTAAAGAACGGCGTGAAGACCTTCGACAGGTCTTCCTTAGGTATCCCGCAGCCGTTGTCCGTCACCGTGATCTCGACGGCGTCCTGGCGAGGCGTCACGCTTGCGCGAACGCACACCGTGCCCCCTTCCGACACCGCATCGATGCTATTGTCCACAAGGTTCACCAGCATCTGCTTGATCTGGGCGCCATCCACCATCATGGTGGGCAAATCTGTCGGGATATCGGAAGTCAGGTGTACGCCTGCGGGTTCGGCTTTTGCCGACATGATCGACAAGACGTCCGCAATCAGGTCGCTGAGTCTCGTAGGTTCCTTGGAGACACGCGATTGCCTCGCGAAATCCAAGAGCCCCCTGACGATCTCCTTGCAGCGGGTGGCTTCCTTCACAATCATCTGCAACTCGGGTCGGTCGGGGTCTCCGTCGGGGAGTTGTTTGAGCAAGAGATGCGAATAAAGCAAGATAGTACCCAGGGGGTTGTTGATCTCGTGGGCGACGCCCGCCGAGAGCTGACCCATGGAAGCGAGCCTTTCGGATTCGACCAGCCGATGCTGGGCCGAAGCGAGCTCTTGATGCGACCGCTGCAGGCGCTGGCAAGTCGCCTCCAATTCCTCAACGAGATAGGGGAGGCACATCTCCGGTTCGGCCAGCCCCTGGCAGACCGCGATGGCCTTCTCCCGGCAGGTCGTGTATCCGCAGGCACCGCAGTTGAGCTGATTCTCGGGCGGAAGCTTCCGCATGCTGGCCAGCGCCGCCGCGATTTCCTCCTCCGAGGGCTTGGGGAGCTCCAGGTTCTCCGTGGTGAAGGATCGACTCAAATCGAGGTTCTCGAACTCGGCCAGCGCTTCCGCCATTTCGCGCTGCGTGGTATGGCGGCTTTGTTCGACGGCGAAGTCGGCGACGATCTCCTTCCGAGCGAAGGTGCTGAGTTCATTCGTCATGATGGGGCCGTTGATGCAACCGTTGCAGAACAGGACGTCAAAGAGCTTGGCCTGGCTGTGGCCGCCGTCCACCTCCTCGAGGGCGGCCAGCACGCGACTCTTGCCCTCGGTCACAACGATATCATTCTCGAGCACGTCCTGGCTTAAGCCGGCGGACTTCAGAAGTCCACCGGAGATCGGAAACGATCGAGCCAGATGGCAGCGAGGTCCGTCAAAGAAGCTCTCACAGAGCTTTGTGGGGTCGATGTCGGCGGCTCGGAACATGGCCGAGAGTTCGGCGTACGTAAGGACGCCGTCCACGACCCCGGCGACGTTGGGATCTCGGAACTCGTTCTTCTTTGCGATGCACGGTCCGATGAACACGACGCGGACATCCGGACCGTGCCGTTGATGAATGGCACGAGCCGTGGCCACCATCGGCGAGACAATGGGAGCCAGGGCGTGGAGCAGCGACGGCATGTGCTTTTCAACGAAGGCGACAATGGCAGGGCAACTCGTCGCGATGACCTGTCGGCCGGCCTGTTGTGACTTACGAAACAACGAGCTATAGGCGCGGCTGATCAGTTCGGCCCCGAAGGCGACCTCCCAAACCTCGGCGAATCCAAGGCGCCGAACGGCGCTGATGATCTTGAGGGGATCGACGGGATGGAATGCCGCGGGAAAGGAGGGGGCCAAACACGCGAAGACCCGCTCCTTTCCGCGCAGCATTTCCCAGATACGGGGGGTGCAGTCGGTGATGGCCTTGGCGTTCTGAGCGCAGACCTTCACGCAGTTGCCGCAGGCGATGCACCTGTCTTCGATGACCACCGCCTGGCCGTGCTCCACCTTGATCGCCTTGGCGGGACACTCCCGCACGCAGGTGTAGCACCGCTTGCACTTCTCCGGGATGGTCGAGACAACGCTCATGTCACCATAACGCTACACCTTCGTCCGGGGTTGATACTTCGTATGGAGCAGATGGTGCGACTTCTCACCCAACGGCTTCTTGAGAAACTCGTCGTAGATCTGCTTGATCTCCGGGTTCTCGTGGGACTTCCGGAGCTTTTTGCCTTCGTCCTCCTTGTAGATGGCCTGAATGCGCTTCATGCGGACTTCATTCGTCGTCATCCGAGGCTGACCGCCGCCGCCGATGCAGCCGCCGGGGCAAGTCATCACCTCGACGAAGTGATATTGAGCCTTGCCACTGCGGATACGCTCGATCAAGGCACGCGCGTTTCCGAGTCCGTGTGCGACCGCAACCCGGACGGTGGCGCCCTTCAAAAACGACCAATCGGGAACGGTCTCCTGAATGGTGATCGCCGCCTCCTTGATTCCCTCGAGTCCCTCGATGGGTTTGACATGCAGGTTCTCGAAGGGCAGCGACTTGCCCGTGACGATCTCGTAGGCCGTGCGCAACGCCGCTTCCATCACGCCGCCCGTGTTGGCGAAGATGTCGGCCGCG
>CAZQTW010000037.1:0-63452 GCA_964596165.1 uncultured Planctomycetales bacterium | reverse complement strand
CCGCCGATGTCCTGGTAATCCGCCGCAAAGGCCGCCACCACGCCGGCCTTCACTCGTCCGTCGAGCCCAAACAGGTGGGCCGCTCGAAACCCTCCGATCGAAAGCCCGATACAACCGATGCGTTTGGCGTCGACTTCAGGACGCGTCAGCAGGTAATCGACACTCGCCCGATCACCCTGAAAGAGGATTCCCGGCCACGTGGAGCCGGCGGCGAAGATGGTCTTGGCCGTCAGCTCCTCATGGCGGCTCGCGAAGGAATTGAAAGCCCGGACGTATTCGTCGCTGCCCGCCGTGAGCCTCAAGAGTTCGCCCGCAAAGCGATCCGGAACGGTCTGAGGATCGAGTCGTTGTGAGCCGAAATAGAAGCCGTCCGGAACCAGGACAACAAACCCCCGCCGCGCAAGTTCATCCGCAAACGTGCGGCCTCCGTAAGCCACCCGAATGTGTTCGGCAAGCAACCCCGATTCGATCTCCGTCTCGGTGATCTTCTCCTTGCCGAAGTAATAGAAGCCGCCATGGTCGTGCAGGGCAACGACGGCCGGCGCCGGACCGGTCCGATTCTCCGGGATCAGGAGAAACGCGTCGGTCTTGCGATCCGACGTGACGGAATAGCGCACCAGGTGCCGGGTATAGCCTTGCTTCTTCACGGATCGAATGACGTGGGCATCACGCGGTGCGGGCTCGGGACGATACGCCAGCAACTCCGACATCCTGGCCCGGGCCTCCCTGCGCCACGTTTCGGCGTCGGGCCAATCGCGCGACAGGTACGACAACGGGAAATCGCTCTTGTCCGCATAGGCCTGAAGGAAGGGGTGGAAGTTGCCGACGTGCCCCTTGGGAGATTCCGCGAATCCGACGAGGGCAAGTGCGAGTAGAGCCGGACATACGGCGTATGCCTTCATCGGGCGAACACCTCCATCGTATGAAACGCGAATCCGCCGCGGCGATGCGCTCGCAGGTTGTCCTCGCCGGGCCGGGCAGCTCACTTCTGCTTCACGTTGCCCGTGGCTGCTTGGTGCAGCTTGATCTCGACCTTCTCGGCGGCGTCCAGTCCCTGATAGTACTGCTTGAGGACCTCCAGTACTTCCGGCCGGCTGAAGTGCGGTGTCAGTTGGCCGCCTTCGCTGAGCGTCTTTCGGACGACGGTGCCGCTGAGCATGACGCGGTCTTCCTTGCCGTGGGGGCAGGTCCGCATGCTGGCCATTCCGTCGCACTTGGTGCAGAAGAACGTCCAGTCGATCTTCAACGGCTTCGTCAGCAGGGCGTCTTTGGGGATCTCGTCGAAGATCTTCTGGGCGTCAAACGGCCCGTAGTAGTTGCCGACGCCCGCGTGATCGCGGCCGACGATCAAATGACTGCACCCATAGTTCTGGCGGAAGAGGGCGTGCAACAGGGCCTCGCGCGGGCCGGCATAGCGCATGTCCAACGGATACCCGCCCTGGATCACCGTATCCTTGACGAAGTACTTGTCCACCAGCACCTGGATTGCCTTGACGCGGACGTCCGCCGGGATGTCGCCGGGCTTGAGCTTGCCCACAAGCTGGTGAATATACACGCCGTCACAGACCTCGATGGCGATCTTGGCCAAGTACTCGTGCGATCGGTGCATCGGGTTGCGCAACTGAAGGGCGGCCACCGTCGTCCAACCCTTTGCTTCAAACATCTTGCGGGATTCGGCCGGCCGTTGGTAGATGCCGGCAAACTCTGTCGGGAACGAGCCTTCGCTGAGAACCTTCACCGGACCGGCCAGGTTCACCTCGGCCTGTTCCATGACCATCTTCACGCCGGGGTGCTCCGGGTCCGTGGTTCGGAAGACCTCTTTGCATTCGTGGGTTTTGTCGATCGCGTACTTGTCGGTCACCTTCATGGTGCCCATGATCTCGCCGGTCTCCTCAGCGATCAGCGCGATCTCGCCGCCTTCCTTGATCGAATCAGCCGTCTGTTTGGAGGCACTCAGCGTCACGGGGATCGGCCAGAACAGCCCCGATGCCGTCTTCATCTCGTCGCAGACGCCCTTCCAGTCCGCCTTGTCCATGAACCCACTGAGCGGGGTGAATCCGCCGATGCCCAGCATGATCAGATCGCCGGTCTCCCGGCTCGTCAGGGTCACCTTGGGCAGCGAGTGTGCCCTGTTCAATTCCTCCTGCCTGGCGGTGCCTGTCAGCAGAAGTGGCTTCAGTTCGGCGGAACCGTGCGGCGCAACCAGTTTTGACACGTGAAACCTCCTGAATGGACTTCGTCGGGCTGTTGAGCCCCCCAAGAACACTCAAAGATAACTGAACACGATGTTCCAAACAACCGTCTTGACTGGGAGTTACGAACGGCGGCAACGGCACGAACTTGACCACGCCGAGAACCTCATGTAGCGTAGTTCGTGGATGATCAGAAGGTATGTTTCACGTGCCGTGGTCACGCTGGTCCTTTTGGACCAGCTAGTCCTCGTGGGAAGCTTGGCGGCCGCCCTGTGGCTGAAGACCCATTGGCTGCTGGTCGACCCCCTGCTGCCAGTCCGTCAGCACATCGATCTGTTTCTGAGGCTGTGGCCTTTGCTTGCCATAACGCTCGTTTTCAGCGGTGTTTACAACCTCAAGCAGGCTGTCGGCGGGTTGCGACCGTTGCTCAAGCGGGCGGTCATCGGCGCTGCGGCAATGGCCTGCGTATGGATCGCCGGGACTTTCTATTTCAAATTGAGTACGCTGTTCAGTTACTCGCGTGTTGTCTTTACGCTCTTCCTGTGTCTGGCCGCTGCTGGGCTGGTCTTGACGCGGTTGGCCCTCGCCACTTTCCGGAATCACTGGTGGTCCAGATCGGAGCGGCCCAGACGGGTCCTGATCTTCGGTGGGGAGGCCCTGGGCAGCCAAATCGTCGACAGCCTTCGGAATCAGATCTTTGTCCCGGTGGGCACGATCGAGTCGACGGGAGAGGTCGACCTGCCGGGCGTATGTCGGCTGGAGGAGGAAGCGGCTCTTGCACAAATCCGTCAAGGGGAAGTCGAGCAGATTGTGGTCGACCTGCCGCCGAGTCGCATCAAGCTGCTGTCGCGGATCGCCGAGGCAGCCTACCGTGAGGGCGTGCCGCTTCAAATCACCCCGACCGTTTTTGCGGGCATGCAAATGCAGCCCAAGGTGGAGCGGATCGGCGACATCCCCGTCGTCGAGCTTGGCGGCGGCGACTTGCCGCTCAGCGGCGTGGTGGCCAAACGCCTCATGGACCTCGTGTTGTCCGTGGTGGGCCTGATCGTGCTCGCGCCGTTCTTCCTGGTGATTGCGATCGCGATCAAGCTGACGTCGGCCGGACCGGTGTTCTACCGTCAGAAACGGGTCGGCATGGACGGCCGGCGGTTCCACATGCTCAAGTTCCGCACGATGCATGTGGATGCGGAACGGGAGACCGGACCCACGTGGGCAGTGACCGACGACCCGCGTGCCACCCGGATCGGCCGATTCCTGCGGCGGACGAACATCGATGAGTTCCCGCAATTGTTCAACGTTCTGGTGGGAACGATGAGTCTGGTGGGACCTCGACCGGAGCGTCCGGGATTCGTCGAGCAGTTCAAACCGGTCATCGAGCGTTACAGCCACAAGCATTGGGTTCGTCCGGGGATCACCGGCTGGGCCCAGGTCAACGGTTGGCGAGGCCGCACCGACCTCAATCGCCGGATCGAACACGACATCTACTACATCGAACACTGGTCGCTGTGGTTCGACGTCAAGATTATCTTTCTGACGTTGATCATGTGGATCAGGGGAGGACATGGTCACCCCACGACCTCGTCCGCGGAGATGGGCGAACCGGCAGTAGTGGCAACCGAAGGACCCGGCACAGTCGATCCGCAGGCGCCCGAGCACCTGGTGGGCGCTCCGAACCGGCCCGACTCCGCGTAGCCGGTGGTCGCCCATCACAAGGATTCCGCCGGCTCAAGACCAGGCTGCGAGTCGCTATCTCACTATGAATCGGAGGCGCAGAGAAACGGCTTGGGCGACGCCCCGCGTCTCCCAAGCCGTGAATTGACTCGCACTCGTCTCGTCTTCGAGACCGGGCCCGCCCACCCGGCGGTCGCGAGGATCTCGGAACGTCTACCACCGCGACCCATAGGGCTTGCCCGGCGTGACCTGCTCGAACCAGCCGGCCTTCGGCAGACTGCCGACGAGGGGTCCGGCGTATACCAAGAACTCGTCCCGGATGTAGTTGCCTTCCGCCGTGATGAATTCGTCCGGAAGACGCTTGGTCTTGGGTTCGGTCGGCGGGGCGACGGCCGCCAGCGGCACCAAGTGCGTACCACACGCGTACGTCGTGCCGGGCAGCCGCACCAGCGCCACGCTGCCGTCTTGATCGGTGTCCAGCGAATAGCTCACCGCCATCTGTCCGCACAGACGCGCTTCCCACGCGTCCACCTCGCTCCACGCGGGGAAGCTTCGCTGCAAGTAACCGTACGTGTCGGCGCGGACGCGGGGCTCGTTGCGGACTTTCGCCAACTCGCCCTTGGCGACGCCGGCCAGAAAGTCGGCCAACACGCCGGTACCGGACAGTTGGACGTTGCCGAAGCTGTCGGTCTCTATCTTTCGATTGCCTTCCCGCTCGGTCATCTTGTCGGCAATCTGTTTGGTCCACAGCACGCCCTTGTCGTCGCGAATACCCTCGCTGACCGCAACCACGCAACGCCCGAAACGATCGAGCACTTCATGGACGTCCTGGACGAATTTCTGAACGCAGAACGGCCGCTCAGGGACGTAGATCAGATGCGGACCGTCGTCCTCTCGCTGCCTTGCCAAGACGCTCGCCGCCGTAATGAAGCCGGCGTCGCGTCCCATCAGGATATTGATCTTCACGCCCGGCAACGCCCGGTTGTCAAGGTTGTCGCCGATGAAGGCCGATGCGACGAATTTGGCCGCGCTGCCGTACCCCGGACAATGGTCGGTGACCAACAGGTCGTTGTCGATCGTCTTGGGGATATGGATCACGCGCAACTCGTACTTGGCTTCCTGTGCCAGCTTGTTGATGATCTGAGCCGCCTCGGCGGAATCGTTTCCGCCCAAGTAGAAGAAGTAACGGACGTCGTGCCGCCGGAACGAGTCGACGATTTTCTCGAAGTCGGCGCCCTTGGGTTTGTACCGCGTGGAGCCCAGCGCGGAGGCCGGCGTGCACGCCACCAGTTCCAACATTTCGCTCGGCTGTCGAACGAGGTCGATGTAGTCGTCGCTCAGGATGCCCTTGATGCCGTGTCTCGCCCCCAACAGGTGGCCGATGTGCTCGTATTTCTGCACCTCTTGGATTACGCCGACCAGCGATTGATTGATCACGACCGTGGGGCCGCCCGCCTGGCCAACCACGGCGTTGCCCTTCAACAATGGCTTCAACATGATAACCGCCTCACCAACTCACAAGAGTCAACCGATCTCCAAACAGTCCAAACTACCACGTTCGCTCGATAAATCCAGTGTCCACATTCCCTCGGAGGAAGTGCGTGTGGCTGAATATTTCACGATAAAGCGGCAGCGTCGTTTTTATCGGCTCGATGACGAACTCCTCCAGACAACGGCGCATGCAGGCGATCGCCTCCGCCCGCGTCGGCTGGTGCACGATCAATTTGCCGATTAGTGAATCGTACCGCGGGGAAACGGTGTATCCCTGGTGAATGTGCGTGTCCACGCGCACCCCATATCCGCCGGCCGGGCTGTACCGTTCAATGCGTCCCGGGCACGGCGTGAACCCATTGGACGGATCCTCGGCATTGATTCGGCATTCGATGGCCACCCCGTTCTGGGTAACATCTCGTTGCCGGAGTGTCAGCGGTTCGCCGCCGGCGAGGCGAATCTGCCACTTGATCAGATCTTGCCCGGTGACCATCTCGGTCACGGGATGTTCCACCTGAATCCGGGCGTTCGCCTCAATAAAGTAGAACCGTTGCTGCCGATCGACGAGGAACTCGACGGTGCCGGCCGAGGTGTATCCGGCCGCTTTGGCCAACCGGATGGCCGCCCTGCAGAGTTCTTCCCGCGTGCTTGAATCGATGCCCGGCGAGGGCGTTTCCTCCACCAATTTCTGGTACCGTCGCTGAAGGGTGCAATCGCGCTCGTACAGGTGGACCATGTTGCCCTTCGCATCGCCGAGGATCTGCACCTCAACGTGACGAGGGCACTCGATGTACTTTTCCAAGTAGATGGCCGGGTTTTTGAACGCCGCCTCGGCCTCTGCGCGAGCGCTTCGCAGACTGCTGAGCAGGCTGGCCCGGTTGTTGGCGACCCGCATCCCCCGTCCGCCGCCCCCGGCAACGGCCTTGATCATGACGGGATAACCGATCTGCTCGGCCAGGTCGACCGCCTCGTCATCGGTTTCCAACGGTTCCTCACTGCCGGGCACGACCGACACCTTGGTTTTCTTGGCCAGGCGACGCGCTGCCGCTTTGTCGCCCAGGGAGCGCATTGCCTCGGCGGTCGGACCGATAAACTCGATCTTGGACTCGCGGCATTGTTCGGCAAACGTCGGGTTTTCGGCCAGGAAGCCGTAGCCGGGGTGAATGGCATCCACGTTTGCCACCTCGGCGGCCGCAATAATGCGGTCGGCCTTCAAGTAGCTCTCGCTCGGCGAGGCCGGGCCGATGCAGATCGCTCGATCCGCTAGGCGGAGGTAGGATGCGTCACGATCCGCTTCGGAGAAGACGGCCACGGTTTGGACGCCCAATTCGCGGCAGGCGCGGATGATCCGCAGGGCAATCTCACCGCGATTGGCAATCAGAATGCGACTGAACATGGGAAAAATCCCGGCGCCGCCGACGTTCTACGAGCGAGGCCTTACGGCAAACAGGGGTTGGCCGAACTCGACCGGTTCCTCGTTGCGGACGAAGATCTTCTCGATCACGCCCGACACCTCGGCCTTGATCTCGTTGAAGACCTTCATGGCTTCAATGATGCAGACCACCGTCTCGGGTTCAACCTCGCTTCCAATCTGGACATAGGGCGGCGATTCAGGATCGTGGGCAATATAGAAGGTTCCGACCATGGGGGAGTTGATCGTGACCAGCTTTTCTTCCGGCTCGCCGGAAAGCGGTTCGGCAATCGGTTCCCGCGACACGGGTGTTGCGCCCGCTGAACCCGCGATCGGCGTGTGAACGGCACTCACCCCGGAAATCACCGTTTCGCCCCGGCGTTTCAGGACTACGCGGGTCTCGCCATCCTGGACTTCCAGCTCGGCCAAGTCATGGTCCACCATGAGCTGGATCAGACTGCGGACCGCTTCAATGTCCATTTCTTATTGTCTCCACGACAAGCGACCCCCCGCCGCGTGCTGAAGGTCCAGGTCGTTTCTCTTCCGCCCTGTCCGACCAATCTGCCCAAGGGGCTCCGCTCACGGGCGCACAACCGCCCAGTCTATATCTCTCGGAAGCGTCGAGAGCACCTCTGTCCCGTTGTCCGTGACTCGGACGTTGTCCTCGATCCGAACGCCGCCCAACCCCGGTATGTAGATGCCCGGCTCGATCGTGATCACCATTCCAGATTCGAGCCGGGCCTTGTTCCGCTCATTGAGGCTCGGAGGCTCGTGGACATCCAGCCCCAATCCATGCCCCAACGCATGACCGAACTGTTTGCCGTAGCCGCAACCGGCTATGTACGAACGAGCCACACCGTCCAATTGCCGGATGATTCGACCGGCCTGAACCGAGCGGATCGCCCGTTGTTGAGCCTCCAAGACCACCTGGTACAACCGTCGAAACTCAGGCCGGATTTTATCGACGAACACCACACGGGTCAAGTCGCTCCGGTATCCGGCCACCGTGGCGCCCCAGTCGAACAGAATGGCGCTGCCTCGTCGCACCACGCGTTTTCCGGGCATCGCGTGGGGCAGGGCGCTGTTGGGTCCCTCCGCCACGATCGTCGGAAACCCCGGACCGCTCGACCCGCGCCGACCCATCTCGTAGTTCAGCCGGTTCGCAAGCTCCCATTCCGTCTGACCCACGCGAATCGACCGACGAACCGTCAGAAAGGCCTCCTCGGCCACACGAAGCGCGCGCCGAATGGCCGCAACCTCCGTGGCGTCCTTGCACATCCGCTGAGCAGCGACGCTGTTGGGGACCGGCACCAGACGGGCGCCGAGCGGCCGCAAGGTCCGACCGATATCCTTGTGCGTCGCCAGGGTGATTCGGTCGGCCACGATGCCGATTCGGCTCGCTCGCGTGTGCTTCACGACCTTGCGCAGTGCGTCCGCCAGGCTTTTCTTTCGCATCACGAACCGCGCCCACGGCGCCTCTTGCCCCGCCGCCTCCATGAACCGGAAGTCACTCAGCAGGTAGACCCGATTCGCCGTCACCAACACCATGCCGTCTTCGCCGGTGAAGCCCGTCAGGTAGATCTGATCCGTGCGGGACGTGACGAGCAGGGCATCCACGCGTGCCTTGGCCAGATCCTCGCGAAGGCGGTCCAAGCGTCTCTGAATCTGCTGAGGGACTACGGGGACTCTCTGCCGTTGCTTGACCAATGTGTCGTCTCCTGGCTCGATGCGACCCCACCATCGGACGATCAACATACCGCCGGCAAGGCCCGTGCGGCAATAGAGCCGCGCAACCCCTCGGGCACGGCGCGTGGCCGCGCCTGGGCGAGTCGCCGAGTTTGCGGAACAACGCGGACGACCCAGACTGCTTGCCCCAGGCCTTTCTCGACCCGGATCTTGTGGGCAACCGGGGACTTGCATCCCATTGCATCGGTCCGCTGGGTTGGCGTTTTCGAGATAAGCGGTCATTTCAGCCCTTCTGTGTCCGCACATGCAACACTTTGCAACAAAATGCAACAAAAAGGGTGGGGTGTTGCATTCGTCGTCCGGTAGGGAGGCCAACTGAGTGCGGCATGGGGGCGAGGGCAACTCCCACGACACCAGGCCACGAATACAGACACGAAGAGAAGTCAGTCACGGTACTGTCGCTCCCTACTACTATAAGGTGCCCTGCGTTCAAGGACGGCGTGCCGATGACTGAACACCCGACGAAATAGGCGGATTATGGCTGTGGATTTTCGACTGGAGGTTTGGGCGAAGAGCGGAATCGGGAGAGTGGGAGGCAGTTGGTCATGGGGCTTCGGCCCACCACCCATAGAGGATGAAAACGGGGTGCGGCCATCTTGGCCGCCGCGGCGGGCAGGATGCCCGCACCACAACGCATTTTCGGAGCGGAAGGGGCCATAAGGGGCAACAGCTCACGCGGTCCCGTCCATCCTGGATCCTGGTGGGGGCACAGCTCCGCCGTAGGCCGTGCCAGGATGGCCCCGTGCCTGGGAGGTGCGGAGGGCGCAAAAGGAGGCCTTCGGGTCTTAACTGCGGGAGTACACCGGACAGGTCCCACAGCTTGACAGACGTTGCGAGTCACGGACAATCGGAGGTGATTACACCGATCCCGAGGGCAATAGGTAGCTATCGCTCGATTCCGCGCCCAGATTCCGGCCTGCCGATCATACTTGTGGTCATTGGGTAGGAGAGTTCGGGGCGGTCAAGAGCCAAACCAAGATCTCAGAATCCTCCTCAGTTCGCCGAAGGAAGGATCTCGGCATCGGTCAAGGCTGACTCCTCGCGCAATTGACGCGTAGATTGAGGATGAGCGGGGTATTTTCGCTTCCCTCAGAGCGAGTTCGACTGCTCTTTTTGGATCGGTGGGTTTGGGCTCGTTTTCGTTCCAGAGTCCCCGCTCGCTCAGCCATTGGCGCAGTGATGGATCTCGGCCATGCCAACCCAGAGCCGTATCCACTTCCGGCGAATCACTCCATACCCACGTTTCGAGTTCGGGAACGATCAAAACAACGGCGCATCGACTCTCCCACCCCGCGTGGCGCAGGCGGTCTTCCAGATCGCGCGCCACATCATCCGGAGTCCGCCGCTCCTGACCTGAACCCACATGGTCGAAGATGACGACTGCGTATTGGGCTTTATGCACGAACTGGCGTAGGAGTTCGGGAGCCTCGCGAAAGCAACCTGGATCTCTTCGGGGATGCACCAGCGTCTTGTACTTAATTGAGCGGATGTGCAGGCTTTCGAGCCTTTTGGTCAACAATACGTCGACTAGCCTCTGCTCATCCTTGCCTGGAAGGAGAAATACCAGATCCAACCAAGGCTTCGCTTGTGTCATCCGAGAACCCCGGAGGCGAAAAGTGTGCCCAAATCGATGCCTTCCTGCCAATCCCGAAGAATCGGATGCTCGCTACCTCGTATGATATCCGTTGATCCCTCCTCATTCTTGGCGAAGCAGAGCAGTTGTTCAGGCTTGGCGCGACTCAAGATAACCGGTGAGTGACTTGCGCAGAGAATCTGAACTGAATACGCCGAAGACAGTGACTGAAAGAGGGTCTCCACTGCCAGCGGATGAATGCCGTTCTCGGGCTCTTCGATTAGGTAGATGCGCGGCGGTCCCTCCAAGTAGGCAATGAGCGTCAGGGCCAAGAGGCGTAGTGTCCCATCGGAGACGACCCAGGAAGGCAGTCGGCACCCGTTTCTGTACACGATTTGGAGATAGCGGTGGCGATCCTCGGGGCGCTCAATTGTGACGACCGTCTCGAGATCCGTCAGTGCCGTTTGCAGATGTTCCACCCAGCGTCGAAAGCTTTCCGGAGCGCGTCCCTGAAGGGCCTCGATGACCCAGGGCAGGTTGGAACCGTCGGGCTGGAAATCGGTTGGACTTCCCGGCGGGGCCGGCTTTCGCATTGCCTCACTATTCAGCACAAGTCGCTGCGTGCCCTCCATCAGCATGCGCTTGACCCATGTCGCCACTGGAAACCGCTCCTCGTCCTCC
Organism: uncultured Planctomycetales bacterium; assembly: GCA_964596165.1. Lineage (GTDB taxonomy): Bacteria > Planctomycetota > Phycisphaerae > UBA1845 > JAFGLZ01 > CAYUQT01. The sequence goes on along the minus strand of CAZQTW010000037.1, from coordinate 52,687 downwards.
GGCAAGTTGGCAAGCGCCAGCTTCTGTGGACCAAGGCGAAATGGGTTGTTCCAATGTGTGGTCTCAGACAAGAAGTAGTCGTTCCCCGACTCTGACTTCTTGGTCAAGACTTTCTTCCAACCTTCGGGGGTGTGCCTACCTTCCTGAATCACCAGGGCTTCGGGCAGCGCTTTCAGGTCGGGAAACAGTACTTGCTGTTGAGCCGATTCGTTCCGTTTGTCCGTGTGGGGCCTCAGCCACAGATTCTCGCCCAGTATCGCCAATTCACGGGACGGATTAATCCCGATGGCCACTTCATATCGTGCGCGTTCGTAGTTCGCCTTCGGTAGCCTTTCGCGGCGGTCAGGGGGAATGACCAATTCAATGGCAAGCTCGAATCGATCGGCGATCCCTTTCCAGGTCAGCGCCCGGATGTCTGGAGAGCGATTTTGAACGGCGGAGGCCAACCCATCCCGAAGAAGGTCTCGAAGTAGTCCCATTGTATCCAGAAACGTCGACTTTCCGCTGGCGTTGGGACCGACCAGAACCAGGAACGGATCCATTTCCTGGCAGACATAATGAAGACAGCGATAGTTGAGCGCTTCGATGCGGGCTATCACAACAGAGGTCTCCCTGTGATCGGCAATCTAAACCGACACCGTGCAGACGGTCAACACTCCAGACAAGAGCGATTGACGCGGGGTTGCATCTGTTGTGTCCCTTCGGGGCTTCGTCGTTTGCACATCATGCATCCCGGGGACCGCGTTTCGCTCCATCCCCGGTTACTCGTGTTCGGGTCCTTCGGGCCGCAGAATAATCGGGACCCCCGAGTCCCCCGTCTCAGCGAGGGCCGCCCCATCTGTCACGCACCCTTCGCTCCCTCATGGTTGCGGCTCCGATTGGGTGCTTGACCGGTCGGCGGGGCGCCCGCGTTTCCAGGACTTCGTGGGGTTCCCAGCGATCCATTTTGCGCTTCGGACGATATACTACGCGACAGGAGGAGGTCCGGTTGTCTTGTCCTCCTGCCGTGTCGTCGAAACACCGGCCTGACGGCCAAGGAGAGAACCGTGCCACGCGACTCCAGGTTTATTCTCATTCTGACGACGCTCGTCGCCCTCGCGGCCCGATCCGGCCGCGCGGAGTCGGCGGATAAGACCGCAGGCCGTTTGCAGGCGCCGAGCGGTCTGATGTGCGACCTGCTTACCATGCCGGAACGAACGGTGATCACCAACGCGTCGCCTCGATTCGGATGGGTCATGAACTCGGATCTGAAGGACGATGTTCAGACGGCCTTCCAGATCGTCGTCTGCACGAGCCCCGACGCGGCGGACAAAGCCAACGGCGACATGTGGGACTCGGGTCAGGTCAAATCGAGCCAGTCGGTCAGCGTCCCCTACGCGGGCAAGCCCCTGCAATCGAACGCGACTTACTACTGGAAGGTCCGCCTCTGGAACTCGCGGGACCAGGCGAGCGAGTGGTCGGCGGTCCAGCAGTTCCGAACGGGGGAACTGTCCGATCGTTGGGTCACGGCCCGGCATCCGTTGGTGAAGCGGGAGGTAGCGCCCGTTCGGACGGCCGAGGTGGCCGACGGCCGGACGTTCATCGACTTCGGCAAGGCGGCCTTTGGCACGATCAGGGTAACGCTGACCAGTCCGACGGCCGGCAAGAGGGTCGAGGTCCATCTCGGCGAGGTGCTCGCCGGCGAGAACGGAATCAACCGCAATCCCGGCGCCCATCGGCGGTACGTCAAGACCGCATTGACGCTCGAGAAAGGCACGCACACCTACACCGTGCAACTGCCGAGGGATCGCCGCAACACGAGCGGGGCGGCCATCCCGTTACCCCCGGAGATCGGCGTGGTCATACCGTTCCGTTACTGCGAGCTGATCGGAACGCCGGGCAAGTTGGACGCCTCGATGATCCGGCAGATCGCCGTGAACTACCCGTTCAACGACGATGCCGCCGATTTCAAGTCGTCGTCCAGAGTCCTCAACGAGGTCTGGGAGCTCTGCAAGTATTCGATGAAGGCGACGAGTTTTTGCGGCGTCTACGTCGACGGTGATCGCGAGCGGATTCCTTACGAGGCCGACGCCTACATCAACCAGCTCGGCCACTACTGCTGCGACCGCGAGTACGCCATGGCCCGCTATTCGCATGAGTACCTGATCATGCACGCCACGTGGCCGACGGAGTGGATCCTGTTTTCGATTCCGCTCGCCTGGGCCGATTACGAGTACACGGGCGACGAACGGTCGCTGTCGCGTTTTTACAGGGAACTCCAGGCCAAGACGCTGTCGGTGCTGGCCCGCGAGGACGGACTGATCAGCACCCTGCTGGGCCGGCTGAATGCGGCCGTCCACGAATCGGTTCACCTCAAGGGCAAGATGAAGGACATCGTCGACTGGCCACACGGCGAACAAGGCGGGGTCAGCGGGGTCTACGGCGAAACGGACGCGCACGAGTTCGTGCCGATCAATACGGTGGTCAACGCGTTTCACATCTGGGATCTCGTCTTGATGAGCCGGATCGCCGGGGTCCTGGGCAAGGCGGATGATGCTCGACGCTATGCCGAGCAGGCCGATCGCGTGAAGAGGGTCTTCAATGAGAAGTTGATCGACCAGGCCAAGGGCATCTACGTCGACGGCGAGGGCAGCAAGCACAGCTCGCTGCATTCAAACATGTTTCCGTTGGCCTTTGGGCTGGTGCCGGAGCCGTATGTGAAGTCTGTGGCCGGCTTCGTGGCGAGCCGCGGGATGGCGTGCAGCGTTTACGGCGCGCAGTTCCTGCTGGAGTCGCTGTATCGCGCGGGGCTGGCCGAACCCGCGCTCAAGCTGCTCACCGCCGAGCACGACCGGAGCTGGTACAACATGATCAAGGTCGGCTCGACGATCTCGCTGGAGGCCTGGGACAACAAGTACAAGCCGGAGCAGGACTGGAACCATGCGTGGGGCGCGGCGCCGGCGAACGTCATCCCGCGATTGTTGATGGGCGTGGTGCCTATCGAGCCGGGTTTTGGCCGGATTCGCATCCGGCCACAGCCGGGGGGCCTTGAATGGGCCCGCCTCAAGTTGCCGACGATCAGGGGCACCGTCCGCGTGGAATTCGCCCAGCGCGCAGGCGAATCGTTCACGCTGGACGTGGTGATACCCGCGAACATGAAGGCCGACGTCTGGTTGCCGCGATTGGCCCGCGACGAGACCGGCGTCATTGTTGACGGTGCACCGCGTCGGGCGAAGGCGGACGGGCAGTTTCTCGTCGTCGAGGGCGTCGGATCAGGCAAGAGCTCATTTGAAGTGCGTGCGAAATCCTAGATGAGGCAAATGGGCGTATGCACATTCCGGCCGCGTGCGAGCAAGAGAGGTTGTCGTTTAGGAGGCGCAGAGTTCGAGAGAGACACGTGTAGCATCTATCTCAAGGCGCTATCAGGCTTGTTGTCGCCATCGCTCTGTACGGAGTTGCCGCCAGAAGGGTCCGAACAGACACGGCAGCAGGATCGCGGTGGTTGGCTCGGGGATGTGGGCGATCCAGGCCTCGGGTAACCCTTGAGGATTCTTGCCGTTGCCGACGATCGTCAAGCCGTCGTCGGAGACACCGATGGCCGCGAGCCTCGCCCAGCCCGTGAGATCGAGATGGCATTCGTCGATCAGGACGTCTGTCAGCTCTCGCCAACCGATTCCCACCCGCCAGATGGACGAGGTAGTCTGAGCGTTCGGATCCCATTCGCCCAGAGGAAGGGGGGTCATGGTTCCGACAATCGTCGAACCATCTCCCGAAAGCTCCACGATTGTCGTGTACGCAACACCGGGGTAGCCACCCGGCATCTGACCGATGGCCTTCGGCACGCCATTGACCCATCGATAGAAGGAGGAGCCGTTGGAGGCTTCGCCCTCTGAACCGGTCGCTTCGCCGGCCGAAGGGGCCATTGCCAGCCAGGGCGACGTCATCTGAATGGTTCCGGGCGTTCCTATCATGATCGAACCATCGTTTGAGATCCCAAGGACAATCGTGTTCGCGTCCCCCGGGTCTATGCACACGGGCGTGCGAGCGCCGTCATTCCACCTGAAGCCCCCCTCGGAGCCCCACCCGACGACCGTGTTGCCATCGGCCGTAATATCCGTGGCGAAATAGAACTTCCCTGCTTGATGCCCGATGAAGGTGACGGTGTCGTTGGCCCAGCGCAGCGCATCGATCGACAACGCAGGCTGTGTGAGCGCGGTACCGATGACAACAGACCCGTCGGCCGAGGTGGCCGTCCACGTCACGTCCTGGTATGCGCCGAGTCCGCCCATCGCAGAGGTCACACCGTTGACCCACCCCCCGAACAAGCCGACTACGACCCGCCCATCGCCGGACAGATCCTTCGCCGTGGTACCTACGCCGATTCCCTGGAAGGATGGCGGGCTGGCCAGGGCAGACAGCGGGTCCATCGACACCGATGCAATTACGGCGGCGAGAGTGATTCTGGCAATCATTTCTCGAACACTGCTTCAGGCTCGATCCTTGAGCGGGAAGACGCATGCCCATGGGGACACGGCCGGGAATGTGTTTGAGTATGTGCGGTTGCCCTACAACACGCCGTCTTTGCACGGGACGGCGTTGTGACGACCGTCCGTCCGGAGAATGCTAGGCAGGGCAGCCAGCCGTTTTTCAAGCGGATTCCGGATTGAATCCACCTTTCTTGTGAAGGAACAGACAGATACCCATGCCCGCTTCCGTCTCGTGCGATTGGGGGGCATTGGCCTCTGCGAACGGTTCCCTCGATCCGTCACGGTCATGCCGGAAGGGGGCGGCGTTCGCAGGGGGACACCGCGCAGTGTTTGCCGGGTGAGGGCAAGTCCTGCGCGGGTGGCCTGATGCCGTGCGTGAAGGGGTCCCATACCGGATGGAATCCGTAGTATGATTGCAAATCTATTTCTTTGAAGAACTTATGATCGTTCGTTTCGCCATCTTTCCCATCTTCTCTTTTTTCGGGGATCGGATTGGCACAGTGGGTGCTTGACCCGAGTTTCGTCGCAGGGAATGCGCCGAGCGACAGAGAGGAACCCATGGTTCAGGGCAACCCGAAGAACCCGTTCGGAGAGGAGATGCCGGGGAAGGATTGGTCTGAGATTGGGCAGCGGATCCTCGATGTGGCTCGGGTGGCGACGGCGGTTCATCTGGCGCGCGTAGCGCTCGAGGCCGCAAGCGGTGGCGCGGCGGAGGAGACGCCGCGGGTTACACAGGGCGGATGACCCATGATTTACGGACTGTGGCTATCGGCCGCAGGCTTGCAAGTCAATGAGCACCAGCAAGCCGTCATCGCCAATAACCTGGCGAATCTGAATACGACCGGGTTCAAGCGCGATCTGGCCGTCTTCCGCGATCGGCTCGTCGAGAGTCGATCGGGGCTGGGCGGCGTGCGATTTCGGCATCCGGTTTTGGACGGGCTGAGCGGCGGGACGTTTCAGAATCCGACGGCCACGGACTTCAGCCAGGCCTCGCTGGAGCAGGGCGGGCCGCTGGACGTCGCCATGGACGGTGACGGGTTCTTCACGGTGCAAGTGGGCAAGGAGGCCCGCTACACCCGTGATGGCCGCTTCACGCTGAACGCGGACGGGGATCTGATCACCGTGGCCGGCGGTCACCCGGTCTTGGACACCTCGGGGAACCCCATCCACATCGGCAACGAGAATGCCGGCAAGATCAGCATCGACAGCGAGGGGAGGATAAAGATCGGCGATCGGGAAGTCGGCACACTAAACGTGACCGACTTCGCCGATCGCAGCCTGTTGATCAAAGTGGGTCAGAACACGTTCGACGGGCGCTACGCCAAGGCGGTTGAGGCCAAGGGCACGGTGCGGCAGGGATTTCATGAGTCGTCGGGCGTGGAACCGACCACCGAGCTGGTGCGGATGATAGAGGCTTCTCGGTGTTATGAACTGAACGCGTCGCTCATCTCCATGCAGGACGGGATGATCGGACGGGCGATCAACGACGTTGGACGTGTAGCTTAGCGGTTCTCCGGTCGGTTGAGCCCTGGGGGCTCGATGGGCTGGTCGAGGCAATGAGTCATGGCGATCATGGCACTAGATGCCGGCGCTTCCGGGATGCGGGCGCTGGACCAGAAGCTCGCGGTTACGGCAAACAATCTTGCCAACGTCAATACCGTTGGGTTCAAGGGTTCTCGGGTCAACTTCGAGGACCTGCTTTACATTATCAAGAAGCAGCCCGGCCTGAAGAACTCCGACGACCGTTATCTGCCTCACGGCATCCAGTTGGGCATGGGCGTGATGGTCAGCGGCACGCAACTGAATTTCCAACAGGGCTCGCCGGAACAGAGCGGCCGATCACTTGACCTAATGATTGAAGGCGACGGTTTCTTCCGTGTTCTGTATAACGAAGGCGGGCAAGAGGTTACGGCCTATACTCGCGCCGGAAACTTTACGTTGAACTCTCAGGGCGAGATCGTCCTGGGCAACAGCCTGGGTTCACGCCTCGATCCGCCCATTACGATCCCGCAGACGGCTGTGGAAATCCAGGTCAGTCCTAGCGGACTGGTTCAGTATCGCGAAACGGGGCAGCCGAACCTGACGGAGGCCGGCCAGATTCAGTTGACTCGATTCGTGAACCCGGAAGGGTTGCGTCAGATCGGCAAGAATCTGTTTCTCCAGACGGACGGTTCGGGTGACCCGATTGACGCCAATCCCGGCGAACAGGGAACCGGCACGATCCTGCCGGGCTGCACCGAGATGAGCAACGTGGATCCGGTGAAGGAACTGGTATCGCTGATCATGACACAACGAGGGTTCGAGTTGAACGCACAGTCGATCAAGGCGGCGGACGAGGAACTGCAGACCGTCGCCAGTTTGAAACGCTTCTAGCCGGGGCTGGTAAGGTCTGATCCGCCTTGAGGAAGAGGCGGGGTACAAAGCAGGACGCAGCGATGGCCCGCAAGGATTGCGACAGCCTGATTAGCCGACCCGGGATGATGGGTCTCACGTCATCCCTCGGCGTGACAGCCGCGTTGGTGGCGACCTGTCTGGCTTTCCCGGCCGGCGCCGCCACGGTGCGGATGTGGTCCAGCGGCGTGGTCGACGGGGACCAGATCCTCGTCGAGCATGTCGCACAGGTTCAGAACGTCGTTCCCGCGCTGGCCGACACCTACACATCGGTCAGCATCAAACCGGCACCCCCACCCGGTCGGGACGCGGAGGTCACGCTGGACGAGCTGCGAGAAGCGTTGGCGCGGGCAGGGGCGAATCCGGCCGAATTCACGGTTTGTGGTTCCACGCGGTGCCAGGTGGTCCGGCCCCTGACGATGCGGGCTTCCGAGTCGGCCGAGTCCGATCCGACGGTCGCGAAGTATTGGTGGAACGGAGCCCGCTCGAAAGGCGCGACGAGCGGCAAGGAATCGACCTCCGTCGCGGAAGCAGCCGCCGACGAGGTCGCCGGCGTCGTGACGGTGGGCGTCCCTCGGCCTGCCGCCGCGAACACGTTGGAAGCGGCCGTCAAAGAATTCCTATCGGAGAAGTTCGCCAACATGGGCGGACGGATCGCGGTTCGTTTTAGTCCAAACGTGAAGGCCGCGTTGTTGCTCGCCCGGCCGGAATACGATTTTCGCGTCCAATGGCGGGGCGAACGGCAACTGGGCCCGTGCAGCCTCGATGTGGACGTTTTTCAACAGGGTCAGATCAAGCAGACCATCCCGATGGTCGTCGAGGTATCGCTTTCGGTGCCCGTGGTGATGGCGTCACGTCCCATCAACCGCGGGCAGATCATTCATAGCGAGGACATCCAGATTCAGGAAGTTGATTTCTTTCACCTGGACCGTATCGGACTGACGGAGGCGGCGATGGTGGTGAACCAGCAGGCGCGACGATTCATCCGCCAGGGTGAAATGATCTACCTGCGCGACCTGAAGCCCTGCCCGCTGGTTCGCCAGGGCGACGTGGTGACGGTGTGGTCCGAGGTCGGTGGGATGAAGATCAAGACGGCGGGCAAGGCGATGGAAGGCGGGACGTACGGCGAGACGATTGTCGTTCGGAACGAGTCGTCGCGTCAGACGTTTCAGGCCGTCGTGGCGGGTCCGCAGACGGTGAAGGTGTCCGAGTCCGGGCGACCGGTGAGCCTCGCCAGTTCGGCGGAGCGGAACGGACATTGACGTCGGGACCCCATGGGGGGATGGGGGTCCGGCAAGACGATGCGGAGTAGCGACTGATGATGATGCGTACCCTGTGGTGGCTGTTGGTGGTGAGCCTGGCATTGGCGCCGGTGACATCGGCGTCGGGCCAGTCCTCTTCACTGGTTCAGCGCAGTCGCATGGCGGCATCAACACAACCGGTGGAAGCGACGGTCACCCCCCCGCTGACGCCCAGTTTCTCGGGACTGCAACGTCGGCCCATTTCGCCGGTGACTCGAACGTTGCAGCGGGGCAGTCTGATTGCCGTGTCGCCCGAGCCCCCCAAGACGTTCAAGGTTCACGATCTGATCACGGTCATTGTTCGCGAGCAGAAGAAGTCCGAGATCGATGCGACGCTCGACAACCGCAAAGACGCGGGATTCGAAGCCGAATTGGAATCGTGGTTCCGAATTCATGATGCCAAGTGGCGTCAGCAGGCATTTGCCGGTGGAGCCCCCCTGATCAAGGGCAAGTTCGGCGGCAAGCTGAAGGGCGAGTCGACGGCGGAGCGAGAGGACAAGCTCCAGACTCGGATCACCGCCGAGATCATCGACGTGAAGCCCAACGGTACGCTGGTTCTCGAAGCCAAGGCGTACATCAAGCACGATGAGGAAGAGATCATCATGACGCTGACCGGGGTTTGCCGGGATCTGGACGTCACGCCCGACAACACGATCCTCAGCACGCAATTGGCGGACAAGAACATCGTGATGAAGCACACCGGCTCGGTCCGCGACACGACGCGACGGGGTTGGATTCCGAAGGCATTGGACTTCTTGAGGCCCTTTTAAGGGAGTGGGTGTGTGATGGACGTTCGGCGGGTACTCATCCTGGCGGGATTGGCGGGAGCGACGCTCGTGAGCCCGATTCTGGCCGCCAAGATCGGCGACGTCACTCACCTGAAGGGGCGTCGCACGAACAAACTGATCGGTCATGGGTTGGTTGTGGGTCTGAAAGGCACCGGCGACGGCGACAAGTACGCCCCGGCCATTCGGCCGCTGGTGCAGGTTTTGGAGCAATTCGCCAATCCGGTCGTCTTCAAGGACGACCTGAAGAACACCAAGAACGTCGCGATCGTCATGGTCGAGGCGATTCTGCCGGAAAACGGCGTTCGCGAGGGCGATCGTGTGGACGTGCATCTTTCGGCGATCGGCGGCTGCAAGGCCCTCACCGGGGGTCGCCTGCTGATCGTCCCGCTTCTTCAAGGGGCCGACAAGAACGACACCACGATTTATGCGATGGCCTCGGGGCCGCTGGAGACCTCGGCGGAACATCCGACCACGGCGGTAGTCAAGGAAGGGGCGACGCTCGAGGTGAGCGTGCTCCACAACTACCTGGCGCAGGGGTCGGATCTGGAGCACCACAGCCCGCTGATCCAACCGGATCAGCATTACATCACGTTGGTGCTCAACGACGTCCACGCGGAATGGTCGATGGCCAACACCATCGCGCAGATCATCAATCAGGAGGTTGGGCAGCCCTCCGATCGGAACAGCGAGGGCGCCCCGCAAAAGGAAGTGGCCTTCGCCCTGGATCCGAAGAACGTCGTGGTTCGCGTACCTCCGGCGGAGGTCCGCAATCCGGCGGGGTTCATTGCCTGGATCGAGCGGCTGGACCTGCTGATGCCCCCGACCGAAGCGCGTGTCTTGGTGTCGCGCAAGGAGGGCACGATCGTGGTGACCGGAGACGTGGAGATCGCCCCGGTGGTGATCACTCACAACGGGCTGGTCATCAGCACGTGGTCTCCCGAACCGCCGAAGCCGACGACGACCAACCCGATCGCGACGGAGCAGACGTGGATTCCGATTGACACGCAGCATCGGGGCGGGACGAAACTGACCGAACTGGTGGACGCGCTCAACAAGCTGAAGGTTCCGGCGAAGGATCGCATCGCGATCATCGAGAAGCTGTACCGATCCGGCAAGATCATGGCCCGTTGGATTGAAGTGGAGTAGGTCCCGATGACGGGGTTGACCGGCTACAACACGGAGGTGGCGCAAGCCGATTCGGCGGCCCGAAACGGCCGGGTTCTCCGCTCGATCGGGGACCTGCGGCGTGGGGCGCAAGCTGAGATCGGTCGGGTCGGAGGCGATGCGACGCGCCGCGAACAGGTATTCCGTCGGCGGATCGACGAACTCGTCGGACTCACGTTTTACGGAACGCTGCTCAAGACGATGCGTTCATCGGCCCTGAAGAGCCCGATCGGACATGGCGGACGTGGGGAAGAGATCTTTCAAGGCCAGCTCGATCAGTTGTTGGCACAGCGGGCCGGCCAGGCCAAACGGTTCCATCTGAGCGATGCGATCTACCGGCAATTGACGCGCGGCGCTCGCGGATCATCGGACAGGAGTGCAGGGTCGTGAAAGGCAATCGGGTCGTCGAATCCCGCACCGGGGAACTGATGGTCCTGGTGGGTGAGTTAAGGGCCCTCCATGAGGAACTTCTGGCGGTGATTCGGCAGAAGCTGACGGCGATCAGGCATGCCGACATCGAGGGTCTCGGTTCCTGCCAGGCCCGCGAGCAGTTTCTGAGCGACCGGATACGGCAGCGTGAGGGCTTGCGCCAGCAACTGGTCCAGTTGATCGGCAAGGAACTGGGCATGACGGCGGAGCAAACGGTTCGCCTGCCGCTGAGCAGCCTGGCCGAGCGGCTCACCGAGCCGCGGCGCAGTCAACTGCTTGCTCTGGCGGCCAGCACCCGGCAAGTCGTGCTGGCCGTCGACCACAACAACAAGGTGTCGGCGCTGGTGATGGGGGAGATGTTGAAGCACTTTCGTCAGGTGTGCCTGGCCATGGCTCGAACGGGCATGAGCACCGGCACGTATTCGTCCGGCGGACGGATGGCTCCGGATCTGCCGGCAAGGGTTTTCGAGGCGGTCGGTTAAGCGGGACGGTAACGATGGGTCTGGTGACGTCGGCACTCCAAATCGGCAAGAGCGCTCTCCTGGCGTATCAGAGCGGCCTGCAGGTCATCGGCAACAACATTGCCAACCTGGGCAGCGACAGTTACACGCGCCAGACGCCCGTCATTACGCCGATCACGGGAACCTATGACGGCGTCAGCTACCAGGGCGGCGGCGGAGCGGCTTTGTCCCAGATTCGTCGCAACATCGATGAGGCGCTGAACGTTCGCCTGCGAATGTCGCTCGGCGACCAGCAAGCGACGTTGGCGGAGTACCAATCGCTGACGCAACTCGAATCGGTTTTCAACGCCTTGGGCGACGTGAACCTTGCGTCTCAGATGAACACGTTCTTCAACTCGTGGTCCAGCGTCCAGAACACCCCGGAAGATCAGGGGGCGCGCGGCATCGTTCTGACCAACGGGATGCGTCTGGCCGAGTCCTTTTCTCGCACGGCGGGCCTGCTGTTGAACGAGTTCGAGAGTCTGAACAAGAAGATCGAGCAGTGCGTCACCGAGATTACGGAGATCGGGGACAAACTGGCCGAGGTAAACGCGCAAATCGTTCAGTCGGAGATGGGCGGAAGCAGGGTGGCGAGTACGCTTCGTGATCAGCGAGATGGTTTGCTGGCCGATTTGTCGAAACTGGTGGCGATTCAGACGCGTGAGCAGCCCGACGGCAGCATGATTGTCTACATCGGCAACGAACCGCTGGTGATCGCCGGCGTGAATCGGGGTCTGATCACCGAACGGGAGACTGTCGACGGCCGGCAAACGGTGACGGTTCGGTGGGCGGACAACCATCGACAGATCACCCCCTGGGGGGGGAAGTTGGACGGCCTCTTGACCGCCCGAGACACGCGGGTCGCCGGTCAGATTGACCATCTGGACCAGCTGGCACTGGCGCTGATCAGCGACGTGAATAGGCTTCACGCCACCGGTCAGGGACAAGTGGGACTGACCGACGTGACCGGTTCATACGACGTGTTCGACGCCACGGCACCGCTGAACACGGCGGACAACAATCTGCCGTATTTGCCGACCAACGGGGGGTTCCTTCTGACGGTGACCAACACCTCGACCGGCGAGCAGACGACGGTTCGCATCGGCGTGGACTTGGACGGGATCGGGGTCGACATGAGTCTGACCGATCTAGCGAGCGCGATTGACGCGGTGGACGACGTCACCGCGACGGTAACGGCGGACCGACGTCTGAGGATCACGACCGATGCGGGTTATTCGTTTTCGTTCAGCGACGACACGAGCGGGGTATTGGGGGCGTTGGGGATCAACACGTTTTTCAGTGGAAAGGACGCCGCCACGATCACGCTGGACTCCAACCTGGTCGGGCAACCGGGTCGTTTGGCCGCCGGGATGTCGGATTTGCCGGGAGACGGCAGCAACGCCGGACGCATCGCGGCACTGGCGACGAGTCCTAGCAGCAGCCTGAACAACGGCCAGAGCCTTTTGGATTACTACAACGCCGTGATGGGCGATCTGGCCACGACGACGTCGGCGGCGCAGAACGCCTCGGAGGCGGCGGACGTGATTTACGGTTCCCTCCAGTCGCAATGGGAGTCGGTCAGTGGGGTCAATCTGGACGAGGAGACGCTGATGCTCATGAGGTATCAGCGTGCGTTTCAGGGCGCGGCCCGGATTGTCGCGGTCGTGGATGAATTGCTTCGGGAAGTTCTGTCCATGACGCGGTAGGCGATCCGAGCGGCCCCCCTCAGAAGGGGGGCGACGGATCATCGGAACGGGGTACGAGATCACGATGGCGATTACGTCGGTCAATGTGCTGCGTGTGAGTGAGAACCTCAAGTCGCTCCGCTTGCTTGAGTCGCTCAAGCAGAACACGCTGAAGCTGTACAACGAACAGAACCGGCTCGCCACCGGTTACAAGTTTCTGACTCCGAGCGAGAACCCGACCGGAGCGAGTACGGCCATGCGGATGAGCCAGATTCTGGAACAGCAGGACCAGATTCTGACCAATCTCAAGCACGCCGACAGCTTCATGTCGGCGACCGATCAGGCCATTCAGGACATCAACACGTTGCTGATGGACGCCCACGACCTGGCGAGTGCGAACGCCGGCGACATGGCGAGCCAGGAAGAACGCGAGGCCGCCGCGATCGAAATCAACGCGTTGATCGATCAGCTCGTTTTGTTGGGCAACCGCACGTTCCAGGGGAGGTACCTTTTCGGCGGCCAGGCCACCAAGAGCGCGCCGTTTACTCGAGAGGACGGTTACGTCAAGTACGTGGGCGACACACATGATCTGAAGACACGGATCGACGAGAACCAGGACGGCACCTACAACATCACGGGCAACATGCTCTTCGGAGCCGTGAGCAGCCAGGTATCCGGATGGAAGGATTGGGGCGTTCGACTGACGGGCGACACTCGAGTGTGCGATTGTCGAGGCACGACGGGCAAGGGTATTGGGTTGGGCACCATCCGGATCACCGAGACCGCGGTGGCGGACTTCACGGTGGACCTGAGGCAAGCCGACAGCATCAGCGATATTGTCGACATGATCAACGATGCCGCGGCCACGGCCGGATCGACCGTCACGGCGAGCATCAACCCCGCCGGCACCGGCATTCGCCTGACGAGCGGAGGGCCGACGATTGAGGTGAACGAAACCGCGGGCGGCTACACGGCGCGGGATCTGGGTCTCTTGACCGCCGGGCCGGTCGCCGTGGTGCCGGGCGGCGACATCGACCCCAAGCTGACCGAACGAACCCAACTGCAGGATCTGAGCGGGGTGAACGTCGCCGATCTGGCCGCCGGGTTTGTCATCACGAACGGCAGGTCGTCCGTTACGATCGATACGGGGACCTTGTTGGCCACCGACACGGTTCAGGACCTGCTCCGGTTGATCAACGCGTCCGACATCGGCATTGAGGCCCAGATCAACGCGGACGCCACGGGCATCGACATCGTCAACCGGATCAGCGGTCAGGCGATGACGATTGGTGAGAACGGCGGGAACACGGCCACCGCCTTGGGCATCCGCTCGCTTCACGGCGGCACGTCATTGGCGACGCTGAACAATGGGAAGGGGGTCTCCACGGTCGCGGGTCAGGCGGATTTCCGGATTGTCGCCCGAAACGGCGTGAGCATTGACGTCGATCTGAATGACGCCGCCGGCGGGTTGGACTACAACGGCGACGGGGTCGAGACGCTGGACGACGTCATCGACGCGATCAACGACGCCGCGACGGCGGCGGGTGTGGCCGTCACGGCCTCTCTGGCCGCCACCGGAAACGGCATTCGTTTGGTCGACGCGACAGGCGTCAACGGGACGCTGAGCGTCCAACGGTTGAACCTTTCGTACGCCGTGGACGATCTGGGTCTGACCAATCTGCAGGTCTCCGGGGCCGGTGCGAGCGTCGACGTCGTCGGGAAGGACGTGAATGGGATCGTGCCCGACGGGGTTTTCACGGCGTTGCAGGAGCTGTATGAGGCCCTGATCGCCGGCGACAGCCGGCGCATCACGGAAGCCGGGGGCGATATCGAGCGGGTTCAGAAGATGGTCGTGGGTCGTTTGGGGGAGGTCGGCGCTCGCGCCAAGGCGCTGAACGACCGGCTGACGTGGACCGAGCAGGCCGTTGATGCCACCAAGAAGGTGCTCTCGGAGGTCCGCGACCTGGACTACACCGAGGCGGTGACCAAGTTTCAGCAGGCTCAGACGGCTTTGCAGGCGAATTTGATGACCAGTGCGCAGTTGATGAATCTATCGCTGCTGGACTTTCTGTGATTGAGCTGTGGAGGGATCGGAAACGGAAGATTTCCTCACCGGCGGGATTGGTGACCTGCTCGTCCGGCTGAGGCTCGATTACCCGACAGGGAGCTGTCGGGTCGCGGAATGGAGTCGCGAGCCGCACCGACATGATGGCGCTTCTCATCGCGGTCGTTGGCGTACCGGCGGCCGTTGGGGAAGCCTGATTGACCGGCGGGACGGTCAGTGGCGGTGCGATTAGTCGAAAGGGAAGGGTCACGTGCAGGAGCGAATGCGATGCAGATTGAAACGTCGCGGTTCGGAATGGTGAATGTGGATGAGAACCGTCTAATCCACTTTCCGAAGGGAATCCTGGGATTCCCCAATCAGACGCGGTATGCCCTGATTCAGACGGGAGAGCAGAGCAGCTTCTACTGGCTGCAAGCGGTGGACCGAGCGGAGCTGGCCTTCGTGGTTTGCGACCCGACGGTGTTTGTCTCGGACTATCGGGTGCCCATCAAGGCGGACGAGATGGAACAGTTGGGGCTTACGAATGCCTCGGATGCCCAGGTTCTCGTGATCGTGAACAAGATCGAGGACTTGCTGACGGGCAACCTTCAGGGTCCGCTGGTCATCAACTACAAGACGTGGGTGGCCCGGCAACTGGTTCTCTCGGACAGCCGTTACACGACGCGACACCCGCTGATGCGGCTGCCGAAGCGTGAAGCCGTCGTCAGTCGTACCGCCTAGGGCTGTGGGCGACGGATCCGACGGAGTGGTCCGGCGCGAAGGCGGCGGGCGAACGAGTCAGCAGCGTCCATCGTCGTCGCGTTCGGGGGCGTTGAGATGAGGCATGGATGAGCGACCGGTGTTCACGGGTTGCGGTTCGGCGTGCGGACGGGCGCATGTCGCCTCGAACGGTGGCTCAATGCCCTGAAATCCATTGGCATCAACCGATCCAAGGAAGGAGCCGAGGATGCTGGTGCTATCGAGAAGACGCGATGAAACCATCATGATCGGTGAGAACGTTGAGATCACCGTGGTGGACATTCGCGGAGACAAGGTGCGGTTGGGGATCACGGCTCCCGCTCGAATCCCCGTTCACCGCAAGGAAGTGTACGACGCGATCAAGCGGGAGAATGCGTCAGCGGCGGAAATCAAGCCGCAGGATATCTTGTTGGTTGCTGAACCGGCCCCGAAGGAACGGGCCATGGGGCGCGCCGTTTAGCGGAGTCCCCTCAGCACGCCGGCGTCCGGCGTCGACCGGCCGACGCGGATGTCGGAGCCCCCACGGGGGCCCTAGCCACGACTCAGTCAAGGAGGATTGCACATGGCTACGATTAACACCAACGTGCCGGCCTTAACCGCCCAGGCATATCTCAGGGCGGCACATCGCGATCTCGAAGTCTCGCTGGAACGGCTGGCCAGCGGGCTCAAGATCAATCGCGGTGCGGACGACCCGGCGGGTCTGATCGTCTCGGAGAACCTTCGAGCCGACATGGCCGCCGTCGGTCAGGCCGTAGAGAACACCGAACGTGCCAGCCTGGTGATCTCGACCGCCGAAGGGGCACTCAACGAGGTCTCGGCGTTGCTGATCGACGTTCAGGACTTGATCGTCGCGGCCGCCAACCGAGGCGCGATGAGCGACGACGAGATCCGAGCCAACCAGCTCCAGATCGACTCCGCCGTGGATTCGATCACGCGTATCGCGAACACGACGACGTTCGCGGGACGGAAGCTTTTGAACGGCGAGCTGGACTACGTGACCAGCGGCGTACCGTGGCTGGACGTGGCCTCTTTGCAGATTCACCAGGCCACCTTCGGAACGCGAAGCTACATCCCGGTCAATGTCGAGGTGACGCAGTCCGCGCAGCACGCGGAGCTGATCTTCACCTCGGCTCAGCTCAACGGGGCCGTCACAGTCGAGATCGCGGGCAACGAGGGCATGGTGAGCCTGTCGTTCCTTTCGGGGACGCGGGCCAGCGCCGTTGTGGCGGCGATCAATGTGGTCAGCGACGCCACCGGCGTTTCGGCGACGGCGTCGACGACGGGCTTCCGTCTCTATTCCAAGGGATTCGGCTCGGACCAGTGGGTCAGCGTCCGCGCCTTGCCGGGGAGCGGCGGGGGCACCATGGACGTGTATGCCGACGACGGCACCGGCACGTTGATTGCGGTCGAGCGCGACTACGGGCAGGATGCGGCGGCCACGATCAACGGGGCCAACAGCATCGGTCGAGGGCAGAATCTGATCCTCAACACGAACACGCTGGACATTGATCTGACGCTCGACGACGCCTACGGACGGGGTACGTTCAGCTTCGCCATTACGGGAGGCGGCATGCTCTTTCAGGTGGGGCCTGAGGTGAACACCAATTTACAAGTCAATCTCGGCATACAGTCGATGGCCGCGAACCGGTTGGGGACGCGCGCCATCGGTTACCTGTCGCAGGTGGTGACGGGCGGCGAGTATTCGCTGGTCAACGGTCAGGAACAGAGGGCGCAGCAGATCGTGGCCGAGGCCTTGCGACAGGTGTCGGTCACGCGTGGGCGCCTGGGTGCTTTCGAGCGGAACACGCTCGACACGAACGTCAATCAGCTCCAGATCACGTTGGAGAATCTGACGGCGAGCCAGTCGGCGATTCGCGACACGGACTTTGCGGAAGAAACGAGCAGGCTGACGCGCAACCAAGTCTTGGTGAACGTGGCGAACAGTGTGTTGGCCATCGCCAACGCGACGCCGCAGAGCGTGCTTGCTCTGCTGGGCGGGTAGCCTCTGAGCCGAGCCGTCGGATCGTCATGCAGCAATCCTCCAAACGGACGGCGTGACCGGACGCCGTTCGTTTGCGCGCGCAGTTATGGAACCCACTTGATCCGCCTGATTCTGATCGGGATACGCGTGGAAACGGACCTGTCCAATAATGTCCGACGTTTGCCGCGTTCCCGGACGGTCGTCCCGCGTGCCCGTTCATTCGGCGCCATATCGTTCTTGCGATTCGATCCGTCAATTCGAAAAAGTTAAAGCGCTCCGTCGAGGGTGACGAATCAACGATTGCCGTTGGGGGGCGACCGTAAGACGACGGGTAGGTACCGCCCTGAGTTCTGCCCAAAAGGCGAATGCGGTCTTCATCAGGGAAGACGTGTAGCCCATCGGTAAGCACGAGACGGACCGGCGGCGAGGCTCGCGCGGGGCTCAGGCCCCAGGATCCCGCTGCAGATCAGTCCACTCGGCGAGACGAGAACTAGAACCCGAAGTGTCCGTTACGGACATGGACGGGGCGATGAACCGGGCGGCAGCGGGGTGGCCGTGTCAGCCACCGCGCCGTTGGGTCCACGTCGTCCCAGGAGCCCTAGGAGGCACCAACCGTGAGTAGAATTAACACCAATATCCCCTCTCTAGTCGCGGCGCGCGTTCTGGGCAACAACAACGCCCAAATGAACACCTCGCTCGAGCGCCTCAGCACCGGTCTTCGGATCAACACCGGAAAGGATGACCCCGCCGGTCTCATCGCATCCGAAACCATGCGGGCCGAGATGAAGGCCATCAGCGCGGCGATCAGTAACGCGGAAGCAGCCGACAACATGCTCGGCGTGACGGAGGCCGGCCTTGGCGAGGTGAGTTCGTTGTTGCTCGAGCTCGAAAACCTCGTTGACAAGAGCGCCAACGACGCGGCTCTGAGCGAGACGGAGGTTCAGGCGAATCAGCTTCAGATCGATTCGATTCTGAACTCGATCAACCGAATCGCTTCGTCGGTCACCTACAAGGGAAGGAAGCTGCTGAACGGGACCTATGACTACACTTTGTCCGGATCCGGCGGAAGCGTCCTCAGCTACATTCAGGTCCAGGGCGCGAAGCTTGTTCCGAATGAGACGCGGACCGTCACCGTCGAACAGACCCTGTCCGCGCAGACCGGTCTATTGATTTGGTCGGCGACGGGCGGCGGCGGTTCGCTGGGCGGCTCGTTGACGATCGAAGTGACGGGGAACTACGGGACCGACCAGTTCTCCTTTGCGAGCGGGACGACGATCAGCAACATGGCGGCGGCCATCAACGCCTCCAAGGAGCTGACCGGTGTTTCGGCCGCCGTGAACGGCACCAATTTGGAGTTTTACAGCACCGGCTTCGGTTCCGACCAGTTTGTGTCGGTCGCCAAGGTGAACGGCAACTCGACGTTCAACACCGTCGATGCCGACTCCAACACGGTCAGTCGCGACTTTGGCCGCAACGCGGCGGTTCAGATTAATGGCGTCGACGCCATCACCGACGGTCTGAACGCCACCGTCCGGTCGGCCGTCCTTAACATGACGGTTACGATCATGGAGAGTGCGAACACCAACTCCTCCACGTACACCTTTGGTATCAAGGGCGGCGGCGCCACGTTCAGCCTGGCTCCCGACCTGGGTCTAGCCGGCTATGAAGGCATCGGCATTCAGAACGTTGCCTCCACGTCGCTGGGCAATCCGGCGATCGGTCGGCTGAGCACGCTGGGCAGCGGGCAAGAGAACCAACTGACGAGCAAGAACTTCGCCACGGCTCAGAGGATCATCCGGTCCGCGCAGGATCAGGTTGCTTCTCTGAGAGGCCGCATCGGTGCGTTCCAACAGAATACGTTGAAGACGACGGTGAACGCGCTGAACATCGCCTTCGAGAACACGACGGCGGCGGAGTCGGCCATTCGCGACACGGATTACGCCACCGAGACCAGCAACCTCACGAGGGCACAAATCCTGGTTCAGTCGGCGACGTCCACGTTGCAGCTTGCGAATAGAGCGCCCCAGAACGTACTCGCTCTGCTGGGTGGCTAGTCCATCTGAGAAGGGGCCGGATACACCGGGCACCTTTTCAGAACGCCGGACTCGGGCGGGTCGATCCTTCAACCGATCGACCCGCCCCCTTTGTTTTCCAAACCCATTGAATTCCAATGAGATGGGTCGTGTCCCACCCCGTCTCGGATGTTTCTTGACCCGGTCCGGTCGATGTAGGGATCGTCCTATAACAATGAACGGACTCGTTGAAGGCGTAATTAGCTAAAGTAGGTATCGCACGAAATCCGAATACCCCTATGCCGACACCGATTCGAGGTTCGGCGCACGGGGGTTTGGACCCGCACACCGATGCTTTGACATCCGCCCTGGACGAGTCGGGCGGTAATCGAAGTGCCATGGATGGCGGTGCCCGGCCCGGAGTGGCCGGCATTTAGAGAAGCTTGCGGTCGTCGATCGACGGATCACACCGCGAGCGCCGCCGTTAGCTCCCATCCGGTGGAACCGGTCGCCGATGCGGCGTTCTACAGAGGGCCCGAGGGGCCACACAACCGGACACGCATGGTCGCGTGTCTCGGGGCGGCGAAAGGGACATCCCGCCCATGTCACGGAGGATACGATGACTCGCGTCAACGCCAACATTTCCTCACTGCAGGCGACCAACCGACTTTTGTACAACCAGCAAGATCTGACGACCCGGTTGCAGCGCTTGTCCACCGGCTTGAGAATCAACACCGGCAAGGACGATCCGGCGGGGCTGATTGCATCGGAGTCGTTGCGGTCGGAATTGGCCGGCATCAATCAGGCCATCGAGAACAGCAACCGGGCCATGAACGTCCTGGCGACGGCGGATTCAGCGCTGAGCGAAGTGTCGCGCCTGTTGCTGGATCTGCGCGGTTTGATCGACAGGTCGGCGAACGAAGGCGCGATCTCCGACAGTGAGATCACGGCCAACCAGCTTCAGATCGATTCGATTCTGGAGAGCATCGATCGAATCGCGAACACGACGCAGTTTAACGGTGAGAAGTTGTTGAACGGCAACTTCAGTTACGCGCTATCCAACGTCAACAAGGCGAATCTTCTCCGGACGGCGATATACGGTGCACGGCTGGCGAACGACGGCTCGACGCTAAGGGTCACGGTCGAGGTGGCGGCCTCCGCCCAGACGGCAAGGATGTACTACATCGCCTCGGGCTTGTCGGCGGGGAATCCGGTGAGTGTGGAGGTGGGCGGTCTCCGGGGCAGCGAGACCTTCAACTTTGCCGCGAGCACCAGCATCGCGGACATCGCCTACAGCATCAACACGTTCACCGACCTCACGGGCGTGTCGGCCACCGTCAGCGGCGCGACCGGTTTGATTCTTTCCAGTACCGATTATGGTTCGGACGCCTTTGTGAGCGTGCGGACACTCAGCGGCAACTTCACCATGTCGGGGGGCGAGACGGAGACCATCGACCATGGCGTTGACCCCACGGTCCTGATCAACGGTCAACCGGGCGCGGCGAAAGGGCTTCAGGTAACGCTTCGCAAGAACGGCCTGGACGTCGATTTGTATCTGGCCGCCACGTTCGCCACGCAGACGGTGGATACGGAGACCTTCGGAATCACCGGTGGCGGGGCACGGTTCCAGATCGGTCCCGACGTCAACAGTAACGCTCAGCTCAACGTGGGCATACCCCAAGTCAGCACGTCGAACCTGGGCGACCCGGCCATTGGATTGCTGCGGAGCATCGGCGGCGGGGAGGCGAACGCGGTTGTCAAGCGTCAGTACGCGAACGCGGAGGCCATCGTCAAGGCGGCCATCATGCAGGTGGCCACCATCAGCGGTCGTTTGGGCCAACTCCAGAGCAACCAACTCGAGCCGAACATCCGGTCGCAACAGGTCACGTACGAGAACGTGAAGGCGAGCGAGTCCGCCATTCGCGATACCGAGTACGCCTCGGAAGTGGCGGCCATGACTCGCGCTCAGATTTTGGTCCAGTCGACGATGGCCTCGTTGAAGATCGCGAACCAGATACCGCAAAATGTCTTGGTTTTGCTGGGCGGCTAGGAGATTGTTGGAACGCGAGCCGACGTGACAGGGGCGCGTCCGGAGCACACCGGGCGCGTCCTTCGCTTTTTACGCTTATATCCGCCGGCGACTCTGCTCGCCCGTCTTTGGGATCCCCCTTGTATGCACGCGGATAGGGGGTTAGGATAGGGGTCTGGGTGGCGCTGAAGGGGTCAGAGGGTTTGTGGCACGCGTCTCATCACGTGAGACCGTGAGGAAGCCGGAGTTGATCCGAATCGGTGGGCAGTCGACTGTGAGATCGGCTGCCCGGTTGTGTTTATGGGCGGACCTCATGAGCTTGGCCCAACGCGTCAGCCAGGAGCTTCTCGGCCGAGTGATTCAGCCCGCGCAGTACATCGGCGGCGAGATCAACCAACTCGTTTCGTCGGGCGACTGGGAGCGTGCGAAGGTTCGCGTCGCCATCGCGTTTCCGGACACCTACGCCATCGGCATGTCGCATTTGGGTTCCCAGATTCTGTATTGGATCTGCAATCATTTGGAGGGGGTGTGCGCCGAGCGGGTCTACTGTCCGTGGATCGACGCCGAGCGGGTGATGCGGGCGCGCGGAATCCCGCTGTTCACGTGGGACACCCGCCGACCGGTCCACGAGGCAGACGTCCTGGCGGTTTCGCTTCAACATGAGATGTGCGCGACAAACCTGCTGACGCTGCTGGATCTAGCCGGGATTCCCCCGCGAGCCCGCGATCGCGGCGACGCTGATCCCATCGTCCTGGCCGGCGGACCGATGACGGACAACCCGGAACCTCTGGCCGACTTCCTCGATCTCGTTCTCATCGGCGACGGTGAGGAATCGCTGCCGATGGTGCTGGAGGCTTACCAGGAACTCCGGGCGGGCGGCGCTCGACGTTCGGACATCGTCGTCGAATTGGCTCGCCGATTCGAATGGCTCTACGCCCCGGCGCTCTACGCCGTGTCCTACACGCCTGACGGTGCGATCGGCCGCTTTGAACCCGTGGTTCCCGGACTCCACGCACGGATCCGGCGGTGCGCCGTCGAGGATTTTGAGAACGCGCCCGTTCCCGAACGCCCGCTGGTCCCGAACATCGAGATCGTGCACGACCGGATCAGCGTCGAGATCATGCGGGGCTGTCCGCACTTGTGTCGATTCTGTCACGCCGGACACACCAAGCGGCCGGTCCGAATTCGCAGCGTCGACCGCATCTGTCAGATCGTCGAAGCGGGCCTGCAGGCAACGGGACACGAGGAGATCGGCTTGCTGTCGCTGTCCACCGCCGACTATCCGCACCTGTCGGAGCTGGCCGGTCGCATCGCGACCCAGTTCGCCGATCGCAAGGTGAACATTTCGCTCCCCTCGTTGCGGGTGGATCAGATGCTTTCCGAGATTCCGTCTTTGATCAGCGGGGTCCGCAAGGGCGGCCTAACCATTGCCGTGGAGGCGGCGAGCCATCGGTTGCGCAGGGCCATCGGCAAACCGATTACGGACGAGAAGTTGCTGGAGGGCGTGCGAGCGGCGTATGAGGCGGGTTGGCGAACGGTCAAGCTGTATTTCATGGTCGGATTTCCGGGCGAGCGAATCGAAGACATTGAGGGAATTTGGCATCTGGCCTGTCGCATCAGCGACCTTCGCCGACAACTCGGCAAAGGACCCGCTGTCGTCAACACGACGGTAAGCTGGCTGGTCCCCAAACCGCACACGTGTTTTCAGTGGATGCCGCAACCGACCGTCGAGTATTGCCTGGAGGCCCGCAAGTTGTTGGCCCGGCTGTCGAGTCGGCGTCGAACGGCCGTCCAGTGGAAGTTCCATCGCGTCGAACGATCCGTGCTGGAGGGGGTCCTTGCGCGAGGCGACCGCCGCCTGGGCAAGGTCGTCGAAGCGGCGTGGCGGGCCGGGGCGAGGTTTGACGCATGGGACGATCAGTTCGACATGCGGCGTTGGGACGAGGCCTTTCAGTCCACGGGCATCGATCCGGCTTTCTACACCCATCGGGAGAGGACCTGCGACGAGATCCTGCCCTGGGACCACATCGACGGCTGTCTGAAGCGCGAGCATCTTTGGAGGGCCCATGAGAGAATCGCGGTGGCCGTGAAGAATCCCGAATTGGGAACCCGGAATTCGGGATTCTGAACGTGCGGGGAGAGCCGGACGGACTTGCTCTCACTTCTTCCTCGAACGAAAGACCATCGTCTGGTAACCCTCGTAGTAGTGGAAGCCGTGGTGCGGGGATTCGGGAATGGACATCAACAGCAGCGGATCCTCGTACGACTTGGTGTAGTCGTAGCGGAATACGGCGAAGGTCCACGTCGCGCCGTCGGCGGGTTTGGGCCCATCGGCGATGGCCGACAAGGGAATGGCCATCTCGATCGTGTAGCCGCGGTCGGCGTCCCGGGGATCGCCGTCGGTTCCGTCGATTCGGGTCGCAACGGTGGCGCCGGACGACCAGCTCTTGAAACGACGATATCCGCCGGCTCCGCGGCTTGGATAGCGGGCGTCAAACAGCGTCCCGTTCGGAGCGATCACGAATTCGTAGTAGCTGTTTTCCTTCGCAGCGGGCTTGATGAAGCATTCGCCGACGTCGCCGTTCCACAGCTCGTCGTCGGCAACTTTGGAATAGGACCAAATGTCGTCGTCGACGCACCCGTACGCAATGTAAACATGTTGATCGTCCCAGAGCAGACGGACGGTTGTCGGCGACAGCTTCTTGGCGTTGCTCGGCTGAAGCACATGAAAGGCCGTGATCCGTTCCGCCTTCTGCCATGCCGGTTCGTCCAATTTCCCGTCAATGGTCATCGGACCGGAGGCGAAGTAACACGTGTAGACTGACTGTGACATCAACACGTTCGGCCTCTGACAACCTGCCGAGAAACCCACCACGGCAATAAGGGCAGAAGTCAGGAACGTTCTGAAGGCCATGTATCTTCTCCAGTTCGCGACGCCCGTGCGTTTCAGCCCCTTCGCTGAAGGGAACCGGCGTCTGTATCGACGATTCACTTGCTCGCCTGCGTCGAGGTTGTCGCGGTTCCGTGGAGTCCGAGGAGGCCGGCGTACGTGGTCTTTAGCCGCTCCAAGATGATTTGCGCGGCGAGTTCGTGGCCCTTGGCGTTCCAATGGATGTCGTACGTGGGTCGGTAGTCCCTGCCGTGTTTGGCGCGATAGGCATCGAATCCGGGCGTCATCGTGAGGAAATCGGCGCCCACCTCCTTGCACATCCGCTCGAACTCACGGTCAACCTTTCCCCAGTCAATGCGGAACCCCTTCGGGGCCTGAGCAAAGATGCTGTTGACGGCGATTTCCGTCGGCATCAGGACGACCAGCAGCGGAATTCCCGCCTTGTTGCACGTCTCTTTGAATTCCCGCAGGGCCACCAGCGTGTTATCCCAGGCCTCTTTCCATTTCGGTGCCACGGGCTCGAAGTAGGTGGCCACCGACGGTTCGATCGGGTGCTTGCCGTCCAGATCCTCAAACCAATCGAGGTGAGTCACATAGAACAGCGTCGCCCCCCTGGCGATCAGGCGGTTCAAGGCGGAGAACGGCAAGACCGTCCATCGGTCCTCGACGCGACGGGCATTCATGACGTAGTACTTGGCCAAGCGGCCGAATCGAACATCGATCTCATTCTGCAAGGGACGATAGTTTTCGGAAATCAGCCCGCCGTGAAGGACCAGCATGAGCAGGTCGGGGTTGAGCGCCATGGCCTGGTTTAGGAACCGCTTCTTGAGATCGACCACGCCCATGGACGGCAGGCTGTATGCGGGCACCTCCACCTTGCGTCCGGGTCCGGCGAGCTTGGTGAGTTCCGTGGCCAGCCGCTTATGGAACATCTCATCGAACTTGACTTCCCAGGCCGTTGTATAGCTATCGCCGAGTACAACGATGCGTTTGACGCCCGCGGGCTTGTTCGGCTCATAGTTGTAGTCTCGAAGCCAGAGATCATTCAGCACGATTTCCTGCTCGAACTCGACGGGGACTCCCGGCCAGTACCCCTTGAAGATGAACTTGTTGCTTGGCCAGTGAGCCTTGTACCACGCCACGTCTTCTTCGGCTTTTCGGAGGGCCTCTTTGGCCTCCTCAATTTCCTTGGATGTGGCTTTGGCTTGCTCCAATTGAGCCAAGTGGGTCTTGGCCTTTTCCAGCTTGGCCTCGGCCGCGGGGTATTCTTTCGTGTGTTTGCGCACGCGATCGAGGCTTTCGACCTCTTTGTCCGTCAGGACGGGGGCAGGATCCCAGCCGAGGAGGCGAACGAGGACTTCTCCGACGATCAGGACCAGCAGAATGCCGACGGCCGCCCGTTTGAGAAGTCTTCGACGTCGTTTGGGTCGGGTGCTTTGCTCGGAGGCGGCATCCGTGGCGGTCGTGACCTGACTGCTCTCCGTGGGGTTCATCCGTTTTACCTCTCGATGCGTGCCCGTGGGGATCCGTTATCCGGTGAGGCAGTCTACGGGTAGCCGAACATCCGATCAAGCCGGCGGGCCTTGCATCATCGGACCGACTTCAAGATAATGTTCGTCCATAAGGATGGTTCCCAACAATGCTTGTAGGCGTTTTGTCGGACACCCATGATCGACTTCCGTTAATCGCCAAGGCACTGGATCTGTTTGCCCAGGAAAGGGTCGGCGCCGTCATTCACGCGGGTGACATTGTGTCGCCGTTTGCGGCGAAGGTGTTGAAGACCGCCGAATCGCGGTGTCCGCTCCATGTGATTTACGGCAACAACGAGGGCGAGTCCGCGGGACTGGCCTCTGTTCTGCCGCAGATTGAACGGGGACCACTTCGGTTGGAGCTGGGCGGAAGGAAGGTCCTCGTGCACCACTTCGACAAGTGGTGCGACCCGACGGATGTGGCGTGGGCCGACGTGGTCATCACGGGCCATACCCACGAGATTGTGAACGAGGTGCGCGGGGCACGGCTGTTCTTAAACCCCGGTGAATGCTGTGGTTGGGTGAAGGGCCGATGCACGGTGGCGATCTTGGATACCGTGGGCCCGACGGCCACGATTTTCGATTTGGAACCTTAGACGGGCTGCTTGCCCGATGAGGCTGACCCATGGTTAGATGCCGATCCTTCCGTGTTGGCAACTCTATTCCGGCGACGGCAGTCCTTCTTATGTTTGTTGCGATGGTGGGGTGTGTTGAACGAACCCTCACGATCAACACGGACCCACAGGGCGCGATGGTGTACCTGAATGATGAGGAGGTCGGCCGAACGCCGGTGACCAAGAGTTTCACGTGGTACGGTGACTACGACGTGATTATTCGCAAGGAAGGTTACCAGACGCTCAAGACGCATGCGAGACTGATTGAACCTTGGTATCAGGTCCCGCCGATCGACTTTTTCGCCGAATGCCTGACGCCGGCGACGATCCGCGACAACCGGCACCTCGAGTACACACTCGAGCCCACCTCTCGGCCCACACCCGCCGAGATCGTTGAGCGCGCGCAACAGTTCAAGGAACGGACCTTGTACGGCGAGAAGTAGAGCGTGCACAGGGTTCCGAGGCGCCCCGGGGCGATCCGGCGATACGCCTCTGCGCCGAGGGGGTAACGACTGGGCGACGCATGCGCCTGTGTCAGAAGCGTTGCGCGCGACATCGGGTCGTTCGTCTCGATGTGCTGGAATAGTTGCGTGATGGCGGGTTCGCATGTCGTCAACATACCGGTAAACGTCGTTTCGGTTCCGATCGAGTAGGTCATGCGCGCAGAATGGCCCGTGGCGCAGGCCGAACTCCGCCCCCGGCCGGACGAGATTCGTGCGAACCCGGATGGGTAGTCTGTCTTTCCGGCCAAGGCCATGCCGGTTCTTTCGAACTGCTTCTTGGGGTTGAACGCCAGCTGAGGACGATTACTTCCACGGATCGATCATCATCTTGACGTGTCGGTCTCTTGCTTCGTCAAACATCGCGATGGCGTGGGGCAACTCGTCGAGTTTCAGGACGGTGGTAACGATTCGTTCGTAGTCGATCAGACCCGCCTCGATCATGCGTGCCGCTCGGCCCAACGTGAGCGGAGGCATCTTGGAGGCAATGATCTTGATCTCGGACTGGTACAGGTCATGCGGGTTGATCGAGACGGTCGCATCGCTGGGACAGACGCCGAAGATCATGAACGTACCGTGTCGCTTGACCAAAGGGATGGCCTGCTGGAGGGCGGTCGGATTCCCCGATGCGTCGACGATGAAGTCGATGCCCTCGGGCGCGAGTTCGCGGACCCGGGTGGTGAGGTCTTCGTTCGTGGGATCGACGACCACATCGGCGCCGAGTTGGCCGGCCAATTGCCTGCGAAACCGAACGGGCTCGGATTGGACGAGGAGCGTGCGCGGGCTGCGACCCAGGAGTTGGTTCCACAACAGTCCGACGGTGCCCGCCCCCAGGATCATGGCCGAACAGCCGGCCTGGAAGGCCAGCCGATCGTATCCGTGGAGGACGCATGCCAGGGTTTCGACGAGGATTCCGCCCTTGGCCGGCAGCGAAGGCGTAAGCCTGTAGAGATGGGTGGCGGGGATACAGGCATATTGGGCGAAGCCGCCATCGACGGCGTAGCCCACGGTCGTTGGTCCGTCGCAAAGGTTGGGCCTGCCCGCGCGACACCCTTCACAGTGCCCGCAGGCGATCAGGGGATCGACGGCCACACGGTCGCCGATTGTGACGTTGTCCACGCCTTTTCCCACCGCCTCCACGTGGCCGACAATCTCGTGGCCCAACGTCACGGGTGGGACGATGCCCTGGGTCAGAGCCCCGTGGTAGATATGCACATCCGTTCCACAGACGCCGCAGCCGGTGACGCGAACGAGGGCATGTCCGGCGGATGGTGTGGGTAGGGGTTTGTCCCGTAGGACGATCTGACCCGGCTTGAGGAAGACGGTCGCCTTCATCAAGAGCTCCTTTGCAGGGCGTCGGTTCTTGGAAGTTCGAGGCTTGTGAATTATACTACATTGGCCGCGTGGTCATCGCGAGCCGGATGGCCCTTCATGTTGAGTTACCTCAGCGATTACTTCCGTCGGTTTGGCACCGACGCGTACAGCTACAAGACCGTTCTCATTGAACTTTTGCTTATCGGGGCTGCCGTGTACGTGGTCTTGCGGTTCGTGCGCGGCACGCGTGGGGCCGGTCTGCTGAAGGGATTGGGGGTTCTCGTCATCGCGAGTTTCCTGCTTGTCGATGTGTTGGCGAGCCGATTCGGGTGGCAGCGAATCGAGTTTCTCTACAACAAGTTTGTCTGGGCGCTCATCTTCACGGTACTGTTGGTGTTCCAGCCGGAGCTTCGCCGGGGGCTCACGCGGTTGGGGGAAACGCGTTGGCTCAGGAGATGGGCCGGCGATGTCGAACAGGTCATCCATGAAGTGGTCGGGTCGGCGGGCTTCTTGTCGGCCAGAAAGATCGGCGGGATCGTCGCGATTGAGCGGGAAGTGGGTTTGGCGACGGTTATCGAGTCGGGGGTGGCGGTCGATGCCCAGGTGTCGGCGGATCTCCTTAACACGATCTTCTGGCCGGGGTCGGCCCTTCACGACATGGGAGTGATTATTCGCCAGGGGCGCGTTGCGGCGGCGGGATGTCAGTTTCCCCTGGCGGAAGCGGAGAAGTTTTCGACGGAGTTGGGCAGCAGACATCGGGCGGCCCTGGGGCTTTCGCTCGAGAGCGACGCCCTGATTATCGTCGTCAGCGAGGAAACCGGAACGATTTCGCTCGCCGAGCGTGGCATCCTCAAGCGCGGCCTCACTCCCGATCAACTTGGCGATCTTCTCCGTGCCGGACTGGGCGGCAGTCGCAAGGACGTCCGTGTGACCGAAAGGGAACCCTTGGTCAAGAGGGCGTAGCGGGTGGAACCGTCATGTCCCAGGCTGTGAAGACGTTTCTGGTTGTGGCCGTTATCACGCTGCTCATCTGGTTCTATGCCGACCAGGCCAGTTCGCAGAGCGATACGTTGATTGTGCCGCTGGCCATTCGAGCGCCCGCCAGAGGCGACTGGACTATCGCCGATCCGAACAGCGTGCATATCCGAGTAAAGGCGACGTTCTCAGGGCCCGCGCAGAGCATTCGACAGCTTCAAGACGACGTCCGGGACGATCGGTTTTCCTTGACCAGCGTCGTCGAGACGGACCCGCCCAGCGGGCCCTACCGGATCGAACTGCTCAACCGACTCAATGCCCTTGAGGAGGTCCGCCGCATGGGTCTGACCCTTACGGACATCGATCCGCCCGACCTGACCATTCAGGTGGATCGTCTGCAGACCGTCGAGATGCCGGTGGTTGTGCAAGCCGACACGTTCAAGATCATTCAGACCACCGTGACGCCCGCAACTGTCAAGGTGCGTCTTCCCGAATCGCAGTTGCAGAAGCTGAAGAAGCAAGAGGTCATCGCACCCATCGAAGCGCTCATTCGCGATCAGGTTCGCAGCGGTGAGTTCAAGCCGGGCCAGCCCATTGAACTCAACGACGTCTTGTTGACACCCCTGGCCGGCGCGGATCAAGCCAGGTTTTTCACCGATCGCGTTTCGGTCACCGCCGTCATCGAACACCGCGATCAGGGCAAGTTGTTGCGAGGGGTGTACGTTCGATTCGAGCTCTCGTATGAGCAGTGGCGGAAGTACGACCTGGAAGTCAAGAACAACGCCGACCTGGCGCTGGAAATCAACGTGCGCGGCCCCAGCGACGTCATCGCGTCTCTCACGCCCCAGGACGTCCGGGCCTATGTCGAGATCAGCACGAGCGACATCATCAAGACGGAGGGGTGGCTGACCCGCCCGGTGAGTTTCGTCTTGCCTCCCGGCGTCGTGTTGGACCAGGCGGCCCCGCAGGTTCAGTTCAGGCTTGTCGAAAGACAGGAAACGATTGCGGGGTGACCGAGTTGAAAACCGGGGGTGAAGCCTTTTTTCCTGGACCCCGATGGGAGGCTTGGACGCCGCGTGATTTCTTTTACTTCCTGTCCATGAGCTTTCGGATGCTGATCGTGTCGATGCCCAGCCGATAACCGGATTGATCCGTCTTGTCGATCTTGGATTTCGGATCGGCGCCGACGCAGACGAACCGGAGGCGATGCGCCCCCTTGTTCAGGGGGTGAATGCCGAGCTTTTCCTGCTTGACCACGACCTCGGCATTGTAGAGGTTGACGGGTTCGCCGATCTTCTTTCCGTCGAGTTGAATCTCGTAGATTCCGTAGTCCTTTGCCCGCGTCAGGTCGGCCTTGAGCAGGTAGCGTCCGTCTTCCGTGACGTCGAAGGGCAATTCGATCCAGGCCCTCGGCTCCCACGGCGCGAAGTAGAGCTGCTTGCTTTCGGACGCCGGTCCGCAGTCCTGCACTTGGGCCGCCGCCGGTTCGCACCAGATGCGGTTGGCCAGGGACTCGGCCTCGATGGGTGTGCCCCGGACGATTCGATCTCGCGCGGGCGGCAGTTCGGCGAACCGCTTGGCCTTGCCGCGTTGATACCAGAAGGCCACGGACGAGAAGCAGTCGGGACGTTCGGTGAAACCGGATTTGACCTTGCCGTCCTTGGCGAACTCCACGCCCTTGTGTTCGATTGTCACCTTAAGCGACTTGGAGAAACGAACGGGGTCCGGGATGTGCCAACGGTAGGCCGTTCCGCGATCGTCGACGGCATCGCCTTCCCAAACGCTCACGCCGTAGAAGGGGTTGTTAAAGTGCCGGAAGCCCCACGCGTCGCAGAAGTAGTCTTCGGTGCCGGTGCCTCGAAGGGACGGCTCGGCCTCGCCGTCGATGTAGAAGCGATCATCGCCCTCGCCGAACCAGCTCGCTTCGCTCAATTGCACCGACAGAACGGTCCCGACGTAGAGGCCGTCGCCCTCCGCGTCGAGAATCAGGTAGTCCTCGCCGGACTTGCACGGGAACTCCTGTCGGTACTGGGCGTGGAAGTACATCGTGTCGGGAGGCAGACTGGGGAGCTTCTGCCAGTCGACGTAGAAGTAAAGGGCGTCCACCTTCTTGTTCGTGGAGTCGTTCGAGACGGTCACCTTGGCCGATTTTTGGAAGGGCATCGACCAATAACAGTTGCGTGCCCTTCCATCCGAGGACACGGCCACGGGGAACGAGTTCACGGGGACATCAAGGCCGTGGCCGACGGCGAAGAAATCGCCGATGGGCGACTCGACCGCCGGTTCGGACGCGCCGTCCCAGTAGATGCGAAGCGTCACCGATCGCGGGTAGAAACGGTCCTGGGCAGCGATCGTGAACCAGAGGTGGGTGATTCGTCCCGGACCCTCAAGGTCGGCGATCGTCACCGTCTGGCCCGGTAGGATGTGACGGGCATCGGCGTTTCCGTTTCGCCAGTCCTTGTCGGAGCTGGACGACCGCATGCTACGGAATTCGCCGGGTCGCTCAAGAGATTGCAGGGGCAGAGTCTGTGAGACCTGGGCGAGAAGGCCGGCACGTCCTGTTCCCAGTACCATCAGCCATGCGATCGGTTGCAGATATCGGTACATGAGTCTCTCCTGAATCACCTCGCCCTGAGAAGCCCGCCGTATTCCTTGCCGGATTCGCCGCCTCTTCGGACACATCGGCCCGCCCTCGGCAATATCCACTGCCCTTCGGCGATCAGCGGGTTGCAGCGGATGAGCACCCGTTGTTCACTGCGGTTCACAATAGGCATAGCCCGTCACGCTTTCAAGACGGAGGACTCCCCATCTTCGCGCCCCACGGGCCGGGCAACCGAACGCTTGCATCGTTGCGTGAACCGGAGAAGGGAAAGGACCGTATACCCCATGGGACGTGTGACAGCGAATGCCGTCGTCTTTCGTCGGCAAGGGATTTGTTTGCGGAGTTTTCCCACGAATGGGGGCGTGAAGATGTGCCCCTTTTTCATCCGCGATGGTTGACGAGACTGCACATCGGTTCTTACAGTGATAACCGAACAATGTCGATGAACAGAGCATGCCGCCGAGGAGAGCCCTGGTATGAAACCATTCGGAAGACCCCGCGGAGTCAGGTGGGCGGGTCTGTCTAAGGGTCGTATGTCGTTCGCCGCCATGTGGATCGTGTGTGTGGCGGTCGGGCTCTTCCCCCAGACATGGGCGATCGCCGGGGAGCCGACTACCACCGAGCCGGGGTTTCCGACAACCCTTCCTCCGGAGCAATTGGATCCGACCGTCGAAGGCAAGCTGAAGAGGGCGGAGGAATTGCTGAGAGACAATCAGTTTGAGGAGGCCGTTGCGCCGGCATTGGCGGCGGTTCGCCAGGCGGCAGGCGATGCAAAGGACCGGGTGCTCCTCGACCGGGCTGTCCGGTTTGTCCTGCAGTTGGCGGATCGTGCCAAGGAGGCCGAGCGCTACGGCGTTGCCCAGCACTGCTACGCGCAAGTGCGGAGCATGTATCCCGACAAACTTCTCTCGGGAGAACCGTTGTTGGGTTTGGCGGACGTGGCCCGTCTTACCGATAGGAACTGGGAGGCCTATGAGTACTACAGCGCCTATCTGAAACTCTCGAATCGGACTCCCGACCACAGGGGCGAATTGGGCATGGGCCTGACATGCGTGGCCCTTGGGCAGAACGCTTCCGCCGTAATCTACCTCCGGACTGCCGTGAGGCGGTCCCCCAACAATGCCGAGGCGCATATGGCTCTGGCTCGGGCATTGCAGGGGGAGAACAAGAACCGAGAGGCGGTGGAAAGCGCGAGAAGGGCGATCCAACTCGACGAAGCGCAGCCGCCGGAGAAGCGTCGTCGCGACTACCGATACTACCTGGCAGTGATTCTGAAGTCCGCGCAACAGACCGACGAGGCCCTCGCGGTTGCGCGTGAGCTGGCCGACACGTTGCGATCGGCCATCAAAATGGATCCCACAACGGTCAAGAACATAGACGACTTGGAGAGAGTCCTGATCTTGAGATATCAGTTGCTCGAAATGCAGACCAAGACCGAGGAGGGGAGCAAGAACCCTCAACTGTACCTGGAATTGGCCCAGGTCGTGGAGGAACAGGGGGCCATTCAACAGATTCGGGCCCAGTATCGAGCGATCGAAAACGTCCTGATTGCCCAACAGCTTCAGCCGGAGAACACGACGATCCTGTTGCGGCTGGCCGGGCTGTACCGGCTCGTTGGAAACACGAACGAAGCGATCAAGGCATACCAAGAGATTCTGAAGATCTCGCCCGGCCAGACGGACGCCAAGGAAGCCTTGCGTTCCTTGGGCGCCCCCTTGACCGCACCGGAGCCGACCTCGGCTCCGGCGACGGCGCCGATCAGCGCTTCGGGGGCGAAAGGGCGATAGGCGCCGGACGTCGCGATGATGGGACGTGGGGGGGGCGGCATCGCCTCTGAATCCTTCGCGCATTGCCGATGTGGCGACTTGGCGTTTCGGTTCGTTCTCAGGCGGTGTCTCGGTCGAAATATGCCGCGATCCGCTTGTTGAACGTGGGCACCTTCATCGGTCGCCCTCCGGCTCGCAGCGACATCGTGGCCATGAAACCGGCGGCGACGCTGTTCCGTGCCGCGACCGCCGACGTGGCGATCTTCCCACCCTGACGGAGATAACGGATGAATTCGGCGACGATCTTCGGGTCGCCGCCGCCGTGGCTTCCTTCTCTCGGGGCGATGGGGTATTGCTCGTCGCCGTCGGGCCAGAACCGATCGTGACGTTTATTCCAGACGCGCACGATCCCCTCGCCCGAGTCGTTGAAGTTTTCGATCCGTCCCTCGGTGCCGATGATCACGTAGTTGCGCCACGCATCCGGTGTGTAATGACACTGCTGATACGATGCGAAGACGCCGTTGTCGAGCTCCATGAGCATCATGCTGACGTCCTCAACGTCAATGACGGGGTTCATGCCTTTCTGTGACAGCGGCGGCCAGTTTGCCTCGACGAACGTCGGGTCGCCGCGATGCTTGGGGTCATGGCGGTCGGTGATCCGGTCATAGAGCGTCAGACCGCCAAAGGCGGTCACCCTCGTCGTGTATCCGCCGCATAGCCAGTGCAAGATGTCGATGTCATGTGCTCCCTTTTGCAGGAGGAGTCCCGTCGACTTGCTCCGCTCGGCGTGCCAGTCCTTGAAGTACGCGTCGCCGCCGTAGGACACAAAGTGCCGACACCAGCCGACCTTGACCTGTCCGATCGCGCCGCGATCGATCAGTGTTTTCATCTTTTCGATTACGGCGAAGTGCCGCATGTTGTGACCCAGGTACAGCTTTCGTTTTGCGCCGAAGGCGGTCTTGAGGATTCGGTCGCAACCCTCGATCGTGATGGCCATCGGCTTTTCGAGATACACATGCTTTCCCGCTTCGAGAGCGGCGACGGCGTGTTCCTCATGGCAGTAATCGGGACTGGTCACAAAGACGGCGTCGATGTCCTCACGGGCCACGAGCACGCGATAGTCGTCGGTGACGAAGACCTCCGGGCCGTAGGATTCTTTGAACTGTTCCAGCGCCGTGGGGTTCACATCGCATCCCGCGATCAGGCGAACGCCGTCTTCCGGCCGGTGAGCATAGGCGGCCAGTGCGCCCCGTCCGCCTGCGCCGATGACGCCCAGACGCAATTCCTTCGTGCTTGCCAAGCGACGACTCCTCATGTGCAGGCGATCAGGGGGACACCGATGACTCGGCAGAACTCCTCGAGCGGTTCGCTAGCGTCGCCATAGCCGATCATCCAGTGGTGGCCCAGCCCTTCGCGCGCGATGGTATCGAGATGGTCTTGAACGTTGCCGTCGAGGATGACCTTCGTGGGATTTCCGGCGAAGACCATACCGGTCGGGACGGCCTGGCCCAGCGCCACACCCATGCGGTAGGTGCCTCGCCTTCCGACCAGGTTGACGAGCGTAACCTGTCCTGCCTTGGCGGGGAACAGCGCGCACGCCCCTTCGTGCATCAGGCGTACGTGGCCGATCTGGACGTCGTCGAACGAATGCGCCAGGCTCAGGCTGCCGCTGCCGCAGTGCGAGTAGACGATGGAACCCTCGGCCATGTCCACGCCGAGCGAATCGGTATTATGAACCGGCCGGCCGGTCAAACGAGCCAGGATCAGCATCGCCACGGTCGAGTTCATATCGCCTTCACAGCCGACGACGATGCCCTCGTCGGCCAGCAGCGACGCGGCCAGACAGAATCGACCCATGTAGGCCGGGTAGCACTCCACGGCGAACCCGCTCAGACCGTTCTCGTCGGCCAGCCGCTTGAGCACCACGTAGGCGCTCATCGACTCGACGATTTCCGCCTGGCCTATCGTGACGTTCTTGACGCGGCCGAAGCGCTTCCAGGCCGCCAGGGCGTCGGCCTGGGGCACATCGCCGATCGCCTTGGAGATCGCATCCAAGCCGTAGTGGACCACGCGCGGACCGAACGTGGCCTTCAATTCGAGTTCGTCGAACGTCACCTCGGTCATGCCGCCGATGCGGTAGCCGATCAGCCCCATGCGGGTC
Source organism: uncultured Planctomycetales bacterium (assembly GCA_964596165.1). Classification (GTDB taxonomy): domain Bacteria; phylum Planctomycetota; class Phycisphaerae; order UBA1845; family JAFGLZ01; genus CAYUQT01. The sequence goes on along the minus strand of CAZQTW010000037.1, from coordinate 16,787 downwards.
TTGCGTAGGTGCGCCGCCAGTGTGACGGCGGCCACGTAGTTGTAGATCCGGCGGATGACGACGGCGTCATCCGCCGCGCCGAAGACGAATCGATACGGCTTGCCAAGCTCCTTGAGGACATAGTCCAACTGCTGGTTGCCGCACATCGAGCCGGTGTTCATGCCCGGCAGGCCCCAGGTGACGATCGGGACGTCGCACTCTTCCAACATGTCGAGGACGTGAGGATCGGCGCTCCAGGTGGCGGCGGCCAGCACGATCGCGGGGACCCGTTGATCGTAGAAATGTCGCCCGACGGCGACCGCGCTGTCGAGGTCCTCGACGATACGCGGCGCCTCGACGACATCGATGCCGGCCTGGCGGAGGGCCTTGACGCCTTCGGTGAAGATGTCCAAGGCCTTCTCGCCGCCCTCCTCGAGCGGGTGCCTGATGACCGCGAATCCGACGCGTGGCGTAAGCTTCATGACCGTCACCTCGTCGCCGCCTCGTAGGCTTGCCGGAACGCGGCGATGTACTCCTTTTCCTGTTCCGGCGTCAACCGAGAGGGAACCGGCAGCGATACCCCTCTGGCCAGCAATGCGTCCGTCTTTGGGAGGGCGCCGCGGGCGTAGTTGCGAACCAGCGGAACATTCGCCGGGTGCGTCCAGGGCCAGCCGTCGGCGGCATTGCTGCGGTGTTCGACCAACGCCTTAACGTTGTAGTAGACGTGGAGGCCATAATCGGGCAGGTGCGAGCAGGGCAGTCCGACCTTGCCGCATTCCTGTGCGAAACGCTTTGCCGTGGCCGGGTCGCTGAACGTCGCGATGATGAATGGCCCCGAATCGCCGGCCGGATCGTCCACACGACGCCAGGTAATGCCTTTCAGGTCGCTGAGGGCGGCCTTGATGCGATACTTGCTTGCCCGCATGCTGCCCACGATCGTGTCGAGTTTGGGCAATTGGGCGCGGACGACGGCCGCGCCGATTTCCGACATCCTCGCCCCGGCGCCCCAGAGCGCGTGCTCGCTGTCCTGCACGGGCATGCCGCCGACCCACGGAACACCCAGGTCGTGTGCGGCGTTGGCCCGCAGGAACAGCCTCTCGTCGTCCGTGACGATCATGCCGCCTTCACCGGCCGTGATGTTTTTGTTCATCTGGAAACTGAAGACGGCCATCTCGCCGAACGTCCCCATCCGCTTACCGTTCAGCTTGGCGCCGTTGGCCTGGGCACAATCCTCCAGCACGGGGATACCGTGCCGCTGGGCCACGTCCATGATGGCCGGCATATTGCTCGGAACGCCGCACATGTGAACCGGGATGATCAGCTTACTCTTGGGCGTGATTTTCTCTTCCAGGTCGGCCGGGTCCATGGTGAAGCTGTCGTCGATTTCGACGAGGACCGGTATCGCACCGGCCCGCACGATCGCACCCACCGTAGCGACCCAGAAGAAGCCCGGCACCAACACTTCCTGCCCCGGCCCGACGGCGAAGGCGGCCATCGAACACCCCAGGGCGTTCGTGCAGCTCGAAACCGCCTGTGCATACTTGCGGCCTAGGAGCTTTGCGAATTCTCTCTCCAGCGTATCGGCCTCGGCGAGGAAATTGGCCCCGTAATAGCGGAACGGCGATCGCTCGCGGATGACGCGGAGGACGGCTGCCTCCTCTTCGGGACCGTAGTAGTGAACGCCGGGAAACTCGCGGGGAAACTTGGGTTTTGATGCGTTGCTCAAGACGATTGCTCCTGTTCAGTCGACTTGTTCCTTCCATGCCTCGATCATCGTTCGGACGGCCGGCCACGGCGTGTCGGGGAAGAGCGAATCCACCGGCTCGAGGATGAACCCGGCCGGTCCGAGCGTCTCGATCGCCTGGCGGACCTGTTCGCGAATGTCGTCGGGCGTGCCCTTGCCCAGCGTCAGCGGCGCGTTGACGCCGCCGGCGATGGCCGTCTTGTTGCCCAGCTCGCGACGGTACGTCTCGAGATCCGCGCCGCCCATCACCGGATCGGCCCAGTACAGCAGGTCCACGCCGGCCTCGGCGAGATAGCGCAAGAGCGGCCGGACGCCCGTGGTCATCACATAGCCGTATTGGGCCCCGGCGGCGTGGACACGGGCGACGTTGCGCTTGAGGTTCGGCAGCACATACTGCACGAAGAGGTCCGGCGACCAGAAGTCGGTCGTGCTGTACCAGCCGCGCTGGACGAACAGGTCGATGCCACCGATCTCCAGCATCAAGTCGGTTCGCATCCGGTCGAATTCGCCGACCAGCTCGACGACCTGGCCGAACAGGTCCGGTTGGAGCATGGCCATCATGACGGCACTCTCCGCGCCGCACAGCCACACGACGGCGTCCATCCCGAACAGACTCCAGCCGCAGACCAGCACGCCCTTGGCCTGGGCGAATTGGCGGATCTGCTTCATCCGCTCGCGGTAGGCGCCTACCTGTTCGTTTGTCGGTGGGCGCAACAGGTGGCGGACCTTGGCCAGGTCTTCCGGCTCCACAATGGGCGGGCGGAATGCCCGCGGAATGTTGAAGTCCTCGAACAGCGGCGGGAACTCCGGTTGGATCACCCAACCGGCGGGGACGTTCTCGCGGGTCTGCTTGACCTTGTGCGTCAGGACGCCTTCGGGCGTGGTGTATTCGCGACAGGCGAGCGCGTAGGCGCAGTCGGCCGTCGGCGGCTCGGTGAAGTCGCGGACCTTCACTCGCGGGTCGATGCTCCAGGGCAGCGAGACTTCGAGGATGTCGTCGATACCGAGTTTCAGCCAGGCCTCGACGCGCTTGAAGTCCTGTGTCACGTCCCAGGGCTCCGGCAACGTGTGGATGTGTTCGAGCCGGCCGGTGTACCAATGCGGTACAGACCGACCCTCTCGCTTCCACTGAAGCTCCGGCGGCGCGGCGAATCCGAACACGCGGCAGACCAGCGGCACGTGATCCGGCCTGCCGCCGCCGATAGCCGTCAAGAGTCGCTCACGCGAGTTCACCGAATCGTTCCTCCAGGCGTCATGGCAAGGGAAGGTATCACCGGGACGCACCCTCCGCAACGCCGTGCCCCGCCCCCATTGAGGCACGGGGGCAGCCCTGTCGCGGTGTCTCGGTTTGTCTTCCGTTGGATGCCCTACGCTCGGGAGTCTGCATGCGCACACAAGCGTGGGAGATGCCATCTGTCTCCCTTGCAGGTACCGGCTGTGTTGTCTTAACCGGACCGAGACGGTCCGGTTGGGAACGGCACCGGGGTCGGGACGACCTGGCTCGGGAACGGAGACCGGGTCGAGGAAAGTCACCCAGTCAACGCCGCGGCGTTTATCGTTTTGCGTTTCCCCTCAAGACGGCTTATCCGCCGCCGCTTCCGTGGCCATCCGGAAGTCGATCCATGCCGGCGGTGGGAACTCGCGGCGAACGCGTTCGCGCAGCTTGTCGTCCAGCGGGATCTTCTCTTTGGCGGCCAGGCGTTTGGCGTGCATCTCGAACCACAGATCGCTGAGGATCACCTCACCCTCGCGGATGTTGGCCGGCTCCATTTTGCTCGTCAAGATGCGTTCGAGCTTGTCCAACTCGCCGACATCCAGCAGGGCACGGGCCTCGAGCGTGCGAATGCGGTCGTTGTTGCGGACGTTCGGCGACAGGGCATCGAGCATCGCGAGGTAGTCCTTCGACCGGCCGGCCTCGATCAGGGCCTGCCCGCACTCGATCGCCAATGGCGTCAGGTCGGGCAGCATCCGGTGTGCCTTGAGATACAGGTCGGCCGCCTCCGCCTTACGCCCTTCGTGACCGGCCACACAGGCCAGATTGCGATACGCCCAGGCCGACGGCGTCATCTCCAGCGACGTAGTCCACGCCTGCTTGGCCGCCTCCGGCCGGTGGTCGCTGTAGTACATGACGCCCAGGTGCAGCCAAGTCAGCCAGTGCGAAGCCCGACCGTTGCGGGCAGCGGCCTCCAGAAGCCCGCGCCATTCCGGCTGAACCATCCACGCGCCGGGCACGTCGCTGGGCACGCGAGCGGGTAGGGTTTGCTTTTCGATGAGCACCAGCCACGGGACTTGGTCGGCGCCGAGAGACGCATCGGGGAAGGGCATGGATTCACCGCAGAACGGCCGTTCGCCGGCCCGTTCTCGTCGGCGGCGCTCCAGGGCGCCCCATCCGGAGCCCTGTTGAAGAATCTCGTCCGGGGCGCGGTTGGCCTCGCCCTCCATCCGCGAGAATTCGGCATCAAGCCGAGACATGGGGAGTACCTTGTCGAGGCGTCCCTCAACATCATGCCAGGCGGCGGACCAGTCGGACCCGTGAACGGCCTTCGGATCGGCCTCCATCAGCCCATAGGCCTCCAACCACGCCCATTCGGCGCGGGGGGGCATCGGCAGACATTCCGCCTGGGTCCGTGCCAGGCCGGCCTGGATCTCGATGTAGGGGCTGTTGGGCACGGCGAGGAACTCAGGCCAACGTCGTCCGCCCGGGCCCATGCCCCACACGAAGAGCTTGCGTCCGGCCAGTCGCGACGTGGACGCCTGGATCAGGCCGCGTCCTTCCTTGTCGAGCGCGGTGATCCATCGGCGATGCTCGTCGGGGATGCGGTAGAAGTAGTCCGCCGCGTGGGCGATGTGTGTCGGGTATGTGACGTCGGTGCCCTCGCAAATCGGTATGGGCACCTGCCGCATCTCGTTCCGGTAGCTGAAGCTATAAGCCCGATCCGTCGGTACGACGACGCGAACATCCGGCCGCTCGGGCACGGCGATGTTCGACCACCAGTACATCGGCACCTCGCGGTCGTGAGGGTTGATGATGCGGACTCGTACGAAGAGAAACGGTGAGCCGGGCGGCAGGTGGAAGTCGAGTTGATAGGGCGTGCCGCGAATGCGGTCCCACTCGTACAAGCGCAGGATGGGCGATCCGTCATCGGCTCGTACCCGTGCCGCGAAGAGCGGCGAACAGGTGTAGGGCGTGTGGCCAATGACGCCGATGTTCCATTCGACGCCGCCGCTGAACCACGCGTTTCGGACCGCCAGATTCGCCGGCTGAAACACCGGGTTGACGTAGAGCAATTCGCGGTCGGAGGGTTTGTGCACCAGCGACCACAGTCGGCCGCCGAGTTCCAGGAGAAACGTGGCGCGCAGGATCTCGTTTTCGATGACGGCCGCGCGGAAGGCTCGGGGTTCACGGACGCGGTCGTAGTCGTCCTGGAGACGGTGGGGCAGGCAACTCTCCTCGTTGCCGAAACCGACGTACGTGCGATCCGCTTCGGGAACGTTCGCGTTGAACTTCATGCCCGACGTCACCGATCGCGGCGGCTGCAGCGGAGGCAACGGATTCTCCGACCTTAGGTGTCCCGCGGGCATTCGGTACGTCGTGATTCTCAGATCGGTCATCCGCCCTCCCATCCCAGCACCTCATGGGCCGACATTGTAACGTCTCGCCGCAGGACGGTCTCTCGTCGCCCGACGAATCTCGCCCTGTCGCCCTATCGTCGCGTCATCTTGCCGGCGCCGTCTTCGGTGAATTCGCTTGGCTTCATCCGCTTGCCCACGAGGCTGTTGTGGTGTAGCCTTGTCTTCTCAGGGTGGATTTCACCCGGAAGGCACGCGGTGGTCTCAGGAGTATTGCAGCGTGAGTGAGAGTTTAACGCGAAGAGAGTTCATCGGAACGACCGGCGGCGTCATGGGACTGGCCGCGCTGGGCGTCGTCGGACAGGCCGCCGACAGCGCGTCGGCGGAGGCGGGCGAGGCGAACGAGTCCGGAAAGGAAAAGGGCATGAAGGTGGGGATGCTGACGAATCCGTTCGGCGATCAACCGTTCGAGCGTGTCGTGGAGTTCGCCAGTCAGGCCGGCATTCAATGCCTTGAGGCGAACGCTTGGCCGGGCAGCAAGCACATTGATCCCGCCAAGATCGACGCGGCGGCGGCAGACAGGATCAAGGCCCTTCTGGCCGACAAGAAGGTGCAGCTCAGCAGCCTGGCCTATTACGAGAACATTGCGTGCCCCAAGGAGGGCCCGGCGGCGCAGGCTCATCTGATCCGGATGGTCGATGCCGCCGCGTTGTTGGGCGTGAAGACCGTCTGCACCAATGCGGGTTACCCGCCGGAGCGGATGTCGAAGATCGACACGATTCGCCAGGTTTTGCCGAGGATGTTCGCACCGGTCATCGCGCGCGCCAAGGAAAAGGGCGTCTTCATCGCCCTTGAGAACTACTTTGCGACGTGCCTGCAAGGGCTCGACACCTATGAGGTCTTGTTCGGCGAGGCGATCAAGGACGACAACTTCGGTTTGAACTACGACCCGTCGCACCTGGTGCATCAGGAATGCGACCACTTGGCCCCCGTGTCCATGTTCCCCAAGCGGATCTTCCACACGCACGCCAAGGACACGCTGATCGACAAGGCCAAACGGGCAAAGGTGGGCATTCTGGCCGACGGATGGTGGCGATACGTGATTCCCGGATTCGGTAACATCAACTGGGGCGAGTACATCGGTCACCTCCGGATGAACGGCTACAACGATGTCCTCAGCATCGAGCACGAGGACGGATCCTTCAGCCGCGAGCAGGGATTCGTCGTCGGCGCACGATACCTGCGGCAGTTCTGCTGATCGCGTCGGATTCGCGCTGCGGCGACTTGGACAGACTGTTTTCCACCCAGGGCAGTCTATATCCATGCCCGGTCGTGAAGAGAACGCACCAATTCGTCACAGGCGACGATTTCGGCCGCCAGGCGCAGCGGCACGGACTTCTCACGAGCGATAGTGGTCACTTGAGTGAACGCCCAGGTAAGCCGATCCGCGATCACGTCGTACGTTTCTTGCCGGCTGGTGATACTGCCCGACTTGGCGTTTCGCCACTCCACGTAGCTGGCGATGACGCCGCCGCTGTTGGCGAGTATGTCCGGCACGATCGGAATGTGGCGGTCGGCGAGAATCTGATCGGCCGGAGGCGTCGTCGGGCCGTTGGCCGCCTCCACGATCAATGACGCGCGGACATCACCGGCGTTGGAGGCGGTTAGGACGTCTTCAACGGCGGCGGGTATGAGAATATCCACGTCGAGCGCGAGCAGCGAGGCGTTATCGATGGGCGTGCCGCCGAACCCCGCGACGGTTTGTTGATTGCCGGCGTATCTTCGCAGGTCGTCGATCGGCAATCCGTTTTCGTCATGGACACCGCCCTTCACGTCGGCGACGGCGACGATCTTCGCGCCGGCTTGCGCCAAGAAACGACATGCCCAGCCGCCGACGTTTCCGAATCCCTGGACGGCCACGCGCAATCCCTTGATGTCGCGCCGCATGAGCTGGCGCGCCGCCAGATCGGCCGCCAGCGCCACGCCGTACCCGGTGGCCTCCTCTCGACCGGGAAGCCCGCCGACACTCGGCGGCTTGCCCGTCACGGACTCGAGCTTGTGCGTTTCGCCGTAGATGACGGCCATGTCCCGCGCGTTGGTTCCGAGGTCGGGCGCGGGAACATAGCTTCCGGAATGAAGCTCGCTTCCGTACAGATGGACGTATTCCTTGATCACGGCGGTCCTCTGGAACGAACGGAGACTCGCCGACTCCAGTGCGATCGCGCTCTTGCCGCCGCCAAAGGGGATGCCGACGAGCGACGTCTTCCAGGTCATCAGTTCGGCGAGTCGGGCGGTCTCCTCGATCGTGACGTTGCGAGCCATTCGAATGCCGCCTTTGGCGGGCCCGCGAACCGTGCAATGGCAAACGAGGTAAGTGGGAGTCTCCAACAGTCCCTCATCCGTCAATAGGGTCAGCACCTGCGTAACCGTCTTTTCCGGCCGGCTCAAGATCCGTCGGGCCGCGATGGGAATATCCGTGTGTTGAGCAAGTCGTCCGAGGTTCACGACGCCCGCCATGGTTGTCCTCCGCTCGTCTTGTGCGAGCCTGTGGGTGGTGTGTATGAGCGAGGATTATACACCGGCGCGGGACCGATGTGACCCATCCCACCGGACGCGGCAAGCGCATAAATAAGGCCCGACATTCGTGCCGGGCCTTGAACGTGCTTCGGTGAAAGAGGATACGGTTGCGTATCGGAGTGCTAGCGTCGTCGCCGGACGAAGAAGACACCCAGCAGCCCGATGCCCGCAAGAGGCAATACCTCTCCCACGCCGGAACCGCACTTGAATGCCGCGTTGACGCTCGTGTCCTGATTCAACACCAGCGTGATCGAGGTGTTCGCGTCCGCCGTTGCGTAGTTTGCGTCATCGGGGTAGTTCGGGTCATACAGCGTCCACTGCCTGAAGGACTTGCCCTCGATCGGAGTAGCGGTGAGCGTCACGGTCGTCCCTCTCGGGTAGAGCATGGTGTTGGCGTCTTCCGGAAGCGGATCAATCTGCACCTCACCCCAGTTCGAGTTGGTCACGGTCAGGTCCAACTTGGCGGGGAACGGATCGGGAACCGCCTTCTGAATCGTGTCGGAAACGGCGAACTGCGTGTTGCTGATTTCCAGCAGACCGGCGAACGAATAGTTGCCCGTGAGGGTGTAGTAGGGGTCGTTTCCGCTCTTGGCCCTGGTGAGGGTGAGGCTGTCGCTCATGCCGAACGGCATCGAAATCTGTCCGATCGACGCCTGGATGTCGACGTCGACGCTGTGCGGATAGATCCCGGAGGATTCCGAGAGCGTCATGGTGCCGTCGGCCGTGACCGGTAGCGGAAAGGCTCCGCCCACGTTAAAGATGGTGCCGACGGGAACGTCGATGGAATACCAATTGCCCATGAACGTGAAACCTAGGGAGAGGCTGCCGGTCATCGTTGTCGTGTATCCGGCGGTCAGCGTGCCGGACGGGTTGATGTCGTAGGTCACCGTTGGAGGGTCGCCCGACGCATACGTGCCCGTCGGCGCGCCGGACATGTCAAAACGGAACGTGTTGACCAGTCCGGTCATGTCCAGATACATCTTGTAGAAGCCGTTACTGGGGTCGGTGAGCGTGATGCGGTCCATCGCCAGGTTCCACGCCGCGCCGTTCTTGATGTCCACGGCGAGCGCGTTCACGGTGCCGCCACCCAGCGACGGGTTGCCACGGTCAAATCCCACCTGCCCCGTCCCTGTCGGGTCAGAGGTCCAACTCGTCGGATCCGGATTGGTATTCAGCACTATGTCGGACGTCGAGAAATTGACGTTGATGGGTACCCAGAACAGACTGAGCACCTTGACGTAAACGGTGCCCGAGAGGGTCATCGTCCCTCCGCCCATGATGCTGAGAGCCGAGGCTCCGCTGTCACCGGCGCCGGCGAAACTGATGTCTGAATTGACGATGCCGGCAAACGCGCCTGTCGCAATGACGGACGCGGCCATCAAAGCAAGTGTCAGTGTTCTTCTCATGTTCTGAACCTTCCTTTTCTAGAACCCCTCACGCCATGTCGGTGAGAGCTTGTTTTCACACTACCTGCTTCTCTTCTCACTCGGCGCCGGGCCCTCTGAGCACCCGGCTCACAAGACCCTTCCAAGACCCGCCGAGGCCGGCGGGTCGGTCCTCAGGCCCGCCGGCGAAGGGCCACCATCAGCCCCATGCACCCGAGTACGGCCGCCAGTGGGAGTCCCAATCCGGTCCCACACGAACCGGTCTTTGTGAAGACTGCCGTGACCGACATGGGTCCGGTCGGGGCAAGAACAAGGGGGTTGTCGGTCTCGTGCCCGACCGGAATGTCGCCCGTCCAATTGGTGAACGCCCAGCCGGATGAGGGGATCGGCATCAGAGTGATCGTATCGGGTACTTCCACCCTCACCTTGGTTTTACCCGTGGCCGGGTCGTAGACGCCATCACCCGAGAACGAGATGAACCCGTTGCCTTGCACACCCAGTGTCACCCAGTAGAATTCTTTCGTAAACACCGCATGGATGGTCTTGTGGCCGTCCATGGTGAGTGTCAATGGATTGTCGGACCCCGTCGCGTCCCCCTCCCAATGGTCGAACACCCATCCGGGAACGCCCACCGCCGTCACGGTGACCGTCGACCCTGGGGCATACTTCGGGCCGGGAGGATTGAACTGGAGCGAGCCGCGTTCGACCGGGCTCCACGAGCTCGTCAGCAGATACCCGCTGATGGTCGTGATGGTCGGATCGAACCGGATACCCGCATGGCCGTCGTCCACCTGAAGGTGGAGATGGAAGTTGACGGTGATGGAGTTTGGTCCGATGGGCAGACCGATCACCTGGTCGAACAACACAATGTTGGGCGTGGTCAGCGAGCCCTCGGGTTCGACCGATCCTTCGAACGTCACGGCGCCAACCGGATCACCCGTGTACTGCCCAGTAATCGGAAATGTGATCGGGATGGGCGGTACGTCGAAGCCGTTCGGATCGGAAAGGATCGTGTTGGGATCGCCGAACTTGATGGTCGAATCGACGTTGGCCGCCAGCCAGACGTTGGAGAACGCCCCGTTGGGGTCGAGGACGGCAACCACCGGATCGCCGACTTTCGTAAGCGTCAATTCCGTCAAGCTGGCCGCGAGTGCGGGGTGGAAATCGAAGCCGGCCGTAATCGTGCCGATAACGTCCCAGATAATATTGGGATCGATGATGTTCGGATCAATGAACGTCAGATATTGTCCGAGGAATGTTTGGAGGAGGTCAAGCACGGCCGATGGGATGCCGTCCGCGTGGAGATCTGCCCCGGCCGTCAACGCCTGCGGCTGACCGGACAACAGGTCCAGGTTCATCCCCGAGATGGTCAGTTGGCCGCCGGCCTCTTCGGCGTCGAATGTCCCCGTAACGGAACCGGGCGCCGTCGTATAAGCGTAGATCCCGCCGTACGAATTGGCCTTGGGGTTCAACCAGTCAAGCCACCCGTCCTCTGGAAAGATGATCAACTTGAGATAGCCCGAGACGGAGAACGAATAGTTGGCGTCAAAATCGACGGTCGATCCGGGCATCACGTAGTAGGTTTCCGCGCCGGCCGGCAGCGCCATCGCCACCAAACCAACCGCCAAACCCACAACTAGTGCTGAACGGTGGGTCATGATCCATCACTCCTTGACCAGACTAACATGTGGACGTTCGACTTGGACGGGACACGTGTCCCATCTCCAGCATACACAGATGAACTGCTGTGGAAGCTACAGTACGGAGAAGCCCCACTCCATCTAGAAGCTAGCACCAGCTAACGAATGTGTCAAGCACAAAACGATCAGGGAAGGGGCGATGATCGTAGGTCGAATATTGCGAGTGGTTTAGGGAGACAGGATTTTGTAAAGCGTAGGGCCGAGTCCGGTCGCTGCGCGCAAGAGAGCGCCGCGCCGGTTGTGCCCTGTGTCGGGTCCCGGCGTTCAAGAACGGGCCTGATATGTGTTGTCCTACTTCTCGCGCCGTCTCCGGAAAGCCCACATTGATCCGCCCACGGCAAGGAGAGAGACGGTCATCGGCTCGGGAATAATGCCCTGAACGGTGTCGGTCAACGCCATGTGCGTGCTCCCGACCTTCAGCAGGCCGTTCAAATCATAGTGCCCCGTCAGAGTGTAGTAGGGATTGTTGCCGCTCATCGCCTTGTTGATGACGAAGTCGTCGTTCAGGCTGAATGGGATGGAGACCGGGCCGACCGAAGCGTCGATCGCCACCTTGACGTCTCTGGGATAAGCGCCCGCGAGTTCGGTTAATGTCATCGTGCCGTTCGCCGTTGCGGGCAGCGCGATGGTGCCGCTTCCCGAGAAGAACGTGCCCACGGGGATATCGAAGGCGTACCAATTGCCCAGAAATGTGATGCCCACCGACAGGCTGCCGTTCATCGTGGCCGAGTACGACGTCGTCAACACGCCCGACGGGCTGATGTCATACGTGACGACCGGCTCGCTCCCCGCGTTATAGGTGCCGGTCGGCGCGCCGGTCATGTCAAATCGAAAGGCGCTAACCGAACCGGCGGTGTCGATGTAGAATTTCGACAGGCCTGCCTGCTCCGACAGTTCGATTCGATCGAGGCTGTAGTTCCACGCGGAGCCGCCCTTGAGGTCGACGTTCAAGGCGTCGAGCTTGCCGCTGTCGAGCGGCTGGCTGACTCGCTCGAATTCCACCTGGCCGGTGCCTGTGGGATCGGACGACCACGCAATTGTGTCGGGGTTGGCCCCGAGCGTGATGTTCGAGTTCGAAAAGTTGACGTTAATGGGAACCCACCAGGCAAGGATCTTCACATAGACCGTCCCCGAGGCCGTCATCGAACCGCTGCCGAAGGCGGTGAACGTCGTGGTTGCGCTGTCCCCCGGATCACTGAAGTCGATGCTCGGACTGACGATATTCGCCGATGCTCCGGCTGCAATGGCCAGCACTGCCGCCGCGCCGATTGGCCACACTGTCTTCATTTCCAAACCTCCTTCTGATCAAGAAATCCTTTGCAGGTCAAACCCAAGCCGATCGGTTGAATCACGATCAGGACCCGGTGCTCTCGGTTCATCGCTGTCGGGTCCGCATCCTCCGTTCGAGGTTCCCTTATCCGCGACGACGCATCAGAACCATCAGACAACAACCCACCAGCGTTGCCGCGAGCGGAAGCGCCCCCGACGCACCGCACGGCTTGGTCGTTTGCTTCTCGAAGATCGCCGTGATGGTCTTGGGACCGTCCATCAGGAGTTCCAGAGGGTTGTCCATTTCGTGTCCGGCCGGGATGTCGCCCGTCCAGTGATCGAATGCCCAGCCCGCCGACGGCGTCGGGTTGAATGTAACGGACGTGTTTGACTCGATCTTTGCCCGCGTCGCCCCCGTATTCGGGTCGTAGGTGGCATCGCCGATGAAGGGGACGTAGCCGCTCCCCTCGGTGTACAGGGTCAGCCAGAAGTATTCCCGAACGAAGACGGCCGTGACGTTCTTGTGCGTGTCCATGGTGAGGGTCACCGGGTTGTCGTATCCGGTGACCGCGCCTTCCCAATGATCGAACATCCACCCCGCGATGGGGTTGGCGGTCAGCGTGACCTCGGTGCCCGGCGCGAACTTCGGGCCGGCGGGGCTGACGTCGATCGTGCCCTTGCCGGTCGGCGTCACGTTCGTCGTCAACAGATAGCCGCTGATGGCGTAGAGCTCGGGGGCGAGCGAATAGCCCGCGTACCCGTCGTCAATTTGCAGATGAATGTGGAACTTCACGTTGATTCCGCCTTCGCCGATGGGCAGTTCGATGACCTGGTCCCATAGGACGACGTTGGGGGTCGCGATGTTCGCATCGGAGGCGTTCGAGGCCATCGAAAACGCACCGACCGGATCGCCAGTGTACGTGCCGTGCAGTGTGAACGGCATCGGCACCGCCGGCAGATCGATCGGACTACCGCCGTTGAACTGGATCGTGGAATCCACGTTGGCAAGCATCAGGAGGTTGCTGTAGTTGCCGCCCGAGTCGAGTGTCGTCACGACCGGATCGGCGATCTTCTCAAGATTGAGTGCGGAGAGCGTCCCCGTCAGATCCTTCTGGAAGTCAAACCCACCCGTCAACGTGTCGACGACTCCCCAGATGATGTTCGGGTCGATGATGTTGGGATCGATCTGGTTGATGTAGGTGCCGAGGAAGGTGTCCAACAGCAGTCTCACTGCCGGATTCAATGCATCGACGTGGATATCGGTTCCCGCCGTGATCGAGGCCGGGCCGTCATTTAGCAGGTTCAAGTCCATCGCCGAGATCGTCAATTGCCCGCCCGACTCGGACGCGTCGAGGGTTCCGGAGATCGTCGAAGGGGCCGTCTTATGAGCGTAGACGGCTGCATGCGCGGTGCTCTTGGGGTTCAACCAGTCAAGGAGGCCGCCCTCATCAAAGAGGACCAGCTTGAGGTAACCCGATGCCGAAAAGTGAACGTCGAGCGTTGCGTTGTTGTTGGATTGCTCGGGCAGAACGTAGTATGGCTCGGCGTTTGCCGCCGGCGATACGGCCGCCACGCACACGCTTACGCAAGTCAACCAGCCTAGACGACGGATCATAAGATTTCCTCCCTCTGCAGAGACAGAACCTGACGTTGAAACCCGCAGTCAAGTCACGGGCCTAAGTGCCGAATTCCATTTATCCATACTACCACCAGATTCCAAGGTAGGATGATTCCCCCTCCGTCTGCATCCATACGTTAGCCATACGTAACAGCCAAGTCAAGGGCTTCGGGATGTGACACAAAGGTGGGAGTTCGATTGAGATCAGATAGGCATGGTATCCGTGTTCGATCATGTAAACATTTGTTGATAAAGATATTATGTTGTGTTACCGGACTTGCAGGCCTTTTGGGCGAAGATTAGAGGCATGTCGTTCATCAACTTAACTTAAGACTTTTATCTATAAATAGTTTATGTTAAATTAATGGCATTACTTTACACGCGAAGACTTGACACAGTAAGACGGTCTTGGATCTATTGTAAGTTTACTCTTATTTGTGTATCGCCCACATCAAGATACAGAATGCCAGATATCAGACAGATATCAGAGCAATGGATGCGTGGCTGTGCGTGCAGCTTGCCAATACCCCGCAGTTCGATCCTGCTGCAGACGAACACCGACGCGAGGTCGGTCTCTCGCATCGATTGTCTGCCCGCGAACGCGAAGGTCTATTCGCCGGTGTCGTCGAGGCGCCCCGACCACAAATAGCGGCGCGTCTCGCTCACGATCACGCCGTTGAGAAGCAGCAGCGAGATGAGATTGGGAATGGCCATCAGGGCGTTGGCGATGTCGGCGAACTCCCAGACGATCCGCAGCTTGGTGACCGATCCGACCATGACCGCCAGCACCCAGAGGAGACGATAAGGCAGTATGGATCGGGCGCCCAAGAGGTACTCGCACGCCTTCTCCCCGTAGTAGGACCAGCCGAGGATGGTCGAGAAGACGAAGGTCAGGAGCCCCAGGGAAAGCACGATGTGCCCTGTGAATCCCAGGTCTTCGAAAGCGGCCTTGGTCAGTTTGGCTCCGCCGAGTCCCTGAGTCCAATCGCCGGAGTTTACCAGCACCAGGCCGGTCACGAGGCAGACGACAACCGTGTCCCAGAACGTTCCGGTGCAGGAGACTAACGCTTGTCTCACCGGGTTTTTTGTTTGGGCGGCGGCGGCGACGATGGGCGCGCTGCCCAGCCCGGATTCGTTGGAGAACAACCCTCGGGCGACACCGTAGCGCATGGCTTCGCGGATACCCGCGCCCAGAAAACCGCCGACGGCCGCCTGGCCGGTGAACGCGGTTTTGAGGATGAGAACAATCGTCGCGGGCAACGTCTGTATGTTTACCATCAGCAGGATGAAGCAGCCGAGCACATAGAAGACGGCCATGAAAGGCACAAGCGCCTCACAGACGCGAGCGATGGACCGGATGCCGCCGAGGATCACGATGGCCGTGCACGCCATCATGATTGCGCCGCTCAGCTCCTTCGGGACCTGCGCGGTTTCCTGGAGCATCTCGGCGATGGCGTTGGCCTGGACCATGTTCCCAATGCCGAAGGCGGCGAAGGCGGTGAGCGCCGCGAAGATGATGCCGAGCCACCCGAGGTTCAGGCCGCGGGCGAGGACATACATGGGTCCGCCGGCGTATCCCTGACGGGTGGTCGTACGATACTTGACCGACAGCAGGGCCTCGGCGTACTTCGTGGCGATGCCGAAGACGCCGGTCAGCCACATCCAGAGGACCGCACCGGGCCCGCCGGCGGCGATGGCGGTGCCTACGCCGACGATGTTCCCCGTGCCGATGGTGGCGGCCAGCGCGGTCGTCAGGGCGCCGAAGTGACTGATGTCGCCCTCGCCCTCTCGCGTTCGCTGGAGAGAGAGTCGGATGGCCTTGCCGACGTAGCGCTGGATGATTCGCAAACGAAACGTGAGGAACACGTGCGTGCCGAAAAGCAGCAGCAACATCGGCGGTCCCCAGACGATGTCGTTGATGCCCTGAAGGAGGTTCTCGATAGCGTGCATGCGGCCTCCGTCTATTGTCGACACGAGCAGGTCTCGGACGGTCGGTCCCGTTTTCCGATGCGGAGAGTATACGGCCGGTTCGAGTGGAAGTCTTGCCCGGCACGCCACGGTTGACGCCGCGGTAAATAGGGGACAGTCACCTATTTATTGGCTGCTTTCCGTCCCGTCCGTTGCCTCTTTGTCTTCTTCCGCGGGCGTCCTACGGGCAGCGGACGCAACCGCCGTCCCAGGTGGTGCTCCAACTTGCTGAGAAAACGGTCGCTTCCCAAGGGCCGTCCGCGATGCGTGTTCAAACGAATTCGAGAAACGCCTTCGGCGTCCTCCGGACTCCTCAACTCGGCCTGCCACTTGCCCGGCGTCCACAGGCGCGCCCATTCGGCCAGGTCCAGCAGTCCGCTCGCATCCGCCCCACCCGTGTGCGCGCCAGCGCTTGACCAGGGATAGTCCCACGCCCGACGGACCAACCCCGCCCGTACCGGATTCCTTTCGACGTAGCACAATGCGCGCCACAGGTGAACCTCATCCAACGCGCACGAGTAGAACCGGTTCTGCCAGAGATGCCCGCTTCGCCCATGAAGCCGGTTCACGTACTGTGTGTATAGGAAGTCCGTGCGGCCAATGGCCTTCGCCAGTGATTCCTCACCCGACGGCGTGCCCACCAGGTGGATATGGTTTGCCATCAGGCAGTAGCCGACGATCTTCAGGCCAAACCGATCGGACTGATCTCGCAGGATACTGAGATAGACCTCTCGATCGTCGTCGACGAAGAAGACGTCCTGGCGGTTGTTGCCGCGTTGCGTGACATGATGCGGCACGCCAGGCAATACGATTCGGGCGACGCGTGGCATGATGTCACCCTACCACCGCGCCCATGGAAAGTCAATAAATAGGTGACTGTCCCCATGGAAAGTCAATAAATAGGTGACTGTCCCCTATTTCCGCAACTCAACCTTAAGCGCAAATCTCGGCCTTGCCCGGGCTCGCGGGTCGTAATC
>CAZQTW010000036.1:0-66026 GCA_964596165.1 uncultured Planctomycetales bacterium | reverse complement strand
TAACCCACAAGGAGGTCGTAAAAAAGAGGCCAGTGTGAATAATCCGGGCTAGGTGCGGTAGGATAATCCAACCGGGCGACCGGGGCGACCAAAATCCCGTCGGCCGAGTGGAACCTCCGTTCGCCGGGTTCGTCTAATCCAGGGAAGGGTGAGTGAGTGCCGGCGCCCGCGACGGCCATTCAATTCGAAGACGCCCTCTTGGTGGAGCAGTGCCAGCGGGGCGACATGAGCGCCTTTGGCCAACTGGTCGCCAAGTACCAGGACAAGGTCTTCAACACGTGCTGGCGGATCAGCGGCAATCGCGATGACGCCGGTGATCTGACGCAGGACGTATTCTGCAAGGCCCTGGAGGCCATCGGAACGTTCCGCCGCAAGAGCGGCTTCTACACGTGGGTGTTTCGCATTGCGGTGAATCTGGCCATTTCGCAGCGACGGCGGGCGGGGCGCACGGTGAATCTCACCGGCGAGGAAGACAACGCCAAACCGTTCGACCAGCAGGCGGCGGGCTTGAAACGGCGTGTCGAGCAAGACGACGCTCGGGACCCGGCCGAGGAAATCCAAGACCGCGAGATTCGCGCTCTCGTAGCTCGGGCGCTGGAAGAGATCGAAGATGAGTACCGAACCGTCGTGGTGCTGCGAGATATTGAGGGCTTCGACTACGGAGAAATCGCCGACATTCTGGAAGTGCCGTCGGGCACGGTGAAATCGCGACTGCACCGGGGGCGGATGGCATTGCGAGAACGACTCGGATCGGTACTTGAGGCGAGCGGACGGAACACATGACGGGGCATTCGTGTGAACAATTCGAAGAGCACCTCTCCGCCTACCTCGACGAGGAGTTGGAGGAGAATGTTGCCGCCAAGGTGACCGAACACCTCCAGAAGTGTCCTCGGTGTCGCGCAACGCTGGGGGACCTTCAGCGGGTCGTGTCTCTGGTCGGACGTCTGCCGCGCGGTAAGGCGGCGCCGGAACTCTCGGAGTTGGTCATCGCCCGGCTCGAACGGCAGCAGCTCTACGGAGGGGCCGGCGAGGTTCCGAAGGTGTCCGCAACGCCACCCGGCGTCCTGCGATTCGGTCGGTTGATCGCCTCGGCCGCCGTGGTCTTGCTGACGGTGCTGGCCGCCTACTTGACGATCGACCTCACCCACCAAGCACGTCAACCGGATCTGCGCGTGGCCGACGCCGAGAAGGCGACCGAACCGACTCGAGCCATGCACACGAATCGGGATTCCGCCGGACCGACGACGACCGCCGCAAGGCCGGAGGCTATTGCGATGGCCCCACGCATGATGGGAAAAGACACCGCGACTCACGCCCTTGCGCCTGGTGAATCGATGCGGTTCGCGAAGAAGGCGACCCCTCCCGAAGATCGGCCGACCACCGCAGCCGCCCCGTCCTCGCAAGAGGCTGAGCCCCGGGTGGCCAAGCCCGGCGCACCGGTTCCGGCATCGCAACCCTCTTCACCTCCGCCGGCCCTCGCCTTGGCCTTGGCCAATGCCGCCGGCGAAACCAAGAAAGCGAGGATGGACGTCGGTCGGGCCGTGACCGAACCGCCGGCAAAGGCGGCGCCCGCAAAGGGAGCCCCCGCTTTCGAACCCTCCCCCCAACCAGCCAACGACACGTCTTCAGATCGCCCGGAAGATTCGGGGCACCGCGCAACCAAAGCGGGGACATCAACGAGGCCGCTGGCCGAGCGATTGGTAGGATCGATGACCGTTGACGAATTGGAACAGCATCCGGCCGACGCGGAACCCGTTCAGCTTGTCGTAACCGCGGAGGACGCGGCCGATCAAGAGAATGTGGCGCGGCAGTTGCGATCCTTCTTCGCTCGCAACGCGATCGTGGATGCCCGATCGTTGGGAACGAGAGCGCCCGTCGATACGGCGTCGAATTTCTACTTGGCCCAGACGCCGTCCGCGCGACCGGCTTCGGAAGAGAGGTTCTTGTTCCGAGGCACGCCGACGCAAGTATCCTCGTTGCTGGATGAACTCAGTCAGTCGGCGCCTCGCAATTCGCAGGTGGTGTTGATGACGCCGACGTTGCAGGCCGAGGGCTGGGAGCGCGCCAACATCGCGGCCCAAATGCTGAGGGAAGGACAGCCGCGGAAGGCCAAGTTCAGCGGCGGATCGGACCGAGTCGGTATCGCCAAAGGCGGGGCGCTCCCGGGACGTGAGCGGGTGGAATCCGCCCAGAGACAAGCCGCACCCGCTCAACAAGTCGTCCCCGATCCGGCGACGCGTTCACGCTGGCTTAACGAGCCGCTGGGGCGGCAGCAGGTTGCCTCAGCTTCACCAATGACAGAGCAGGCCGCAAGCCCACCCGTAGCCGACCGAGCGGCACCCGGTCCTCCCGCAACCCTGACCGAAGGACCGGTGTTGGAGGTCTCCAGGCCGGCGCCGGGCCAAGCGAGAGTGGCACAAGAAACCGAACCGACCGAGCGAGACGGACGTGCGTTCACCATTCGGCAGGCAAGATCCGATGAGGGACAGATCAGAGGTGGCTTCGGCGGCGGCGTGAGCCCCGATCAACGTCCGGCTCGCCAAGCGATTCAAGCCGGATCCGCCACGCCGGGAGATCTAGCGGAACGGCAGATCGCTGCCGCCCCCCAAAGTCAGACCGTCTCCTCACAACCTCAGACCAGGGCGGTTCCCGGGCCGGCGCGGGCCGTCAGTAGCCGCCTGCAAGAACGCGCCTTGGGCAGGGCCCTGTCCGCCGCAAGGGCATCGAAGGACCAGGATACTTGCGTGACCGTGGTCATCACGGTTCAGACACCGCCAAAGGCGAATGGAGAATCGCCGGCCGGACCCCAACCATAGCAGGCAATCAATGACGCACGATGAGATGGTCGATCGAGTCCGGGTGCCAGACGCCCAAACCGGCTTCGCTCGCCGCCACGTGTTGAAGCAAGGGCTTGTCCGGGGCCGCCAGAGGCTGCAGCTTCCCGCGAAGTCGTTGCTCGTTCAGGATCTCCAGGCCGATCATGTCGATGGCCACCGGGTCCGTACCGGCCAAGAGAGCGCCGTAGCTCTCGACGGCGGACCCGCTGGGCTCAAACATCGGCTCGCGGAGCGTCCGCAGGGCGTTGACCAAGTGAAGACGAAGCTTGCCGCGGATTGGCGCGCAGGCGACCACATCGCCGATGTAGGGCGCACACGCACGCCCGGGTTTCAAGATGCCGTTCTTGGGGTTGATTTCGGTATTCTCGTGAAAACGGCTCGGATGCTTGATCAGGGCGTGGCTGAGG
This sequence comes from uncultured Planctomycetales bacterium, assembly GCA_964596165.1. Classification (GTDB taxonomy): domain Bacteria; phylum Planctomycetota; class Phycisphaerae; order UBA1845; family JAFGLZ01; genus CAYUQT01. Next base: position 62,782 of record CAZQTW010000036.1, on the reverse strand, counting down.
TTCTTGAGGCACCCGCTCATCCCGGCGATACGGTTTGCCTTGAGGAACGGTACGTTGATGATCGCGGTTACCTGATCGAGCACAGCGGCCAACTCGTCGAAACCGCTGCCGAACGGAGTGATTTCCGTTCGCCAGCCCTCGCGACGGGGCTGCGTTCTTAATTGTGCCGTGAGTAGGCGACCGGCCTCGATCAGAACGATCTTCTCAGGAGCCCATCCCGCCCGACCCAGAGAGGCAACCAGCAAGCGGGCGAGGGGCTCTGTGGTCGCCATACCCATCGCGCCGGAGCTGTTGAACTTCAGCGCGATGACGTCCTGGTCGCTTAGAAGAGCGTGCCAAGCGTCGGCCTCGCGTTCACGACCCGTCACGTGACAAAGCGCCTGTTCCAACATCTCCTTGAGAAGCCGCTCGTGGATCATCCGGCCGACGAGAACCCGTTCAGACCGCACTTCAACGACTTGGGACTTCTTTAGAAGCCCGCGCGCGGAAGGCGCGGATGAGGATGTCGAGACGGAGCGGGTCGTCTCCGAACCATGAGCATCGTCGGCGGCAACAAGATGCGCACCACCGCCGGCCACGGTGCTCAGGAGTGCCAGGAATTCGCGTCGGGTCACCGCCTGGTTCCTTTCGTTTCTTATATCGGCAGATCCGAACGAGGATGTGGGCCACGATTCGTTGTTTTGTCGGACCGACTTTACCTATGATAGTGGGCATGCACAGCCCGCGGTCTCGGATACCAGCCAGGCTTCCCCGCGTGTTCATCGCGGCCATGATCGCACTCGTGACCGGCGTCTCCGCCCTCGGACAAGAGGTGACGGGTGAAGAGGTCCGACGGGCCATCCGACGGGGTACGGCATGGATCAGTGCCCAGCAGCGCGCCGACGGGGACTGGCCTTTGTATCTCCAACCGGGAGGAACAACGGCGTTGGCGGTCTGCGCCCTGCTGAATGCCGGGGTGACCAAGGACGATCCTGTTGTTCGTCGCGGCCTGCAGGCCATCGCGACGTCCGCCAACCGACATACCTACACAGTCGCCCTCAAAATCATGGCGCTCACGGCGGCCGATCCGGTGGGCTATGCCGCGGAGATACTTGCCGCGGCCGAATTCATCGTCCGCACGCAACTGCCGAACGGTGCGTGGACCTACGGTCGGGGATTCGGAGGTTCCGGCGACCACTCCAATACGCAGTTCGCACTGCTGGGGCTTCATGAAGCCAGCCGCGTGGGATACCAGATCCCACAGACGGTATGGAGGGCCGCAGAACGCCATTGGATGTCGACACAACAGCGCGACGGTGGGTGGGGATACAACGGAGCGGGAGGCGGAACCCCCACCGGAAGCATGACGGCGGCAGGCGTGGCCAGCCTGTATATCGTGGGCAACAATCTGACCGTCCGGCGAGAGAAAGGCTTCACCAAGGAGGGAAAGGCTCCGAACTGCGGTCAGTACTCCCAGAATGAGGCGATCGCCGCCGGCCTCGGATGGCTGACGCGAAAGTTCACCGTCGCGGCGAATCCGGGAAGCGGGGCGTGGCACCTCTACTACCTCTACGGAATCGAACGCGTCGGCATGCTGCTCGGTCTACAGCGATTCGGCCGGGCCGACTGGTATCGCGAAGGGGCCGCGCTCCTGGTCGGCAGGCAGTCCGCGAATGGTTCTTGGGGCTCATCCCTTCCGGACACGGCGTTCGCATTGCTGTTCTTGGGCAAGGGACATCGCGGCGTGCTGGTCAACAAGTTACGGTGGAGTCGAACGAACGAGTGGCAGCTCGATCGGAACGACATGGCCAATCTGACCGCGTGGTTGGGCGACAAACTCGGCGAGCCGGTGACGTGGCAAATTGTGGATCTCGACGACCCCATGGAAAAATGGCTCGAGGCGCCGATCCTGTACTTCAACGGGCACAGGTTCCCGTCGCTGACCAACGCACAGCGGAGCAAGCTCCGACGATACGTCGAGACGGGAGGAACAATCCTCGCCGAGGCGTGTTGTGGGACCAAGGCGTTTGCCGAAGGCATGCGAACGTTCGCGGCCGATGCCTTCGGCGAGTTCCCCTTGCAGCGCCTCGAGTCGGATCACCCGGTCTATCACTCCATGTACGGCCTGAAGTCGGAAGAATTCGACCTGGAAGGAATCGACTTGGGCTGCCGCACAAGCTTGATCTTCAGCCCTCGCGATCTGTCGTGCCTGTGGGAACAAACGAACATTCCCACACTCAGCGAGCAAGCGTTCAAGATAGGCGCGAATATCGCGGCCTACGCGACCGGACGCGAACCGCTGCGCGACAGGCTGGCACGCGTGCACATACCGATCGAGAAACGTGAGCCGACCGAACCTGTCCGGACGGGGCTGCAAATCGGACAGGTGATCCACAATGGAGATTGGCGGCCCGATCCTCATGCCCTGGTGAACCTGGCCAACTTGCTGAACGAGCGGGCAAACGTGGACGTGGTAAACCGGCCGGCGCCAATCCGGCTGGAGGATCCGACGGTCTTCGAACACCCCATCATCTACATGGTCGGCCATTTCGACTTCTCACTTACTCCGGCTCAGCTCGAGAATCTCAAGAAGTTTCTCCGGCGAGGGGGTTTCCTGTTCGCCGAGGCTTGCTGCGGACGAAAGACGTTTGACGATGCCTTCCGCCGCATGGTCGGACAGTTGTTCGGACCCAACGCCCTTAAGCCGCTGGCAACAGATCATCCCATCTTGTCCGGCCAGATCGGCTACGACATCTCTCGCGTCACCTATCGATCGGAGGTACGGCGATCGCAGCCCAATCTCAACAAGCCGTCGCTGGAAGGTGTCGAACTGGACGGGCGCACGGCGATCGTCTACAGCCCATACGGCTTCGGCTGCGGCCTGGAAGATCACAAGTGCTACCACTGCCGCGGCTACGAGGCCGACGACGCCCGGAAGATCGCCGTCAATATCGTCCTGTATGCCCTGTCGTATTGACGGCAAGGTTCAGCCGTGGCGGCGAGTACCGGGGGACGGACCCGGATCTCGGGACTCAGGATTCGCGGCACGGCCGCACCTAAGTTCCGGAAGTAATAGGAACGGGAATAGGAAGGGCGACTCTACAGGCAAGTCTCAAGGTCTACCTCCCGATCCGTTTCAGAAAGGTGGCCTCGTCGATCACCTCGACGCCGAGTTCGCGGGCCTTGTCGAGCTTGCTACCCGGGTCGGCGCCGGCCAGCACGAAGTCGGTCTTCCTGCTGACGCTGCCGGTGGCGGTCCCGCCGAGGTCCTTGATCAAGTCCTGGATCTCCTTGCGGCTGAACCCTTCCAGCGTCCCGGTGACGACAACGGTCTTACCGGCAAGCGGCCGGCTTCCACTACGCGACCGCCGCTGGACCTGCATCTCCACGCCCACAGCGGCCAAGTGCGCAACGGTTCGTTTGCCGGTCGGGCTGGAGAACCACTCGTGGATCGTGCGGGCCATGACGTCCCCTACCTCACTCACCTCGAGCAGATCTTCGAGCGAGGCGGTGGCCAGCTTGTCCATCGAGCCGAAGTGGTCGGCCAGCAGTTCCGCCGCTCGCGTGCCCACGTGACGGATATTCAAGGCGGCGATCACGCGGGCCAGGCCGCGATGCTTACTCTCTTCGATGCTGGCCAACAGATTATCGGCGCTCTTTTCGCCCATACGTTCCAGAGCAACCAGTTCGTCCCGACGCTCACGAAGTCGATAGAGATCCGCGAATTCGCGGACCAAGCCCGAGTCCACCAACTGCTCGACCAGCGCCGGTCCGACGCCTTCGATATCCATCTGGTCGCGGGCGCAAAAGTATCGCAGTTTCTCCTTGATCTGCGCCGGGCATTCCGGGTTGATACATCGTAGGAAGACACCGCCCTCGTCCTGCGCGGCGGGACCGCCGCATTCGGGACACGTGGCCGGTCGGGCAATCGCCCTCGCATGCTTGGGACGCTTCTCTTCGACCACGCCGACGACCTGCGGGATGATCTCACCGGCCTTCTCGACGAGCACCGTATCGCCGATTCGGACACCCAAACGGTCGACCTGGTCGAAATTGTGCAAACTGGCCCGCTTGACCGTCGTTCCGGCCAGTTCCACCGGTTCGAGCTCGGCCACGGGAGTGATTGTCCCCAGTTTGCCGACCTGGAAAGTCACACCCTTCAGAATCGTGGCCGCCTGCTCGGCCGCATACTTGAACGCAATGCACCACCGTGGGTACTTGCTCGTGGCGCCCAGCACATCACGCTGGTCCAGCCGATCGACCTTAACGACCAACCCATCGGTGGCATACTCAAGATCGTGCCGTTTGGCATCCCACTCATGAACCATCCCGATAACGGCATCGATGTCCTTGCACACTCGCCGATGAGGACTGACGGGGATGCCCCACTCGGCGAAGCGTTCGAACAGCTCGGACTGGCTTTCGACGACCGTACCGTCGAACATCTCCGACTGTCGCGCGGTCGCCTTGCCCGGCGGGCGGCGCCTCGATGCCTTGCCGGGCAACGGTTCGACCTGCCCGAACCCATGGGCAAGGAACGCCAACTGCCGCTCCGCGACAATCCGGCTGTCGAGCTGCTTGAGCGTGCCGGCCGTCCCGTTTCGCGGGTTGGCGAACGTCGGCTCGCCCGCGGCCTCGCGGGCGGCATTGTACCGCTCGAAATCCTTCCTGGGCCAATACACCTCACCGCGGACTTCAACGATGTCGGGAACACCCTCGCCGCAAAGCCGTAGCGGAATCGACCGAATCGTCCGGACGTTCTGTGTCACGTCGTCGCCGGTCTTGCCGTCACCGCGCGTGGCGCCCAGAACGAGCCGTCCGCCTTCATACCTCAGCGAAATGGCCACCCCGTCGATCTTGGGGTCCACCAGGTATTCATACTTCTCACCACCCAGCCCCCGGCGTACACGATCGTCGAATTCCCGCAGTTCGCCCTCGTTATACGTGTTGTCGATCGACATCATCGGCACGGCATGCCGAACGCTGGTAAACCCTTCCAGCGGCCGGCCACCGACGCGCTGCGTCGGTGAGTCGGACGTAATCAACTCGGGATGAGCGGTCTCGAGCTGCTTGAGCTCCTCCATCAGCCGATCGTATTCGCGATCGCTGATCTCGGGTTCGGCTTGCACGTAGTAGAGATGATCGTGCCGGCGGATTTCCTCGCGGAGCTCCTCGATTCGCTTGGCCGGGTTCCCGCCGCTCGCCATAAGGAAGGCTCCCTGTTCCCTCTCGATCCGGGACTATCGCAGGCAGCAGTTTGCCGACGGGATCAGACACAGGAACCGGCAGGTGCCGACGCCCGTGTTGCGAAACTGGTGCTTCTCGTTCGCCGGCACGAAAATAACCTGGCCGGCCCGAAATGGCCGCTCGCCGTCGGGACCGACCAGCACGCCGTCGCCCTCCAACACGAACGCCTCATGTTCGTACGGGTGCGAATGGTGCGGTGTATGCCCGCCGGGACCCAGCTCGAAAAGTCGCATGGCAAAATTCGGCGCGCCGTCGGCCTCGGTAATCAGCCAGCGGACAGTGGCACCCTTGGCCCCATCGGCCGTAACCGTTTCGCTGGGAACATCCTGGACAGTCTTGATGAACATCACGCATGCTCCATGCAGGCCGGTCTACCGGCATAACGGCCACGAACATTTTCTATCGGGACACAAGTCCCTCCTACAACCATCGACCCGCGGCGACGTCGTACGATACGATTTCGTCCTTCCTGAAGTACAATCCGATTTCATAGGCAGCCGACTCCGGAGCGTCGCTGCCATGCACGAGGTTGTACGTGTCGCAGATGGCGTAATCGCCGCGGATCGTCCCGGGCTCCGCCTGCCTGCCGAACGTTTTACCCATCAGCTTTCGGCTCACCTCGATTGCCTTCGGACCGCGCAGGACCATCACCACCACCGGGCCGGCCGTGATGTAGTCGATTAGCCGGGGGTAGAAGTCCTTGCCCTTGTGCACGGCATAGTGTCGCTCGGCCAGTTCGCGCGAAATCTGCATCAGCTTCATGGCCACGATGCGGAGGCCCTTCGCCTCAAATCGTGCCGTGATCGGTCCGACGAGTTGACGTTGAACGGCGTCCGGCTTGAGGATGACCAGCGTGTCTTCCATCGGTGCGGCAGCTCCAGGTCCTCTGATTTCCGAGATAGCTTGCGGCGAATCCGGTCGCCGACTGCCTTTACTGTACGCAGCACGCAGGGCCAACGTCAACGCTGATTGAGACATCGAGCTCGAAGTCGTTCAGCCCCGTATAGTCGCGCAACGAAAGCATCCCGCCAAGCCGCCCAAGTCATGAACCCGAGGGTTCAAACCGGGAGACAGAGGTCGGCGTTCGTAACGCGCCGAGCGCATGAGACTCACGACTACCGCTTCAGCCCCAGGAACTGGCGGCGGGTGATTGAAGCCGGTAAGATTGCTTCACCGGTCGGCGATACACGGAGAATGTTCGCTGAAAGGGGTTCGTCATGGCGTACGTGGTTTCCTGCAGGGTTCAGAGTTACGGCAAGCACATGGACATGGCCTGGACCCATCTGCCCGCGCTGGGGATTCGACACGTGGAGATTCCGATCCCCGCGTTTCAAGAGGTCGTCGAAAAGCGGAAGCTGCTGGCATCTCACGGCATGTCCGTCGCTTCGTTCCAAGGCGTCTGCCCGATCGCCGATCCGGAGGTGGTCTCCCTGCTGGCCGCCCAGTGCGAGGTGTGCAAGGCCTTCGGCGTCCGCCGGCTGTTCGTCAGCGTCAAGGCCGGAGACCTCGACAAGAAGGTGGCCTACGACAGACTCCGTGCAGCCGGCGACGAGGCAGCCAAGCGAAAGGTCATCATCATGATGGAGACGCATCCGGACCTGGTCACCAACGGTGATGTCGGCGCCCGGACGATGACCGCCATCAACCATCCGAACGTACGAATTAACTTCGACACGGCCAACGTCTACTACTACAACCAGGCAATCGATGCGGTGGGCGAACTCCGCAAGGTCCTCCCCTACGTTGAAGGCGTTCACCTGAAGGATACCGACGGCGGCTACCAGAAACACTTCTTCCCCACCCTCGGAACCGGTGTGGTGGACTTCACGACGGTGACCCGACTGATGATCGATCGCGGATACGACGGACCGTTCACCCTGGAACTCGAGGGCATGGCCGGTGTCGAAATGACGGCCGAGGAGCAGATGAAGTATGTCGCCGACTCGGCGGCGCATCTTCGAAAAATCGGACTGCTGGCGTAGGCCCACTCGTCCCCGGATTGATCGCCGGGCGCGGGCAGACCTCGACGCGCTGCCTTCTTACGGCACGCGAAACTCCACGCGATCGATGCCAAACCACGGTTTGCCGCCGCGAGGACCCTCCGGTTCGGTATTCGCGATGACCAGCTCATTGACGCCCGCTTTCAGGAAGCCGGCTGGGACCTTGTACTGTCGACTGCCGAGCTGGTTCCCGGGGAACTCACTGGGCCCTTCGTAGACGGTCTCCCCGTTCATCGCGATCCTCACGGCGACGTCGGTCTTGCCCGGCTGAGGACAGCACATCCCCACGAGATAGAGGATCACGCCGTCGGCCGGCAGAGTCTTCAATTCGATCTTCGCCTTCATGGAGTCCAAAGGAGCCGCGGCCTTTGCATACACGTAGTTGCCTTGCTCGCTGTAGGTCTTGTCGCCGGCCCGTAGGCCGATGCCGAATTCACTCCGCCCCCCGCCGATGAACGCCTTGCCCGGAATGGCAAACGGCTTGCCCTTCTCGAGCAGGTGGACCTTCGCCGGCGCAAACTCGTCCGAAAGCCGCTGATAGGCCGCCTTCACGTAGCTCGCCTCAAAGGCATTCGGGGAGCTGGCATGCGATGAGGACCAGGCCGTGCTCGTCGTATCCTCGCGAAGGGCTTTAACGAGCCGTTCCATCTCGGGGGCGAGCGTGGCCGCCTCGTCGCGCTTGCCTTCATGTATGAGCCGCGTCATCCGAACGAGCACATCGTAGAAGTGAATCGTGTTCGCCCCGTAGGTCAGCGGCCCGGCATCCTCGGCAAGTCTCGCCTTGATCCTCTCCGGAAGATCCCTCGCCTGGGCCTCCACGAGGATCCTCCGGCAGTCATCGATGGCCGCGACCATCTCGGTCAGCGATGGCCCCTCATCCGTGTCGAAGTGCGTCTTCTCGTATTTCATATGCTTTCTGGGGAAGAGGTTTTTTGCATTCCTGTTGAGCAGACCGCTGAGGTGGTACTTCAGTTCGGTCACGTTGCACAAGGCGGTGTCCAGCCGGTCGTACAACCCTTTCATGGTATCCGCCGCCGGACCGTAGCGCTTGGCGAAGTAGTCGGATAGCAGCGCTGCACAATCGAGGTCCGTCTTCCACATCATCTTGGCGAACTGGTAGTTGGTCAGGGCCTTCGTCCCCCAGTTCTTCGTCGTGCAATGCATGTAGTGCATATGCCGGGCGGCCATCTTGTAGTAATAGGGCATGTCGACGCACATGGTGCGGGCGAACATGACCGGCAGGCAGCGATACCCGCTGACGTTGTAGTACTCACCAATGAAGATCTGCCCCTTGTAGTGCCGGTCAGGGTCAATCGCCCAGCCATAGAGGTTCTTCTCGTAGCGGGTGTTGAACTCCGTGCACTTGGGGTCGTTCAACGCATGGACATAACAGCGAGCGATCGGGAAGTACGTCGCAATGCAGTGATCGTAATCAAAGTCCGCCGGCAGCGGCCGCGTCGGAGGACTTAGCACATCCGCATAGGCCAGAAAGTAAATCATCAGGTCGCGCTTCAGGCGCCCCTCCGCTTGGGCCTTCTTCATCTCCTGGCGGCACCGATGGACCAGCAGCAGATTGCGATCGCTCGATATGCCCAGCGCCTTGCACTTCTCGCACTCGCACCACCGGCCGCCGTCGAGCGTCCAGAAGTTCAGGCTGTCGGCGTCCTTCCACACACCGTCAATGAGATCCTGGACGAGGTTCTTCATGAACTCATCGACGGCGTCCTTGTTGGCCGTGCAGAAATTGTCGCCGCCGTCGCCGACGATGTTGTCGCTCCGCTTGCCCTTGATCAGCCCGTACCACTCCGGATGCGCCTCGAAGTACGTCAGCTTGCCGTCCTTGTTGACGTCGCCTTTGAAATCGGGACTGACGGGATACGGATCGGCCGGCAGATTCTTGCCGTCGTCGCCGGCGAACGTGGCATGGTTGTAAGGATAGGGTTCGGTCGGTCCCAGGAACCTCGGGATCAGAACGTGGTTGCCGCAATTCATCTTGATGCCGCGCTTCTTGAGGCCGGGGCGGTTCTTCTCCTCGACGCACCAGTAATTCATCCGATTACGGGCCATCCAGTCGAAAAACTGCTCGTCGCCGCGGTACTCCCACGCGTGGAAGCCGCGAGTGAAGAACATCGGCTTGTCCGTAATGTCGATAGGGGGCAGCCTGTCCAGAGCCTGTTGGGGAACCTCCTCGCCCGCCTCACCCGGCGCGAACCAGCGGACGCCGAGCCGATCGAGGAATCCGTAGACGCCGTAGAGCGTGCCGATACGAGTCGCGCCACCGATGACCATGATTTGCCGCCCGGTGTTCAGCGCGCCGGTCTTGATCAGATAGCCCTCATTGCCCAGCGAGGCGAAGGCTTCGTCTTTCAGATCGAGTTTCATCACGCCGCCGGCAAGCAACGTGTTGGACTTCGGATTGCCCAGGATGATCAGGGCCCCCTCCGAGGGGACCTTGTCGTCGTCGACGATCTCGAACCCGGTCTTGTCGCCGGTCATCTTTCGAAGGCATCGCTGCAAATCGACAGCGGCATAGCACTCCGTGCAAATGGTATCGTCTGCGTCCTTGCCGTCGTCCCACCCGACGTTCGCCTCGTCGCCGGCGGCCTTGGCCGCCGAGGGATAGTCGCCCAGATTCACAACGATGTACGTCGGTCCGGCCAGGACCGGTGAAACCGACGCAACGACCGCAAGGCTCCACACCGCTCGCCAGAATGTCATCGGATCATCCTCCTCTGGTTGGAAACGCCGAACCATTACAGACGAAAACACCGGACGAGGCAACCTCTCCGCATGACCCCGACTTGTTCTCTTGTCGGAGATGGTTATCATGCGCCCATGCGATTCCTTCTTGACATCGTTTACGCAGGGGCGGCGCTGTTCTATCTCCCCGTCCTGATCTACCGAATGCTCGTCCTCGGCAAGAGCCGCCGGGGATGGGCCGAACGCCTGGGGTTTGTCGCACCCCGGCCCGGGTCGGATCGCTGCATCTGGATCCATGCAGTCTCGCTCGGCGAGGTCAACGCCACCGGCACGCTCGTCAAGGCCATCGAAAAGGAACTTCCTCAGCTCCCGGTGGTTATTTCGACGACCACCGACACCGGCTTCGACCGCGCGCGGCAGGTGTATCCGAAGAACCTGGTCTTTCGGTATCCGCTCGATTTCAGCGGCGCGGTCGCACGGGCCATCCGTCGCCTCCGGCCGGCCGCGATCATCCTGATGGAACTCGAAATCTGGCCAAACCTGCTCGACGTCGCCCGTCGATCGGGCGTGCCGGTGATGATCGTCAACGGCCGCATCACCGAGCACCGGAGCATGCGGCGATTCACCAAACCGATTGTTCGCTCGATCGCCCGACGGATGTTCGGACAGTTGAGCTGCGTGGGCGCGCAGGACGCGATTTACGCCGAACGCTTCCGCCTGCTGGGCACGCCGGCGGATCGCGTCCACGTCACCGGAACGATGAAATACGACACGGCCTCCGTCGCGGATCGCGTCGACGGACAGGAGGAGTTGGCCCGGCAAATGGGCATCGACCGAGGGCGCCCTCTCTGGGTGTGCGGCTGTACGGGCCCGGGCGAGGAAGGGGTATGCCTGGACGCCTACTCACGACTGAGCCGTGTCATCCCCGGCCTTCAAGTGGCGATCATCCCTCGAAAACCCGAACGCTTCGAAGAGGCGGCAGGTGAGATCGCCAAGCGAAACCTGCCGTTCGTCAGGCGGAGCGCAACACAATCATCGAAGTCGGCGAATCCGGACACGCCACGGGATCGCGTCGCGGTCTTCCTTGGCGACACAATGGGCGAACTGAGGACGTTCTACGCCTTGGCCGACGTCGTGTTCGTCGGACGAACGATGTGCCCGTTGGGCGGGTCCGACGTCCTAGAGGTCGCAGGCCTGGCCAAGCCGATCATCGTCGGACCCAGCGTCTTCAACTTCGCCGAACCGGTCGAGATGCTTCGCGCCGGCGGCGGAATCGTCCAAATCGACAAGATGGTCGACCACCCGGGAGCGGTGGAAGCCCTCGCCTCGACCACGCAAAGGCTCTTCCAAGACGATCGCGCCCGCCGCGACCTGGGTCAAGCCGCCCGACAAGTCCTCCTGGCCAACCAGGGCGCCACGGGGCGAACGGTGGAACTGCTCAAAGGACTACTGAATGCAGGGTCCGGCGTCTAGGGCCTGGAGGCTGACGTTCTCCGGCCTGGGCGTCGAAACCGGTCCGCTCTTGCCTGTTCAAACGGCATCCATCGCCTTGCGCAGGGCCCGTGCGGCGGCGGAAACGTCCGGCCGGCTGATCACGCCACTACACACCGCAACGCACCGGCACCCGACGGCGGTCAGCGTGGTCACGTTCTCGGTGGTGATTCCCCCGATCGCAAGGTGCGGTCGATCCAGTTCTTTCAATGCAGCCTTCAGAGTCGCCGGTCCGGCAACATGATCCTGCGGCTTTGTCGCGGTGGCGAACATCGGTCCGACGGCGATGTAGTCCGGCCCTTCCGACATCGCGGCACGGACCTGTTCAAGCGTGTGCGTACTCCGACCAATGAGGATCCTCGGCCCTACGATCCGCCTCGCGGCGGCCACGGGCATGTCCTCCTGTCCCAGATGCACGCCGTCGGCCTCAACGAGCCGGGCGATGTCGGGCCGGTCGTTGATCACCAGCAGGACACCCTGGCGCCGCGTGAGAGTTCGCAGAGATTCCGCCCGGCGAATCAACTCGCTGTCCGGCAATGTCTTCTCGCGAAGCTGCAGACACTGTGCCCCCCCATCGATGGCCGCCTCGGCAACGTCGATCCATCGGCCATGGCAAAGCGATTCGGTTATCAGCACATAAAGGCGAACTGCAGCGAATCGAAAACGCCGCCACGTCTCGAATCGGACCCGCTTCTCCAGATCGTAGATCCGGTAGCGAAGCTGTTCCATCGCGGCGGCGAACTGAGAATCAACGGTCTTGCCATACTCCTCGAGGACGCGCAACGCCTCGCTGAGCCGCTTGAACGCCGCCGTAACGACATCCTCGACCGATTGGCGGCTCCGTTCCGAATCCGTGCTGATCGTCGTGCCCACGTCACCGGCCGTATCGCGCGATGAAAGCAATACCGTCGCGTCCAGCCCGGCGACGGCCGCCGTGAGATCGTGGCGGATCTGCTTCATCACCCCCGTTGTTTCGGCGTCGTCGGCCCCGAATCGCACGGACTCCTCAATGACCCGCAAGGCCTCGCGGGCCCGGTTCACATTCGCGTCCAGTATCCTCGCGACGGTCGGACTCATGATCGTGTCCGGCGCGGACGATTCAACGCCGCTAGCCGTTGAAGTAGCAGTAGACGGCAACAATCAGACCGATCACCACGCACGAATGGATCACGTCCCACATATTCCAGCTTGCGCGCGTGTTTCTTCGATCCTCGTCGGTCAGAGTCGCATAGGTCAGGCCCGTCAACCGATCCTCGGACGGACGCGGTGTCAGCAAGCTGACCACGACGATGATGCCCACCGACACGGCAAAGAGAATGAGACAGAAGTACAAGAAGTTCACATTCGCAAACCCCTGTAGAAACGTCCCCTGAAGTCTGTCCTTACAGATCTCCGCCACCAAACGGGCCATGCCGAGAACAAAGCCTCCTACCAGTCCCGCCATGCAACCCGCGCCGTTGACGCGCCTTACGAACACCCCGAGGAAGAACACGGCAAAGATCGGCGGAGCGATGTAGGCCTGCACGCTTTGCAGGTAAACGTACAAGGCATCGGATACATACTTCATAAACGGGATCCAGAGCAGGCCCAGGACAACCATCGACCCCGTGGCGATCCGCCCGACCCAAACCAGCTTGTGCTCGGACGAATCGGGCCGCAGCTTCTTGTAGATGTCGATCGTGAAGAGCGTCGAGCTGGAGTTGAAGCACGAGGCGAGCGAACTCATCAGGGCGGCCAGGAGACTCGCAACGACAAGCCCTCGAATGCCGATGGGAAGCAGTTCGCGAACCATGGTCGGGTACGCCTGGTTGGAGTTGGTGAGCACGCCGGCGCTCAGATTGCCGGTCTTGGCCAGGGCAAACGCAATCATGCCGGGCACGATGAAAATGAACGTCGGCAGGAGCTTGAGGTAGCTGGCGAATAGGGTGCCGCGGCGAGCCTGCGTTTGGTTCGGAGCCGCCAAAGCACGCTGGACGATGTACTGGTCGGTGCACCAATACCACAGACCGACGATGGGCGCACAGAAAAGCATGCCCACCCACGGAAATTGAGGATGATCCAGCGGCTTCCAGAGGTTGAACTTGTCCGAACCGCAAACTTCGTAGAGCCGGCCCCACCCGCCCAGTTTCGTCAGGCCGATGACCGTGATAACGATCGATCCGAGCACGAGGACGGCAGTCTGAACCACCTCCGTATAGACCACCGCCCTCAGACCGCCCAGAACCGTGTAGACACCGGTGATGACGACCAAGCCGACGGCCCCCACCCAGAAATTGCTGATCCCCTCAACCCATTGAACGGGAAACAGCGTCTGCACGACGATGCCCCCGGCGAAAAGAGCCACGGCAATCTTCGTGAATACATAGGCCACCAAGCTGATCACCGATAGAAACCATCGCGCCGCCGGCGAGTATCGCCGCTCGAGGAACTCCGGCATCGTGAAAACACGGCTCCTCGTGTAGAAGGGAACGAGCACCCATCCGAGCACGAGCAGGCACCATGCGTGCAGTTCGTAGTGGGCCATCGCCACGCCGCTATCGGCCCCGGCCCCGGCCAAGCCGACGAGGTGTTCCGATCCGATATTGGACGCGAACAACGAACACCCAATGACAACCCAACCGACGTTTCGCCCCGCAAGAAAGTAATCGGCGGACGAATCCTGACGCTGCGTGATGACCCACCAAGCGATCACCAGCAAGCAGGCAAAATACGCCCCGACAACCACCCAGTCCCATAGACCCATTCCGCACACCCCTCTGAACAGCGACTTGAACCCAACGGGGTCAGCCCTCGCCGGAGTGAAGAGCGTACGACGAACAGGCATGTTCGACAAGGGCAAAACGATCGATGAAGCGAGCGGAGACACCCCGACTGTTGCTTTTCCCCAGAGAGGGAACTGCCTCCGAGTCTGAACCCGGTCGCCGCGTAGGCCCGCCGGTCAGCCCCGGAAACAATAGATCTTGCCGCGGTTCGTGCTGACGAAGAGGCGGCCGTTGGCCAGGGCCAATCCGTGCGCCTTGCCTTCCACCTTGGCCTGCCACAGGACCTGACCGTCGCTCGTCTGAAAGGCGGCTACGTCGTCCGTTCCTCCGGCAAACAAGACGTCCCCCGCCAGAATCAGGGCATGCGGATGCTTCGCCGGTCGCTTCCACAAGAAGCAAGCCGGTAAGGCGGCGGTCAGCCCGGCGATCTCGTCGTTGAGCCCCTTCAACTCGCCCGCCAGCTTCCTCGCCTCGTCCGCCTTGGCCTTCTTGAGAAGGTCCTTCATCTGCTTGTTAATCTCGTCTCGTCGATGGATCGAGGCCACCCGACGCTTCTCGATGTCCAGGTATCGAATGCGGTCGAAAGCAACAAACTGCTCGCGCCCCTGCAAATAGGCGAACCGGTCCGTGACAATCATGCACGAGGCCTTGGGAAAGGTGGCCAGATGGTCCTTCGTCCTGGCGTCGAATCCCCTGAGTTCACCGTACGAACCGTGGTTTTGGCCGTGACCGTGAATGAGGACATCGTCCGGGGTCAGCAGAGCATAAATGCCGCCATTGCCGCTGCCCCCGAAGCCGCCCAACAGTCTGCCGGAGGCACGGTCAAATGCCAACGGAACGCTTCGCCCCTGCGAGACGTAGAGGTGGGTCGGCGAACAGAGCATCGCGCCTTGCATGACGATGTTTTGGTGCGTGCACTTCAGCAGCTCGGTTCCGCTCGCGGCGTCGAGCGAGCAGAGATACGAGACGTTCCAAGGTAACAACGAGGCCCCAAAATAGACCCTGTCGTCCTGAATCAAGACCCCCGTCCTGCAGGGCCACTCCGAGATGAATCGATTGTCGCTCGCAATCAGCCGATCATCGGCCGACGCCCGGTACTTCCAAACGAGCGAACCCCGCGCGCCGTCCACGCAGTAAACGTACCCGTCATCCGACCCGAAATAGACCCGGCCCTTGTACCACGTCGGGGGCAGGCGAACGGGACCGTCGGTGAGGAATACCCAGTCCTCTTTCCCCGTCCCCGCTTCGAGGCAGTGCACGCCGTTGTCGACTGAGGAGCCGAAACAGACCCGTTCGGCCACGGCCGTGACGAAAAAGGCCGGGTCGAAGTTCCGCATAGACTCAATGTCCCTGATCTCCGCGTAGGCGTCCCACTTGGAATGACCGCTCCAGGCCGGCTGGGGCGGCGACGGCGACGAATACACCCAAGCTTGGGTCAGCGGAAGGGAAGGCTTCTCCTGCGTGATTCCACTCCGCCGGTTGTCATGCTGAAACGTCGGCCAGTCCTCCGCAATCGACACATTCGCCGATCCGAATGCGATGGCCATACCGAGCACAAAAACGCCCACATTCCCGCCACCAGCCGTTCTTCTCGCGCCAAGGGTAACCGCCGAAGGCGCTGATCCGGCGGCAGTCCCTCCCTGTCGGGCTCTCGCCGTCATTTCCCACCCTGCCATTTCTTGGGGATGAAGCCTATGGAGGTCTCCAGCCAGTTGCCACACGAACACCCGCCACCGCCCTCCGGCGCCAGCACCATTCCACCGGCGGGAACAACGCTGAGCCAGCAACTCGGTCTTAGGTTCTCCCAGCCGCTAATGGCCCCTGTCTGGATGTCCCAGAGTGAAATCCGACGGCCAGCCCCCCGATAGAGCAATGCCCCCTTCGTACCCGCGTAGGTAGCGCAGCCCTCGTGCCTCCCCATCGTGTCTGTCAACCGCCGGCCTGTGTTCAGGTCGTAAACACAGGGCTCCTGGTAGACACGGCCACCCATCACAACCGGATGCTGCATGTGACCACTGTGATCATCGCCGGTCCAGGCATGTTCCGCTTGCCACTGGGGGCGGCCGTCGGCCGATCCGTACGCGTAAAGATGGTACTTACCCTTGGTGGACGACATGATGACGATAGTCTCGCCTGCGTGGGACATGAAGAAAACCACGGTGCCGTCGGCCGTGTCGATCGGCTGCTCCCACTGCTTGCGGCCGGTCAGCGAATCCAGAGCGACCAGGAATTGATCCGACCAGAGCTTCGACGAGATGATGCGGCCGGTGGTGGAAGCCTTGACATCCGGGTGCCGCGACTCAACGAAACAAACGCGACCGCCGCTGATGGTGATCGTGGTGTTGATGATGGCCCCGCCGACGTATGCCCAGACAACCGTGCCCGTTTCCTTGTCTAGAGCGAACAAGGCGTCGCTGCAAACCTTGGCCGTGCCCGCGCCGCTGGCATCGTCGTACCACGCGGCCCTGCCCCAGTACTCCTTGTAACTGCCGGGCTTCTTGACTTTGCTTCCGTAAAGCAGACCGGCGCTTCGAGCGACGTACCCCCACTCGTACGTGTCGCTCTTGCCGGAGGGATCGACAAAAAAGACCGATTTCCGATCGCCGGTCGACGCATCCAATCGCCAACAGCCGTCATCGACGGCTACGTACAGGCTGTCCTCATCCGCGCACCAATTCGAGGCATCCCGTGGCAGATTGACCCGTCGCAGGTCCGGAATCTCAAGCGTCCAGAGCACCGCGCCGTTATAGGCGTCCAGGGCGATCATTCGGTTCATACCCTGATGGAAAAGTCGTCCACCAATCGAAAGCGGCGCCGGCATTCGAGGATTGCGGTCGATACCGAAATCGCCGCCGGGACGACCGATCCACTGGACCGCCATGTCGCTCGTCCCCGTACACCCGCCCAGCGAATCCCCGCTGTCCGCCGTGTTCCCTGTGTCGCCATACTGGTGGGTCCACCGGCCGATGCCGTTCAGCGGCTCCCGTACAACCCGTGCCCACAATCCCCCAGACGTCTCGCCGACTGCGGCCCGAATCGAACCGGCCTCGAACCACCGTTCAAGCGTCTCCCGCTTCATCCGATTCGGGGCGCCGGCCGGCCGGCCCAAACAGGCAACGCCGCCACCCGGGCGAAGGATGCGGTAAACCTCGGCCGCACTGCCCTTCGGCGGCCCGTCTGAAAGCAGCGATTCCGAGACAATCAGGTTTGCCAGACACGATGTAAGCGGAAGACGGTCGAGCGACGGCACGTGTCGAAAGGTGATCCGAGTGCCATAGGCACGTGCCTCGTAGAATCGCTTCTGCAGACCGGAAACACGATCAACACCCTCATCGAAGCCGATCACCGTCAACTCGCTGCGTTTGGCCAATTCGTAGGCGAGCCGTCCGCTGCCGAGGCCATACACAACGCAGTACCCTTTCGTCACATGGGTGTCCGAAAGGATGTGCGCGGCGGCTTCCGCACATGGCGGGGCCGTCTCACGATCGGGCCAGGACGGCTCTTTCGGGGGCAACGGATGAACGGTGTAGTTGAATGAGGTGTCGAGCGAGTAGATGGGGCTGAACTGTTCCACCCCGTCGACGACGGCCTTGATTCGGTACCCGTACTCCGTCCCGGGTTCGAGATTGCTGAGAATAGCCCGTGGTGAAGCGCTCGCCTCAGAAATCTCCACAGTCCGATTGAGTTCCTTCCCCTTACCGTACAACACAACAGCCGTCGTGGGCTGATCCATGTCCCACGACACGGCGGCCGAATCCGGCGAAAGAAACCGTACGCACGGTCCCACTCTCAACCGCAGGGACCGGACCTCCTCCCCCGCCGCTGCCCCTGACAGACAAGCCATCGTCGCCAAAACCATCAGCGGACTGATTACCCCTGAGTGCATTCCGTGCTCCTATCTCGCCTCCGCCTTCCGGTCTACCTGTCCGACCAACCGACGCACGGCACCGACAATCCGATCTTCAACCTCTCCACCCCAGCGGACCGCCGGGAGGCCGTACTCGAACAGCGAGGAGCCGCCCTCGTAGCCGCCCTCCTCCCAAACGCGCCGAGAAGGGACGTAGGCCACAAGGTTGTTGGCGTATCCGCACACCCAGGTTCCCGGTCCGAATTCCTTCTTGAATCGCAACGCGTAGTCCACAACGGCCTCGCCCCCAAGGGCAATGAACAATAGCTCGTTGCCCAGCCTCCACACGTGGACGGGGTATGAGTACGAAGGCCGGAACGCCTCGCCGGCATCCAGCTTCTTCAGCAATCGCGCCGACCAGCGGGCGTAGATCGCGTTGCTGCTCTTCGTGCCTTCCTGAAGCTCTTCCCGTGTCACGTTCTTCAGGTAGGGCAACTCGACGAACTCGAAGGCCGTCCGAAGCCCGGGGCCGATTGGCTTCAGCGGCTCCCGAAGCACCTTCTCCACGGAGTCCGAAAGCATGCGCCCGTACTTCTCGCAGAGCTCGACCTTTCTACGGGGGATGGGATTCTGGTCGCCTCCGCAGCCCGCGAAGAACATCGCCGTCGTGCCGGAATGCGCCTTCTCCAAATGGATCTGTGCGAAACCCGGATAGTCGCCACACCACTGGGTAAAGCTCAGGGTGGTCGCGTGACAGGCGTATCCGAACAACACGGCCATCAAACGGTCTTGCTCGCCCCGAACGGTGAGTACCGGAACGCTGTGGTCATTGGGTCCCTTCAGAGGAACCCCCTTGGCAATCAGCTCCGGCACCTCGGGTTCGCGATTCTCCCTTCGATTCACGGCGAATGTACACCTGCCTTCGCCCATGGCGAGTCGTGCGGGCGACATCGCGGCGAATGCGCGTTCGACCGCTTCGACGGTTCGCTGCACCATCTGATCCGTGTATTCCTTTACCAGCTTCTCCTGTTGGGCGTCGACCGGGTAGTAGTCCCAGAGGTCATCCGTCAGTCGCGGCCCGCAGTGATTGTGCGAGAATGTGACAATGACCTGCGACCGTTCGAGCCGACACCGTTCCTTCAACCCTTTGACGATGGCCTCGTACATGACGCCGGGCATGCCCTGGTGATCGGTCGTCACCAACGCGCCGCGGTGCCCCTGGGGATCTTCCAAGGCGAGCACCTTCATCCACAAATCGTGCAGTTTGCCCTCGGGGGCTCGAATTCCCCCATAGCCCGCGAGCCAGACCGCCTTCTCCGGCGTGATGACCGCCCTGGCCGTCCCGACCCTCCAATCCATCTGTTCGGCTCCGAAACCGACAGCGCACATAGCCGACCCGAACATCAACACGCAGGACTGAAGAAGAGTACCGTTGAGTGTCTCCACAATCACGCTCCAGACAGTGCCGTCATTAGGGCAACAGTTCGCTCGACCACAACCAGCCTACCGGAGTCCCAACCCGCATGTCCAATGCGCCGCGAGTTGACTTGAATGAACATCCACCGGCATCGCATCATCCATCAGAGTCGCAACCGTCACAAGGGATACGTAGCGGCCTGAGCCTCGCCGATCGACTTGCGTCTGCTGCGGGTTCGTTCGCTGCGATCAGCGAACGAAACGCGTCGCCAGGACCCGTCGTGTACCACCCCACGCGTGAGAATCGGAATAGACAATACATCCCTTGTCGGCTGAAAACGCCGGCATCACCCGCGCGGATCCTATGGATCCTTCGTCAGCGCAATCGTCTCGCCCTTCTTCAAATCCAGGACGAGATCCTTCCCGCTGAACGGCGAAACCAGTCGGCAACGACCGCCCCGCTCGGCGGTGATCTCGATTCGCTCCGCGACTCCACCCTTGCGGCAAGCCGACACCAAGAATGCACCCTCCGCACGGAGCGTCGAGAACGACACGTCCTTCCATTCCGCCGGGACCGCCGGGAAGACCCGGACCTTTCCGCCCTGACTCTGGATGAGCATCTCCTGAATGCCCGCCGCAGCCGCAAAGTTTCCTTCAAGCGTGAACGGCCGGTAGGTCATCTTCGAATAGCCCCTCCCGGATTGGTCGCCATTACAATGGAAACTGTTTCGAAGGCAGAAGGCCTTGCTGAAGATCTCCAGCGCCTTCTCCGCTCGGGGGCCGTCGCACGCCCGCGCGGCCAGGTTGCCCAACCATGCATAGCTGTAACCGCACCAATAGTCCGGCCCAAGCCGATCCAACTCCGCCAGCGACGCTCGGATCGTTCGCCGCGACGCCTCGCCCTGATCCCATTCGATCAGCCCGAGCGGATGGATCGCCATCAGATGAGAAAAATGGCGGTGAGACCCCGGCAGTGGATATCCCTTGGCCACCAGCAACCGCCCGTCGTCGGCATAGGCCAAGTCGGGCATCTCCGAACGTACCCGGCGCCAGTGCCCAGCCTCGTCAGACAGCTTGAGGGCGTCAGCCATCTCCGCCGTCGCACCGAGCAGCCATCGGCATAGGGCCAAGTCGTAGTTGGTCCACACCGTGAACCACGCGTTGGGTCGGTTGTCGTTAATCTCCGGCGACGCGCTGAGCGGAAGGGTGCGTTTCCCATCGGCGTCTTTCTTCGCCGTGATCGCCGCGATGAAGACCGAGCACTCCCTGAGATAAGGGTACGCCCGATCGCGGAGGAACTCGGCGTCGGCGCTGTACTTCCAGTGCAGGTAGAAATGGTGAGCCAGCCAGGCGCCCGTCGTGGCCGAGTGCGTGTATTGCCGCCAGCCGCCGATCTGATTGTTGTTCAGGTCGGCCGTCATCGGAACGTTCATCCCCGGCAAATCGAAGAACCGCTTGGTCCAATCCACGCAGTTCGCCCGAGTCTTCCAGAGCCAGTCCAGATAGCTGAGACCTTCGTCCAGACGATTGCCACTATAGCAAGGCCAATAGCTCAATTGCGTGTTCAGGTCGTGATGATAGTCCCCCTTCCACGGTGGCAGTTCACCGTTGTCTGCCGTCCATGGACCTTGAAGCGTAATCGGTGGAGAGCCGCGTCTGCTGGCCGATCCGAATTTGTATTGTTCAAGAAACCATTGGCGTTCGATGGTCTTGTTGGGAACTGAGAGTGTGCCTTTTCGCCAGTAGCCCTTCCACCAGGCGGCGTGGCCGACCAGCATCTTCTCGAATCCCGCATCCAGGGCGCTTTCGACGCGGCGTTTGGCGATGGCCGGCGGATCGTCGCCCTCGAAACTGGACGCCACGCTCCAGCAGGCCTGCCACGTGTCTTGCTGCATTCGCCACGCGACGTACACGGCGAAGTGGAACCCTTGTGAACCTTTCTGCGTGAAGGCCTGCCAACCCTCGCCGGCTGACTCCGCCGGCGGCGGATAGCCCAGCTTGGCCAGGCTGCCCTCACCCGGCTTGCCCTTCCCGCCGAAGGGAGGTGCAACCAGACGCAAACTCACAGCGCCTGGTCCGCGGATTGAGACCATGCCGACAGGTTCGACGGCATGGACCATCGCCCGCACCTGCGTTTCACCCTGGAAATTCAGCGTGGCCAACGCGTCGAGCAGGTTCAGCGTACCTTCAGAGAAGCCCCCCGTGTCACCCAGCGTCAGTTCAATCCGACCGGCGGGAATCTTCGTGGGGGCGTCTGAGCGATCGTACGGCGCCTCGTATACGCGAATCAGGTCCTTCACACGCCCCTCGTGATGCCACCGCACCATCTGCTCGTAGGTGTATTCGGCGGAGTGAAACTCCGGCACCGGTCGCAGGTCCCACAGATCGGTACGATCAAGCGAGATTTTCAGCGGCTTGCCATCGCCCCAGACCAGTGCGCCGAGTATGCCGTTGCCTAGCGGAAACGCTTCATCCCACGTCTTCGCCGGTGAGGTGTAGTGAAGGCCGTGTTCAGCCTTGGGATAGTTGATCTCCACCTGCTGCACTCCGCCTTCCGCCCCGGTGACGCACGCCGAAGTGAACGCTACCGCAGTCGCACCCAGAAAGAGATGGAGTGATCTCATGGTACTCGGTCCTCCGTATCCCTTCGACAACCTCCGGTCGTCAATGTACCCTATCCGATGTGCCCGGCGAAGTCGAAGCCGTCAATCAGATTCGAACTGTGAAGCAGCGGAAATGAGAGCAACACCCGATCAAAGGAGCCACCAGGAGACATGGACATGAGGTTACCGTTCGTCACACGTGGGTTCATCTGCCTCGTCATCCCGACGCTGGTACTGGCACAATCAAAGCCTACCACAGGTCCGATCCCGGTCAAAGTCGTCACCGATCGGCCGGATGCGACGTACCACGCCGGTGAGACCGTGGCCTTCAAGGTATCTGTGATCCGGGAGGAAACGGGCGCTGCCGAACGCAAGATCACCTATGTCCTCACAAACGACGGCGAGGACAGACTCGCCGGTGGTACGTTGCCCGTCACAGGAGAAATTCCCCCGATCACTGGAAAGCTGGACGCCCCGGGGTTCCTCCGCTGCCAAGTCACCTATGTGGACTCACGAGGCAAAAAGCATTCCGCCACGGCCGCAGCAGGCGTCGATCCGCTCCGGATCAAGCCGAGCATGCCGCCGCCCGACGACTTCGACGCCTTCTGGTCGGAACAGAAGCGAAAACTGTCCGAGGTACCGATGGACCCGGTGCTGACGCCGGTCCCCTCGCCCCAGGACGACCTGGAGTGCTTTGACGTCCGGATCCAGTGTCTGGGCGGAATGCCGGTCTCGGGCTACCTCGCTCGCCCCAAGGGCGCCAAGCCGAAGAGCCTGCCGGCCATCCTCTCGGTTCACGGTGCCGGTGTAGCCAGCTCAAATCTGTCCGCCGCCGTAAGCAATGCGAGATTCGGTGCGTTGGGAATGGACATCAACGCACACGGAATACCGAACGGTCAACCCAAGGCGTTTTATGCCGAATTGGCCAACGGAAAACTCAAGAACTATCGACTGGAAGGCCGCGAGAGTCGCGACACCTACTACTTTCTCGGCATGTATCTCAGGTTGATCCGTGCGATGGAATTCCTCACCTCACAACCCGAGTGGGACGGACGCACGCTCATCGTCCACGGATCCAGCCAGGGCGGCGGACAGTCCATCGTGGCCGCCGGGTTGGAACCCAGGGTGACGGCGTTTGCCGCAAACGTCCCCGCCATGTGCGACCATACCGGAAAGGTCAACGGCTGGCCGCGGCTCGTGCCGCGAGGAGCGGACGGCACGCCTGATCCCAAGGTCCTCCAGGCCGCCAGGTACTTCGACGCCATGAACTTCGCCGCGCGAACGCGGGCCGAGGCCGTCGTCTCCGTCGGCTTCATCGACGATACCTGCCGACCGACCAGCGTCTACGCCGCATTCAACAACCTCAAAGGCCCCAAGCGAATGATCAACGAACCCATGATGACACATGCCAACTGGCCCAGCTACGCGAACGCCAGGGACGAGATGATCCGGCAGCATATAAGGAAGATGAATGCCTCCGTCCAAGAGAAGGCAGGATCGTAACATGAGCCTGGCGGCCTTTGCATTGGGGCTGACGTCGATCGCGCTTTGCGCCGAACCTCAAGCCTGGAGGCCACCGGAGACCTGTGGGCCAACCCCCTGGGCGCACAACGCGCCTATCAGGCCGCTCAACCTGTCTTTGATTGGCTCGGTCAGCCGAATAGAAACGGCGTCTACTTCCGCCCCGGCGGGCATGACATGACGCCCGGCGACTGGAAGGCCCTTCTCCGACTTTGCGGACTTCGTCTTCTACGACAAGCCCGCCACGCGGGCCTTCAATCCGTTACCGTTTCCGCCTTTCGACGTCCCTCAGTCCAGGAAGGTGCCGAAGACGCAACCCACAACCCGTTGCTCGCCGCCGCTGATCTCGGCCTCAGCTCAGCCCCATCTCGCGGAGATTCCGATAGCTAATCGCCAGTGATTCAAACGGGTCGCGGCCGTAGCAATCGTCCTGCTCGACCAGATACCACCGAACGCCCGCCGCCTTTGCCGCATCGAGGATCGCCGGCCAGTTCATGTTGCCCTCACCGATCTCCGCGAACCGGGGTTCACCCCGGGGCGTAACGGCCATGTCCTTAAGGTGCAACAACGGCTGCCGCCCCGGATACCGGCGAACCCACGCCGCCGGATCGCCGCCCCCTCGTTGAATCCAGTGCGTATCGATCTCCGCCTTGAGGTGCTTCGGATCGATCTGCTCGTACAGCGTCTCGAGCCATGTCTTCTTACCGCACCGGGCAAGCTCGTGGGCATGATTGTGGTAGGAGAAGGTGATCCCGTTGGCGGCAAGCTTCTCGGCCACGGGCGGAAGTTCGCCGGCGAATCGCTTGATCCCATCCAGCGTATGGTACTCACCCGGCAACCCACCGATCGCCGCGTGTTCGCATTGAAACAGCTTCATCTCGGCGATGACGCGATCGGTGTCCTTACACAGGCCCGGCCAATCCGCGTGAATCGCGGCGATGGCCACGCCGGCCTCTTTCGCCGCATCCGCCACCTCCTTCGGATCCATCGGCCCAAGACCCGACGCTTGAACGGCCGTGTAGCCGATTCGAGCAACCTTCTTGAGAGCCTCGCGAAGATCCGCAATCGTCTTGGTGCTTTGGCGAACCGTGTACAACTGGGCTCCGAGGACGTGCTTGGGCGATTCCGAATCGGCCGCTTGAGCGACCCCGCGGCCCGCCAGTGCGAGCGCCGCCGCGCCTCCCGCCAGCCGTCCGACAAACTCTCGCCGGTCGATCGACGTACTCTGCTCGCGATTCAACGAATCCTTGCCGTATGATGCCATGGTATTGCTCCTGACGGACGAGCCCGCTGAACGCGATCCATTCTCGTCCCGCTTACGAAGCTTGACTGGAGCGGCCCGACACGTCAAGCCTTTCGAGAGTCCCGGCATCGTGGTGACGGCAACGTGCATCCCGCATAACCGTGATCACGACCGGAACGCGGTTGAACGACTTGGCCGTGTCGCTTCCGGCCGCGCCGCCGCCCGAGGCCCGTGGGCTAAACACCTGCCGCAACAACCGAGCACGGCCCCGGTCAGGGCCCGACGACCGAGGAAACAACGTTCACCCCTCTCGAAGGTGCCCGCGCGTCGACGGCCGTTGCCGCGATGTGCCTCACTCAGCCGGTAGTGTCGCCGGCGCGCAAACGGGAGTAGAATGACCCGAGCAGATTCGCCGTCGTCATCTTCTTGAACGTCGTGCTTTGACTCGGGTGCGATCATGTCCAAGCAAGACCCCAAGACGAAACAGGAACTGCTTGATGAGAACGGCGAATTGCGCCGTCGCATCGCTGAACTCGAACACCTGGAGGGGATGCGACGCAAGGCGGATGTGCCCCTCGCCGACACACAGGAGCGCTACCGACGTATCCTGGAGTCCGTGGCAGACTACATCTATACGGTGAGCGTGGAAAACGGACACGCCCTGGACACGTTCCACGGACCGGCCTGCGTTGCCGTGACGGGGTATACCAGCGAGGAGTTCGCGGCCGACCCGTATCTCTGGTTCCGGATGGTTGACGAACGAGATCGTCAGGCCGTCACCGAACAGGCCCGCCAAGTCTTGGCCGGCAGGACGGTCGCCCCCCTCGAACACCGTATCATTCGAAAAGACGGATCCACCCGATGGGTGTCAAACACGACGGTACTCCATTTCGACGCCGAGGGAAACCTTCGCTCCTACGACGGCATTATCCGCGACATCACGGAACGAAAACAAGCGGAAGAAGAACTGCAATCTCGAGAGGCCAAGCTGAGAAGCATCTTCCTTGCAGCGCCGGTGGGCATCGGAACGGCTGTCAATAGGGTCATCCGCGAAGTCAA
The DNA here is from genome assembly GCA_964596165.1 of uncultured Planctomycetales bacterium. Lineage (GTDB taxonomy): Bacteria > Planctomycetota > Phycisphaerae > UBA1845 > JAFGLZ01 > CAYUQT01. The sequence continues at coordinate 36,914 of CAZQTW010000036.1, read as the reverse complement.
CGACCGCCTCTGCGAAATGGTCGGTTACGCTCGAGAAGAACTGCTGGGTCGGAACTCCAGAATGCTCTACCCGACCGAGGCCGACTATGACTACGTCGGCCGCGTCAAGTACGAACGGATCCGTCAACGCGGCACGGGAACCGTGGAAACGCGGTGGCGACGTAAGGACGGATCCATCATCGACATCCTGCTGAGCTCGACGCCTCTCGATTCCAATGATCTGTCGGCCGGCGTCACCTTCACGGCGCTGGACATCACCGACCGCAGACGCATGGAAGAGTCCCTCCGACTGACACAGTTCTCCGTTGACCACGCATCGGACGCCGCGTTCTGGATCGGCCCGGACGCCCGTTTCCTCTATGTTAGCGAGGCGGCATGTCGTTCCTTGGGATACACCCGCGACGAATTGCTGAACCTCAGCGTTCCCGACATCGACCCCAGTTTCCCGCGCGAACGGTGGCCCAGTCACTGGCAGGAAATCCGGGAACGAAAATCCTTCTCCTTTGAAAGCGTCCATCGACGCAAAGACGGTAGTGTGTTCCCCGTCGAACTGACCGTCAACCATCTTGAGTTTGGCGGCAAGGAATACAATTTCGCCTTCGCTCGCGACCTGACGGAACGAAAACGAGCCGAGGAGGAACGCCGGAAGCTGGAGGCGCAAATCCAGCACGCGCAGAAGCTCGAAAGCCTCGGCCTCCTCGCGGGCGGCATTGCCCACGACTTCAACAACCTGCTGACGGCCATTCTGGGGCATGCCGATCTGGCGTTGACGGAAATGTCGATCGAATCTCCGGGGCGAGCGAGTCTCGCCGAAATCGCCAAGGCTGCACACCGAGCGGCCGACCTGTGCAAACAGATGCTGGCCTACGCGGGGAAAGGTCGGTTCGTCGTCGAACCGATCAACCTCACACGCCTGGTCGAAGAAATGACCCACATGCTCGAGATCTCCATATCGAAGAAGGCGACCATCCAGTATCACTCCGAGCCGAAACTGCCGGCCATTGATGCCGATGCGACTCAGATTCGCCAGGTGATCATGAACCTCATCGTGAATGCCTCCGAGGCCCTCGGCGACCGCCCCGGCGTCATCTCCGTGTCAACCGGTGTGACGGACTGCGACCCCAAGTACCTGGCCGGGACCTACCTCGGCGAGCAACTCCGGGAAGGACGCTACGTATTCCTCGAGGTCGCCGACACGGGCTGCGGCATGGACAGAGAAACGGTCGGACGCATCTTCGATCCCTTCTTCTCGACCAAGTTCGCCGGTCGCGGGTTGGGTCTGGCCGCCGTCCTGGGCATCGTTCGAGGCCACAAAGGAGCCATCAAGGTCTACAGCGAGCCTCACCGAGGCACCACCTTCCGGATTCTGTTTCCGGCAAGCGATCGAACAGCCTCCGAGACACGGCGGGAGTCACGACCCGTCGAAACCTGGAGAGGAAGAGGCAGCCTCCTGATCGTCGATGATGAAGAGCCCGTCAGAATCATTGCCAAGCGCATGGCGGAACACCTGGGCTTCACCGTATTGACGGCCTCCAACGGACGTGAAGCCATCGAAATCTTCCGAAAGCACCGGAAGGACATCGTCTGCGTGTTGCTCGATCTCACCATGCCCCAAATGGACGGAGAAGAAACGTTTCAGGAATTGAAAAGAATCCATCCGGGCGTCCGCGTGATCCTTTCCAGCGGATATGGCGAGCACGACCTTGCCGGCCGATTCACGGGTCGGGGATTGGCCGGCTTCATCCAGAAACCGTATCAGCTCAATACCTTGACCGAAAGACTCAAGCAGGCGACGGAACCATAGTCCCCGTCCGACAGCACGATTCATCGGTGCGTCGTCGGAACAGCGGCAAACGCTCAATCCGCAGCCCGACTCGTTCCCCCGAAGGGCTTCGTGGCGGACGACAATTGCCCGATCATTCGATCAAAGACAGGGTTTTCTCGCAGCTCCCGGAGGTGAGGGTCCGTTCGTGAACGCTCCAGAAAGAATGCTTCGACGGTTATCGCCGCACGCAATAGCTCGACGGCCTCGACAGGCCGGCCCCGTCGAGCCATCACCTGGGCCATGGCGTACTGACTCTCCGCCGCGTTCGGGGCAATACGAAGACCTTGTTCCGCCGCAGTCGTCGCGTCGTCCAAACGATCCTGGCTTAGGTAGACATCCACAAGCGCCGCGAGGTTTACCACCAGGTTCGCGGGCCTTGGATTCGCCCGCATCGACGCACGGTAGACCTGGGCGGCGGTATCATATTGACCCAACGTACGATAGGCGTTGCCCAGAAGGTGGTGCACGCGAACCATGCCTTTGGGATCAAGCCTCAATGCCGTCTCCAGATGCTCAATCGCACCGGCGGGTTCGTCCAGCCACATGGCCAGCAGCGAACCCAGAGTCCCGTGCGCGCGAGCGTAGGTCGGATCCAGTCGCACCGACTCTTCCAAAACCCCCTTGGCCTCCCGATACCGACCCTGACGAATCAATGCAATTCCCAGATTGTGGTAGCCGGTCGCGTAGTCGGGCTTGAGCGACACGGCTTTGCGACAGGCCTCTTCACCCTGCGAAAAAGACCCGGCCTTGACCAGCGCGGCACCAAGATTGTTCCAGGCCTTGTGCGATTCCGGACACTGCTGTGTCGCGTGGGTCCAAAGCGACAGGCTGTCCTTCCAGACTCTCATGACCTGACGCGACTCCGACACGCTCCGGAAAAGCACGATGGGAATCACGATGACAACAGCAGCCTGCCGCAATCGCCTCGCCGATCCGCCGACCGGGCTCGACCAAACCGACCAGATCAACCCACCCGCCAACACGAATAACCCTGCCGTCGGCAAGTAGCTGTAACGATCGGCAACCAGTTCGTCACCAATCGTGACAAACCCGCACACCGGCGACAGAGTGACGACGTAGCAGATCCATGCCGCTAGACCGCCGGGGAACCGACGCGCCAACGCGACCCCTACCACCGTGAGGCCGATCACAACGAGGAACGGCCAAAGGAATCGGGGCTCCGTCAAACGGATCTCTTCCGGACGGGGATAAAGTGGCGACAACCCTTCAGGCCAAACGGTCTTACCGACATAGAAGAAGATCGAGTGAAACGCAACCGCCAACCGTTCCGCGGCGCCTACCTGCTCCAGCGACTTCAGCGCTCCGGCCCGCGACTGCCCGACGAAACCCACAAGAACTGCCAGCACGCAAAACAACACGTGGTTCACCTTCTCCGAAAGAACATGCCACTGGGACCGGCGAAGCCACTCCCAGGGTCTCGGGCTCAATCGCTTCAGGGGACAAATGTCCAGCAAGATAAGAACCACCGGCAAGCTCGCCGTGGTCGCCTTGCTAAGCAGGGCAAGTCCGCAACAAACCAACGAGATCCTCTGCCACCCACTCCGCCACGCACCGCCAAGCCCCGAGCGATGGGCCTGAAGGTATGCCCAAATACACAGGAAATAGAACACGCCGGAGAGCACGTCGCGACGCTCGGTCACCCAGGCCACCGACTCGACGTGCTGGGGGTGAACGGCCCAAGCAAGGGAGGCCATTCCCGATCCAAGCAGAATACCCACCGGCGCATAAGACCGTCGTTCAGCTACCGCGGAACCTTCGCCCCGCCATGCCGTGAGAACCGACGAACACACAAGACACAGGGCCGCGGCCCCCACGGCGTGCAGGAGGATGTTCGTCAGGTGATACCCGCGAGGATTCAAACCCCACACACAATAGTCCACCGCCAACGTGAGCCAACTGAGGGGCTGATAAGGACCCATGTGCGTCGTAGTGAGCATCCACCACAGATTCGTGGGCCACAGACCGCGAAAGTTGGTGTTCTCAAGGATGTTCTTGTCGTCATCCCAGTCAACGAACCCAGCGTCAAGACAGGGAAGAAAGGCGATGAAAACCAACAAGGCAACCGCACCCGCCACCGCAAGCAGGCGACAGTCTACCCCCGGTGAGTGTCCGTCAGATGTGCTCAACTGATGATCCATCGAACTCGCCGTTGCCTGATATCGACGGATCGATTCGCCGAGATGCGGAACGATTATGCGGATCTCGTCTCAGCAGGCTCTTGGCTGTTGTCCCCGTCACGAAAAACCGGTCGGCCGAACCCACCCCGTCGCATCCGCCATGGGCTTTCTTCCGTGCAATGGGACGCCATCATCCGGTCCGTCCTCACGCCCTGCGCCAGATGGTTCCGTCCGGCTTGTCCTCCAACGTGATGCCGGCGGCGACCAGCCGGTTGCGAATGTCGTCGGCCAGCTTGAAGTTCTTGGCCTTGCGGGCCTCGGCGCGAAGATCGATCAGAAGCTGCATGGCCCCTGTCAGTAGTTCGCCGCCGCCGGCGCCCTCCTCCGGGTACTTGTCCGGCACCAGGCCCAACACGTCCCCGCCCAACCGCCGGAAGGTAGCGTCGATCGCCAAGGCGGCATCGCGGGTGATCCCGGAGGCGAGCAACGTATTGACCTGCTTGACCAGCTCGAAGACCACGCTCATGGCCGCGGCGGTGTTGAAGTCGTCGTTCATCGACTCTTCGAATCGCGCTCTGGCCTCATCCAGTATCCGTTGGACAGCCTGTGGCACCGGCCCCGCAGGTCCCCGCGCCGCTGCCTCCCGAACAGCCAATACCGCTTCGCGCAGGCGCTTGGATCCGCTCTCGGCCGCCTTCAGTGCCTCGTCGCTGAAGTCCATCGGACCGCCGTAGTGCCCGCCCAGAATGAACTGCCGTACCACCAGCGGATGGTAGGCCTTGCTCAACCGCTCATGCTCACCGGTGAAGAGTTGCTTGAGCGTAATGAAATTGCCCAGGCTCTTGCCCATCTTCGTGCCGTCGACGGTCACCATGCCGTTGTGCAGCCAGTATCTGACAAACGGGCAGCCGTTGGCCGCCTCGGACTGCGCGATCTCGCATTCGTGATGCGGAAACTGGTTCTCCAGGCCCCCGCCGTGAATGTCGATCGTCGGGCCGAGGTATTTCATGCTCATCACCGAGCATTCCAAGTGCCACCCCGGATACCCCCGACCCCACGGACTCGACCACTGCAGTATGTGCTCCGGCGCCGCCGGACGCCAAAGATAGAAATCCCCCTCGTGCCGCTTGTCAGGATCGACGTCGACCCGCGCGCCCCCCTGCATCTCGTCGATCTTTCGATTGCTCAGCCTCCCGTAAGCCGGGAACGAACTGATATCGAAGAATACCTTGCTACCGACAACGTAGGCATGTCCCTTGTCGATCAGGGTCTGAATCAACTCGATCTGCTCCGGAATGTGCGCCGAGGCGTGCGGACTGATGTCAGGCCGAAGGATGTTCAGCGCGTCCATGTCCTCAAAATAGGACCGCTTGAAGAACTCCACTACCGCCATCGGGTGCGCGTTGCGCCGCTTCGCCTCGCGGACGATCTTGTCCTCGCCCTCGTCGGCCATCCCCTGGGTGTCCTCCGTGAGATGCCCCACGTCGGTGATGTTCTGAACGTAAGTCACCTCATGCCCGAGATAACGCAGGTACCTCACGACCACGTCAAAGCTGACATAGCTCTTGGCATGCCCCAGGTGCGCGTGACCATACACCGTCGGCCCGCAGACATACATCCCCACCTTCGGCGGGTTCAACGGCCGAAACTCCTGTTTCTCGCGTCCCAGCGTGTTGTAGACATGTAGCGTCATAGTGCCTCTCGCACGAATCTCAACGGCGGTTCACCTGATGCGCCGTGCCCTGTTCCGAGGGCTTCGATGATACCGCCCTCCTTCTCAAGGTAAAACCCGCCGGCGATGAGGAGAGAAATCGAGGGGAACGCGACGGTTCCGAGAGCGACCTCCTTGGGCCTATTGCGGCAGCGTCTGGAGTCCCAGGAGCCTGCAGGCGCCCGCCATTCTTTGGTCGAAGGTACAGATGACAAACGGTTCTTCAGAAGCCCGTTGGAAAAGGAGGGCCGTGCCCAAGTGGATGGCATCGAGCGTTCGGCAACTGCCTAGCTTGTCTTCATGACGCACCGTCTCAACGACCTCGGCATCGATCGGTTTCAGGGATACTTCCTCCAAGTATGAGGCCAGCTCGGTCTTCCGATCGCGTAGCCAAGTGTTCGGCAAGCTTCGACTGAATTGCCGGGCGCTTCTTCTCAGAACGGAGATGCACTCTAGTTCCATGAGAGAAGAAGCCACGCGATCCTGGTTCTCTTCCCAGATCTGGATTGCCGGATCGGCACCGTCATCATTTAGGAGTATCGAAAGCAGTACGCTGGAGTCAAAGAACGCGGGCATCGCTCAGAATCTGTCCGATTTCACATCTTCGTAGATCGACTTCCAGTCAAGATCCTCAGGCCACTTGGGCTTGCCGGCCACCAGTGATCGGACCTTGCTCACTTTGCGGGTCGCTTTGCGCAGGCTGCCCTCTCGCTCGAGGCGGTTCAAGTATGCCTCCCATTGCGATGCCGGCGTGGCCGACTTCACGGTGGGCTCGTGCATCTCGGCAATGACCTCATCCCGCTCCGTGATGAGAATTGTCTCCCCCTCCTTGACCATCCGAAGGTAGCGGCTGAGATTGTTCTTCAGTACCTTGACGCCGACAGATTTCATACTTCAATGGTAGCTACTGTAGCTACTTTGGTCAAGTCCGTTATGGCTTGTATCTTAACTCTATCTCGCCCAAACCCATACGGTTGCCGTACATCGACCGTGTGATCTCCAGTCGAACCGCTTCTGTCGTCACGGCATCAAACGAGTGGGCTACCCAGCCGGTCTGTTTGTTGTTCTTGACCGCCGCGACCTGCTTCCACGTGCCCTCAGACTGAACGCTCACCGTGTAGTCCAGACTGCGGTAGTGGCCGGGGGTGGGCTGGTGGTACACCACAACACGGTTGATCGTACTGGGCTGCGAAAGCGTCAGCTCGATCCAAGCCTTCTTGGGATGTGTGGACTGGGTCAGCCAGAACCCGCCGGGTTCGCTGACGTCGCCGTCGATCGCCTTGCCGGCCGTCCAACCCTTGCGAATGTCCTCGTCGCTCGCTTTGACCGAGAGGACTGCCACCTTGGTACCCGCGCGAGCTTGCGTTTCCTGCTTTGCCGAATTCTCGATCGCCTCCTTGGCCCAACGTTCCTGCTGGTCAAGAAAGGCAACCAGCCTGTCCCATCGTGCCTTGCCCGTCGGCGCTGCCAAGTCCCTGGCCGCCTCGGCCATCGCACGGGCCTTGGCGCAGACCGTCGGATTGGCACGCTGTTGGCGCGTCCGAACCAAGGGGATGATCTCCAGCAGTCTGCGCGCCGCCGCCGATCCGCCATAGAGTCGCCCTAGTCGCCGGTCGACGAACTCCTCAACCGTCATGTCCGGATTCCAAAGCCACGCCTCCCACGCCAGGTAGAAGATCTCCGCATTGGGGCGCTCGTCCGAGAGCTCGCCGTAAGTATCCAACCCCTCGAAGCCCACCGTCGCCGCCGCCTGACAGATCCGCCTGATCTGATCCAGGTAGAAGTCGTTTTCAGTATGCGTGGAACTGTTGCACCAGTGCAGATAACCCACGTTGTGCCTGGCCATCGGCCGGAAGTCGGTCGGGAACTTGGCGGCCATACTCGTCAGGGTCCACTGGCATAGAGAGTCTTCCGGAATCATCGAAAGAAACCTGGGCGGGTTCTTCACCATCTCGATCTTGTACCCGGTGTACGTCGCGTAGCTCAGCCACGCGTACGGCGCCAGCTTGCGCATCGTCGTAAGCGTCACCATGTGCGAGATCGCCATGTCCTTGTAGTAGTCGGGCCCGTCCGACGGAATGGCGGCACGCGCCTTCTTGCAGTCGTCGCAGTAGCAAACAAAGAAGTCGCCCATCTCCAAGTTCACGCCGCCGACCTCGAACTCCTTGAAAAGCCACTCGGCGCCGCGATCGAGCCAGTCCTGGTTGGCCTTCTTGGACGGACAGGGTGCGTTCCGGGGATGGCCGTTCTTGTCGACGGCCCTCAATTCCGGGTGTTCCTTCAACCACGTATCGGCGTTGAACGGGTGTTTGCCCTCGTAGTAGTAGCCGGCATAACCGCTGGTGCCGACGCCCGGCAAAATGCGAACCCCGCGATGCCTGGCGTATCGACAGAGTTCCTTAGCCGCCGGGACGCCGCCGTTATGATCTCGCAGGAAACCCCAGATGATCAGGCCGTTAAACTTGTGATCGGCCATATAGTCGACGCACCGCTTGTAGTCGATTAGATACGCTTCGGGCTTCTTGTGCGAAGTCCCACCGCCCATCACGGTGACCGGCTTGCCCGGTCCGCCCCAATCCATGCGATTGTCCCACGTCCAGAACCAGCGGTACTTGAACCGCGGTACCTGGCGTTGATCGATCGATCCGACGAAGGCGTTCTTGTCCTCAACCACCAGATGCCACTGGATCAAGTCGGCCACGACGTGGATCGCCCCATCGTGTCCGCCGCCGGCAAGCAACAGCCACTCGCGATTGTCCTGCCGAATTCGCTTGGCCACGTACCCTTGATCCGTCAGCTCGACCGGATCCACGCGCAGACTTGCTTTCTCCGCAATTCGGCGAAGCACGGAATTGGATGTCGGGCTACCCACGAGGATGACGCAACCCGGATCGCCGCATTGCCATTGATCCGCGAGCGCCACGTCGACCTTAACCCCCGTCTTGTCGGCAAACCAGCGAGCCAATCGCTCGGCGGCGAAATCATCCTCCCGGCCGCGGACAATCGTGCACAATGAGCGACCGTCCCCGGTCAGCCGTAGCGAATCGTCCGCAAAGGCAAACACCGAAATGAACACTACCGGAAACATGCCATAGAACGAAATGGGAAATGCTTGGCGCACGATCGGTCTCCCTCAGGGTTCAAAGCCGACACACGGCTTGCCGTCGGATAAGGGGCACCACGGGGATTGTAGCGACCATGGAGTCGGAGAAACAGGGGATGGGCTTCGACGACCCACCCCGGATAGAATGGAAGACGTGCCACGTCAATCCGTCCTCATCCAGGAGCTGTTACGAGAGATCGTCTGGCCACTCTCGGAGCCTCATCCGTGTCCGTATTTGCCCAATCGACAGGCCAGAGAAGAGGTGTTCGTCGCCCGTGCGTTGGACCCCGAGGGATATCATGTGTTCATGGACATGGGCTGGCGGCGAAGCGGTTGCCTGCTCTATCGCCCCCGTTGCGAAGGCTGCAACGAATGCGTCCCCATCCGGGTTCCGACCGCGACGTTTCGTCGAAGCCGATCGCAGCGCCGCGTCTGGCGGCGAAATCGTGACGTCACGGTCCACGTTGCCCGCCCAAGCCTTACCGAGGAAAAATGGAGGCTGTACGCAGGCTACCTCCACGGCCGCCACGACGGAATCATGAGCGACGACTACGACGACCTGGCCAGATTCCTTTATCGATCGCCCGTGCGGAGCCTCGAGGTCTCGTACCGGCTGGGCGACCGGCTGATCGGAACGGGTATCATCGACGTCTCCCGCCGAGCGGTCAGCACGGTGTACTTCTTCTTCGATCCCGAGTTCAGCCGACGCAGTCCGGGAGTCTTCAGCGTCCTCTGGGAAATCGAGTGGTGCAGGGCGAGACACATCCCCTACTACTATCTGGGATTCTACGTGCGGGAGGCACGCACCATGTCGTACAAGGCGGATTATCGACCGCACGAAATCCTCGGAGAGAACGGACAGTGGCAGCCGGGCGACCAATCCGATCCGCGTGTCTGAGCCGCCCGGCCGCACACCGCCGGCTAGCCGCCGTGACGGTTGTCACTGGCCTGCGGGCTAGCGTTTCTTCTCCATCGCCTCGTACTTCTGATACAGATCCGGCCGCTTCGCCTTGAGCTGGTCCACGTTGTCGAAATGCAGCGTCAAGACCTTGTCGCCGTCGCGAAGATGCACGGTCATCTTGCCGTCCGCGGCGACTTCGAAGCGCGTCGACGGCTCGGTCCCCGCGACACCTCCCTCCGAGTCCGGCTTGCGTTCCTGAGACCGGTACAGGCGGTCAATCTGATCCTGGACCTTCTTCTCCAATTCGAGAATCTGCTTCTTCGCGGCGTCGAGTTCGGGACCCCAGTCCTTCTTCAGGTCGTCGAGAAGATCATTCAAACGCCGGCGATCGAAACTCGGCAGCCGATCGGCCAGATCCTTCATCCATTCCCGGTAACGCTCTCGCGGATACGGAGGTCGAGCCTCCTGGCTCGTGGGCGAACGGCTCAGACCCCCATCCTCCGACTTGCCGATGGCATCCAAATACACCTTGTAGGCCTCGGGATCGGCCCGTTGCAAATCGTCCGGACGCGCATAGACAACCGTCTGAGGCGTGCCGTCCTTGCCCGGAGATCGCGTGACGACGATCTGGCCGTCCGCGCCCCCACTGATATCGATGGTCTTTCCTTCACGGCTCACATGGGCTTTGAACTTCGTCACCGATTTGCGGGTGTCATCAAGCCAGTACTGACCGTGCCGCTGTTTGAAACGCGGCATCATACCGTCGGGCAGACGAGGCAGGTCGTCGAATTCCCCGAGATCCTCCATTCGCCACCCATGCGGGGTCCTGCGGAATACCTTTCCACGAACGTCCCACCGATCATCCAAGAGACCGTCCGGCAGTGGTTCATACTTGTATTCCGGCCTACCTGAGGGCGGCGCGGAGAGGGTCACCTGGACGTCCTGCTCCTTTCCTTCATGGATGATTCGCAGAGTCACCTTGCTGCCGGCTTGACTCCTCCCCACCTGATCAATAAACCGGTCCACACTCGTCACATCGTCCTGACCGAACTTCAGGACGACGTCGAACCGCTCCAAGCCCGACTTGTCCGCCGGGCTGTCCTTGGCCACGTTCAAGACCATCGCCCCGCGCCCGTTGAGCAGCAGATGGGCATCCAACGGCCTCGGAACCGGTCCGATCTGGGCTCCCAGCCACGCCGTCGCCTCGGCGCCGAATGCCGCCGCCCCTAACGACACCGCTACGCTACTCGTGACACTCAGCAGGTGCAGCCGATTCATATCACGCACTCCCATATCACGCTGAGGACGACGCACGCGGCCACGCCGTCGCTCAATGAATCACTCGATTACAGGTCGCCGGCGACCGGAACCCGCACCGTGCGGGTCCGATTGAGCTCCATCATGTACAACGTACCTTGGGCCTCATCGTAGACACCCACATAGTCGCGGTGCGTCCGACGCTCGCCATGGTGAGGCCAATCGGTGCTCGTGTAGACCAGATCATCGGAGACAACCACGGGATACGGTGAATCGGCCGTGTTCGCGATGGGGTTGACCCGAGTCTGAACGGTCGGTCGACCAAGCTGCCACGGTAAACCGACCGCCATCATCACCACGGCAGCCGCAGCGAGCCCGCCCAAAACAGCCCCCCCGATCACGATTCGCCGGCCGTGCCGATGACCGGCCAACGGTCCGCTCACGGTCCAACAACCGTTTGCCGCGGCGCCGATCACCTCGGCTGCCAACCGATCGTTTGCCTCATAATCGCTCAGCATCCGCCGTGCGGCCGCGGAGCGAAGCAACTCGCGATTGAGTTCGTGCCGTTCGTCGGCCGTCAACTCCCCATCCAGATGCCTCCCGATCAGTCGCTCTGTGCGTTCGTCCGTTTCCCTCATGACAGTCCCTGCAACGATTCGCGAAGCATGCGCCTCGCCCGGATCAACCGTGTTTCAACCGTATCCACGGGCAGGTTGAGCACCCTCCCGATTTCCGCGTAGCTCCACCCCTCCAGGTGTTTCAGAACAAAAGGCTCGCGATAGATCGGCGGAAGCGACCGGATGGCCTGCATCACCTGCCGATGCTGCTCGCTCGCAATCAGTCCTCGGTCCGGCCGATCGGACGACGGCGCCGGGATTGCAGGCTCCTCGTTCGTCACAATCTCCCGACGTTGCCTTCGACGCCACCCCTTGTTTGCATCGATAGACACCCGTCGAACAAGTTGATAGAGCCAGGAACGCCACGCCGAGGGATCCCGCAGTGTGCCGATCTGCTGCCAGACCGTCGTCCAAACCTGTTGCGCGACATCGTCGGCCAGATCGTTCCGGCCCGTGACGCCGAAGATCACCCCGCGGACCCACCTCTCGTGTCGACGGATAAACTCCCCAAGAGCCTGCGGCTCTCCACGCATCAGTGCCTCCACGAGAGGCAGGTCCGCGTTCTGTTCCGCCGATTGCGTCACGTTCATATCTACCTGATGAGACGGTGCATACGGACGAACCCTGTCAAAAAACAACTAACGCCCGTATTGCTGCAACATGTTGTGTTTTCAAGTATTATACCGCGGACGAAGGTAAGGGGTTTCTCGCATGCCTTGCCGGGACAGGAGAATCCATGAAACTTCTTAAACGCCTGACGGAGCTGGCCGGCGTGCCCGGCCGTGAAGAACGAGTCCGTGATTTCCTCAAACAGCACACCCAAGACCTGTTCGACGAGCAGCGCGTGGACGTGCTGGGCAACCTGATCTGTCGCAAGGCGCCCGGGCGCAAGCCGGCCCGTGGCTCCCGCCCCATCCGGGTCATGATTGCCTGTCACATGGATGAGATCGGCTTCTATGTCTCCGCTATCGACGAGCTGGGACGGCTTCGCGTGGTCAATGTCGGTGGGTTTGACACGCGAACCCTCTTCGCCCGACGCGTCCTCGTGCAAGGCCGTAAGGACCTGATCGGCGTCCTCATGCCCGCCACCAAGCCCACGCACGTACTCACGGAAGAGGAGCGCAAGAAGATCCCGCAGATCAACGAGTTCTACGTGGACCTGATGATGGACGCCAAGAAGGTCAGACAGCTTGTCGAAGTGGGCGACCCCGTCACCCTCTCCCAAGAGACGATAACGGTCGGCGACGCCTATGTCGGCAAGTCCATGGACAACCGGATCGCCAGTTGGGTAGCCCTGAACGCCATCGAAAGGGTCGGCAAGCGGAGCGCATACGACATCTATTTCTGCGCCACCGCGCAGGAGGAAGTCGGACTCCGCGGCGCAGGTGCCGGCGCATTCGATCTCGACCCCGACATCGCCGTCTGTATCGATGTCACCCTCGCTTGCGACACGCCCGGCGTCCCCAACGAGGAGCGTGTCACACAATTCGGCAAGGGCGTCGCGATCAAGCTGATGGACAGTTCGGTTATCTGCGATCGAAAGCTCGTCGACGAGATGATCGCCGTCGCGAAGCGCAAGAAGATTCCTTACCAGCTCGAATTGTTGCCGAGGGGCGGCACGGACACGGCGGCAATCCAGCGATCGCGCGCCGGTGTACGGAGTATCGCCCTGAGCGTCCCCTGCCGATACGTTCACACGGTGGTCGAGTCGGTCCACAAGAAGGATCTTCAGGCGGCGGTGGACCTGTTGGCCGCCTGGCTGATCGGATGAGGTTCAAGTCGTCCGTCGCTCCGGCGGCGGCAAATCGTTAGAATGCTCCCGGTTCGGAGGGATCCGTTCCCTCCTGTTCGGTTCAATACCTTGCCAAGGAGGACACCATGGCGACGGAAAGCACTCCCGCGACTCCCAACCCAACGGATGCCGGCGCACAACAAGCGACAATCCGCCTGGAGCTGGACGCCTCGACGACTCCGACGAGCTACGCCAACATGTGCATGGTGACGCCCATGCCCTTGGAGGTGGTGCTCGATTTCGTACTGATGACCGGTCCGCCCGACCGACAGCGCGGTCCCGTCAAGATCAACAACCGCGTGGTGCTGAACTACTACTCCGCCAAGCAATTGATGCTCGCCCTGCGGCGGGCGGTGGAGCGCCAAGAGGCCATGTACGGCGTCCTGGAATTGGACGCCCGCAAACGTCTGACTCCCGCCGCCCGGGAGATGATCATGCACCAATCGGGTGGCGGAACCGATAATGAGGCCAAGCCGAGCGAATAATCGCCCCTGATTTGACAACGTGGGAGGTTGAATCGTACGTTCGTACTGGAGCAGGACTGTCGGCGTCGTCGGCCGATTATGGGGCCTGGCCCGGTTACTCCCATGGACGTAGGTGCGACACAATCCGCAACAACCGGCCTGATCGGCACATGGACCGGCATGGGCACACGAACCTCCACCGGTTCGAACGCCACATCGGTCGACGTGCTCGATCTGGCCGGCACAGCGGGGGGCACATTTTCCGCGAACGATTACACACACCTCAACGCACAAGCCCGGGCGCAAAGATTCAACGAAACACTCCAATCACTGCCTGTCGCCGGATTCCATCTCAATGCCGTTGCTCAATTGACCGCCCTCTCGACCGCTGCCGGCCGTCAAGATGAGAGCAGAAACAGCGCGCTGACGGCCGCTGCGGAAGCACTTAGCAAGGGCGACCCGCAAGGCGCCCGCAAGATCGCCGAGGGGCTGCTCAAAAAGAACGGCCGAGACGCGGCCGCCGCCCACATGATCGGCCGGAGCTATCTGGCGTTGAACAATTACCCCTCGGCGGAGTACTGGTTCTCGCGTGCCGCCTCGCTCGCCCCGACGAGCACGCGTTTCCGCAACGACCTGGACAACGTCAAGCTCCTGCAGAAGACCGACAACGAGGTACTCGCCGAGGCGGACCGACTGGCCAAACAGCCTGAACAACGAACCCAGGCCATACGCGTTTTGGGTTATCTCGCCAGCCGAAGCAAAGGCAATGCCGAGGCGCACATCAAGCTGGGCGATGCGATGATGCAGGAAGGCTATGTGGTTCCGGCCTTTCTGAGCTATCAGAATGCCTTGGCCGTCGCCGACGACGCGGGGTCCCTCGCACGGCTTGTCGAACGTCTGAAGCCGCTCGCCGCCGCCACACCCGACATTGGCCTGCCGCACAATTTGCTCGGTCATGCCCTGCGCAAACAGGGCAACCACGCCGAGGCCCTCGCCGAACTCAAGAAGGCGGCGGAGATATCCCCCGTCAATGAATCCTATCGTAAGGATGTGGGGCTGGCTTACGGCGACATGGGCGCGAAGGCATTGCAGCAAGGAAACGCACAGGACGCCATCCGCTACTACGAGAATGCCTTGGAGTACAACGCATCTTCCGGCGCCTTACGTGGCGGACTTGCCTTGGCGCATGCCGCCCTGTCCCAATGGTGGCTCACACGCGGCAACATCGAGAAGGCCTTTGCCGAGCTCAGTAACGCATCGACCGGGTTGCCGAGCGATCAGACCCAAGTCCGCGCGGAGATTGCCCGAGCCTACAACAATCTTGGGGACCGATACGAGCAACGGGGCGACATCGGCTGGGCGATCGCAAGCTACCAGAACGCCCACAACCTGGCCCCGGACAACACCACCTACCGCAGTCGTCTCGGCGGCGCTTACGACGCCATGGGCACACAGCTCTTCGACGCCGGCGACTACGAGGCGGCCGAGGGCTACTATCAACAGGCCGTCGACCTGTATCCCGGCAACAAGACCTACCAGGCACACCTTCAGGCCGCTCAAGACGCCCGGTAGGCCGCATGCTTCCGCCATCAACGCCCGCCGGGCCGTGCTTGATGCCGCTCGGGGGACGCGCTAGACTGCCCCACGATGCATGGTCCTGCGACCGCAGTTTTTGAAGATCGCGCCGACGCGAGCGGAATGCACGAAGCAGGAATAGCGAGGGGTTGCCCGGCGCGACGAGTCCGTGGCAGTTCACGAAAGGCAGACCGAGCACCATGTCTCCGGCAAGTCCACTGGCCTACTGTCCCCATTTTGATGAGGTCTCCAAGAGGCTCCGATCCCTTTACGAAAGACGAGCCTTGGACCGAGTCTTCGCGGTCGTCGATACGCCCAGTCCTGCCTTGCGGGACTTCGCGGAACGATACAAGGACGGCTACACCGCCTATCCCGACCCCGGCGAACGGTTCGCATTCTGGGATGCGCATCTGTCCTGTCGCGCCGAGGTGTTCGACGACGGCGTTGCCTCGTGCTACCTGAGCGAATGCGATCAGGGACTCTACGGCGGGACCGTCGGCGGCGAGGTGCGATACATGGCCCATCCGGAGAACGGCTGGATATCGTCGATGGTCCCTCCCCTGCTGACCGACCTGTCGGCGTTCGACTCCCTCGCCGTGAACACCGAATCCGAGGCCTTTCGCCGCTTCAGACGGCAGCTTGAGGTGTACGCGAGCGGCGCACGAGGCCGGTTTGGGGTGAGCCACTTCATCCTGATCGACAGTCTCAACTTCCTCTATGAGTTGATCGGCGCGACGAACACCTACTTGGCACTCTACGAGTCGCCCGACCTCGTGCGAAAAGCCGTCGATTTCGCTTTCGAGTTGAACGTCATGATTCAGGAAACCTTCTTTGGCGCCGACGTGCAAGTCCGGAAGGGAACGTGCAGCAACATGGTCCAGTGGATCCCCGGGCGAATTGTCAGCGAAAGCGTCGATCCGTTCCACATGACGTCCGTAGCCGATTTCGAGACCTGGGGCCGTGAACCGGTCGAGCGGATCTTCGGCCGCTTCGACGGCGGCGTCGCCCACATCCACGGGAACGGGCGGCATCTCCTGCCGGCTGTCTCCACCCTGCGGGGGCTCAAGGCGATCTATCTGGGCGACGACGTCGGTTACCCCCGGGCCTTCGACGTGCTGGGCGATCTGCGCGCCCGTGCCGGCGACGTACCGTTGGTGGTCTCGTGTCAACGGGACGAGTTCACCGACGCGCTTCGCAAACGACGCCTCATCGGCGGCGTGCTCTACAAGGTTGCGGACTGCCCGGACGCCTCGTCGGCCAACCGCCTCATGGACGAGGTCCGCGCCTACAAAGCCTGATGGGACCCGACAACGGCGGCAGGGCGCGTGACTTCCGAAGCGCGTATCCCCCCTGACAACCACACGCGAACGCCGCGAGGCGGTTCCCAACAGATGTGAGAAAAACGACGCCCCCGGTCGGTCGAACGATCAACGGGGGCGTCGTTGGATTCCAGGTGGGTCGTTTTGTGCCGAGACGAGCGTGTCGGCGTTGCATTCTCCTCCGACTAGCGGCCGTACTCCAACGTATCGAGCACGGTGTTCGGATCGGCGGACGTGGCCGACCGGATCAACCGATCGGTCACCGCATACACGTGATCCCCGATGAACACACCGCGGGTCCAGGCGTTGTAGTAGTACCACCCGTATTCAGGAATCTGGGAGACATCCGAGCCGATCGTCGAAATGCGTCCCTTCAACTGAATCCCGTCGGCCACGGTCACCCGATAAACGTACAACCCGCTGAAGGTATGTTGCCCGTACGTCGGACCGCCCTGGCCTCCTTCGTAAAGCTCGATCGGGATCGCCAAGAGGTCCTTGGGCCTGAAGAAGTTGAATGCCTTGTGATTGTGCAGGGCCTCCGATTCCGTGCCGCGCCCGCCGATAATCTCCTTCCACAGAAGCTTGGGCTCGGCGAAGTTGTGGATGTCAAAGACGCTCAACTGCACGCCTTGGTACCAGGCAAATCCCTGATCCGTGGCCTCGGCGTCCTTGCCAATCGTCAGCAAGTGGTTCTCGTCAAGCAGGTGAATGTAGTCACTGTAGCCGGGCACTTTCAACTCGCCCACCACCCGCGGGTTGGCGGGATCGGACAGGTCAAGCGTGAACAACGGATCGATCTTCTGGAAGGTCACCAGGAACCCCCGCGGACCGAGGAATCGCGCGGAATAGATCTGCTCGCCCGGAGCGATGTTGCGGACCTCGCCCACCGTCTCCAGACCGTCGGCACCCTCACTCAGAACAAACACGTTGTTCGTCGAGGTGCTGTTGGTCCTGCTGACGAATCCAATCGTCGTCGCGATCCGCAAATAGTCCTGATATTCGCCCAGCGAGAATTGGTTGAGCGGGCGTCCGGGAACCGATCCGCTGGCGACATACCGGGCCCCATCGTCGGCGAACGTGAACTTGTGGATGATCGTTTTCTCGGACGATGCGTCCGTGTACCCCCAGTCGGTGTCCGTCAGATATAGGGATTCCGTGGACGCGTAGATCACGCCCGGATCGGCGGTCAGCGCCACCGATTTCATTTCCGCGTTCGGATCCGTCGTATTGATGGTCACCACCGAAATGATTCCATATCCGTCGGGATCGACCGGACGATAGAAGCCCGGCCAGTCCGTGATGACGCCGGACTTCACCGTCGCCCCCTGCTGATTCGTCACGACATAACCCGGAAGCATGTCTTCGAGCGGAGTGGCCACGATCTTCTCGACGGGGGGCAGGTCCGGCGTGATCGTCATGACGACGTGCAGCCGACCGTCGATCATGCGCGAGTCGACCAGGTTGCCCTCCAATCGATAGGTCTTGATCACGCTGGGGGCAGTGCGATCCGACACATCGATGAGCGTGATGATCGCCTCATTCTTTCCCGTGGCGGATTCGGAAACGGGCGCGACGGACGAACGGGTATCGAGGGTGTAATACCAGCCGTAGTTCCCCCACTTTTGCGACAGCGCGACGGCTTGGTCGCCCATCAGGTACAGGCTGTCCGGCGAGCCTTCGAGATCGAGCCGCCCCAATTCCTCAAGGGCTTCGGCCGGCTTGACCTTGGCGATCCGCAGGCCGTTCGCATCGAGGGCGTAGACGTGTTCGGCATCGTTCTTCATGATGTCGCTTTCGTCCACCCCTTCCTCTTGCAGATTGGTGGTCGAGTAGTCCTCGCTCTGATCCCCACCTACTTCGCCGCTCTTGCTACCGGTGTCGGCGGAGGCGGCGTTCGCGCCGCCCACAAACATGACCGGCAACAAGGTCTCTATTCCCCATCGGTTTCGATACGTCGTTCGCTCGCGATACTGGTCGGCCAGATACTGCTTGAGTTCCTCGGCCGACTTGAATTGATAGAGTCCGGCCTTCCCCGTCTTGTTTGTCGGCAGCAGATTCCACAACGACAGCAGATTGCAGCCCGTCGTCATGAGACCCGCCATCAGCAGGCCCGCACACACAGACTTTGTTCTCATGGGATCCTCCCTCTGCCCGTTCGATCAGGTTATGGGTCGGGGAGCCGGTCGACACCGTTCGACCGATTCTGCTTCGGGGAGAATACTGCCGCAGTGCATGCTTCTAGCGCTCCCGCCGCGCCGCATCCGCACTACTATTATAGACTAGCTATCGGAAAGTCACATTGAAGCTGTAAAAAATTCGCTCCTTTCCGGCTCTCTGTCCTCAATCAACACCCGTTGGGCAAGCTCGGGCGATTCGGAAGCTTCAACAAAGCCCTCTTGCCCCCTCGAGATTCCGTCGTCTGCATGAAGGCCCTCTGCTGGGCGTCCGGAAAAACGGAATGCCTCACTGTTCGACGAAACAAGACGGAACCAGCAAGCCCTTTTAGTGCAACACATTGATTCGAAAAAACTTACAGCCGGCACGCGCGAGCCGAGCGTTGAAGGTCCGCGTTGAGAGGCCGCGTCGTTGTGCCGCCCGAGCATGGCACCGGCTCGAATTGGACTTGGATCTGCCGCCGTTCGTGTAGAATGCCCCCCGAACAACGAAGAACGAAACGACCTCTGAAAGCGCGGCCACTCCGATTCGGATGAGGCCGTATGACTGTACAATGGGGGAACTGGTCGTGCGCAGGGGCAGGGGAATAGCGTCCCAGAGAGGATCTCATGATGAGGATCATGCGTCTTGTCATAGTCTTGGGCGCCGTCGGGCTGTGTAATGCCGGACGCGCGCAAGCCGCGCCGGATTGGAAACCTGGCCTGTCCGATCGCGAACTGGCGATTCAACGGTGGTTCAGCTACCTGACGTTCCTGAGCGACCGCAAGGCGACGCCTTGGCCTGAGTGGTTCGACGACGGCAAACAGTTCGACGTGTCCGCCTTCAGGTACCAACTCGCCTTCTGCGGTTACGGATGCACGGCGATGGCGGCCAAGACGCCCGCCTACCGCGAGGTCATCCAGAGGCAGCTTCGAGACATCTGCGAACGGATCATCGACGTCCGCGTGTGGCACTACGTGACGCACTATTGGCAGTACGGGGATGCGCCGCCCGACCCGTGCCTCTACGAGAACGTGATGTACACCGGACATCTGACGCAGCTCATGTGCCTCTACGAGCTGATGACCGGCGACATGCGATACTCCAAGCAGGGGTGGGACTTCGTTTGGCGCGACGGTCGCAAGATCCACTACACGCTCGACAAGGCCATCCGACGCCTGCACACGCAGAGCGTGGCCAACCGATCGGGAGGAGTCTGCTGCGAACCCGGCATGATCTTCGCCGATTGCAACAGCCACAGCTCGGTCTCCTACCTCATCCATGACCTTTTGCACGGCACCGAGTACGCCAAGGTCAACGCCAAGTGGTTCGACTGGATGTCGAAGAAGTTCCGGAACCGCATGCCCGGCGCGACGACGTTCCTGTACGTGGTCTACAAGGCCAAAGAGGACCTGTTCATGCCCGTCGGCGACTGCGGTGCCGACGGCTGGGCCCTGGGCTGGGGACACCCGTGGTATCCCGACGAAACGTTCTGCAGACAGGGTTGGGAGTACCTTCTCAAGAACGGCAAGTGGACCAGTCCGACGCCCGACCAAATGTACGCCGAGATCAATCCGCTGATTGCCTGCTGCGCCAAGCCGACTCCCGGCGCGGCGAACTCGTTCCTGGCGCTCACGGGCGTTCAGGCCGAAGGGGCCGAGGGGCCGACGGTGAAGAAGATCATCAACTGGATGGATGCCCAGTTCGGCCGCCCGGTTGACACGGACGGCGATGGCCACAAGGAAAGCTACTGCTATCACACATGCAACGCGTTTCGAATTCCCGTCACGGGCAACATGGCCGCCGCGCTCGCGACTGACGGTGATTCGATGCGGAAGCTGTATAGAACACCCCGCGACAAGATCCTTTCGGCGCCCACGCTCGCGCGGGTGGACTACCCCAACGTCCTGGTTCGGTCGGCGGAGTACATCGCTCCCACGCTCCGTTTCACCGTGCTCAAGGGCAAGCCGGATTTCAAAGGCAAGACCGAGTTGGTCTGCAAAGGCATCCCCACCGGCGCGACGGTCCGACGCGACGGCACGAGTTACGCCAACGTCGAGCGGAAGGGCGCGACGCTGACCATCCGGACGGACGTCGATTCCGAACGCATCTTCGAGATCACCGAAGAAAGGTAGCCGCCGAGGAGCGACTTGCCCCGCCGCCGGGCTCAAGAGGGGAGGCCGCTTCGGCATCTGATTGCTTGTTTTGAGTTTTTCCATTGATCCTGTCGTCGCATGGCCTATTTCAGATTCCAGTCGTCGGAAAATGCAACACTTTGCAACAAAATGCAACAGAAATGGGGGGGTGTTGCATGGACCGATTCGATCGGTTGCGTGTCTTGTTCTGTTCGACATCGTCACATCTCGGGTTGACTCGGGCATCGGAAATCCGAGGTGGCGGGAATGTCAGATGTTTCAACTGTCTCCCTTTGTGTCGCATTGTCTCACCTGGTCGGTTGGGACGTGTGCGTGAGCCGACCCGCAAGGGCTGGGGTTCGGCCTTTCCCTACATAGAAGAAGGACATCGGCGCTCAACAAAAGCTGGTTCCCATTTGATCAGTGACACCGGAAGGACCGTGTTTCTTGATTGGGTGGAGAGTCAGGTGGCAGGGGGGGAGAAGGTGTCACTCGTCGGCTCTCAGCTTCCAGCCGTCATAAGCACAACGACGAAATCACGAAGGCACGGAACGTCGAAAGCACGAGGGGGGATGAGCCACGGCTGTCCGTCACGTGGGGACGACGTGAGCATAGCCCGACGGCTTCAAGGCTGGGTGTGCGAAGTCCCCCCCATTTCCACGGAGTCCCGCAGGCACGATCGCAGAACGGCGGCGGGATGCCGCCGTTGAGCGAGACGTGTTTTCAGTCGTCGCTAGGGGTTCCGGAACAACCGGGTACCATGCACAACGTAGGGATGAATCGCCGGGCCATTCGCCATCCGGCGCAAGAACAAACGCGCCGACGGTACGTGGGGTGTATTCCCGCGTGCCGTCGGCGCGTTGAGTCCGCGCGGACGTTGACTGTCAGATCTGATACCGAGGGCGAATCGCGACGGTTCCTACTTCACGCGGAGGAACGCCAGGCTCCCGTCCTTCAGCCAGTTGACACCGTTGGTGCTGCTGACGCCCAAGACCTCGCGGCTGACCAGGTAGATCTCGACGCGGCGGTTCTGCTGACGCCCCTTCTCGCTGGTGTTCGGTTCGACGGGGCGGTATTCGCCGTATCCCATGACGCCCGTCTTGGAGGGCGGCACGCCGTCGCCGATCAGGACGTTGTTCACGGCAATCGACCGGTGAACGGACAGATGCCAGTTCGTCGGATGCTGCTTCTTGGTATCCTCGCGGACGATGCGAACGTTGTCGGTATGGCCGACGACAATCACGTCGAACTTCGCCGCGGCCGACGACTTGGCGATGTCGGCGAACGCCTTGAGGCTCGCCTTGGCCGAGTCCTTCACGACGTCGCTGCCCAACGCGAAGAGCAGGTCACCTTTCCACTTGACCGCTCCGCGTTTGGCGTCGTATTCGACCATTTGCGGGTACTTGGCGGCGAAGTCCTGCAGCGCCTTGTGCAGTTCGGGCGGCAGCTTGCGAACGATGACGGTGGGCTCGGGGATCGGCCGATCGAGCGCGCCCTTGGCGGCGGCCTCAAGCTCGCGGAGCTTGGCGGCCAACGACTCGTTCTCGCTTCTGAGTCTGGCCATCTCCCCGTCCTTGCCCCCCAATTGATCCCTCAGGGCGGCCAACTGATTGTTCAACGAGGCGACGTTATCCTTTTCCGCCTGCAATTCCTGCTGAAGCTGATCGCGGTGCTCATTGCACTTGCGATAGGCCGCATCGAGCTTCTCATACTGCTCCTTGGACACGCAACCGGTGCTTGCCAAGATGACCGGCGCACACAACCCGACGACAATTCTGACAGCCCGCGTCCTCATCAGAGACTCCTTCAAGTTGGTCGTTCCCAGAAACCCGATCGCCGTCTCCTCGCGCGTCCGTCGCTTTCTCGTTCAGGTCCAATGAACTTGAGAGACGATCCCTGATCTGACATCTATTCGTGCGATGCGGCCGACCGTGCAAAACCGCATCGTGGACGAGCGACTTAGTCCTTTTTTCCCTCGGCCGGCGTGGGCGCTGCGGCCTTCGCCGCCGGTTGCGGTTTCTTGCCCTGCGATTGCTTGCCGAGCAACCAGCCCACGGCCAGGATCACACCGGACAGCCCGACGGCGCCGGCCGTCATGATGATCCACTGGCTGTAGAGCATGGACAGGAACGCGGGCGCGATCCCCTGAACCGCCGCCGCCAACACCGTACCGGTCAGCCCCAGCATCAGCACGCCGACGATCATCACGCCAATGAAGCCGTTCGCCGTCGGATCGGGCGCGACGGGCGCGGCAGCCATCATCCAGGGCTGTGCGGCGACGGCGGCAGTGGCATAGGCCGGACCGGGCGCCGCCCCCGCCGGCAATCCCATCCCCGGAACCACCTCGGTGGGCATATCTTCCTGGACGGTAGACTCCTCTTCGCCGGGATAGATTTCGTCCAGGAGTTCGGCTCCGAGACTCGTGTCGTCACTTTCGCGGGTCAGGTCCAAGAGCCCGGAGCCGCTGCCGACACCTTCCAACGATATTTGATCCTCGACCGACGGGGACACCTGGGTTTTGGCCAGGGGGTCCACATCGATCTGGATTTCGTCATCATCGAAGACACTGATGCCGACCGAGCTGATGACGGTATCTTCCTTGCTGCCCGCGCGAGAACCGCTCTTGCCGAGGTCCTCCATTTCGTCCAAGGTCAGCATATCGGAGCCGCTCAGGCCGACGTCCGGTTTTTCCGGCTTGCCCTTCTCGTCGGAGAGGGCCTCCAGTTTCAATTCGCCGGAGCCGCTCGGGGACAGTCCCACGCTGCTGCCTCCCAAGTCGAGGCCGCCCGCCGCCGAATCCGCCGACTTGGCCTTCGGCACAGCCGGTGAACCCGCATGGCTTGCCCCGATGGGGCTGTCGCTGAGGGCAAGATCGCCGAACGTGCTGCCGCCCAATGCGGAACCGCCCGCCTTGCTTCCACCGGCCACACTATCGCCCGGCTTGGCCGGCGTTAGCGGAGCGCCGGTGCCGCCACCGCCTATTCGGTCGACGTCATCGGCCTTGAAGAACAACTGCCCGCGATCTCGAAACTCCCGGAGCTTGCCGTCACGAACCAGGGCCTTGACCTCATCCTCGGTCTTTCCGAGTCGGGCACAGGCCTCTTTCATGCTGAGAAATTGGGTGGCCATCACACTACCCCCTTGCTCCAACGGACCACTCGATGCCCTAGTCGGCCTGGCCGGTCTTGGTCGGTCTTGTCGCGCCTGCCTCGCGGGCCTTGTGAGCCCTCATGCGGTCCACCAGTTGCGCCACTTCGGCGGGCGTGGGCGACTCCGTGTTGAATTCCTCAAGGTATCGATCGTACAAGAATGACCGGCCCGCGACCAAACGCAGTTTACTCTTTTCCGGCATGTATTCATAGCACCAGACATTGCCGGCGTCGACGTCGACCATGAAAAGCCCATAGGTCCTCGCCCCCAGTTGACCGGTGAAGGCAAAGATTCCGTGGGCGCCAAGACGGGCGGTCTGTGCCTTCGCTTCGGGCAGCCAACTCGTCCCGTCCACCATCCGGATCACCAGGCACGTGGCAACAACCGTCAAGAGAATCGCAATGATCCAATGCGCGGTTGTCTGACTACGCGCCCGAAAGGGACAGTCCGTCGCGCACTCCGTCGCGATGGTTCCCTGATGCTTCCGCGCAACCATAGCTAGCCTCCATGCCGGAGCTTACGATTGCACCCCCGCTCATAACCTATTGTAGCTACTTTGCCTGGAGCGATTCAAGGGCTGTGCGTGGACAGGCCGCGTTCCAGGACCGCATCCGCTGATTTTATCGGCACTTGGACCGTTACGGCATGAGCGTCTGGTTCGTCGGTTCTCGACCGCCCGCTGGGAGAGGCCGAGGTCGGCGGCCGCTTCGGCCACGTGGTGCCCGTCGACGAGGCGCAACCGAACGATCGCCGCCGGCCGCAGGTCGATTTGGGGCTGTTTGACCGATGTCTGACCGGTCGCCGGGAGATCCGCATGCCCATTCCGCCGTCCCTTCGGCCACGTCCGACACCCGCCGTGGAGGCATGCCGCGAGGCGCGACTCTCCGGGGCACGGTCGACCCATCAGGCTCAGCCGGCCGACGTGATGCCGAAGGTATGCAAGGCCTCGTCTTCGTTTGCGCAGAATTTGAACAGTCTGTTCAGCTTGGTGATCTCGAAGACCTTCATCAGGTCTTTGCGCATTCCGCAGATCACCAGTGAACCCTTGATGGCCTCGGACTTGTTTCGCAGGTTGAGCAGGACGCTCAGGGCCGAGGAGGACAGGAATTGCACTTTGGTGAAATCGAGGACCATCCGTTTACAGTACTTGACCTCCACCAGTCGGTACAGCTCCTCGCCGATCTTCTGAATCTGCGCGGTGTCGAGTATGGAGGAGTCTTCAAAGTTGACGACCGTCACATCACGAATCGTGTGGATGAGGAGTCCCGACTGTGCTTCCATTGTGCGCCTCGCTTTCCGATGGACCGGCCCTCGGTCCCGCGCCGAGGCCGAAGGATCACGGGGAAGGATCCTTGAATCCGGCTGAATCGCGGCCGAATCATGATAGGCGATCACGGACTCGGAAGCAAAGGCGGTTCCGGGGAGCCGATCGCAATCGCATGCGGATACGTTCCGGAGCCTGTCCGGGTAATTGCGCGAGGCGGTCGCAACGATGGGTTGGTTCGGCCGGCGGGTCGCCAGCCGTCACAGAAACCGCCGGCCACAGGCTGACGTGTCCCTATGGGTTGTCGGTGAGGATGACGTCCAGTTCCGCCATCGACACGAACTTCTCCCGGCTGAAGCCCGCCAGGGCCACGAAGCGAACGAATCGACCTTGGCAGGGCCTGTCAAACATAACCAGTTTCTCGTCCGGGTTGCGTGGAAACTTGCCGCGGGCGACCGGCTCACCCCAAGCCTTACCACCCTGGCTCACATAGAAAGCGTACTCCGACACGCGCCCATTGGGCATATCCTGGCGCGGCAGGTAACGGAATCCCTTCAGTTGGACGGCCTTTCCCAGGTCGATCTGGATCTCATGCGGATAGTCCGGCGTGGTCGGTTCCCACGGCGTGTGCCAGAATGTTCTGGGATCGGCGTCGATGACATTGGCGGCGGGGTAGCCGGGGGCCTCGCTGTCGACCTTGACGACCTTGGCGTCCAATGCGGCCATCGTCGGTGCGGGGACGAACAGTTCTCGGATTGCCGCGAGGCCTAGCTCGGCCTTGGGATTGAAGGCATCGCTGTTCATGTACTTCAGCAGACTGTGAAGCATCTGGCGGGCGACCGGGCGGCGCTCGAGATCGCTTTGCAGATCGATCCCGCAAACCAACAACTTGCCCCCGCCCACGTTGGCCTCGAACACCAGCCCCAAGCGGCGACACGTGAACCAGTCGTCGACCACCTGGACGAGGGGGCGGAACTGCGGCGGCAGCGAGTCGAGGATCATCGCCTGCGAGCGGCTGACGAGTTCCCACCACTGCCAGTTACTGTGGTATTCGGTGGGGAAGTCGGCAAAGGCTGGGTGGTTCGGATCGCAGAGGATTCCCAGTGTGTGCGGCGCCTGGCGACCGGTCCATGCCGTGTTCCAGAAGATGGACGAGAAGCCGGGCGGGATGCGGCCGTATCGATCGGGACGAGCCGTCTTCGGACCGGGGATCAGCATCACCTTGCCGCCGGCCTTCAACGTCGCCTGCGCCTTGTCATCCAACGCGTTCACAATCTGCACGGGTCCTGGCGTCAGGTCGACCTTTGCCGGATAGACCCAGAAGTCCCAGTCGTTGGCGGCGTCGGTTCCGTCGATGCTGATTGTCAGGTTCAACTTCTGCGCTTTGGTTATGTCCTTGAGCGAGACAGCAATGCTGCCCAACCAGGTGCCGTTGCCGATGGGGATTGTCAGACCCGGCCAATCGTCGGAGGAGACCGTCTTGCCGCCCGCGCTTGTCACCGTCCAGTGAAGCCGGGCGTCCTTGAGCGGCGCCGGGCCGAAGTGGGCGACCTCGGCATTGGCCGTGAATGTTTCATCGCTCGTCAGGATCCGCTTGGGCATCCGCGCCAGCGGCACCGTCGGACCGGCAAACCGGCGGTACTCGGCCGGCGAGACGTAGCCTTTTTCGCCCCAGAAGGCGTCGAGGACACCGACGAGCGCCGTGCCCTGCCCTGGAAAATCATGGAGATCGAGGAGCTGGAAGCCGCCGAAGCCCGGCGTGCGGAGGGCCGACTCGATCTCCTCCTTGTAGCAGAGCGTCTGGAGCTTGCCGGAGGCCATCAGGAAGGCCTCGGCCTGGTCGGCCATGTGATTCTCGGTGAGGAAGTCACGGAAGATCTCGAAATTGCAGGCCCGCGTCACGCCTGTGTACTTGCTGATCTCCTTGAAATTTGGGAAGACGCACCACTGGCCGATCTCATGGGAGACGATCGGGACGGGGCTCTTGGCCACGTGATCGCGATAGTCGGTCATCGTCTCGGGGGGCTTGGCGTTGATGCGGCTGGCCAGCGCGGCGCCCCAGGCATGGATCCGGGGCGCGGGCGTGATGTGGTAGTCGTTTTCGGGGATTTGGGGCCAGCCGGCCGCGCCGGTGTAGACGTGGCGGCCATCGGTGGACTTCCAGTGCCGAATCAGGTCGCCAAAGAATCGCTTCTGATTGGCGCCGGCCGGTTCGTTTCCGTAGTTCATCATGACGAACGACGGATGATTACCGTAGGTTTTGAGGATACGGTCGGTCTCGGCATAGACGTAGGCGTCGATGGGCTTGCCATCGCCGACGGCCGTCCAATGGGGGCCTTCGACCTGGAGAAGAAAGCCTTCCAGGTCGGCCGCGACAAATGCGGCTTCAGGCGGGCAATTCGAATGGAATCGCATGTGGTTGAGGCCATGCGATCGGCAGATGCGATAGATCCTGCGCCATTCGTCGACGTTCGTCGGCGGATAGCCGGTCAGCGGAAAGATGGTGCATTCGAGTGTGCCGCGGAGGAAGACGGGCCGGCCGTTGAGCGTGAACCGCGTGCCGGCGGGTTTGAATTCGCGTAGGCCGAACGTTACGAACTTCTCGTCGCGCAGCGTTTGACCGCCGACGGCAGCCTCCAGCGACACGTTTAGGTTGTAGACTGCCGGGGCGAATTCGTCCCACAGGAGGGCGTCGGGACCGAGGGGATACTCGATCTCGAAATCGGATTGACCCGCAGGGACCCCAATCGGCTGCGATCTCGGCGCGGCGGTGTGCAGGGCGGCCGTATTCGAGGTGCGGGCATTCAGCAGAACAGTACCTTGCGTCCGGCCGCCGGTGAGGTTGCCGACTCGCAGGCGAACGAGGACCTTTCGACCGGCCACATCAGGACGAATCCAGACGTGCCGGATCCATACCCGATCGGCGGCTCGAAGCTCGATCCGACCGATGATGCCGTTCCAATTGGTCTGGGTATGGTCGGATATGCTGTGCGCGTTGACCCCGACATCAATCTTGGGGGTATTGTCCACGCGAAGCGTCAGCACGTGCTTGCCGCTCCTGAGTGGACCCAAGTCGTATTCGTGAGGGGTCGTCAGACTATTGCATGTTCCCACCTCGCGTCCGTCGACCCACAGCCGCGTTTCCCAGTGGCAACGTTCAAGAGACAACGTGACGTGCATATCTTTCCACGTCTGCGGGATTTCCACGTCCTTCTGATACCAGGCGGGGCCGACGTAGTGCTTCACGGGTGTCAGCCAGAACGGCACCTTGACGTTGCCCGGCTTGCGGTACTTCTCGTACCGCTTGTCGGTGAAGAAGGATCGGTCGACGATGCCGCCGGTCCATTTCGTGTCCACCGAGATGTCGTCGCCGATGCCGTTTTCGGCGAGCGAGCCCGGCAACTTGACCGACTCGGTCAGTTTGCGATCGAACCATCGCTCCTTCACCCCAACGTCGTTGCGATCGAGGCTGAACCGCCACAATCCGGCCACTGAGATGACGTCGTCCGAATCCGACGCAGCGGCAGATACGACAGCAGCCCACATGATCGTCGGGGGGACAAGCAATTTGGGGACCATCATGAAACCTCCGTATCACAGCCCAGCCACCGAGGCCGGCCAAAGACCTTAGTTTCTAGCCACAGAGAACACAGAGGACTCAGAGATAACAACCACTACCTCAATGTTTCTGAGATCTTTGTGCCCTCTGTGGCTGAGATTAGTCTTCTCCGGCCCTTTTTTGTGCTCTCTGTGGCCATGAATGGCCGTGGCTGAGAGACTCATCCCTTGTAGGGCACCGTTCCGTTCTTGTCGACGACATAGCCCCACTTCTTGACGTACTCCTCGCCCGGTCGGAACTCGTCATGCATCGACTCGAGCTTTCGCCGCAAGGTCGCATCCAAGCGTTTCCGGAGCGAGGTGGCGGCCGAATCGGCGATGAGATTGCGGAGTTGATAGGGGTCGCTTTGGTTGTCGAACAACAACCAGGGGCCGTTGAGGTCGCGGACGTAGGTGTACCGCCGGGTTCGCACGCCGCGGAATTCGCGTCCGCCCTGGGCGCGGGTGAATTCACCGAAAGGGGCGTAGCAGGCAATCAGTGCGGCGGGGTCGGCCGGCGGAGCCCCCCCCTTCAGGTGTCCGGAGAGATCCAGTCCCTCGACCGTCTTGGGAATGGGGATGCCGCAGAGCCCGAGCAGCGTGGGCATCAGGTCGGGCGTGCCGATCGGCATGTCGACGATGCGGGGCACCGTACCAAGGCCGGCCGGCCAGCGGACGAGCAAGGGGACGCGGATGGACTCGTCGTAAGGGCGTTGCTTGCGGTGCTGTCCCTGCGAGCCCAGCATGTCGCCGTGGTCGGACGTGAAGACGACCATGGTGTTGTCGTACAGACCGCACTCCTGGAGGGTGCGGAGGAGATCGCGCAGGCAGTCGTCGAGCGCGGAGATGTGAGCGTAATAGCCGGCAAGGTCGTCGCGGATCGTCATTGCCGCGGGCACATTGGGGCGCAGCGTCAGCTTGGACGGATCGTACATGTCGCGGTAGGGCTTGGGCGCGGTGTGGTAGGGGTTGTGCGGCGGTCCCCAGGATAGAAACAGCAGGAATGGTTTTTCGCGGTGGTCCCTGACGTACTGTTGTGCGTCCCGCGTTTGGGCAATCGCGTCGTAGCCGTCCCACATCAGTTTGACGTTCTCATCGGCGTAGTAGGCGGACCGGTTGTACTCGTGCGTACACTCCAGCGCCTTCCAGTATTCGAAGCCCTGCCGGTCCTCCCGTGGGATGAACGACGATCGGCCCCGCCCGTTCAGGTGCCACTTGCCGATGTAGGCGGTCTGATAGCCGGCCTGCCGGAAGGCCTGCGCGAACGAGACGGCCTCGTTGTTCAGATGCACGTCGTTGAGAAAGACGCCGTGGGTCAATGGGTATCGCCCGGTCATCAGGCCGGCACGATACGGGGAGCAGACGGGGCAGGTCGAGATGGCGTGCGTGAAGTTGACGCTTCGGCGGGCGAAGTCGTCGAGATGAGGCGTTTTGACGTTGGGATCGCCGTTGTACCCGGTGGCCTGGGCCCGCCACTGATCGGCGAGCAGGAAGATGAGGTTGGGCTTGGGTCGAGCGGCTTGCGTACTCACTGAGGCCGTTGCCTGAGCCAGAAGCCTGCCGCCCTTCAGCTCGCCCACGGCGGCCAGACCCGCCACAAGGAACTCTCGTCGTTTCATGAGTGCGTGTCCCATTCGTGTTTCGTGTGCCGCTCGTTTCGCGGCGGGAGTTCACGATGATGCCCGACCGGACAACGTTGTAACCGACCGTCCCGTTCCCGTCGACCGGCGTCTCGCCGGCCGGAGGCGCTTCGGAATCGTACACTCGCCCCAAAGGGTGCCGCCTTCGGCAACGTAAGGAAATGCGCTACTCCGACCCGGCGAAGCTTGAGGTCTCGCCCAGTCCTTCCGAACCCATCCCCAGGTAACCGCCGTCGACTGGAATCTCGGCGGCCGTGATATAGCTCGCCTCGTCGCTGCACAGGAACCGAACCACCGTGGCCACCTCTCGGGTCTCACCGAGTCGTCGCAGCATGTGGAACTTGCCCCAGACCGGCCCCCACTTGGCGCGGTCGCCGCCGGCCGCCTTGTCCACCTCGCGGGTCCAGATCCAGCCGGGGCTCACGGTGTTCACGCGGATGTTGAAGGGCGAGAGGTCCAGCGCCATGCAACGTGTGAGTTGGTTCACGGCTCCCTTTGCGGCGTTGTAGGTCCAGCGGTTCGGCTGGGCGATGTGGGCTGAGATGCTCGACAGGTTGACGATCGATCCGCCTCCCTGCCGCTTCATCGACTCAACGACGCATTGGGCCATGGTGGCGTAGCCGATCGGACCGACGGTCATCATCCGCAGCCAGTCGTCGCGGGTTGCGTCGAGGCCCTTGGCGATGAAGGAGAATGCGTTGTTGACCAGGAAGTCGACCTTGCCCCATTGGGCGATCGCCGCGTCCGCCAGCTTTTTGCAGAACGCCTTGTCGGCCAT
This sequence comes from uncultured Planctomycetales bacterium, assembly GCA_964596165.1. GTDB lineage: Bacteria > Planctomycetota > Phycisphaerae > UBA1845 > JAFGLZ01 > CAYUQT01. The sequence continues at coordinate 5,494 of CAZQTW010000036.1, read as the reverse complement.
GTCGCCCCGGACAAACTGCACCGGCCAGCCCTTGCTGAGCAACTCTTTCACGGTTGTGAGCCCGCCGTCGCTGATGCCGCTGAACGTGACGGACACCCCCTCTTCGCACAAGGCCTCCACAATCGCCCTGCCGATGCCCGTTGATCCCCCGGTCACAATCGCCGCCTTGCCTTGTAGTCCCTGCATGGAAGTGATCTCCTGAAACGGGTTGAGGCGTTCGATGCCGCCGGTTGTCGTTCGCAGTCCGACGGCCCAGCGCGATGTGTCATCCATCCACCACCGCGACGGCCCGGATGGGCGATCCGTCGCGGCCCTTGATGTTGAGCGGAAAGCCGATGAGCGTGAAGTGCTCCGGCAGTTTGTCGAGATTCGTCAGCGCCTCGATCAGGACGCATTCGAGGCCCTTGCCCAGCAGAATGTGGTGGCACTCCATCCAATCGACGCTTGGCGTCGGCATGTCCATGCCGAGCAGGCCGATCCGTCGAGAGGCGATCCAGCGGGCCGCGTCGAGCGTCAGCGTGGGGAAATCCGTGAAGAATCGCGGCGAGCCGAACATGTAGTCCCAGCCCGTTCGGATGATTACTTTGGCGCCGGGCGTGAACTTGCCCTGGTGCCGTTGAAACATCTCGACGGTCAGCGGCGTCTTGGGTTCCAGATGCCCGCCGGGGGCGAAATCGATCAGGGTCGCCGGTCCGTAGAACCGATCCAGCGGCATCTTGTCGAGCGTCTTGCCGTCGTCGAAGAAGTGGAAGGGCACATCCAAGTGCGTGCCCTGATGCGTCGACATGCTGATCTGCGTGATGTTGTAGCCGATCGACGCGATCGTGTTGTGGACGACCACGCTGATCTTCGGGTCATACGGGAAGTTCGGCTGGTCGTGTTCGAGCGGGTGCGTCAGGTCAATGAGCTTGGACATACGAGGTCCTCTCATGAAGCGTCGGCCTTATCGTCGACGACGATGCCGTCGATCCGTAAGGTCGTCCTCTCGCGGGCTGCAGTACCGCCTTTAGGAACCGTCCCCACAACGACGGCACGCTCGGCAGGCAGCACAAGCCTCGCCTTGCCGGAGACGCCGCTGAGGAGAAGACGGTGGTGCACGGCATCATAAAGGTCTCGCCTCGCCGAGCCAATCCCCCGCTCGACCTTGCGAGGGCCGTCGTATGGACTGCAAATGGGGGTATTGGCTCATCTTCTGTCCTCAAGAAGGCAATTGCGATTCCTCGTTTCGGTATGCGCCGCCCGAAGCCTTGGCCCGGCTTCGGCAACCGTGACTCAACGCCTCCCGACGATTCGCCCGGCATATCGACCCGGACCAACTTGGGTCACAAGGAACCGGCCACGGATGGATGTATCCGGACCGGTGGGCTTTCCGTCCGACGCCAGCGTCTTGTCGTTCAAGGCGAGCGTCGAGTTGTTCGAGATTCGAGGGATCGCGACCGTTGCGGTCACCTCATTGGGAACCTCGAAGCTGAATTCGAGGGATGTGCCGTCGGCGGATCGCTTCCACGAAATCGGCACCAGGCCCAATTCGGTGACGACGGTGCCGGAGGCCTCCTTCAGATCTCCGAGCCGCGGTTCGATGAGGATCCGTTTGGCCGACACGGGTCCGTCGACGCGCACGCCCAGGACGTACGCGCTGAGGTAATAGGCGGGCGGGGCACCCATCTGATGAATGTACTCGCCGCCACCGAAACTCTCCCAGACGGTGCCCGTCTCACCCTGAATCATCGGCGCCCACCGCGTTCGCATCAGGTCGAGCACCTCACGGTCGAGCGCGTCGGTATCCACGCGATAGAGCTCTCGCCATAGGAAGTGATGGGTGTACGGGGCAAATCCCTCCTTTTTGTGGTTCGCCAACAGCCACCGTCGGGCGGCCTCCAGGCGATGGGCCGGGACGATGTCGTGATACAGACACAGTGCGACGGCGTGTGCGGTGGGCGGCGTCTTGGCGCCTTCGGTGATTGAGCCGAAGTAGGCGCCGCAGGTGGGGTCCCACAGATGGGTGTTGACGCTCTTGGCCAGCGCCTCTGCCGCCTCGCCATAGCGGGCCGCATCGGCCTCATGACCGAGCCGGCTCGCCAGATAGGCCGAATCCCGCAGGGCGTGATAGACGTAGGCGTTCAGCGAGGCGCCCTCGCACGTCTTGTAGGCCAGGGGATTGCCCGGAAAGATGAACTCGCGGGCCTTGACCAGTCCACGTTCCGTGCGATGGTCGAGGAACCACTTCATCTGCGCGGTGAGCGACGGCCACAGCTCGCGGGCCAGGTCGAGGTCGCCCGTGTTGTCGCCGTACTGCCGGAGGGCGTTGACCCACAGACACGAGTAGTCCTCGATGTATCCGTGGATGTCCCATCGGTCGGAAGGATGATGCGCCTTCAAGCGGCCGTCGGGCTGACAGCTCTGACCGATGTGCCGCAGCATGTTTCGCATCAATCGGGGATCGGCCAGACGCGGCTTGCCGTCGTCGCCCGGTCCGGCCAGCGCGACACGAGTAGCGGGATAGGTGTCGCCATACGCATCGCCCATCCACTCCACGCGCTCGCGCGTCGCGCAATCAACGTAGGCGTCCTCGCTGCACACGAGAACGGTGTGCATGCAAATCTGCCACAATTTTGTCAACGCCGGATCGCTGCAGACGAACTTCCCGACGCAATCGAACGGGTATCGACGACTGACGATCGCCACGTCGTGCAGGCGGATCCGTCCGGTCTGGATGCGAATCACCAGGTATTTGAAGCCGAAGGTATCGCCGCCCATGTAGGTCTGCCTTCCGGCGCGGGCGACATATCGGCATCGCTGGTTTTCGAATTGGGCCGGAGTATTGCCTGAGTCCCGGAATCGCTGGGCGTAGACGAGTTCCAGCCGGCTGTCGGCGTCGGCGTTGAAGTCGAGGATCGAGTAGGCCTGCTCGCTGACCCCTGCGTCGACGATCAGTTCGTGTCCGGCGGTGAGGTCCAGGGGCAGAACGTCGGACAACGGGGCCGGCTCATTCCTGATGTGCTCGCGCAGCGCGGGGTAGTGCTGAATGTTCTTTTGCCAGGCACCCTGGCCGTAGGGGCAGAGCGCGAGGACCGCCGCCCATGTGGAATCATCGTACGCAAGACACTCCCAACCTTCGGCCGGATGCGCGGCGCCCTTCCACTCCTTGTCGCTGACCAGGGATCCGACCGCCTGATCCGTCTTCCAGCTCACCACGGCCAGCACGCCGGCGGGGTCCGACATGTCGCCGTAGTGCTTGTTGATCGCCCGGATCGCGATCGCGTTGCGTCCGGCGACGGCGTGTTTCGTGGCGTCGATCCGTCGCATGTGGGTCCATGAACTCATGTCGCCGTGGTTCTCGCCCACCTTGTGGCCGTTGAAGAAGCAGTCGAACTCGTTGTCGGCCGTCACATGGAGGATGACCTCCTTTGTGCCCGCCGGCAGGTCAAACGTACGTCGAAAGAAGCGAACACCTTCCGGTGCGGACCATCGCGGCGCCTTCTGGTTCGGATAGTTCTTCTCCGGGGTCCAGATCCATTGGGCGGTCCCGTCGCCGGACGATCGGGAGTGTTCGAGGACCGTCAGGCCGGTGAGCCGCGTCTCCCGCAGCCGGGGGATACCGCGGGGGCGCAATGGTCCCCATGAGCCGCCTTCGATGGGCTGTGCCGCTTCCCATTTCCCGTCATCGAACGACGGCTGGGTCCAGTCGCCCTCGTCGAGGGAGGCGTTGATGTTGTCCGGGATTCCGGCCCAACTGGGCGGCGAGGGCTGGAAACGGGTCTTGGTAGTGGTCCGCCATGTGTTGTCCGTCGAAATCGAATTTGGCTGTTCTTGTGGGCCCACCAAGTCAAGCCTGGCCGTCAGGCCCGGTCGGTGTCGCATGATCCGGCCGCAGAAGTCGCTCGGGCCGGTTTGTTTGCCGTCCGCGTAGTGATGGACCAGCACCGCCAGGACATTCGGGCCCGGCCGAAGGAACGTCCGCACGTCGATTGTGTCGTACTCCGGCGCGATCGGGTCGAACCGGCAAGGGCCCCGCTCGACGTATTGGCCATTGATCCAGAGCATGTAACGCGAATCGGCGAAGAGGTGCAGTGACGCCTTCGCGGGCACGTCCGCAAGTTCGATGGTCTTGCGGAACACGGCATACACCTGTTTGCCCGGCGGCACCGAAGCGATCCAGACAAAGGATTTCTGGAGCGCGGGGCCCGGTTCCGCCCCCCCCGCGAAGGACGTACCGGTCAGGACAAACAGTGCCAAAAGACGGAATGCAAAATCACCCATGTGCTTTCCCCTGGTCTTTTCGGGATTCAATATGGATCGCGGACCGCCCTTCGCATTGCTTCGCAGCTCGCGGGACATGAGGGACCTGGCCCCTCACAGCTCGATCGTACCGCTCAATCCCCGGCTCGTGCGGTGTACTCGGACAAGAGGCGAAGATAGCAGCGGTATTCCTCCAGCGAGACGCCCGGCGGCGTTTGGTGATCGACGCTGGGGATGAACCCGCCGGTTTGCATCACGGGCAGCAACCGCTCGAACTCCGCTCGGATCGCCGCCTCGCCCTTGTTCATCACCATCTTGTCGTAGTGGCCGATCATGCGGAGTTTCGGGAACTGCTTACGCATCGTCGCGCCGTCGACGCCCGCCTGCCGTTCGAGGGGCAGCACGCCGACGATTCCCACGTCCTGCAGCCACGGCACCATCAGCGTCACGTCGCCGTCGGTATCGACGATCGGCACGATGTTGAGTTCTTCCAGCATCGGAATGAGCTGCCGGTAGTACGGAGCAAGGAACTCGTTGAAGACCTCTCGTGAAATCATCGGTCCGTGATTGTAAGACATGTCCTCGGCGAACGTCATGAACGTCGGCACGCAGACCTTCGTCATCTTGTGAAGCGTGCGAATGTGAAAGTCGGTCAGGTCTCGGTTGATGCGGTGGATCAGTTCGGGTTGATCGTAGAAGGCCAGCACCTGCCGGTCGATATTCATCAGCGTCCGCGGGAACCAGAAGAAGCCCTCGAACGTCGCCCAAACGACGGCCTCGCCGCGTCTCTGCTTCTCCGCCCACGGGCGCATTGCCTCGATCGCCTGATCGTGTTCCGGAAGGATATTGGGCCGGATCCGAAGGTAGTCGTCCATGTTGGCCACAACGCCCTCGACGTGGTGTTGAGTGGCCTCGATCGTTGCCTGCGTCGTGCTGAACCAGAACTGCATGTAGGGGTCCAGACCGAAGTACTGGGCGATGTCGAACACGTGATGGAAGGACAGGTCTCTCGGCAGGCCTTCGCCGTGCCAGCGCTCGATGGTCTGATCCCACCACATCGCCCATTCCCAGCGCGGCAGACGGTCGACGGGCTGAAAGTTCATCACGGCACGAAAACGCTCGACATGGTTCATACACGATCCCCGATCTCGTCGGACTTCAGGGTTTGACTTCAAACGATTGCGGACCGGCGTAGCCGGTCGCTGGAGTTTGGCACTTCTGGGGTGGGATTGTACTCCGGCCTGGGCAGCGTCGG
>CAZQTW010000035.1:55753-66718 GCA_964596165.1 uncultured Planctomycetales bacterium | reverse complement strand
GATCTTGGTGGCGACCCGGGGCCACTGGCGGTATATAACCGTCCGTGATTCCACTTTCGAGCAGGGATCTACTGCAAGAAATCTGACAAGGAGACAATGAATGATTCTCGATCGACTCTCAGAAATTCAGCGATATGCCTCGCTGAGTCCGCGGTTTTCGAAGGCATTCGCCTTTCTTCAGAAGACCAAGCTGGCCGACCTGGCGACGGGACGCATAGAGATCGACGGAAAGAACATCTACGCCATCGTCGGTCGCGATAAAGCGAGGGCTCGGAGTCAGGCCAAACTGGAGGCGCACCGTAAGTACATTGACATCCAAGTGCTGCTCTCCGGAATCGATGAGATGGGTTGGAAGAACACCGGCCTCTGCAAGAAGTCGGAGGGTGCTTACGATCCCGAGAAGGATTTCGAGCTGTTCGCCGACGAGCCGGATGCCTGGGTGGCCGTCGGGCCCGGCGCGTTCGTGATCTTCTTTCCCCAAGACGCCCACGCCCCGTTGGTGGGCCAGGGCGAACTGCACAAAGTCGTGGTGAAGGTGGCGGTGTGAGGGGGGCGGCGACTGCAAGTCTCAGACGTGAGATTTGAGACACGCGATTTGAGATTTAAGATTTGAGATCTGACCTTCAGGATTGAGGAGTCTCGTCATGAACCGGCTGGAGTGTGTTGTTCTTGCCCTAAGCTTCAACCCGTGTTTGCTGTACGGCGCCTTGTCCGTCGACCGTGCTCAGAACACCGTGACCGTCAAGGGCGATCACTTCAGCTTGGTCTTTGACATGACACGGGGCGGAGAGGTGATCGAAACACAGCTCTTTGACGGCTCAAAGTGGAACACCGTGTTCGGTCGTTCGCTCACGACGTTCCCGATGCTGGTCTTGGGCGACAAGGCGGCATGCTACCTCCAGGTGAACGACCGGCAGGCCAAGCTGGTCCGTCTGACGGAAGGGCCCGACAAGGTTCTCATCGAGATCCAGGCGACGCCGCAAACGGCGGGCGGCACGGCGTCGGGTTGGCAGATCACGACGACATGGGAGATCTACGCGGAAGGCGGTGTTTTCGCCGACATCGATTATCAGCTCAAGGAGGGGACGTTCGACCTGATCCACTCAACGCTGGGTTTCGGTGTGTCCGATGCGATTCGCAAGGGGCCGAAGTACAGTGACTACAACTGGTCGGCGCCGCTCGGCGGTTTTCGTCCCGCCCGCATGGGCTTCGGGGTGAATCCCGATCGCAGCTTCACCAACGAGATCGAGGTTGTCGTCGAACACAAGCTGCCGATGAGCGGCAACGTGGACTTTCAGCAGAAGGACGGCCTGTTTACCTGGTCGCTGGGAGGCGACGGGTCGACGCTCAAGGCGCCGTGGAATTACCGAAATGCGATCGCTCTGAGCCTGGGCGCGACGATCACCGGCAAGCCCAAGAGCAACGTGATCGGCCATCGTGTCTTCCACTGGATCAACTGGCTCGACGTGAAGGACTGGTATCCCAGCAACAAGCAGATTGACAAGATGGTTGCCCTGAACGGGACGATGCTGATCATGCACCACGAGTGGATGAAGCAGCGTGGCAGTTGCGGACAGCCGCACGCCGACTACAGCGTGGTTCGCGATCATGACGAGATGGTCCGCACGATCAGTTATGCGCACGAAAAGGGCATGCGCGTGGGGCTCTACATGAGAGGGGTGGAGATGTACGGCCTCAAGGCCAACTTCTTCCAGAAGTACCTCAAGCGGGATTGGGACGGGATCTACATGGACTGGCATGGTGCCGCGTCGTTGTCGTGGCATGACTGGAATTTCACACCGGACCCGAATTTCGGCGACATGCACTTCTCGGAGAAAGGCACGCACTATCCGGCGAAGGAGTACTTCCTCTTCACCAAGCGACTCCGCGAGATCGTCGGGCCGGGCGGGTGGCTTATCGGGCATCAAGGCCCGTTCAATCCGGGGGCGATGGCCAATCTGGGGTGGGACGCCTATTTGCCGGGCGAATCAGCCTCGGATCACGACATGTTTGCGGACCGCGACCGGGCCGTTTACAAGGGCATGATGGGCGGCGGCGTGTGCATGCCGTGGACGCTCGATTCGCCCGTGTATCGTTCGACGGAGGGCGTGGCGAAGATGGCGGCGTGGGGCTTCTATCCGCACATCGGACTGGGCCTGGGGCCGTGGCGAACAAAGGAGATCTTCTCCAACGAGCCGGATGACTTCATGTACGAAAAGATCATGCCGTACTGGAGGCTCCTGTCGAAGGTCAACGTCGAGGAACTGACGGTGTACAACCTTCCGTCGCAGAATCTGGTGGTGATGACGTCGTCGGATCCCGGCGTGGAGGGGCTCGTCTACAAGGCGGGCAAGGATACGTATCTGGTGGTCGTCTCGAACCTCGGAAAGGGCGCCACGAAGGCAACACTGACGCTCAAGACGGACGTGCTGGGCATGTCCGGCGAGTATGACGTCAGCCGGATCGACGCCGACACGGGGCAAATGCAACCGTGCGGAAAGAGCACCGGCACCCTGGTGACGACAAACTTGCCCCAGTGGGGAATGGAGGGATTCAGGTTGAGCCGCTGAGTACGGACTCTCGCTTCGGTTAGATCCGCACTATCGCAGTCTCGTCCCAGAAAGGGTGGATTTCAGATGCGGTCGGTTCCACATGCGATGGCATTCGTTGTTGGGTTTTTCCCCTCGGTCGGTCTGGGCCTGTCCGTTGAGCGAAGCGGACAAGCGGTGACGGTCGGAGGCGATCACTTCAAGATCGGCGTCGATGCTGCCCGAGGGGGTGAACTGAGCCGGGTGGACCTCTTCGACGGCGCTCGATGGAACACGTTCCTCGCGGCTCCTGCGGTGACGTTTCCGAGGATCAACCTGGCGGACCCGCAGGGCGAATACGCCCTGGCAAACGATCGAGAAGGCAAGCTATTGAACGTGATGGAATCACCCGACAAGGTCGTTATCAAGACGCAAGGCGTGCCGCGGGACAAGGACGGCAGGGCATCGCCGTGGCAGGTTTCCTTCGAATACGAAGTCTATCCTGAGGGCGCCGTATTCATCGATGTAACCTACGACCTGAAGGACGGTACCTTTGCGATGGTTCGTTCCACGGTTTGTCTTGAGGCGGGCGAGAACATTCGGAAGGGGCCCACGTTTGCCGACCAGAACCTCTGTTCGAGCATCGGCGGATTCCGTTCCGCCCGGATGGCCTTCGGTAGTTATCCGGACAAGAGCTACACCAACGAGATCGAGGTCGTCGTGGAGAACATGCGGCCGATGATCGGCGAGGTGCGGTACGAGTCCAAGAGGGGCGAGTCCGTCTGGACGTTGGGAGGCGGGGGGGCCGAGATCAAGGGGCCTTGGAGTTACCGCAACCGGTTGGCCATGGGGTTGGGGGCGGTGAGGTCGGGCAAGCCTAAGACCAACGCGATCGGCCACCGCGTGTTTCACTGGGTGAACTGGATCGACACCGAGAACTGGTATCCGACGAATGCCCAGATCGACCGGATGGTTGCGCTGAACATGACCATGCTGGTCCTGCATCACGAGTGGATGAAGCAGCGTGGCAGCAACGGCAATCCCCACGCGGACTACTCGGTAGTTCGGAACGAGGAAGAAATGCGTCGAACGATTCAGTATGCCCACGAGAAGGGTGTGCGGGTCGGTCTTTATATGCGGGGAGTCGAACGATACGGCCTGGACACAGGGTTCTTTCAGAAGTACTGCCGGCGAGATTGGGACGGCATCTACGTCGATTGGCATGGCCATGCCGGCGTGTCGTGGCATGAAAAGCGGTATCAACCGAACACGGCGTTGGGCGATACGCACACCTCGACGGACGGTACCTGCGTTCCGGCCAGAGAGTACTTCCTCTTCACCAAGAAGCTTCGACAGACCGTCGGGCCGAAGGGATTTCTGATCGGGCATCAGGGCTCGTTCAACTGCGGCATATTGTCGAATCTGGTGTTCGACGCCTATCTGCCGGGTGAGACCGGTTCGGATCATGCGATGTTCGCCGACCGTGACAAGGCGGTCCACAAGGGTATGGTGGGCGGTGTTCCTTGCATGCCTTGGACATTGGACTCGACGACGTTTCGCAGTCCGGAGGGGGCGGCCAAGATGGCTGCCTGGGGTTTCTATCCGCACATCGTTCTCGGGCTGAAACCGCCGCGGAGCAAGGAACTCTTTCCGCTGGATCCCGACGACCCGAAGTACACGGCAATCTATCCCTATTGGCGCGTGTTGGCGGCGGCGAACGTTGAGGCGATGGCCGTCCACAATCTTCCTTCGCAGGGTGTGAGGGCGATGACGAGTTCCGAGCCGGACGTGCAAGGCGTGGTCTATACGGCGGGTGAGGGAACGTACCTGGTTGTCGTGGCCAACCTGGGAGAGGCCACGACATCCGCCAAGCTGGCGTTGAACGCGAGGGCACTTGGCATGGAAGGCACGTACCACGTTCAGAGAATCGATTCGAGTACCGGAAAGGCGGAACCTCTAGGGACGAGCGCCGGCGAACTGGTGACGAGCCATCTGCCGCCGTGGGGTATCGAGGGGTTCAGACTCTCGAAATAGACCGGGCATCCCTTGTTGCACGTTGTTCACGGTGCGGATAGGTTGCCGCTAAAACAACCGGCTCTAGGGCCCAGGGTCTAGGGCGAGCATTGCGGCAACCCATTGGTGTCGCGGCAGACGGGCGTCGACTTAGGCTACCAGAGGGGTTTCTGCGGCATGTTTCCGTTTCCAGTCCCTGAAACCTGACGTGAAAGGATGGACAAGATGACGAATGGGGCAAGACTATCGATTGCCGGTCTGGCGTTCGTTCTGGCAGTCACTTCAGTAACCAGTGCCTTCGGCGCCGGGAGTCCGGGCGCACCGGTCAACCTCAAGTGTGAGTACCAACCGGCGCCGCTGGCTGTGGATACGTCCGTGCCGCGGCTTTCGTGGGAGGTGAACGACAATCGGCGCGGTGCGGTTCAATCCGCCTATCAGATCCTGGTGGCCGGTAGTCCCTCCCTGCTCAAAGCGAACAACGGCGACCTCTGGGATAGCGGCAAGGTTGTCAGCCGGCAATCGATTCACGTCGTCTATGCAGGCAGACCATTGGAGAGCGGAAAGGCCTACTGGTGGAAGGTTCGGACGTGGGATGCGGCCGGCGCGCCGTCGCCCTATAGCAGGCCGGCTTCCTGGGAAATGGGGTTCCTGAAGCCAACCGACTGGCAAGCCCGGTGGATCGCCGTGGGCGCGACACCCGATCCGGAAGCGGCCGAACTGGCGGGCTGGCGCGACGGCAAGTGGATCTGGCATCCCACACAGAAGGGCGACAACAAGGGCGTCTGGTTCCGCCGCGTCGTCGAATTGGACAAGGCGGCAAAGATCGTCAAAGCGCGGATCCGCTGTACGGCCGACGACAGTTTCGAGCTTTTCATCAACGGCCGGAAGATCGGCGAGGGGACGACGTGGGAACAGATCTTCGATTTCCAGGCGGCCGACGCGCTGCGACCCGGCAAGAACGTGGTTGCCATCAAGGCGCATAACGCCGGTGGGCAGGCGGGTCTGACATTTTCGATGCGCGTGGATCTGCAGGGCAATCCATCGGTGTGGCTGCAGTCGAGCGACCAGTGGCTGACCGCCGAGGCGGAACAGCCGAACTGGTCGACCGTGGACTTCGACGACTCCGCGTGGGTCAAGGCCGGCGTGATCGGCGAGTATGGGTGTCAGCCCTGGGGCAAGAAGCCGAGTTCGCCGGGCCTGAAGTTCTTGCGATCGATGCTCGTCCGAAAGGAATTCGGCGTCGACAAACAGGTGGCAAAGGCCCGGGCGCGTGTCTGCGGCCTGGGGGCCTACGAGCTGCGGATCAACGGCAAGCGGGTCGGCAACGATCTGCTGACACCCGGTTGGACGCAGTTCCACAAACGCGTCCAGTATCAGACGTATGATGTGACGGGCATGCTTCGGCGCGGCACGAACGCCGTCGGTGCGATCCTGGGCAACGGGTTCTGGCACGGGCGAATCGGCGGCGAAAACGGTCAACCGGGGCGCGAGTCGCTTCGGTTGATTCTGCAACTGGATGTGGATTACACCGACGGGTCGACGATGTGTCTGGTCACCGATCCGACGTGGAAGAGCACGGTCAGCCCGATCCTGCAGGACTGCATCTACGACGGCGAGACCTACGATGCTCGGGCCGAGAAGCCCGGCTGGGATTCGGCGGGTTTCAACGATACGGAATGGGCGGCCGCCGCGCGGGTCAATCAGCCGATCGACACGCTGGTGCCTCAGGCGAAGGAGACGATCCAGGCGATCCAGGACCTGCCGGTTGTGAAGGTGACCGAGCCGAAGCCGGGCCGTTTTGTCTTTGACTTCGGTCAGAACCTGACCGGGTGGTGCCGTCTGACCGTCAAGGGCAAGGCGGGCGAGAAGATCACGCTTCGCCATGCCGAGGTACTCAACCCGGACGGCACGATCTACACGGCCAACCTGCGAAGCGCCAAGGCGACCGATCACTACATCCTAAAGGGACAGGGCACCGAGGTCTGGGAACCGCGCTTTACGTACCACGGCTTTCGGTTTGTCGAGCTGACGGGCTGTTCGGGCAGGCCGGCGGACGGTGCCCTGGTGGCCCGCATGATTTGTTCGGCCGCGCCGAAGATCGGAGACTTCCTTTGTTCGGTCGATCTCCTGAACAAGTTCCAACACAACATTCTCTGGGGCCAGCGGGGCAACATGTACAGTGTTCCGACCGACTGCCCGCAGCGCGACGAGCGGCTGGGCTGGACGGGCGACGCGCAGATGTTCGCCAATACGTCGTGTTGGAATCTCGACATGTCGCGGTTCTACACAAAGTGGATGCGCGACATTCGCGATTGCCAGGGTTCGGACGGAGCCACCCGGGACGTGAACCCGTCGAACGGATGGGGTCCGGCGTCGCCGGCCTGGGGCGACGCCTGCGTGATCGTTCCGTGGCAGGTCTACCGTCACTACGGCGACACGCGGATCATCGAGGAGAACTACGGCTGCATGGCCGGCTGGATCGGGTACATGACGGCCCACAGCAAGGACAACCTGTTCGAGCGGGACGGCTACGGCGACTGGATATCGGTCGTGCCGTCGCCCAAGACGCCGATCAGCGCGGGCTACTACTATTACGACTGTGCCCTCCTATCACAAATGGCACGGGCGATCGGCAAGTCCCAGGAGGCCACTGAATTCGCCGAGATGGCGTATCGGATTCGCGAGGCATTCAACGCCAAATTCCTTAACAAGGATACGAACCAGTATCCCGGCGGCACGCAGTCGGCCAATCTCTTACCGTTGTTTTTCGGCCTGGTGCCCGAGCATCGGATCGAGGCGGTGGTGGGGAATGTGGTGAAAGATATCGTCTCGCGTCGCATGCACTTGACGACAGGGTTTCTGGGCACCGGCTACATCAATCCCGTCCTGACGCGGACGGGGAATCACGATGTTGCCTGGCGGCTGGCGGCGCAATCGACGTACCCCTCGTGGGGCTACATGGTCACGAAAGACGCGACCACGGTCTGGGAACTCTGGAACAGCGATACCGCCGGGCCGGGGATGAACTCGCGCAATCACTTCTGCCTGGGCGCGGTGGGCGAGTGGTATTACGAAGCGCTGGCGGGCATCACCCCCGAAGAGCCGGGTTTCCGTGTGATTCGAATCCAACCACGACCGGCGGGCGAGTTGACGTGGGTCAAGGCGAGCGTCCGCTCGATGTACGGTCCGATCGTGAGCAATTGGGAACTGAAAGGCGGTAACCTGCACATGCGGATTTCAGTTCCGGCGAACACCGAAGCCCGCATTGTCGTGCCGACGTTCGGGAAGTCTCAATTCAAGATCACCGAGGGCGGCAGGGAGATGGTTCGAGACGGCGGAAGAGTCGGCCGGGCCGTCGGGATAACGTTTGTCGGAATGGAAGGCGAGTCGGCCGTCTTCCGCAGCGGCGCCGGCCGGTATGACCTGGTGGCCCACGGTATCGGCACACCGCCGGTTCCGAAGTACGATCTTCCCCCGCTGCCACCGACAATCAGCGAATTGGCCGATGATTTTGAGTCTACGGGGATCGACGAGAGCAAGTGGCAGGTGGCGGACATGGGGCTGGAGAGCCATGCCGCGACGGCAATCATCGCCAAGATCGAGAACGGCAACCTGGTCCTTACCGGCGGCACCGACGTCAATTACTGGGGCGGGCGGACGTTGTTGTCTCGGGGGGCGTTCACGGTGGCCGACGGCAAGCGACTTGACGTGCAGATCGACCGGCTTGCGATCGATGCGAAGGGCTCGGGAGCGAGAGCCGGCCTCTGGCTGTGGGTCGACCCCGCGAACTACATCTTGTTCTCGCAGGATACCGAGAAGGGGACCTGGTCGTACAACCTGAACGGCGCGACGGGGCCGGGCGAGGAACTGGCCAAGGCGACGGACAACGCCATTCACGTGATGAAGATGATTCATGACGGATCGTCGGTGCACCTACTCCTGGACGGCAAGGAGCTCAAGGAGGTCCCGGTAGCCTGGCGCGAAGGCGTGCATGTTGGGATTACCGGCCAGGCACGACAGAAGGGCGACGGCGTGACGGCCAAGTTCGACAACCTGAAGGCCGATCTTCGCCAGGCGAGGTAGGAACGAGACGGGGACAGGCGCCCTCGTGCTCGTTACGGCCCGGACGTCCGTTCCGAGGGGACGGGGGTGAGCCCGCGTCTTGTTTGAGTTCCTGGGCTGCAATTGAACGGGACCCCGATCTAAGGTGTACCGGATTCTTGTCGGATGAAGAAAGGCAGGGCGTTATGGGTTGCCAACAGACGAACGGCTGCGTTCTTGTGGTCGTGTGCGGGATGCTCTTGGCGGCGTCGCAGGCCCGGACGGTCGGGGCGGATCTGCCGGCCGGTTCGGCTCCGCCCGCCTTGGGGGCGCCACACTTTCCCAGCCGGCTGCACACGTTTGTGTGGCGGAACTGGGAACTCGTGACACCCGACCGGATGGCCAAGGTGCTGGGATGCAAACCAGACGAGGTACTGGCGATCGGCCGCTCGATGGGCTTGGCCGACCCGCCCACCGTCACGGACGATCAGTGGCGTCGCAGCTACATTACCGTGATGCGGCGCAACTGGCACCTACTTCCCTATGAGCAGATGCTCACGTTGCTCGGTTGGGATTCGGACAAGCTCGCGTTTATCCTGAAGGAAGACGACTTCCTGTTTATCAAGCTCGGCTCGCTGAAGCCGAAATGCGAGCCGCTGCGCTACGAAGTCCCGACGCCGCAACAGACAGAGCGTGCACGGCAGATTGCGCGGATCGTCTCGGAGACGTTCGGCAAGGACATCGCTCCGCACGGCGAGCCGCCGTTTGCATTCGTCCGACAGCTCAGCGAAGTGTCGCCAACGGCGGTGCCGGCCGCCGCAAAAGAAGAGACGAACGAACGGCTCGAACTGCGCTACTTGTATTCGTACTTCGCCCTTTATGGCGATCCGCTGGCCGAGCCTGAAACGGACCCATACCCCGACGGCTACCTGCAGAAGCTGGCGGCGCTGGGTGTCAACGGGGTGTGGATGCAGGCCGTGCTGAACAAGCTGGCCCCCTCCAAGGATTTCCCGGAGTTCGGGCAGGGGTGGGAAAGGCGTCTGGAAAACCTGCGAAAGCTGGTTGATCGGGCCGGCACGTTCGGGATCAAGATCTATCTGTATCTGAACGAGCCTCGCACGATGGAGCCGGCATTCTTCGAGAGGCACCCCGGCATCCGAGGCGTGGGCGGGGGGAATCAGTATGCGATGTGCGTGTCGACGCCTGCCGTTCAGAGGTTTCTCAGCGACTCGCTGGCTCACGTCTTCAAGCAGGTGCCTAATCTGGGCGGGGCGTTCACGATTTCGGCGTCGGAGAATCTGACGAATTGCTGGTCGCACGGTGGGGGAAAGGACTGCGTCCGTTGCTCCAAGCGGTCGCCGGCGGAGGTGATCGCCGATACGAATCGCGCCATGGCCGAAGGCATGTGGCGGTCGTCGCCGTCGGCGAAGTTCATCGTTTGGGACTGGGGCTGGAACGATGCATGGGCTGAGGGGATCATCACCGCCTTGCCGAAGAAGTGCTGGTTCATGAGCGTCAGCGAGTGGAGCCTGCCCATCGAGCGGGGGGGCGTGAAGAGCTCGGTCGGCGAATACAGCCTGTCCTCGGTCGGCCCGGGTCCCCGTGCGACGAGGCACTGGGCCATTGCCAAGAAATGCGGGCTTCGGACGGTCGCGAAGCTCCAGGTCGGCAATACGTGGGAGATGGCCGCCGTGCCATACGTTCCGGTCTTGCAGTTGGTCGGCGAACACATGCGCAACCTGGCAACCGCCGGCCTGGACGGGGTGATGTTGGGCTGGACGCTCGGCGGGTATCCTTCGCCCAATCTGGAGATGACGAGGGTGTTCTCGACGGCCTCGCCTCCCACCGTTGGTGAAGCCATGAAGCAGGTCGCCGAGAAGTGGTACGGCGCGACGTCGGCCGACGCTGTTGTGAAGGCCTGGCGGGAGTTCAGTGAGGCGTTCCGAGAGTATCCGTTCAACGGCGGGCTCATCTACTGTGCACCGCACCACTGGGGACCGGCCAACCTGCTCTATACGACGCCGACGGGATACAAGGCGACCATGGTGGGCATACCCTACGACGATGTCGACGGCTGGAGGACGATCTATCCGGCGGAGGTGATGGCCGGGCAATTTGAGAAGATCGCCACGGGCTGGTGGGCCGGTCTGGAGTCGCTTCGCGGCGCCCGGGGCCAGGCCGATCCGGTTAATGCCGCGCGGATCGACCAGGAGCTGCGGATCGCCGAGGTGGTCTACCTGCACTGCAAGAGCGTCGCCAATCAGGTCCGATTCGTGCTGGCTCGACGTGTTTGGGCGTCCAATCCGCCGGCGGACAAGGCCGCGGCGGTGGACAAGGCCCCGGCGGCGGAAGAAGTCCGCCACGATGGCGCTCGTGGAACCCA
>CAZQTW010000035.1:0-55743 GCA_964596165.1 uncultured Planctomycetales bacterium | reverse complement strand
GCCGTCGGACAAGGTCGCGGCGGCTCGGTCGACGATGACTAATATCGTGAAGGAAGATCTGGGGTTGGCTCGACGGCTCTAAGAGATTGCGCGACAGGACTCCCGAGTCGGCTATGAGGCGACGAATCACTACTGGTACGTGCCGTTGGATGTTGCTGAGAAGGTCATCAACTGCCGCTATGTAATGGACTGGCTCAAGGGGAGCTAGTCAGTCGGCGCGCGGGCTTTCGGTTGGTCCGGCTAGACCCGCTGAGTGGCCGGGGTCCGGTTTCGGCCCCCTAATTCGTGATACCCACTTGACGCCGGCGTACGAGCAGGGTAGTAGAAGGGGTTGCGAATCCGTGCCCAATGGTCTAGCGCGGTTGAGTTGGGTGATGGGTTCCAACATGTTACGTCTTTAGGCGGCCGGTTCTCAGGTGTGCCGCTTGGGCATCGGGCGTCGTGCGTCTGGGAATGGGACTCGTGCTGATTCCTCTTTTGAGGAGGAAGGGTATATGTACGTGTTCTTGCGATCGCTCGTTGGTGCCGCACTCGTGATTGGGTTCGCTCGATCCGGGTCGGCGAACCAAGATACGACGGCCACGTCGACGGATTTGAAAACTCGCCTGGAACAGCTCGAGAAGCGGGCCGCCGAGCAAGGACAGCGCCTTCAGCAGTTGCAGACGCAGGTTCAGCGGATCACGACGCCGGCGCCGGATGCGGTGCGAGTGGCTGAGGTCCGGAAGGTTGTGGCGGAGCTCATGAACGACACCTCCTTCCGCGAGTCGCTGTTTCCCGCGGCGTTCAATGCCGGGTACGAGCCGATGCGAGGGTTCTACATCGACTCGGCTGATGAGGCGTTCAGCTTGACGATCAAGGGTCTGCTTCAGGTTCGTTGGGATCTGGGGGCTCGTCAGACCGACAATCCGAATATGCAGGGGCGCCAGAAGCGTGACGACATCAACGCGTTTGGGATCAAGAGCCTGTACTTGGCCTTCTTCGGACACATCTTCAATCCGAAGTTGAAGTACTGGATCGCTGTGGACGGCGGCGCGAAGACGGTCAGTGATACGGGTCCTGAAACCGGCGATTGGAAGACCTTCTACGCGAACATCGACTACGAGTACCTCACCGGACAACACATCACTGCCGGTCTGATGCGGCTGCCGTTTGGTGCTCAGCAGATGACGTTCGACACGATTCTCCAAATGCCCGACCGGTCGCTGGACACGTACGCATTCGGTCCGGACCGCTCGGTCGGCGTGATGGCACACGGTAATCTTTTTGAGAATCGTATGACGTACTTCGCGGCCATTGCCAATGGGGTCCTCAATTCCGACGACAGTCCGAGCCGCGAACAACTGGACACCAACTTCGCCTACTTTGCCCGAGTGTGCGCCTATGCTCTCGGCAAGGGCAACAGTCTGATGGAGAGTCGCTTCGGGTACGTCGAAAACGACCTAATGTACTCGAAAGACCCTTCGCTGCGTTTCGGCTTCAGTTTCATGTACAACGACAACAACGGCGACCAGGGAACCGGCGGACCGCCGGGGCTTTGGGCACAGATACCCGACCGTATTCGAAGCGGCCGCGGGCTCGGCGGATCGGAACTGATCAGCAGCATCGGGACCGACATGTATGCGTTTGGGGTTGATGCGCAGTTCTTGTATCGCGGTTTGAGCATTAACCTCGATTACTTCATCAGGGGCGTGGACGGCGACAGCGAGTATAGTCAGTGGGAACTCAACACGTTGAACCACGGGTCCATTCACCAGCAGGGGGGCCATATCCAGGTCGGTTACTTCATCGTGCCGAAGCGGTTTGAGGTTACCGGTCGCATGGGTGGGGTATGGGACAACGGCGACGACAACACGTGGGAGTATTCCGTCGGCTGCAACTATTACCCCTACGGAACCTATAACTTCAGGCTGGCCGCCGACATCGTTCGAATCGACGAGGTGGTCGGCGGGGCCCACTTCTCGCCCAACTACAGCCTGAACGACGAACTGACGATGTTCCGTTTGCTCTTGCAAGTTGGGTTCTAAAGCATTTCATGATAGAGCGGCGGCTGGCGTTCGTGCCGGCCGCTACGATCCGCGCCGGAGAGTCGCCGGCGACGACTCATTGCGAAATGCTTCAGGACCGGTGATTTGCGAAGAGAACTGAAGAGACTATTCGGAAGAGCTCATCTATGGGCGAACGCGGTGGGTGAGTCGGCGGACGCTTGGCACGCGTTCAAACGTGGGGTTTGCCTTCTGTCTCCGGTTTGGCGCTTCCTACCGCTTGTTCGGCCATCATTCGGTTCCTGGCCATTTCCAGCGCCAGGAGCAGCGTTGCGCGCATGGGTCCCTCACTGACCGGTTCGCGTCCCGCCTTATCGAATGACGGCCCCACTTCCGGTTGCAAGTGGATCGTCGGCAGGCCGAGCGTTGCCGCCACGGTGGCGTCGGGAGCGACCATGCGAACCGCGACCGCGCCCTGATCGTAGTACATCGCCACGACGCCGTCGCATAGGCGGCCGTTGCGGCACGCGAACACGTCAGCGGCCGGCAGGGGGCCTTCAACGCGGATGCCGGCTTCGCGCGCCATGAGTATCGCCGGTTCGATCACGCGGGGTTCTTCATCACCGAAATGCCGGTCGCTGTGAACCTGCGGGTTCAAGCTGCAGACGGCGATGCGGGGGTTGCTGATGCCGAAACAGGTGCGGAGGCATTCGTTAAGAAGGTCCAGAGGCTGAAAGACCGTCCCGATTCCAAACTTTTGCCACAGGGAGAAGAGGGGTTCATGGTCGCTGGCCAGGACCACTTTGAGCGGTCCGCCGACCAGCATGCGTCGAATTCGGCGCGTGCCGAACGCGTCGGCGAGTTTGTCCGACAGCGTCCGGAACTTGATGCCCGCGAGCTTCCAGCTCTCGATTGAAACCGGACCGGTGATCAGCACATCCAACGGTCCCGATTTCGCCCGGCCGATCGCCTCCTCCAGAAATCGCATGGAGGCTTCTCCGCCTTGGCGAGTGGGTTGATGAATGGGCGTCGGGAAGATCGTGAATTCGTCAAAATCCGCCACGACGACGCCGCTTTCCACGCGGTCGATCGACTCGTGGGGCCGGCGGAACCAGAAGGGGAGGATCTCCGCCCGGTCCGCGGCATAGGTGACGACCTCTTCGAGTCCGTAAATGATGAATCGTCCCTCGTGTCGCAAGTCCGGGTCGGCCAGGGCGCGGACAATCAGTTCGGCCCCGATGCCGCCGGGGTCGCCCATGGCAATGCCGATCAGCGGTCGGTAGGACCGATCGGCATGGGATGTCGAAACAGCTTCCTGAGTCGTCACTGCTGCGGTCTCGCTTCCGTTCAGGCAAATCCATTCTCGATCAGTTGTTGCAGTGTCACGTTGCCCATTGCACGACCTGTCAACCGTCCTTCGAGCTGACGCACCACGATTCGCGCGATGAGGTCCGTCTCGATGTTGACCATGTCGCCGGGGCCGCGCCGGCCGAGCGTCGTTCGCTCTAACGTTGTCCGGATGATCGCCGTGCTAATCTCACGATCGGTGACGTCGACCAAGGTCAAGCTGATTCCATCTATCGCCACAGATCCTTTGACGACCATGTAGCGCATGAGATCGGTGGGAGGTTCACACCAGAGCTTCCATTGTCCTCCCGTTGTGTCGATCCGGGTGACTTGGGCCGTCCCGTCGATGTGACCCTGAACGAAGTGCCCATCGATCGTCCCGCCCACGCGGAGTGATCGCTCCACATTGACCCGATCGCCGGGTCGCAACAATCCGAGGTTCGTCCGACTGACGGTTTCGGACACGGCATCGAAGGCGACCACGCTGCCCTGAAGGGCAGCGGCAGTCAGGCAAGCCCCATTGACGGCCACACTGGCCCCCGGGGCGAGCCCTTCGGCAAGGGGGCCTAGATCCAACGCGAGCCGAACCCCGCCGGCTTGGCGCCGCACCTCGCGAACGATTGAGACGGCCTCAATGATTCCTGTAAACACTTTCAAACTCGAAAGTTATGGATTAGGTTGTCGTCCTCGACTGTATTGATGGTAGATCTTGACGCCGGAGGTGTCAAGGCGAATTGCGTTTGCGCTCATCTCGTAAGCCATCTGGAAAGAGGTGCGGTAGGTGTCGGATCGGTTACGGTGAAGTCGTGAGGACAAGCAATCGGCCTACTCACAGGTCAAAGGGGAACTCCAATTGGGTCCCTGGGGGTACATGGAGGACGGTTCGGGCGGCCCGAAGGGCCTGCCGTTTCGGCAGGGCGCCGGCCACGAAACCGCATACGTCCTGAAAGTCCCATGATTCACGCGGCACCGGGCGACCGGCATCGTTTCGCACATCCGATCCGTAGGCATCGACCAGAATTCGCGTGGCGAACCGATCGCACATGGATTCCTTCTGTCGCGTGTTGCGCTTGGCTCGCTTGATCAGCCAGTGATAGAACTCGTGCAGAAAGATGAAAAGGGCCAGGTGGTAGGCGTCTCGAGCCTCGACCGTGTAGATTTCCTTCCACCAAAAGCGCCGGTTTGACCGTGCCCTCGCTATGTGTGTGGAGATCAGGTAAGGGTACCGATTGTGACGGCCCAGGTTGATATGGATTCGATGCTTGCGGTAATAGCAGGCGCCTGAGAACTCCGCGCCGCGACTGTACCGAACGATGACGGTCAGGCGATCGTGCGACCACGGCGCCGCGTGCCGACCAAACATCTCCTCGAGTGTGCGGGTGTCCAGCGACGTTGTGTTGCGAAGATTCATGCGATCCCTCGCTGGGGATGATCTTCCATGACGAAACCATAAGACCTCAAGTCACCGCGCATGTCAACAGGAAGTGTGCCGTTCTTCGCCGGCGGAGCCGTTGACACACGGAGTCCGGATTTGGAGAATGAACCCTGTCGTGAGGAGATGCCCATGAAGAACGCCCGATTCAGACGATTTCAGGTTTGGTGCATGGTGGTGCTGTCCACCATGATCTTGGGATACCAGGCGAGCTGCGCCACGAGCATCATGGGGGCCCTGCAGAATGAAATCGAGGTTCTCCTGGCACCCGAAGCGGATGCGACCTATCTGCTTATCCCCAACAGTTTTCTATACAACGTGTTCGGCAATGCCCTCTGGTTTTGGCGCCATTGAGGGTGCGGTTTCCACGACGCTCTGATTCGCGAGATCGGATGAGCGAGTCGGCCTTCCCAATCGACGTCACCGTGGATTTGGCTCGGGTGCGGGCTAACGCCCGGTCTATCAAGCGTCAGACCCGGCGTCCACTCATCGCCGTCGTCAAATCCGATGCCTACGGACTTGGCGCCGTGGAGGTGGCGAAGGCCTTGGCGGGCGTGGCGGACGAGTTCGCCTACTTCAGCCTGGATGAGGCGCGTCGTGTGGGGCGGCCCGGGCTTGTGCTGGGTCCCTTGAGCGGTTCGGCTGAGGCCCACATGAGGTTGCGGGTGCGGCCGGCCATCAGCTCGCCGGCCGAGGCTCGGGTCATTGGGCGGATTCCGGTCGCACTGAATGTGGACACAGGCATGCGGTGGCTGGGTTGCCCGCCCAATCAGATCGATGCCATTCGCCGGTCGTGCAGAGTCGTGGAAGCCTTCACGCACAGCATCACCGTGACCGGTGCCCGATTGCTGGAGACATACTGCGGGGGCAAGGTTCCCCGGCTTCACGCCGCCGGCAGTCGTCTTCTGAATCGGCCCTCCGCCTGGCTCGATGCCGTCCGACCCGGGTTGGCGCTGTATCGGGGGGCGGTCACAGTTCGCACGAGGCTTGCACTCGTGCGAGACCTCGACGGGCCGGCGGGTTACCGCCGTTTTCGGGCCGTGCGTACGGGCGTCATCCTGTGCGGATACTCACAGGGGTTTGCCCCCGGCCTCGTGTCGGTGAACGGCTGTCGGCGCCGAGTCCTGGAAGTCGGCATGAACACGGCCCTGGTCGAAGTTGGGCGTCGTGACGCCGTGGGGGATTCGGTAGTCCTGCTGGGCGGTCCGATGACGGAGGAGGTCATTGCGAAGGCCATTGGCTGCACGCCACATGAGGTCCTGTGTCGTTTCACCGCACTGGGACCTCGCCGGTATCGCGGAGTGGGTCTGCGTTAGGGCAGGGCAAGAGCCGCTGTGGGAAAAGGGTTGTCCATCAAGTGACGGAAAAAGGCCCTGATCAGGGGTGCTGAACGGTCTGCGTTTGTTGCGAGGACGGCGATAAGCGCCTGCGCTATCTTGCGGAGCATCGGATAGACGTTCCGGCACCAATGCCGCAATTGTGCGGTTACCTCCGTCCGGCTCAAATTGTTCGGTGTAGCTTGGCTTGAATCGATGCACATCAGGGTTGGGGAGTCTTAGACTTGGCGAGTCATCAGGTCAAAGATCATGGTCCGACCGTTGAATAGGATGTGCAGTACCATGGGGCCCACAAGAGACCCCGTGTGTTCGTAAAGGTAGCCGGCAACCAGGCCAAGCAGTGCGAGAGCCGGAACAAACTGCGGTTGGTTCATGTGGATCAGTCCGAACGCAACGGCCGAGAACGCAATGGCCATCCAAGGGCTGTCCCAGTAGCCGCGAAAGACCGTTTGTAGGGCGCCTCGGAAGAACAGTTCCTCGGCGATCGGCGAAACGACAACCGCACTCAACCAGAGCAGAACCGGGCCCCATTTCGGGAGTTGAGGGGAGTGCAGCAGGTTCATCACGACGTGTTGCGGCGGCTGACCGGAGATCCAGACAAGCAAATGGGCCAGCCCCGAGCACAAGGGCCAGACAGCGAGATAACTGAACAGTCCCCATGCGGCATCGCGGCCGAGGTGCCGGATCATGAGTCCGAATCCACGCAATCCCCGGTCGATGGCCACCGCCGTGGTGATCAGCAGAACCAGCATCGCGGCGATCTTGGCGACGGTTTGCGATACGACGGGCCACAGGCCGGGCGATTGGGCGGTACCTTGCCACTCAGCTTGCGAAACACCTGTGGGGGGCGAGAGGTGTCTCCCCACATACTCCATGCCTTGGACCGTCACCAGCCAGCCCAGCAGTACGAACGCGATATGAACAAGGTCGAGACCGCGGCGGCGGGGTGCGAACGATAAGACAACATGCCATCGGTGACGGACGCCGATCAGAACCAACCAGGCCGCCAGGACGAGTCCTCCCGTCGCCAGCAATCCGATGTTGAGGTAGTAGGCCAGCAATTGCATGTCGAGCACTATACGTCCCGAGGGAGTCGTTCGCCAAGGTTCATGGCGCTCCCTCATGAAACGGGCGGGAGGAGGCGTAGAAACGGGATCGTTGTTGAAGCTGTTCCACCAAGTTCTGTCGTCCTGAGGTCCTGGCGAGGTCCTTGGCCTTTTCAATGGTCGAAAGGGCTTCACCGAACCGACCCGCCTCCGCCAGGGCGGCCGCGAGCGTATCGAGGAACTCAGGCTGTTCATTCCGTGTCATCGCGCACGCTCGGCTGGCGAGTTGAACGGCCGTGACGCCGTTGCGAGACCGAGCATCCCGGTGCGTGGCCAACAACCATGCGAGGTTGTTCAGCGGTTCGGGCCAGTCGGGTTTGAGATTCGATGCCTGCTGATAATGCTCGATGGCCTCGGCCGCTCTCCCCATTCTGGCCAGGAGGAGCCCAAGGTTGTTGTGAGCCTTGGCATGGCCCGGGTCGAATCGCAGCGTTTGGGCGTACTGGGCGACGGCCTTGTCGGCCTGGCCCTGCGAGTCGAGCGCCACGGCGAGATTGTAGTGGGCCTCGACATGATCGGGTTGGATTTGCAGGGCTTTGGCATAGTGGGCCACAGCCTGAACAATGTCTCCTTTTCTGCCGAGCGCGACGCCCAGGTTGTTGTAGGCATCGGCATAGTCCGGTTTGAGTCGAATGGCTTCTTGGTAGTGCGTGATGGCTTGATCGATCCGGCCCTGCGCCGCCAGCATACTTGCGAGGTTGTTATGCGCCTGGGGGAAGTCCGGCTTGATCCGCAACGCTTCAACGTAGTGGCTTTTCGCTCGATCCAAGTCGCCTTGTTTTTCGAGAAGGCTTCCAAGGTTGTTGTGGGCCATGAAGCATTGGGGGTTCTTCACGAGGGTGTCTCGATACAGCGTTTCCAGATCCGTGTACGTACTCGCCTGGCGCCATGTCAGCACGGAAAGCAGGCCAACGACCCCGCATGCAACGCCGCCGCCGATGAGGCGATGCGGACCTTGCCGTCGGAGGAAGTGGTGATGCAACGTGCCGACGACCAGTGCGATGATGCCAATGATCGAGAAGTACTGCCAGTGATCGGCCACCAGCGAATACCGCATGAAGTAGATGTTGAAGAAGCCGAGAACGGGGAACAGGGTGACGATGTAGTATCCCATCGCGAATAAGGCCGGCCTCGACCCCATCTTGCGATACCGCCATAGGATTCCCATGAATCCCATGAGAAGAAGGAGAGGAACGAATGAGAGTACGCTAGACGGGTCGATGTGCCAGCGCGGATACACAAAGGAGAGGTTACGCGGCAAAAGGGCCTTGTAGAGATAGAACCAGACCGCGCAGCCGGCGCCGGCCAGGCGTCCCGGAAAGCCGTCGTCCCGGACGATGTCGGAGCCAATCGCCCGATGGTACTGGAACCAGATCGTCACCAGGCTCAGCGTGCCCGCCAGGATGAAGAAGGGCATGCTGTCGAGCACATCCTTTCGCGAAACACGGCCCCGGAGCCACCAGACGCATCCCAGCAGGACAAGCGGCAGCATTACGACGGAGGTCTTGCCGAACAGTGCCAGGAGGAATGCCGCCACGGAGAGGACGTGCCAAAGGCGGCGTCTTTCGGCTTGATAGCGAAGGAACCACACGAGTGTCAGCAGGTAGAAGACCATGGGCAGTGTATTCTTTCGCTCGGTGATCCAGGCGACGGACTCCACGTTGACGGGATGTACGGCGAAGATGACGGCAGACCACCAGGCACCCGGCACGCGAAGTCTCAAGAGAACCCGCCACACAAGAACGGCGCTAGCGGCATGGAGCATGATATTGATAACGTGATATCCCGCGGGATGTTCTCCCCACAGGCGCCATTCGAGCCACAGCATCGTCGAGGTCAGCGGAAAGTAGTCCGGCGGTTCGGTGGTGAACCAGAAGCGGTACAGGCCATCGGACGCCTTGATGAGAGGGTTTTTCGTGAGAAAGGTGTCGTCATCCCAGACGAAACCGGCTCTCATTGCGGGTATGTAGGCCACCAGCGTGAGCGCGAGGATCAGCACAACCCGCGCGGCAGTCTTTGTCGGTTCTCCGGCGGAGAAAAATGCGACGGGTTTGCCTGTTCTGCCGTTGTCCGATCGTTTGGGCTGCATGCTGACCTGCTCAAGGGGCGGCGAGAAAGAACGCGCTATAGCTGTTGTTCGCAAATCCACAGCGGCGCGGTGCCTTCGGGACCGCGGATCTCGTGAATGGGATTCTTGAACGGGGATTCCCGAGGCCGAACGATGAAGATCACTCGATCGGGTCGTCCGTTCTCCTGGAGTGCCTTCAGCATCGGCGGCCAAACACGACCGTACAGGAAGTTCATCTTGCCGTACCTGGTATAGACGTCCCACGGTCCGATGGTGTGGATTTCGCGCGAGTCTTGAAACCAGTCACGCGGTTCGTAGGCCAATCCCACAAGCGAGACGATGTAGGGCATATTCATGTAGGTCGTCGTGCAGAAGACGGCATCGATGTTCTTCAGCCGAGGCCGAAGCCAATCACAGGCCCGCAGAAGGTCCACATGGTAACTGTGATAGACTTGCGGACGGCTGTTGTACTCCCCAAAGAAGTACACGAGGAAACGGAGGTTGAGCGCCACGACGACGACAGCGGCGAGACAGCCCGCGGCCACCGCGCCGGGCCGACTGCGGCGCCACAGCGTTTCGCCGCTCCATACCGCGCCCACCGCGCCGAGGAGGATCAACCCGGGCAATCCCGGCAGGCTGCGCAAGGCGTGCATGCTTCCTCCGAAATGCGTGCCGACCAAGTCGCCCACGGGGTAGACGATCACCCAAATCAGCAACACCCTTGCGGCCCGCGACGAGACTGCCCGTGTCGTTAAGACGATCAGGCCTGCGAGCATCAACGGCAGGTCGTACCAATGAAACTGACCGAATCCCGGCGTCGACTGGATTTCGTAGCGATCACCGTTGATGAAGAGAAAGTCCGGTCCGAAATGTCCCGGGTATCTTGCCAGGATCTTCTTGATCTTCACTAGGGTCGGGTCCGTATCATCCCAAACCTGCGTCGCTTTCCCTCGCCTGGCGATATTCTCGTCGGTCAAGTGTTTCCAGGCCAACGGGCCAAAGGTCAATGCCGTACCCGTTGTCATCGCCACGATCGCCAAGAGCCCGTGGCGGTTCTTCAGGGTAGACCACCATCCTCCCAATGTGCCCAGTATGGCGAGGGTTATGAACACAGGGAGAAAGAGCCGTACGGCCGGATACCCGTAACAGCAGATTCCAAGGGCCAGGCCTCCCAGGGCAGCGAGTCCGATTCTGGGTTGACGCTCCGAATCGTCGCCGAACGGAAGATTGGCCAGAAGGAGTATCGCCACGGGCAGTAAGGCGAGCAGGGGGCAGATCGCCGCCTCGTGTCCCCAGCGACTCTGTTGAAT
This sequence comes from uncultured Planctomycetales bacterium, assembly GCA_964596165.1. Classification (GTDB taxonomy): domain Bacteria; phylum Planctomycetota; class Phycisphaerae; order UBA1845; family JAFGLZ01; genus CAYUQT01. Next base: position 45,161 of record CAZQTW010000035.1, on the reverse strand, counting down.
GTGCCAGGGGTTAATCGCGAGCATGGCGGCCGCCACAAGCCCGGTGGTTCGTCCAAAAAGGCGTCTGCCGACCAGGTAGACCAGGAATACGGCGACCACTCCGCCGATTGCCGAGGGCAGACGCGCCACGTACACGTTAAGTCCGCCTATCGCCTGGAACGGAATCAAGAGGTAGATGAACAGAGTGGTCCGGTTTTCACCTAGACAGCGAGTGTAGAACAGGGGCCAAGAAACGCCGGCCTGATCGGTGCCCGTCTTCAACAGACAGTACGCGTTCCACGCGTTGGAGGCCTCATCCTGGTTCAATCCTGGTGGGGCATATCCCAGCGCGGCAAGCCGGAGAACGGCGGCCACCACGATGATGACAACAAGAATGCCTGTTTGGCGAAACCGAGATTCACGAGTTGAACGTGCGCTGGGAGCTTTTCCTGCCGCAGAAGTGCGTCGAGCCATGCCTGTAACTTACCCAGGAACCATCCCTGGCGTCAAATCAGCATCGTTCACCGACAACAGGGGGCCTGGGCACGAGCATCGGCGAGTTGAGCGGTTCTTGTGAGGTGTGGCCATCCCCCTCGGAAGGAGAGAGAACCTTAGGCAGACACGCTACTACCGACGGGTTTGCGGTGTTGCCGTTCGCCGCGTGATGGCGTATACCTTCAACCATGAACAAGAACGATCCGCGGAGAGGGCTCTACCCGGTCATTGCGCCCGTTGAGTTGCGAGCCCTTCCACACGATGCGGTTTCACACAGTCTGGCCGTACTGTCGACCGTCTACAACTACAATCACTGGATCTTCGCGGCCGTGAGGGATTACCTTGGCCCGAGGGTTGTGGAGGTCGGTTCGGGGGTGGGGAACATCACACAGTTTCTGCTCAATGCGGACGAAGTTGCCTGTCTCGAACCCTTTGAACCCTATTATCAGTTTCTCTCGAAGCGTTTTGAGAAGCATCTCAATCTAGCGGTGTACAGAAACCTGATTGAAGAGTGTCCCAATGATCGCCTGCCAGCGGGCGCCTTCGACTCCGTTCTTTGCCTGAACGTCCTGGAGCACATCCAAGACGACGTCCGGGCGCTGCGCTGCATGAGAGAAATGCTTCGACCCGGCGGACGCGTCATCGTTCTCGTCCCGGCGCTGCCGTGCCTGTATGGGGAAATGGACAAGGCCATGGGACACGTGCGACGATACACCCTCGCGTCGCTTCGCCGGGCGTTCGCGGATGCCGGGTTGAGGCCGCAATGCGGACACTACATGAACATGGCCGGAGTCCTCGGATGGTGGTGGCACGGTCGCATTCGGAGAAAGGCGAACATTCCGGAGACGGCGACCTTGACCTTCGACCGGCTGGTTCCGTTTCTTTCGGCGATTGAACGATTGATTCCCGTGCTCTTCGGACAATCCGTGGTGATGGTGGGCGTTGCGTGATCTCGCGACAGAATGAACAACCGCCACTGTCGGTCTTCAGGATAGCTTGCGAGATCATTTCCCTCGTCATTGCGGTCGTGGCTACCGTTCGGCCTTCCGATAGGCCGGCTCCGGTCCGGCCTTGTCGATGACGGCCTGCACGGCGGGGGCGATCTCGACCGGCTCGTCGAACGTCCACTGCGCGACCAAGCCTTCGCTCGATGCGGCACCGTTCATGCTTGCCTGGATCTGGTCATCCGACAAGACGCGATTGTAGAACCTGACCTCGTCGATGATTCCCTTAAACGTGACATGGCCATCCTGACGGCGGCCGATGACCAGCGACGTGCTGCCCGGAATTCGCTTGCGGTTGACGTCCTTCGACGCGACGAGCTTGCCGTCCAAGTAGGCCCTGAGGGCTTTACCGTCGTAGCTCATCGCCACGTGATGCCACTGCTCGGCCTTGATCCCGCCTTCCGGTCCCCATACCTCGAAGCAGTTGGACCGGCCTCCGCCGATGTTCAGGTAGGCGCCCGGCTTATCGCCGTCGATCATCAGGGCGTAATGCGATTCGGTGAACTCGTGCGTATTCTTGTTGACGATCCAACGGCGCGGTTCGTCGCCGGTCGCGATCTCATCGGCTCGTATCCAAGCCTCGATGGTCATCCGCTCGGGTTCAAGGTCGGCTGAATGGGAGACCACGTGGCACGCGCCCTTGCCGTCGCACTTGAGCCCCTTACCCTTCTTGCCCGGAGCCAAGGCCGTCGACAGACCGGCCGGGTTGAAGTGGTTGTCGTGCTCGTTACAGGTCTTGATCCGGTCCTGGACACGGTTGTTGTAGTTCATGGGCGTGCGGACGCCGTAGACCACGTTTCCCGTGATTTCGATGAAGCCGCTGCCCTCGTCGAGGTAGATGCCACCGGGGTTGCCCTTGCAGTCGTGGAGGTGGTTGCCTCGGATGACCGTTCCCGGCTGGTTGCCCAGCGTGTAGATGGTCCCGCCGTCGTCCATCTGTTGCATGACATGGTGAATGTGGTTGTATTCGATGCGGTTGTTCTTAGCGGGGGTGGGCGTATCGTACTTGAACGGCTGGAAATAGTTGGGTGCCCCGCCGCCGGCGTCCTCCTCACCCCAGCCCCATCCCATTGAGATGCCCGAGTACGGCATATCATGGATCAGATTGTGCGCGAGGCGGGTTTCCTCGGTATACCCCGCGAAGATCCCGACGCCGCCTTTGTACTCAAGACAACAGTCATGAATGATGTTGTTCGTTACCCGGTTTCCCTTAACGATCTTCCTCGGATCATCGGGGTGATGGTCGTCTTTTGACACGTCGCCTACTTGGATGGGCGTGCCGCCGATGTCGAAGAACCGGCAGCCGTTGATCGTGTTGTCCTGGGCGCCGTGTTCCAGATCGATTGCGGCGCCGCTGAGCTTCGTGAACGTGCATCGTTCAAAGGTGACACCGCGCGCGGCACGGCAGACGACGTGCGCCGGGCTCTTGATCGCTTCGTTGTGAACCATCGTCAAACAATTGTCTCTAGCCAACTGATTCTTGCCGGGCGCCAGGATGAAATTGGCCTGGAGATCCACGTGGCCGATATCGCTCGGGCGGAGCCAATCGGCGTGGGCGAAGGTGATCCCCTCGAACCGGATGTTCTGAACGGGTTTGGCCGGCGAGCCTTTCAGTTGGACGAGCGTCTCGATGGCCGGCGCGACGATCTCGGCCTTCGTCATGTCCTCGCCCGGCCCGGGCATGTAGTAGACCACGTGCTCGGCGCGATCGAGATACCATTCCCCCGGTTCGTCCAGCAGTTCGAGTGCGTTTTCGATGTACGAGGGCAGCTCGACGTGGACGCCCTCCTTCTTGCGGGCCATCGTGAACCACGGTTGAAGCATCGTGACGACGGCCTTATCGCCGTCACGAGAGATTCCGGCCACCTTGCATCGCGTATGGGCCCACACCACGAGATAGCAGAACTCGATATCCGAGGGGTTCTTCCAAGTGGTCATTTCGGGCGATGGGATCGTGTATCCGTCTTCCCCGTGCAGGGCGATGCCGTTGGGCGGCGGACCCTGGGCGCGGACAGCCCGCTTGCCGTTGACATGGAGTTGCCGGAAGTTGGGGATGTCGGTTTTGGCCTTCCAACGCTTTCCGTCCTGCCCCCAGCCGGTGATCTTCTTACCGCCGCTGATGACCGGCGTTTCGCCCGGTTGAGCCTGGTAGATGACCTGATGCCCGCCAGTACCCGAGTCCTGCGGTTCAAAGATGAGGGGGCTGTCAACTGAATACGTCCCGTCCTTTAAGATTACGACGATGTCGCCGGTCATGTCCTTGGCGATGGCCCGCACCGCATCCCGTGCCCGAGCGATCGTCTTGAATGGCTGGGCCTCCGTGCCGGGGTTGCCATCATCACCCCCGGGCGAGACGTACACGGTCTTTTGAACACCCGCCGCCGCGTCCGCCCACGTTATGCCGGCCAATAACGCCGCAACGATAGCAATGCCACGACTGATCATGGGGTTCACTCCTCAATCAAACAGACCACACCGCCGATTGGACAAAGCGGGGACAGGCGCCATGGCATTCTCCTCGACCGAGTAGTCTGTCCAGAAACGACGGAAACCAGTCCCCGTTTTGCCCGGCCGAAACCAGCCTACTTGCACGCTTCATAGAAAACCAGGCTCGAATCGGGCGCCGTGGGGATCTCGACCACAATTCGTCCTGTCTGCGCGGCTGGAGTCTCACGAACGCGCCCGCCCTCGCTGGTGAATCGATAGCGAACGCCGGCCTGCAATCCGAACAGCTTGACCTCGCTCGTCGCCTCCGTGCTCTTGGTACGGCGGAAGAGGAACGCCACGCCCGCATTAAAGTCGGGCCGGTGGTACTGATAGCCGTACCATATTCCTTCACTATCGCTGTGCGGAAAGAGGGGATAGAAGTCCCCGAGCATGAAGGGGCGTACTCGCTTGTATAGGGCGACGGTTCGTTTCACCGCATCGTCGATGTCGGATCCGGCTTTGCCGGGCAGCCCCTTCTCGCTCCCCCGGGTCAGGATGTTTCCCGCCGTCATGGCACTGCGGAACGTGTAGGACGGCTCCAGATCGAAGTTGCCGCAGCCGTGCAGTGGGACCCATCGTGTCAGTCCACCGTTCTGCAACTGGTCGGCCGTCGGGTGCGGACCCTTGCATTGGAGGTCGCTGTGCCAGAGGGGCAACCCACGGATGAGCGTTTCCAGATCGATTCGGCGCCCGCCGCTGGCGCAGTTGTCGACGACCAGTCCCGGGTGCCGCCTTCGCAGCTCGTCCCACATCGCATACAACCCTTCGATGTGGCGGATCTCGGTGATGCCCTGGCGGTCGGGCGGATCGTTGCGCCGCCAGAACCCCAACGGCGCGATATTGAAATCCCATCGGAGCCAGTCGATCTGAGCGGATGTCATTTGGGCATCGATGTGGTCCGTGAGCCATCGCCTCGCGGCCTCATCGTGCAGGCGGAAGAGTCGGCTCCACTCCTTGTCGGGCTTCATGACCCACTCGGGATGTTGCCTGTCGATTCGCGTGCCGGGCGCGACCCGCTCGGGCTCAAACCACAACAGGTATCCCAAACCGGCGGCGTGCGCGGCCTGACCGACCGGGCCGAGACCTCGCGGATACTTCACCGGGTCCGGTTCCCAGGTGCCGGTCCCCTTGGGGAACCCGCCGGGATACCACTGCTGCGGGTCCATGTCGGACCAGAAGACCTCGATGTCGCGTCGTTTCAGTGCCGGCATGATCTGGACGTGCGGTCCCTCGTAGGATCCGTCCGGGGCGACCTCGCCGATGCTCGCACAAATCGGCGGCAGGACCAGCCGGCCTTCGCGTCGGGGCAGATAGTGGGCCATCAGGACCTGACGCAGAAGATTGTTTCCGCGAAGCGAATCGTCACCTTTCCAGAAGACCAGGAGGATGCGCGGCGAGCGGATGGTCTCGCCGGGGTACAGTCTCAGGTACGTCTTCTCCATGCCGGCCTGGACGTGGCACGCCTGGTCTTGGGTTCTGCTGAACCTGGCCTGCCACTGGCCAGACCATCCGATGGCGGTCACGACGCCTTCCATCTGCCAACTCAGGTTGAAGAAGGGCAGGTGCCCGTCGGAGGACCGTCCACCTTTGGGGGCCAGGGTCAGGTCGCCGCCGACTTCCAGGGGCTGATCGACCGGCTTAAAGCTGTTGGTCGAGTCGCTATCGCCCAGGGCGCGGTGAAGAACAGGCTTGGACGAACCAGGACCTCGGACTTCCAAATCGAGGGCGCGGATGTCTTGGAGGATGGGCAAGTCCTGGGTTCCCTCGTTCCGAAACTGCAGTACCCACTCGACGGCCGGATAGGCGGCGTACACGGTGGCGACGCACTCGCAGACCAGCCCGGTGTTCGGATCGGCGAAGCGGATCCGATAGCGAGTCGATACGGCGTCCGGTTTCTCCTCATGGCGAGCGATTTGCCATTTCGGCAGGAGGTCACGGCTCGATCCTCCGCCGTATGCAAACGAGAACGGCACCCTTGGGCTGTCCGCAAGGAGGTGTTGGGCCACCCATTGCCGAACCTGTTCCATCTCCGCGGCGTTTGGCGCAGCACCGGCTGATACGGACGGAACGCCAAGGCCGATTGCGCCCACTAACAGCAGCAGCGGATTCATGTGCTTAGCTCCCGGACAGCGATGGGCTACTCGAATCGAATCGTCAGGTGTACTGCCTCGCCGTCGGCATGTTTGGCCCGTACGACCAGGTGCTTGGTGGCTGGGATGTACTTCCAGCCCTCCGGTGATTCCGGCATCGACTGGACGGCTGGCAGCTTGCGATCGCCGAGCGCAACCTCCGTGACCTTCGGGCAGTTGGCCAGCAGCGTGGCACTGTACTCATCCTTGTAGAACGTCAGCGGAACGGTAAGCGTCTTGTGGGCCAAGGTCGGATCGCCGAGCTTCGCGATTGACGACACGTGGATCGTCGGCTGTCCGGTCTGCCGGACGAACACCGTCTTGATCTGGGGGTCATGTCCCTGGATTGCGAAGCGGTTCAGGATGATGTCCTCGGGGTTGATAAAGGCCGGGCATCGATCGGTCAGCCGCTTATAGAGCCCGTCGGGATAGCTGCCCTTGAGGTCCATCCGCTCTTCGGCGAACTGAAGGTATTCGCCGGACACCGTGATGCCCTCGGCGACCTGCTTCCACGGGAACGACGGATCGTGCGGGGCCAGCTTCTGGAGGTAGTAGGCATAGACCAGACCACACCACTGGACCGGGTTGCCCAGCCACGAGTGCGTGAAGAAGGTCGTGCCGAAGACCGGTATCGACGCGTAGAGCATCCACGGCTCGCGGTCCGGCGCCTGCCAGACGTACTGGAAGGCCATGCCCGTCCAGGCCCAGTAGATCGCGCGATCGAGATACTTGCGGTCGCCGGTGATCTCGTAAGCGTCGATATACGCCGCGATGGCGTAGGCCGCGCCGAGGATGTCCGGTTCGAAGATCGGGCATTCCCATCCCTGGGCCCCGTGCGGAACGGCGAATCGCTCGTGATATTCGAGCGCCTTGAGGCCGGCGGCCAGGGACTCCGGATGACCCGTTACTCGAGCCGTTTTCAGCAAGGTCTTGGCGTGCAGCGCCACGATCCCCTGCGACGGGTAGCCGGCCGGTCCGAGCGCCTTGTGCTGTGCGTCGCCGCCGGGTTGGAAGCCCCAGACGCCCTCGGGGTTTCGACTGTTGATGATCCCAGTGGCGTGGCCGATCATCGGCTGAACCGCCTGTTCGACGTGGCCGGTGTAGAAGGGAGCATTGCCGTTCATGATGTGGCAACACGCCCCGCTCAGGAGGCCACCGATTCCGCCGTCGCGCATCGTGTTGTTCCAGATCAGATGCGCCCGTTCGAGTGATGCCTGCTTGGCGGCCGGATCGTCGGCCAACAGCGAATCGAGCCAGAGCAAGACGCCGAATTCGGGGGCGTTCGCCGGCGCCCAGCCTACGCAGTGGCTCGACTTCTGTTCCTTCTCTCTCCAAACCGTCTTCATGAAGCCATAGCGACTGACCTCATACAGCTTCTGAAGGTCGAATCGCTTTTTCGTGGGCGCCGGCGGTGGGATGAGCTTGAAGTAGTCCTTCATGGCCGCGACGGCGTCGCCGCTCGGGCGGAGGATGACCTTCGCCCTCACCGTCACCATCGAGCCCGGCGGTATGTCGTACGACTCGGCCGCGATTCGCTCGTTCTCGTTGACATATTGCGGGAAGCTCGGGGCGAAGACCTCCATCAGGTGGTTCTCTTGCTTGTGCACGAGGTTCGGTGAGCCGAACGCCGCAGACGGACCGTAATCCTTGCCGTTCCACTTCTGATTCGCATCCCAGATCAGTGAGACCATGCCGACCTGCGTCGAGGTCATCATCATCGGCACGGTGATCTTGAGCGGATCGACCATGAGCCGGTTGTTGATCGGCGGGGCGGCATCGCGTGTGCTGCTGCTTGGCTCGCCCTTGTCGAGGTACTCCAACCCGGGCAACAGTGCCTGGCCACGGTCCTTGGTCGGCAGCCCATCGGCCACGCGGAGCGAGATCGGGCAGAACCGCCGCAGCGGTGCGCCTTGAGGCGCGATCAGTTCGCCGATCACGGTGACCACCGCATCGGTCTTGTCCAGGGCATAGGTCAGTCTGACGCTGAGGGGCTTGCCCTGGGCGACCACATCGAACTTGGCCTCCATCGATGGGCCGGCGTCGTCGCACGGTTCGTGCGGCACAAAGGTCCCTTGGAGTTGGTCGAGGTCCGTCCCACCAAACTCTGCGTTGTGAGCGTCCGGCGTCTTGGCCTTCGGATCGCGCTTCGCGCTGCCGATGAGCACGTCCGGCAACCCTGGGCAGAGGGCTGCTGTTTGCCACTTGCCTCCGGCGGGCAACTGGAAGTAGGCATTCCAGCGGTAGCCTGGCTTGTAGGGGGCAGGCTGCTGCTTGATCCATACGATGCGACAGGCGGGATTCTGCACGATCGCGCAGTCTTCATTGACGCGGGATTCGGTCTTCGATCGGACGTCTTCGTCCAGGACCGTTGGGCGCTTGAGGATGAATGTCTCGACCTTTCCAACGCGGGTGCGCCCCGTACCGCTCTTCGGGGAGTCCTTGAGTGCCACATAGAAGGTGGACTGGCCGATCCTTGATGCCTTGAGCTTGCAGGCAAGACGCATCTGGTCGTCCGGCGGCAGCACGCGGTCGAATGTCTCGAATGCGACAACGTTGGGATCGGCCGCGAGGCCTTCGAGCCGGCTGCCCGACAGCGTCGCATCAGCGTCGTCAGGACCCCATACATACAGCTTCTCGCCCGACGAGACCCAAGGGGCGCGACCGTGATTGCAGATGGCGACAGAAAGGGGGACGTCCTGGCCCTCGAAAACGATGCTCTGACCCACGTGGACGACGGGCCCCACTTCCACCGGATAGGGGATGACCTCGAGGCCTTCGGGGCAGGCGGCGCCGGCCTCAAGGGACGCCTTCACCGACGACGCCGTAATCTTGAGGGTCTTGCTCAGGTCGAATTCCGCAACCGTGGTCTGACATCCGGGTGCGGGTTCCAGCCACAGGTCGGACTTCTCACCGGCTGGCTGCCCATCCGTGCCGAGCGGTTGAAGGTTGAGCTTCAGGCCTTGGGGTGGGGCGAGACTTGCCGGCGCGATCAGCAACCCGGCGAAGCAATCGATTTGGTTGTTTGCAACGTGCTTCGCCGCCGGCAGGACGACAACTTGCGGGTCTCCCCAATAGGCCCAGTCGTAGCTCGTATGCCCGTTGATGGCGTTCGTCGCAAGTTGAAGCTGAACGGTCTGTCCCGCGTATTCATCGAGCGGAAGGAGGATCGGCAGCCAATTGCCGGGCATCTGATCGCGGCTGAAGATCTGTTTGCCGTTGACGCGAAGGATGAACCGCACACCGTTGGCGATCTTGTCCTTGTCTTCTTTGAGCACCGAGTCAAGCACGCACGACCAGCCCAAGAAGGCAGTTCGGCCGACGTCCCGTTTGGACGGCAGCTTGATCGCGTAGGTGATCGTGGAATCCTTCTCGTTGGCCGGGTGCTGATAGAGCGCGCGATGGGTAGCACGTCCGCTCTGCCTCGTGCCCACGGGACGGGTAGCGTTGGGGTGATGGTTTCCGGCGAGCTTGATGTCAAACTGATCGATCAGATCGGCGACGACCCACAAGGACCCTCTGGGCTCTGCTGACATCGAGTGGGTCGAGAAGATCGACGTGAGCAAGACAGCGACGAGGGCAGGCAGAACGCACCTCCCCAGCCGTGCCGGTCTCTCGCCTGCAACCAGACCAACAAAGGGGCCCACGTCCTTCATCATTTTACCGCCTCCGAATGAAGTTGTTTCGCCTTGTCGCGCAAGGGTCGCCATGCGTATTCCGCCAGGATCGCCACCGTGCCTCGATCCGACTGGTCGCGGGCGACCGCGGCGAACGTCTCGATCATATGAAATGCGGTCTGCGCCGCCTGGTCAGCCAGGCTGGCGGCCTCGGTGAGCTTGCTCTTGTGCTCTTGCGTCTTGCCGGCCTTCTTAGCCTCTTCAGCGTCGGCCTGGGCCGTCGCTGCCTTCAGCGTTGCCTCAATCGTGTCGATGTACCCCGCACCGAATGCGAATCGACCCATCCAGTAGCCGAGATACTCGTCGGCGGCGGCCGACCGCGCCCGCGAGCCGGGCTGACCCTGCGTCGCGCGACGGGCCCGATCGGCCTTGCGAACCAGTTCCATCGCCGCTTTGTAGCCGTTGCGAACCTCAACGAGGTAGTCGGGCAACGTGCCTCGATGCCAATGCGCCATGATCATCCCCGGCACGGGAAACGTCAGACCCAGCCCTGGTCCTTCAAGTGCAAGGGTCAGCTTCTCGAGTTCTTGCATCGCCTGGACCATGCTCGGCACGGCCGGTTCTCCGCAGACCGCACGGATCTGGCGACGATAGTAATCCTCGGGTTTCAGCGACGGTTCCCAGGCCGCCCGCGCAACGCAGCCCACCGCCAGGTCATGGTCGCTGATCAGCCAATACCGCGTGCTGAACCCTGCCCAATCGGCCGACCGCATGACCCTGATGAGTTCTACCAGTGAGCCGGTGGTCAGTTGCGGGAGAATGCCGACATTGTCATCGTGCAGCGTGAAGATCATGCTTGCCGGAACGTCCTTGCCGGGCAGAGTTTTCAGTACTTCCTTTCGGGCCAGGACACGGCTGGCCGTATAGTCGACGATGTTCAGGAGCTCCCAGCCGGGGTGCATCATCTTCGGCAGGATCGGGAACAGCTCTTCGGCCACGCAGTTGTACACCACCTTGATATCGGGCCGTTTCGTATCCTTCAGCACGCCGAGTTGGTTGATCAACCGGTCGTAAAAGTAGAGTGCGACGATGTCGCCCTTGGCTTCCTGGAGCGCCCGCTCGGCGCCGCCGGGGTAGCCCGTTCGCTTGCTTGCCTGGTCGATCACCTTGGCCAATGGGTAGACGCTCTCGATACCGTACTTGGCGTCGAGAGCGTTCCAGGCTCGTTCGTAGTGGCCGGACCACGCACGGAACTCCGGCATACCCAGGAGGACGAAATCGCACTCCGGGTACGTGTTCACCGCCGCCTGCAGGAACGCACCGGCCAGCGAGGTCATGTCGGGGTCGTCGATGTCCGTCTGCGGGCCGGGCCCGATCGTCATGTTGGCGAGCTGGTGGACGGGTTGGGGGTCCTTGAGCAGCGATGCGAATTCGGGCGGATACTCGGTCAGCGAAGCCGTTACGCCGCACTGCATGCCGAGGCTTTGCGCCAGGCCTGTGATTCCGTGGCACAACTTCTGACCTGCGGCCACGAACTCCTCATGGCTCGCTCCGCGCGGCAGGTCGGGGTTCCAGAATTCAGTTGCGTTGCCGAACAGCTTGCGGCCGGGCATGTCGTCCGTGATGGGGTAATGGTACTTGTACCAGAGATGCGCCTCCTTTCGGCGGATGCCCTTGACTACGGGATCGACAAACGGCTGCCAGGGATACAACGACATGAAGATGCGGTTGAACTTCATCTTGGCAAGCTGGCCGAGGACAACCTTGTAGTCGGCCATGCCCCACGACTCGGGTCCGCAGGCGAAGTCGTTGACCGTCCGCCACCACCGCACGCGGAGCGAGGGCTCCATTACGACGTCTTGCTCGGGAATGGTCAGATTGACGACAGCTTGCAGGTCAGGTTTGGCCGGCAGGACGTCGCCGTGAAGCAGATACGTCACGCCCCATCGCTCGACGAGTTCATAGACCGCCCATAGCGTTGCGAGGGGACTGCCACCGCCGACGATGAGGGCCGGCTGACCATTCAGCTTTCGCCGTTTGATGACAATGCCCTGGTCGCTCAGGTTGGGCCATGTTTCGGTTCCCAGCGCCTTGGCAACGTGCGGATTGGTCTTGGGGCTGCCGATCAGGTAGAGGGTGCCGCGGCGTGTCGAAGGATCGACAAGCCGCCCGACGTCCACACCGTAAACCTTCTTGATGTAATCGGTGAGTTGATCGGCGGCGAACCGTTCAAATGGGGGAGCATCAGGCGCAACGACGATTGCGATGGCCGGTTTGCCGGCCTCGGCCGCGTTCGCCTTTCCATATTGTCCGCCCAACCACGACACCACAGCCAAGCACCCCGCGATAATGGTCAACCTCATCGCTGCGGACCTCCCGACAGCACTGCCAAGGCCTCCTTCTGGATCCCTCCGGCGCCGCTGAAACGGAGTTACGCATCGTACCTGACATAACAGGAGATCGCCACACGCCCGCCTCAGGGTGTTGCATACTGCGCGCCCCGGCAGGTTTTCCAGACGTGATGGAAGTATGGATGGCCATTGCCTCGGGGGCATCGCTTCGCGCTGGGTCGGATGGTTGTGGCGCCGCATCTGAACGAGAAGCATCATGCTTATCGGACACCATTGGACGCGCCTCGCGACGTTGATATCATCGGTGAGGTCCGGCGCGGGTGCAAGGCTACCCACCGCACCGGCGGAAATCGTGCCTTCCCAGTAGACCTCCACCAGCCAATCGGCTAGCGTATAACGTTTGTTTGCATGTTACCGGTTTCCGGCCGGGTGCATGTCGACGTAAGGGTCGCCGGGACCCACCCGGCAACGTATGGGGTTTGATGTAATGAGCGGGTCTGATTCTTTTGATGATGAACTTCAGAGAGAGGTGGAAGAGGCGCTTGGCGGGATGAGCATCGACGAAATCGAGTCGCTCGCCGAGCCCGGCGCGGTCGGCAAGGACCGACCGGCCAGTGCCGCACTAAGAAAGGCGCGAATCGATCATGTCGCCGGCGACGTCGTATTCGTCGACCTGGGCGGCAAGTCGCCCGGCATGCTGTCGATCAACGAGTTCGATAAGGGCGAGTCGGTGGCGCCCGGCACGCTGATCGACATCTTCATCGAGCGATTCGACGAGCGCGACGGACTGTTCATCGTCAGCAAGCGCAAGGCCCAGCTCGAGAACTTGTGGGCGAGCCTCAAACCCGGCGCCGTGGTCGAGGGTCGCGTCACCGGTATGAACAAAGGCGGCCTCGAAGTGGACATCCAGGGCATCCGTGCGTTTATGCCTGCCAGCCAGGTGGATGTCGCTCACGTTCACGATATTTCCATCTTCTTGCAGCAGACGATAAGAGCCGTGGTGACGCAGGTCGACCGCGCCGACGAGAACGTCGTCATCAGCCGCCGCAAACAGATCGAGAAGGAACGAGCCGTTGCTCGCGACCAACTAATGACCGAACTTGCGGAAGGTCAGATTCGGAGCGGCACCGTCAGGTCAATCACGCCCTACGGGGCATTCGTCGACCTGGGCGGCGTTGACGGCTTGTTGCACATCAGCGACATGAGCTGGTCGCGGGTCAAGGACGCCAAAGAGGTTGTCCAACCCGGCCAGCAGATCGAGGTGAAGGTCCTGAAGATCGATCGCGAGAAGGACCGCATCTCGCTCGGCCTCAAGCAAATCCTCGCCAATCCTTGGACCGGTGTGGCCGATCGATACCAGGCCGGCCAGCAGATCAAGGGGCGTGTCACCCGGCTGGCGGAATTCGGGGCGTTCGTCGAGGTGGAGCCCGGACTCGAGGGCTTGGTGCCCATCAGCGAGATGAGCTGGGTCAAGCGGGTCCGCCACCCGTCGGAGGTGGTTCAGGAGGGCAGCATTATCGATGCCGTGGTGCTTCAAGTCGATCCCGAAAAGCGTCGGATGTCGCTCGGCATGCGGCAGGTCCAGGAAAACCCGTGGACGGGCGCCGCGCTTCGGTTTGCGCCCGAGCAAGTCGTCACGGGAAAGGTGACGCGATTGACCGACTTCGGGGCGTTTATCGAGGTCGAGCCGGGCATCGAAGGCCTGGTGCACATCTCGCAACTGGCGGATCACCACGTCAAGCGTGTGGCCGATGTGGTCCAACCCGGGCAAGAGGTGCAGGCCCGCGTCCTGTCGATCGACGTGGAAGGACAGCGATTGTCGCTCTCACTTAAGGGGGCCAAGGCCGACCAGCCGAAGGAGGCCGAGGCGACACCCACCCCGGACAAAGACGCCAAGGCGAAAAAGCGCAAACGACCACTTCGCGGCGGCCTCGATAGCGGTAACGGCGGCTGGCTCTGTTAACGCGACTGGAGTGTGCCTGTGATGATGTGCGTCCAGTTGGCCTTTCCGGCCAGCAGGCTGGGGTCATATTCGACGGCCATGGGCGTCAACTTGTACCGGGCGATGAGATCATCGGCTTCCTGACGATCGACCACGGATTCGGGATGCCTGGCCGCCAGGATCCGGGCCACGGCGTCGGCGAGCGTCTTGCCGGCGGCCTCGTTGTCCGGTCTTCCGACCAGGTTGAACGGCAGCACCGCTACTCGCGCCTTGGACCAGTCGATGGTCCCCTCGCTCTGATCGGCAATCGACCGGGCCATCGCCTCAATCATGTCGAGGGATGTCCACCGGGAGGTCGGCTGGGCGACGGTCTTGTCGGCCGACACATCCAACATTCGCGAACGAGCGATCACGCGGCTGTCATCGGGCTTTCGGATTGGCTTGGGACCCTTGTATTCGCCGGCGAGTACCGCCCGCACGACTTCTGCTGTCGTCTTGATGGCCTCTTCCGTCAGCAATTCCGCGGCCAGTTGTCCGTCGCGATCGAATATGAGCCTGGCCGGCACCGACCCCGTCCACTCCTGGCCCAGTCGTTCAGCCACATCGCTTTGGCTCGAAGGCGGCACGATCAGGCAGGGGTATCCGCACCGCATGCTTCGCAGAAACGAGGCGATCTGAACGTTCCACAAACCGGGATTGTCAAAGGCTAGTGCAATGCACTGAAAACCTTCGGGCCGCAATTGACGGTACAGATCGATGATTTGAGGAAACCGTTCGCAGCTTGCCCGGGACCATGTGGCCCAGACGTCCAGAAGCACAACGTAGCCTTGGCGGCGGTAGCCGCTCAACAGGGTTTCGATACCGTCCGCATTTGCAACGGGCGGGTCCTCAGGATAGATGAATGTGGTGGGTTCCGGAGGCGCGGGCCATCGGGGGGGTGGGACTCTCCTTAGGTCTTCCTCACAACCGGCCAGAAGCCCGACCGTCGCCGCAAGCCACCACAGCGCATGTCGATGAGGGTTGGTGTGTGTCGTCATCAGCCCTGCTCACCCGAAGCGCAAGAACCGTTCCCGTACGGTCAACACCGGATCCTATCATCTACGAGCCCGGTGGACAGGTCAACCACTGAAACGAGTCTCACGCTTCGGTCGGACGGATGTTCGGACCGTCCTGCCGCAGGGTTCTCCTTTCCCGAGTTCTGTTGTGCAGCGGCCTAGCCTCCCGCCCTTACACAGCACGAACCTGTTGCGTCGGCTGTCACGGCAGGACAGCCGACGGGTTTTTCAGCGGACTTCACCGAGCCGGCTTTCGGGCACGGGCCGCATGATCCGGACTTTAACGCGGTACAATCGGTCGCCGCTGGGCAGTCCGCCGAGGCGGTCTTGACCGGAACGGCACCTGCGGGAGATGCCGCTGCAGGCTTCGCGTATTTGACGCTGCATCCGTATGGCTTGGTCTCCGTCTTATCAGGTTTCTTGCCATCCAACAGTGAAGCGATGGCGGCGTCGACGTAGTTCGTGTTCTTCGTGTCGTCAATCGCACCGGCATAAGCGAGTACACCGTCCTTGTCGATAACGAACATATGAGGGGTTGTCTTCGCCCCATAGGCGTGACCGACAGAACCTGTGGGGTCGTGCAAGATCGGATAGGCTATTCGATTTGCCGCCGCCCATTTCCTGTTCTGATCGGGTTTTCGGGTGTGGGTGCTGTCGATGCCCAACCACACAATGCCCTTATCAGCGTACTTTGCGTAGAGCTTCTGAGTTGTCTGTTTCTCCTGATGATGTGCCTTTACGTAAGGGCATTCGTAGTTCGTCCACTCCAATACCACGATATGTCCCCTGAACTCTTCCAGGGAGAACTCCTTGCCATACACATCCTTGAGTTTGAAGCCCGGGGCCGACTGGCCGACGGTCGCTTTGGAATCGCCTTCCGCGAACGCGGGAAGCGTTTGCCAAACCAATACAGCGAGGCCTGCCGCCAGCCACAGCCCGACACATGCCTGTCTGCATTTCATTGCTTGGTCTCCTTGATTCACAATGCGCGATTGGGGAGCCACTTACCGGGTATTACGCTGAACGCGACCACGCGTGCGTACAGTTCCGGAGTCAATCCCGCGAACCCATCGCGGACAGTGACTCCCGTTGACTTCGATGCGCGACCGCGTGAGGATGTTCCACTATGGCACTCTATGAATACTTCATCGTCGACGCCTTCGCAAGTGAGCCGTTCTCGGGTAATCCCACGGCTGTTGTGGTTGACGGAAGTCGGCTCACGGATGCGCAGATGCAGGCCATCGCGAGAGAAACGAACCTTACCGAAACCGTGTTTGTGTTGCCCTCCACGCGACCGAATGCGGCCGTGAAGCTTCGTACATTCGCACCCTCCAGGGAGTCCTCCTTCTCCGGTCACGGGATCTTGGCGGCCGTGACGGCGCTCGTCCGGATGGGTCGGTTTGTCCTGCTGCTCGAGGAACCCGACAGT
This sequence comes from uncultured Planctomycetales bacterium, assembly GCA_964596165.1. GTDB lineage: Bacteria > Planctomycetota > Phycisphaerae > UBA1845 > JAFGLZ01 > CAYUQT01. The sequence continues at coordinate 28,676 of CAZQTW010000035.1, read as the reverse complement.
TCGTTGCCGATCGAGACGTGCACCGGGCTTCACAGAATCCGTTGCGAGCGCATTCGGCGCGATGAGGACGAGTTCCTCGTATGGCTTGACCTACCTCAACCCACCTTGAAGAAACTGCATCACGATCAGACGAAGACGGCCGGATTGCTTGGTATGGACCCTTCAATCATTGATGTAGCCATGCCGGCCATGCAGACCCAGGACCGAGATGTGCTCCTGTTTGTCAAGAGTCGCTTGGGCCTGAATGACGCCAAGCCGGATTTCGCGTCCCTTGCCGATTTCAGCCGCCGCCGATCGATTCGCGCCTGGTGCGTGGCCACATTGGATACTCTCAGCGACTCCATCCACGTCCAGTCGAGATGCTTTGCGCCGGCGGAAGGGGTGAATGAGGACACGCTAACGGCCAGCCTCCAAGGACCGCTGGCCGCCTACCTTGTCGTCACGGGATCGCTGGCGATGGTGGGCGAAACCGCCGCCGTTACGTCGATCCAGGGCGATTCAACCGGAAGGGTCGGACTCGCTCGCGTGTTGGTCCGAAGCGGCAATTCCTCAGGTTATCGGACGATCGTAGGGGGTCAGTGCGTTGTATCCATGCGTGGACAGATTTTTGTTCCTTCCTAGGCATAAGATTGTAGAACGTTATATTATAATGGCTTATGTGTACAACTCCGTACAGGGCAGGCATACTTTATGCGAGAGCAATTTGGTTGACAACTTGAAATAGTTCCCAATGTGATATATAATATCATTGGAAAGAATGGCTGGACGAATGTCGTTGCCTGTATGAGGAGATCGACCGATGAATCGAGCCAGGATGGGACTTGTCAAGTTGGCGATGTTTCTCACGGCGGGTGGCGCCACGATGAACGGCTGCGGCGGCTGCGATAGCGGTGATTTCTCGCACTACTCCGGTTACTACGGTGGTGATGTTGCGAGCACGCTGGCGTTGGTCGCGCGGCTTGTCGGCGTCTGGATTTGATGCGAATGTCGTGATGTGCGGCAACCGCCGGTGTTCCTCTTGCGGAGGCTGATTCTCGGGGGTCCCGCTTCATAGAGTCGATTCGCGCCGAGACCGTGGCCTGGCGATGCGTCCGTCGGTCGGACGTCGGGGTTCGAACGAGTTGACTAGTCGGTCTCGATCGGATACCGGCCGTGTTTCAGCCCGGCCTCGACGAAGGCAACGTAGTTGTCGATTGTCTTCTGATCGATAGTGGCCGACTGCCACGGACTGGAAGTGGGGCAGAGGACGAAGCCGCCCTCTGGTCCACCTTCGAAGATGGCCTTTCGGACCAGTTCCTCCATGCGTTGGGGAGTCGCCGTGTAGAACTCTCCTTGTTCGATGTTTCCCTCAAGTGCCACATGGTCACCGATGCGTGATCTGGCTTTTAGAAGTGATATGTCTCCCATGGGCGGCGGCTCGATGGGATTCAGGCAATCGACTCCCATCTCGACGAACATCTTCATGACCGGTCCCAGCTTCCCATGACAATGGACCCAGCAGAGGCCGCCGGCGTCGTGGATCATGTCGATCAGCAGCTTGTCATAGTCCACGACGAATTCATGGAAGTCCTGGGGCGAAGCCAGCGGCGGCACGCAGAGTTCCGGTCCCACGTAGCCAAACAAGGGCCCTACGTCGGCGGCGAGTTCCTGCGCCAGGAAATCCCGCGTGCGAAAGAATGTCGTGTCGATCAACTCGCGAAGAAGTTCCCGTTCCTCCCTTAGCCAAATGGCGAAGAGCTCCGAGCCCATGAGCGAGTTGATGTGATACATGGGTTCGGGTCCCACCGGGCACATAATGACACCCCGATCACCCATCTCTCGGTCGGCAGCGGCAAAGCCCGAACAGTCGATTTGTGGCTGGACATAAGGGATGGACAGGTATCTCTCGGCGTCCTGAACCGATTCGATCAGGTATTTCTTCTGGTAGCCCGGCATTCCGGGGTCTAAGGGTTGGTAGTAGATCGACCGCAGTTCGCCCGCCGGAGTCTTGACGACTGTCACGACTTCCTTGTGGCCGTCCACCTGGCAGGGCCGGTGGCAGGTGTGAATCGAGACTTCTTTGCTGGCAGTGCCGAAGACACCCGTGTTCGTCGGGCTCCATTCGCCGACAAGATCGGTACGTCGCGACAACTCACAGAGAGGTCGAAAGCTAGGGTGCGGGGGCGGCGTGTTCGGTGTAACGCCCCACATACGAATTGGCACGCGATCTGGTTCTCTATTGCGGTAGGCGGCCATCAGCCGCTCGCGACTTGTCATCTCCACCATCGTAGCGATTCCAACCCCACCCTGCGGCGCCAGGGCAACAGAGCCATTGTATAGACAACCCGGATCGAATGGAACAGCTCACGGTTGGCCGAGCCCCTGTCGCCCGTTCAGAGGATGTGCTAGCATGAAGAAACGGCTGCAACACGTGGGGGGTAAAGGCTTTCTGATGCCGTCGGTTCTCGAATGCAAGACCTAGCCGTCCCGAGACAGTCACCGCCTCTACACCTGCGCCCGCGAGTCGGGCTGCATGTGATCCGGGCCATTCTCGCGTGTCTGGCGATCTGGGTGCTGATCACCATGGTTCAGGAGAGTGACACCGTCCCCTTGCTGGATTCGATCACGCATCCGTTCCTGGCCGCCGTGATCGTCGTTGGGATTCCCTTTTCCGTTTGGTTCCTGTGGGTCCAGAGTCGGTGTGGGTTCCGTCTCGACGAGACCGGCCTGTTCGATTTGCATTCTCGGACGGCGATTCGTTGGGAAGAGATCACGAATCTTGAACTTCTAGGGCAGAACATTGTGCTGCGGTCCCAGCCTGTCGGCCTGCGATTCGTTCAGATTAGCGCGGCGGACGGGCGATCCATCCGCTTCGCCGATCTTGGTCTCATGGGGCGGCGGTGGGTCAACACAAGGGCGGGTCGGGTCTACGATGTGGAGCATAGCGGCCTGCTCCTGGGGATCATCGCCGATCGCACTCGAGCGTCCTCCATCTTTCCGCCGCAGTGGAAAGGGATTCCCGTGGCACGGCCCTCTTCGGCGGCCCCACGGGTCATTCCGGTTGTTCCCAGCGTCACACCGGTCGGTGAGACCGGCGCTTCCTCCGCCTCCACGACGGCGTCACAATCCGATCTTTCGTCCTTGAGTGGGAAGCACCCCGCGCTGTCTCCGTCCCTGCTCAAGCAGATGGCGAAGGCGGGTGCGCTGCTGGCGGTCGGTGTCAAGGCGATCAAGCCGGCCTATCTCCTGGTGAGTTTCATCCTTTACGGGATTGTGTTCGGAGGCAAGTGGGAGCTCGGCGCGCTGATCGTGCTGATGATCGGCTTCCATGAGTGCGGTCACGTCTATGCGATGTGGCGATGTGGGGTGCCGGTCAAGGGGATCTACTTCATTCCATTCCTGGGTGCCGCGGCGGTGAGCCAGGGACTGGCCAAGACCCGTTGGGGCAACGCCTTCATCCAGATCAACGGGCCGATATACGGTACCGTGTTGGCCCTGCTCTGCTACGCCGGGTACAAGCTGACCGGCGATCGCTATCCCTTGCTGGCCCTTGCGACAGGCTGGGGTGCCTTGGTGAATCTCTTCAATCTTCTGCCGATTCTGCCGCTGGATGGGGGACGGTTGCTGGGTGAGATCAGTCACTCGCTGCACGGCACGGTGGGGCGCTATGCCGTGGTGAGCAGCCTGGCCTTGGGCGCGGGCATTGCCTACTGGGCGGATCTGACACTGCTTTGGATCATGGTGGCCGTCGGCGTGCTTGAATTCTCGCGTCAACTCGCCGTGGCGAGTCAGAGAATCTTGGTGGAGTGGCTGGAGGATCGCCGTCCCATCAGTTTCGAGGTGAATGAGCATTTCGGCAAGTGGGCCCGTCCGATCAGCAGGCCCCCCTCGCCTCAGCAATGGGAGAACCTTCGCAACCAGTTCGAGATGTTACTGAGCGAAGCTCGACTGGTTCCCATGACGGGTCGACAGACAACGGTGGTCGCCGTGGGCTACCTCATCTTGGCCGTCACGCTGGTCATGGTGCTCTGGAGCGTCAGTCACATCCCCGGTGCCGAACACGCCTTCAACATCCTGCGATCCGATTGAGAAGAGAGTACGGAAACGGGCCTTGACCACGGTTGACGCCGCGAGTTGTTCCCCCGCCACGACTCGGCTTCTTGCGCATCGATCACATGCCGACGTTGGCTCGGAACTCCGTGAGGCTTTCCCAGAGTTTTTCGAATGTCGGACAGGGCCGAGGCAGCCGCGGCAGCGGATGGCGGACAGTGCCGCAGTCGAGTCCTTGTTTCCAAAGGAGGTACTTCGTCACATCGACAAAGAACCGGGCCATCAGCACCACGGCGTGGCTTGTGACGGCCATCCGCGCACGGGCCTCGATCCACCGGCCCGTCCGTGCCAGATCCTCGATCTTCAGCCATTCGGGCAGAAACACATTGTAGAACGAGCCAATGGCCGCATCGGCGCCTTGTGATCGGTTGGCCAGGTAGGCTTCGTCGGCGCCGCTGAACACCGTCAACTCTCCTCCGCTCAACTGCTTGAGCATGGCCACGTCGACCGGACTGTGACCGGTGTACTTGATGCCGGCGGCGTTGGGTATCTTCATCAGGCCTTCGACGTACTGTTCCATGCTAAGCGGGCGCGTGGACTGCCCGGTGAGGTGGTATCCGTAAAAGGGAATGCCGGCCGCCTCGGCGATTGCGCGGAAATGCGCGAACACGGAATCGGGTGGATAGGGGTAGTAAACGGGGGGCACACTACTGACGCCTGCCACCTTGAGCTTGCCTGCATGGCGCGCCAATTCGACGTCGTCGGCGGGTCTTCCGCCCCCCACGTGAATGATGATGGGGATCTGACCTGCCACGATCTTCACGACCCGCTCGGCGACCTGCCTTCTTTCCTCGGGCGTCATGAGGGGTCCTTCGCCCGTGCTTCCGAGGATGTAAAGCCCCCCGGCTCCCTGGTCCACTAAACGGGTTGTCAGTTTCTCCAAGGCCGCGAAGTCCAATGAATCGTCGGCCTTGAAGGGTGTGATCATTGCCGGCCAAATGCCCTGATGATGGTTCGTGGTACCGCTCGACATATGAACTGCTGCTCCTCTCGGCGTAGCTAGCTGGGACTATCGTCTTTCTGCCCCCACGCGTCCGGTTGAGGCCGCTTGGCGGCCCATCCGGCGTCTCAAAACCTCAATTTTATAGGGCATCCGGCGCACTTATGCAATTTCTCCAAAGCAATTTGCCCAGAGGGTGTTTGTATCTTACGTTCTGTATGCCGTGGGGTTGGCCGGATGCTCCGGAGTGGCCGACACTCGCGAGTTGATAGATCGCCTGACCTAACGGGCAGGTCGTCGACAGGGGCGAGGGACTCCATTTGCGGCCTGTGCCGGGCGGTCGCGTCAGTCCAGCAGTCGCCCACTGGGGCAGGCAGCGCCGCAAGGGCGCGCCGCCCCGTGGTCGGCCGGACGACAACACAATCCTCCTTCACGTTGCCCTGGATCGGGGCCCCAGCTTGGCTGCCTCCTACAGACTGGGGCCCCACGTTTTTTTACCATGCCCTGATTGGCGTCGAGATGTCCGGGTCTTAGGTGGCCGTGCCAAGCGTCTCAAGTCGCTCGGCCGTGAATCCCCAGACCAGGACGACCGCAATCGCATCGATCTTACGGTACATGTATTCCGCAACCAGGCCCAGCGCGTACCAGAGCGGAGCGTAAAGGGCGGAAATGTAGCCGAACAGGTTGAAGGGCAGATGGGTGTAGTCCCAGATCTTCAGTCCGACCAGAGCAAAGAACCACCCGCTCACGAATTCGATCATGAAGATGCCGAGCATGTAGACGACGGCACGAAATCCCAGCGGAATGCCTCGACGAATCAGTGGCCGAGCGATCGGCATTAGGACCAGTCCGAGCAACCCGTAGTCGAAGATCATCCAGGGCGAGCTCTGGCCATGCAGGTTCCAGTTGCCGTTCTTCGCGGAACACACCGCGACAAAAAAAACTTCAAGCAATAATCCCGTCATGCCGAACAAAAGGAAACGGGCGAGGGCGCGTTTCACATTCAAGCTCATCGTCCGGCCTCCATGTTCCAGCCGTTCGCACGTGCGCCGTTACCGTATCAGCGAGTGCGCGCGTTTTCCAGGCGCACGCGCCCAGAGCGCCCCGATCTTGGGCGCGTTGAAACGGACCGTCAGATACGGCCCCTCTCTTAGTACTGAAAAGCTCACGTCTTACAACTTGCCTTGGTTCTGGCATGTCGCCTGCTTGGAGGGAGGTCGGCGAATTCCCGCAGTAATGGAGAAATGCGGTGAGGAGAGGAAACGAACAGTCCGATCGGCTCCTGGTTGTATGGGCGCTGCCCAGTCGGCTAATCGGAAAGATCGGTCCCATTCCATCCGAGGTTCAACTCGACATCATGTCGACCGCATGGGCCACGCTGCGGAGGCTTCGTGGGCAGCCGTGCAACCTGCTCATGCTCCATCTTGAATTGCCTGATTCGACGGGGCCCGCACTCGCGGCCCGCGTCCGAATACTCCATAGCGATCTGCCCATCGTTCTCACCACGGATCGAATTGAAGCCGTCGAAATCGGGATGAATCTCGGTTCGCTGCGTTTGGTGGGTCCGTTGGCGATACCTGTCTGTTGGTCGGAGGTTCTTGATCGCGTTGTCGCCGGCAACCGGCGTTATGAGGTGGAGGCGGTCGACCTACTCGGAGTGGGTCGCATGATGGGCCAGCCGGTGGCCCAGGGCAAATAATTACCCGAGGGATTCCGTTCGAGCATCTTCATGGAGGAATGGGCTTGAGTGGAGGAGGGAGTGCTAACGATGGGAGCGGCAGAGACAATCATGAGCGCCGCGGTTTCGCGTCCGAAACCGTCACTCGAGTGCCGGGAGCGGCTGAGCGACAGCGATTTCCGGTCGCTGCTCAGAGTGTTGGCGCTGAAGCATGACTACATCCACCATCCTTGTCTGGACGCCGAGGGCATCGAGGACGAACTTTTCGGCCCGGCGTTTGATGACAGGTGTACTGCAGGACATTGGAGGGGTGAGCGGGTCCGCTTGCGCGAACGGTTCGTGAAGATGACCGCTGAGCAGGAGCGTGTGTGGTTCTTGCGCTTCAACTACGCCCGGCGATGCATCGTTCGAATCCTGGCCTCTCGCCAAGATGCCGACGGAGCGGTCGATGCTGAGACGGCCACGGAGCTGCTGCGATGGCACAAACGCGTGCTCGCCATCCGGGCGGAAATCGTGAATGCAAACTTCCCCCTTGTGCTGGCGATGTCGAAGAACAGCCGGTTCACCCAGTTGGATACCGGTGAGATGATCAGCGAGGGAAACATGGCCTTGCTGAGGAGCATCAACAAGTTCGATCTGACCAAGGGATATCGTTTCAGCAGTTACGCCTGTCGGTCCATTCTCAAGGCCTTTTCTCGCGTGGCCATGCGCGTCAGCCGCTACCGTCAACACTTCCCGACGGAATTCGAAGAGACGTTGGACAAGAGTGACACACACGAGCAGCGAGACGAGGACAACCAGAGGGCCTTTCTCGAGGAGTTGAGGAACGTGTTAGTGAAGAATGCCGCACATCTCAATGACATGGAACAATTGGTGATCGAGGAGCGATTCGCCCTTTCGCGGGCGGAGACGCCGAAGGACGGCGAACCGAAGACCCTTGGCGAAGTGGGGGCCATGATCGGTCTAACCAAGGAACGGGTCAGGCAGATTCAGAACCGGGCCTTGGAGAAGCTTCGCATCGCCATGATGAACCGATTTGCGGCGGCGTAGTCAGCCGTCTGAGACGAGACCACATCGTCCGTGGAAAGGCATCCGGTCCGCGCCGGCGGGTTGGGTGCCTTTCTCATGGGATGACGTGCCGTTCAAGGAAGGGCGGACGAAGAACGTGCCTCATGTGCGGTTCATCCGGCGAGGGCAATTGGGTTCGCCGTTTGGCTCGGTGGGCCCCCGATGATCCGCCGGCGGTCGATCGGGGATTATCGGCGGTGGACATGATACCATTTTCGACCGGTTCGTTTGCCTTGGACGCATGGGCTTCCTATATATACGTAGGAAGCTGTCGTGTCCCCTTTCAACGATCCCGCGGCCTTGCGGACAACGTCGCGGGATTTTTTTGCGCATGACGAACCCCGATGATCCAGGGTAGAAGGCCGAGATGTGGCCGCGCGCGAAACTGCGCGGACTCATCCCATGAAACTCAATACATTATCGGGTCCAGGGTGTGGCTCACGCATGGCGGTGAATGCCCTTACACCCTATTGTAGTGTTCTCCAGGGGGCATCCGGAACGAGGTGAGTCAACACTTACGCCGGTTCGGTATTGCGAGGTGGTGATGCACGGGTTGCCCGGCCGGCCGCGCCGCCCTCTGGTGTTCGCTGCTTTGCGGCGGTATCGTGCTGGACCGACATGGCTCATCCGTTGCCCAAGGCATTTGAGGGATCGTTTCGCGATCAACTTCGCGAGACGGCGACGGCGTACCGGCTGACGCCGCGCGTCCTCAAGATGGTGTGGCAATCACATCCGAAGGCCACCGCCATCTTGTGCTTCCTGACCCTGGCGCTGGGACCGTTGCCCACCCTCTTCCTGTATTGCGGAAAGAAGGTTTACGACGGCGCCGAGATGTGGCGAAACGGCGACCGTACCGGCGGCTGGCACACGCTGGTCCTCTATGTCAGCCTGGGCTTCGGTACCCTCCTGATTCAGACGGCGATTCAGCAGGCTATCCGGTTTCTGGAGGAGATCCTCAGGAACCGATTGCAGCACCATATCCAACGGGAGGTTTTGACCAAGGCCGGCCAGCTCGACGTCGTCTTTTTTGAGACGCCCAGCTTCTACGACAGACTCCAGCGCGCTCAGCGAGACGTTCGATTCCGACCCTTCGCCATCATGTCATCGGTGCTGAGCATGCTACGTGAGATATGCACCTTGGTCTTTTACGTTGCGGCCTTGTTTACCCTCTCCTGGTTCGTTCTCCCGTATATCGTGTTGTTGACGGGCCCCGGCCTGATCGCACAGATCATTCACGGTCGAAAGGCTTGGCGGTTGGCCTACGATCGCACGCCGCAGGAGCGGAGGATGCTCTATCTGGCGAATCTGATGACTCGCGATCGCGAGGCCAAGGAGATCAAGCTCTACGGGTTGTCGTTCCACCTGTTGGAGTTGTGGGAGGAGCTTTCCTGGCGATTCTACCGACAGGATCGGGAACTGGCGGGCCGTCGCGCCTGGGCCGAGTACGGGGCGTTCCTCGTTCGGGCGGCCGGGTGGGTCGGTTTCTACATCTATACGATTTGGCGGACGGTGAGCGATCCGCTCATGACACTGGGTAGTCTGTTCCTCTATACACAGGCGATGGAACGGGCGGTCACCGGGACGGAGAACATCTTCCGGATGATGGCGCAGACCTATGAGAACAACCTCTTCGTCAGCAGTGTATTTGAGTACCTCGAACAGCAACCCAGACTGGTCGCGCCCGCGGAACCCAAGGCCGTACCCGTTCCGTACCGGCAGGGCATACGCTTTGAGAGCGTGACGTTCCGGTATCCGCTGAGCCATACGGATGCGGTCGTCGACGTTTCGTTCGACATCGCGCCGGGCGAGCGGATCGCGCTGGTCGGCGAAAATGGGGCCGGCAAGACCACGCTGATCAAGTTGCTCTCGCGTCTCTATGAACCCCAACACGGTCGGATTCTCGTCGATGGGATCGATCTTCGCGAGTTCGATCCGGCCGAGTGGTATCGTCAGATCGGCGTGATCTTCCAGCACTTTGGTCGATATCAGATGACCGCCCGTGAAAACATCGGCTTTGGCCAGTTGGAGTACGTGAACGACTTGGAGCGAATTCGAACCGCCGCCGACAAGAGCGGGGCGACGCCGATTATCGAGCGCCTTCCGCACCAGTGGGAGAACTTGCTCGGCAAGTGGTTTGACGACGGCCAGGAACTCTCGCTCGGCGAGTGGCAACGCGTGGCGCTGGCTCGGGCGTTCATCCGCGAGGCCCAGATTCTCGTGCTGGACGAGCCGACGGCCAGCCTCGACGCGAAGCAGGAGTACGAGATCTTCGCGCGTTTCCAGGAACTTACGCAAGGCAAGACGACGATCCTGATCTCCCATCGGTTTAGTACGGTGCGGATGGCCGATCGGATCCTCGTCGTCGAGCACGGCCGGATCGTGGAGACGGGGAGTCACGACGAGCTGATGGCCTTGGGTGGTCGCTATGCCTTTCTCTTCACCCGTCAGGCGGCGGGGTATCGATAGGATCGCAAGCTTAAGAGGGGCGCATCGCACCGGCGCGACATCTTCGCAGGGAGATCTTGCATGACACATAAGGCCGTCTTTGCAGCGTTCGCACTTGCCACAGCGGCGTCGGCGCCGCTGAACGCGGGTGTGGCACCGTCACCGTTCAATATCGGTGACGCCTCACAGCTTTTCGTGGATCAGGTTCTGGTGAGAGAAACCCGAGGTGTCGCCTTCACGCTTCACCCGGCCACCAAGCATCCGGCCAATCCCGTACTCAAGGCAGACCAGCCTTGGGAGGGTTGGAGAGTCGAGATCTACGGTAACGTGATTTACGACGAGGACGAGAACCTCTTCAAGATGTGGTACATCGGCGAGAACCCAACGATCCTGCCGCACTATGGCGCCTACTACGCGACGAGCAAGGACGGTGTGCATTGGGAGAAACCGCCGGTCGGGACGGTGAAGCTCAAGGGGTTCGAGAAGCACAACGTCGTGGCGGAGCAGGCGATCGTTCCGTGCGTCTTCAAGGACAAGGGCGATCCGGACCCGAAACGGCGCTACAAGATGATCACGTACCTTCAGAAGGATGGGGGCTACGGCACGATGGTCTCGCCGGACGGATTGAACTGGACGAGGTATGGTGAAAAGGCTGTGTGTCGGGGCGCCGACGTCATCACGGGCTACTACGACGAATATCGCAAGCTCTACGTGGCCTTCCCGAAGATCGAAGGCTTATGGCGGGGCCATCGCCGACGCATCTTCTGGCTGACCACGAGCACGGACTTCCGCGCCTGGAGCGAACCCAAGCTGGTCATTACCTCCGACCTTCGCGACGACGCCTCGTCGTTGGCGCGGATCGAGAGCGTGCGGCCGGTCCTCGATCGGCCGGACGATCCCAATTTGATGCGGACGGAATTCTACGGAGTGGGGGCCTATCCGATGGAGTCGTGCACGTTGGCGTTTCCGTGGATCTTCACGGTGAACAACAATGCCCGCTACGGCAATCAGGAAGGACCGGGCGAACTGCAACTGGCGGTTTCACGCGACCTGGAGAACTGGGAGCGACCGTTCCGCGTTCCATGCGTGCCGCTGGGCAAGGTCGGTGAGTGGGACTGTGGGTTCTTCTGCTCGCAATCGCGTGCGCTGCGTGTGGGTGACGAAGTGTGGTTGTACTACACAGGTTCCAACTACACGCATGGAACGCCATGCCTCTATCGTGCGGAGAACACCGGGCGCGGAACGAAGTTCACGGGGGCGGTCGGTCTGGCGATCTGGCAACTGGACCGGTTCGTTTCGGTCGACGCCCCGCTGGAAGGCGGATCATTGACGACGGTACCCGTGGTGTTCGAAGGCAATCGTCTGGAGATCAACGCCCGAACGAGGCCGGATGGCCGCATCGTCGTGCGGCTGCTCGATGCGGCCGGCAAGCCCATCCCCCGTTTCGAGGAGTCCGGTCCGATAACTGGCGACAGCCTGCGGCACGTGGTCACATGGAACGGCAGCCAGGATGTCCGCTCGCTGGCGAGCAAGCCGGTTGTTCTCAAGTTCGAAATGAAGGGCGCGGAGCTGTTTGCATTTGCATTCAGGCCGAGTTGAAGGACTCCTGTGGGGGGATACAATGTATTAGTCGTCGCTAACCTTGTGTGCTGGAGAGGGTAAGTCTGAGAGATGTTGGAGAGGGTGTGTCGGCCAAGGACAGCGGCCGGGCTAGGACTATCTGCAATCGTCGTCCTGACTGTTCTCGCCTACGTCCCCGCCATGCGGGGCGGTTTCGTCTGGGATGACGACGACTACGTCACACGCAACTCAACGCTGAGGGATATTGCTGGTCTGCGCCGGATCTGGCTTGAGATCGGCGCGACGCCGCAGTACTACCCTCTTGTCCACACGAGCTTCTGGGTGGAACACAGACTCTGGGGGGTCAATCCGTTCGGGTATCACGCAACGAACGTCCTGCTTCATGCGTTGAGCGCCGTACTCTTGTGGCGACTCTTGTTGAGGTTGGAGGTGCCTGGGGCCTGGCTGGCGGCGGCGATCTTCGCCGTCCATCCGGTCCACGTCGAGTCGGTCGCCTGGATCACGGAACGCAAGAATGTCCTGTCGGGCGTCTTCTATCTGGGCGCCATGACGGCATTTCTATGGTCTGTCCGACCGGGTGAGCCGGTTCGCAGATGGTTCTATGCTTTGGCTCTCATCCTGTTTGTTTGCGCCCTCCTGAGCAAGACGGTAGTCTGCACGCTGCCGGCGGCACTCCTACTCGCCTTGTGGTGGAGGGATGGGCGAATCAACTGGCGCTCTTTGGTCTGGCTGATTCCTATGTTCGTTCTGGGAGCGGCGATGGGATTGCTGACCGGGTGGATGGAAAGGCATCGCGTTGGCGCGAGCGGGCCCGAGTGGGATCTGTCGTTCATCGATCGGTGTCTGATCGCGGGCCGTGCGGTGTGGTTCTATGCCGGCAAGTTGATCTGGCCGAATAGCCTGACGTTTATCTATCCTCGCTGGGGCATCGACCCGGCAGCGGCGTGGCAGTGGATCTATCCGCTGGCCGGTGTTGCGACCATCGTCGTGCTTTGGCTTCTCAGGCGGCGCATCGGCAAGGCGCCGCTGGCGGCGGTACTGTTCTTTGTTGTCACGCTGGGGCCGGCGTTGGGTTTCGTGAGTTACTACCCAATGCGATACTCATTCGTGGCGGATCATTTCCAGTATCTGGCCAGCATCGGCCTGATTGCCCTATCGGTGGCCGCGGGGGCGATTGGGCTGAGAAGGATTGCTCCGTCGAGAGCGCTTACCCGCTCGCTGGCGGGGGCGGGGTTGCTGATCGGGCTGGGCATGCTGACCTGGAAACAAGGATGGGCCTACAGAGACGAGGAGACGCTCTGGCGGGATACGATCGCTAAGAACCCTGGTTGCTGGATGGCCCGCTGCAACTTGGGCAGTATACTTCTGGAGAGCGGCAAAACCGGCGAGGCCATCACTCAGCTTGATGAGGCGTTGCGGCTGAGGCCCGACGACTACCAGATTCGCAACAATCTGGCCAGTGCCTTGGACAGAGAGGGCCGCTTGGCGGAGGCCGTCCATCATTATGACGCGGCCATACGAATCCAGCCTAACGATCACAGGGTCCACACGAATCTGGCGATCGCCCTGGCGCGACAAGGTCAAACAAGCGAGGCGATTCGGCATCTTGAGATTGCGGCACGGCTCCAGCCGAGCGTGGCGGAGTCCCGCTATCATCTGGCGGCTCTGTTGGCGGACATCGGGCGGTACGATGAGGCCATCGAGCACTATCGCAGCGTACTGGAACTCAGGCCCGGCTGGCTGGTGCCGATGAACAACCTCGCATGGTTGCTCGTGACACGGCCAGGACCCGGACCCGATGATGCGGCCGAGGCAATTCGCTTGGCAAAACAAGCCTGCGGCGTGACGGCCTACAAGGATCCGGGTCTGTTGGACACGCTTGCGGCGGCCTTCGCGGCGGGTGGACAATACACGATGGCGGTTGCCACGGCCGAGTTGGCCATCGGACAGGCATCGTCCGCCCGCCTGGACAAACTGGCGGACGACATACGCGGTCGGCGCGATCTCTACAAGGCCGGTCGGCACTACACCCAACAGAGAGCGAAAGGTTGAGCGAAAGCGATGCGGACGTCTCTGGAGTGCATACCATGCCTTGTGCGCCACGCCTTGGACGCGGCAAGACGTGCCTCCGACGATCCACGGCTGCACGAACAGGTCATTCGGGATCTGCTCAAAGCCGCTTCCGAGATGGATCTGAGCCAGCCACCGGTGAAGATGGGTCAGTATATCCATCGCCTTGTCTGCCGGCTCAGCGGTTTGGAGGATCCCTACCGCCAGGCGAAGGATCAGTTCAATGCGTTCGCCCTGCGGCTCTACCCGTCGCTGAAGGCGCGCGTAGAGTCTTCCTTTGAACCCATGGAGGCGGCCGTCCGGCTTGCCATCGCGGGCAACTTCATTGACTTCAGCGTGGGGAACCTTGTCGACGAGACGAGCACGCTCCGGGTCATTGATCGAGCCCTTGCCGATCCGTTGCATGGAGACCCGGCTGCGTTCTCCGACGCGGTTTCGGCCGCTAAGGACATCCTGTATCTGGCGGACAACGCCGGCGAAATCGTCTTTGACCGGCTGCTGATCGAGCAACTCCCTCGGGAAAGAGTTGCACTCGGCGTTCGCGGGGGTCCGGTGATCAACGACGCCACCTATGCGGATGCGGAAGCGGCCGGGCTGACCGATCTCGTTGATGTGATTGACAACGGCTCCGATGTTCCGGGAACGATCCTGGCCGAGTGCTCCGAGGCCTTCCGAGGACGCTTTGAGCGGGCGGACTTGATCATCTCCAAGGGTCAGGGGAACTTCGAGACGCTGGACGACGTCGACAATGGCATCTTCTTCCTGCTTAAGGCGAAGTGTTCGGTTGTTGCACGACACCTGGGTTGTGAGAGGAACACCTCGGTGGTGTGGAGATCGACCCCTGCCTTGCAATGATTCTGATGCGCATTGCAGACGGAGTGTTCGCCGTGTTACATCATCGTTTCATGTTGGGTTTGGGTGATACTTGCGAGAGTGCGACATAGCCCGCGACGAACGCAACGGCAAGACAGACCAGGCCGGTCAATGGCCGGGCGAGGCAGACGTGCCCGATGCCGAACATGGACGCGCCCAGGCAGATCGTACCCGCGATCATGCCCAGCCACTTCGAGCCGGAGCGTTCAACCACGATACCGGGACATTGCCTTGCGATGTGTCCCCACCAGCCGCCCGGACGGACCTTGCGATAGAAATCTTCGAGGTGCCTGTCAGATACCGGCGCCGTGAGATACATCACGATGATCCATATCACCGTGCACACCGCCAAGACGAAGACGAGCCGAATGGCATAGATCTGGCTGTCGTTGGAGTAGAACCACTGAATCGATTCCATGGCCGAGGCCGACAGAAGCCCCAGACGAGCCAAGCCCTTGCAGATCTGATCGCCGTTTGCCAGGATCGGGGCGGCGATCATTGCGCTGATCTCCGCCCACGCATTGATCCGCCACCAGTACCATCGCAACAGAAGCAGCAGGCCGTTGCCGGCGGTGATGGTCAGCAGGTAGACCCAGATGTGTTGGATGTTGTCGGCCTGCCAGGCGGCGAACGCGGCGATGGCCGTGATGATCACCGTGGCCACGCGCGAGGCGTTCACGTAGTGGGGCTCGGGGGCGTTTCGCACCAGGAATCGTTTGTAGAGATCGCTGATCAAGTAGGAGGCGCCCCAGTTCAACTGCGTCGCCACCGTACTCATGAACGCCGCGAGGAGCGAGGCAACCATCAAACCTCGAAGGCCGATTGGAAGGTAGCGGACAATCATCTTGGGATAGAACGATTCGGAATCCTCGCCCGTGGTGAACGGGAAGATGACCAGCGAGGCGAGCCCCACCATGATCCATGGCCAGCTCCGCAGGACGTAGTGCGAGAAGTTGAACACAATGGAGGCCAGGACGGCATCCTTCTCCGTCTTGGTTGAGAACAACCTTTGGGCCACGTAACCGCCCCCGGCGCCTCCGATCCATCCTTGGATGCCCACCTGAATCCCAAATGTCAGGAGGGCCATCGTGCCGGCGGTCTTGAAGTCCGGGATGAAGTGGAGGACCTTGGGATCGGCGCCCGAGGATGATGAAGAGAGGTGGGCGACGATGCTGGAGGGCCCTCCCGCCTTGACCACCGAGATGACGGCCAAAGCAATCGCCCCGCCCATGGCGAAGATGAACTGGACGAAGTCGGTCATCACGACGCCCCAGTAGCCGGACAGGGCCGTATACCCCAGCGTCATAAGGACGAGGAGCGTGATGATGATGAGCTTGCCCCACTCGAGCTCAATGCCTGTCTTGGCGACGCCCCAGGCCGTCAGCCCGCTCAGGTCGAACAGGGCCGCGCAGATCTTGACCATCGCCAGAAAGACCCAGCCCAGGATAATGCAGTTCTGGAAGATACCGCCGTAGACGGCGCCGTAACCGCGGAGGACGGACGCCGACGTTCCTTCATAACGCAATTCGTTGAACTCGTTGTCGGTAATCAGACCGGCCCGCCGCCACAGATGAGCGTAGAAGAATACCATCAGCATGCTGCCGAGGAGGGCGTTCCACCAGAGCCAGTTCTCGTAGATGCCGCCCTTGCGAACCAGGCCGGACACGACGAGCGGCGTATCGGATGCAAAGGTGGTGGCCACCATGGAAATGCCCGCCAGCCACCAGGGAATGGACTCGCCCGCAACGAAGAACTCGCTGATGCTTCGGCTGGCTCGCCGCGAGTAGTACAGGCCAACCAGCAGCGAGAAGACGCAGTAGCCAACGATGATGGCCCAATCGACGAGGTGAAGATGGAGCTGAAGACCCATAGGCCAAGATCTCCTGTCCTGATCCGCAAGACGAAAGTGGTTCGATACTATAGCGGCTACGGACGGAAACCACATCTCCCGGAACGGTTCAAGAAATCGGCATGCCTACGCGGGGTGGGAGGGGATCACTTGACTTCGGACGTGTCAAGCCAGAGCGAGTCGGGGGGACCTTCGGCGACGCCGGGCACCGGCCAATGTGGGGACGCCGTGAATCACGGACGAGCAGGACGCGTATTGGACGGCCTCAGAGGCATCTGCCCGACATCCACAAGGTCGTTTCTTGCGAAGAGAATGAGCAATTGTCTCTGTCCCGGGTTGTCGGGTTGATCCAGCAAGTAGGCCGTGGGGCTGTAGGAGGTCATGACGGCTTCAGATGCGTTGAAGCGAAACGGTTGTTGCCACGTGAATTGCAGGCGCCGGCCCGGTTCCACGGATGGGAAATCGGCACCGATGCTGATGATGAAGGCCTCGCAGTAGGTGGGCTTGTACTTGAAGAAGAACGGGCGGTCCACGGCCTTATCATGACCGGCCGCGACCCGACGGCGCGGGGCGTCCCGGTGCGCAACTTCAACATTGACCAATCCGGCCGGGTCGTAGATCTTCAGGTCGCTGTAATAACCCACGGCTCCTATCCCAAGTGCGATGAGGCTTTCTCCCGGCTTCGTGTGCCGTCGTAACGCCCGCCCGAGTTGAATCCGCTTGACGGAGTTGTCCCGTTCCACCTTCCATGTCTCGTACTCGGTGAGGTGGGAACTGAAGGGGGTTGGCAGAAACGCGAATGCCTGACGAACCGTCCGAGGAACGACGTGGATGTTGAATCCGGGCAACAGTGACAGGATCAGCGCGACCGCACTCACCGCAATGGCGGCCGCCGGCAGTCGCTTCCAGAGGCCATTGATCTGAGTGGCGAATGCGATTGCGGCAAACGGGAGCACGGGGATTAGGTGACGCCCCATCGCCATCCAGTCTCCTCCGGCCGATGCCGCGTAGCAGCATCCGCAGACGACCACCAAGGAGCCCTGTCGGCCGGCGCTTACCGCAAGTGAGCCTCTTGAAAACAGAGCCGTGACCGCTACGATCGCGATGTGGGGGAATGTCAGCGCCAAGGAAAGGACATACAGGATTCCCCGTTCAAGTGCCAGGGGAGTCAGCCCGACCTTTGCATAGACCGTGTTGGGAAGTGGCCAGCCGAAGTAGAGAAGCCTGAAAACGGTCATCGTGACTACTGCCGCCCCGGCAATTGCCGCGCAATGGAAGACGGAACGTGCGGAGGACTTGCTTTGTCGACTTGCAGCCACGACCCAGGCCAGGCCGATGACGATTCCTGCCCACACCATTCCATCGATTCGCAAGAGAACCAACACCACCAGGGTTATCCCGCCGGCTAGGACTCGCACGCGGCTGGGATCCGCCACGAGGAACTCGAAGGCCAAGAAGACGACCAAGGCAAATGGAACCGTCTCAAGTCCGGACGTGCTCCAGACTGTCAGTGGGGGAAGTGTCGCCAGAAACAGTCCTCCCAGAATCAGGGGTATCAATGGCAGGTCCAGCCTGATCTTCATGAATCGAATCGCCCGCCAGACGATCGCCACACCGCACACGACAGAGATGGCGCGAGATGCCACCGCGGCAGATCGGGAGCAGAATTCAAATGGGGCAAGGAGGAGTACCCAGAGGAAATTGCTGTACCCTTCCACCGGCGGATGCTCGTCAAGGTTGTATCTCAGCCCATGTCCTTGGGCGAGGTGCCTGGCGTAGCGGAATGAAATGAACGCATCGTCCACGAGCCAGTTGAATCGGTAGGTCAGCCACGCGAAAGGAACTATCGCGACGAGGAACGCGATGATAACCGTCCGATACGCATGTCTTGACATACGCGAGAAGCAACCTGACACGGCAGGCGCCTGAGGACCTTCAACGTGACGTCGTGAAGATACTCATGCGACACGTGCCCGGAACACAGGGAGGTTAGCAGCTTCCAGGATCTTTGTCCACGCGACGAGAATCAACCCGCCTGAAGCGTGGAACCGGCTCAGCACCAAGAGCGTGCGCTACCTGGCAGGAATGAGAATCGTGTCCAGCGGCTCTCGGTCCAAACGAGTCACCGTCACCGCCAGCTTTTTGCCCGTCACGTCGCCTCGGATGACCGTGTCCGCCCCGCCAATGACGAGCGTGTAGAGGTTACGCTCCGGCGAGGGATTGATTCGATTGAAGCGATGCGTGTGGCCGCAGATCACCAGATCGACGCGCCATTCGTTCAGGATTGGGCCCCACAGCTTGCGGAGGTGTGTTTCACCGTGCCAGTTGTTTCCACCGTAGGGCGGCATGTGGAAGAGGGCAATACGGAAATTCGCCTTTCTGGAGGCATCGCTCCGCAGGTCCGACTTGAGCCACTCCGCCTGCTCGGCGCGGTAGGCGTCAAAGGCGACCAGTCCCGAATACTCCTTGCTGGAGTCGGGCTTGTCCTCGCCGGAGTCCAGAATGACGAAATGGACGCCACCGTGGTCGAGAGCATGGTAGAACCGTCCCGTGGCGCTCGGAAAGAAGTCCATCAGCCGACGGGCAGCCGCCCCTCGCGTTTCGTGATTGCCGCGGACGAGTATGAAAGGCGTCGTCTTGGCGAAGGTGTTGACGCAGGCGTCGAGGAAGCCGCCGAAGATCTGAGCGTCGGCATCGAAATGGTCGACCATGTCCCCGTTGAGGAAGACCAAATCGACGCCATCCCACGGCACACCCTTCATCATCGCAGTGAGCCTGCCGTCCTTGTTGTGGATGTCGTTGACGGCCAGGAATGAGAAGGAGGTCTTGTTCACGTCCAGCGTCGTGAATCGATACGTGTCGCTCACCACCCTCTTGCCGTAGGTCACCTCGTAGGGCTTGAAGTCCAGGATTTCGGTGGACACGACGCGATAGCAATAGGTCGTCCCGGGCTTGAGATCGGGCATACTGATGCAGTGGCGTTGCGTGTTGGCGTCGATCAGCCCGTGACGGGAGCTGAGGGCCGTTGCATCGAGTCTCTCACCGATTCCATACTCGACCTTCGATGCGCACTTGAGGTTCGTGAACCATACGACGGCGATCGAGGTCTCGGTGGGTTGCTGAAGGTACGGTCCGTGAGTGATACGCAGTTCCTCGGCGAGCGAGGGAGTCCCGACGATCGCAAGTCCGATCGCGACGAAGGACCTTGGCAGGCGCATCACTATTAGGCTCCCTTGTTCGGTTCGGTGGACCGCGGATGTCCGGCCACGGAATCGAAATCGGCATCGGCATGACGTGTTGGGCCGGGGTCGGCGCGGCCTATCGTTCGTTCTGCTGACTCTGGTTTCTAGCTTCGGGCGGCGCCCCGCGGTCATCCCCTTCCTGCTCGTCCTGCGGCGGAAGTCGGCGGCCGCGACGTTGCTGGTTGTCGATCGGAGGCTCCTCTCCCTCGTCTCCCAGCCCCCGCCGGCTTCGGCGGAAATCCTCTCGACGCACCGTGCCGCGTCTTCGCGGCATCCGGTCTTCACCAACGTCGTCATCGTCCTTGGAGGGTTCAGCACCGCGGACCGCGCCGCGATCGCGGTCTCTCCGCAAGGCACTGCCTCCCGTGGCCGACTTCTGCACGGCCTTCTGAAGTACCTTCAGTTGCGCTTTGAATTCCGCCCACTCGTCTTGTCCCTTATTGTCCGATGGGGACCGTGTCTTGGATTTCGCGCCGTTCGGCGACTTCTTTTCGTCCGAGGGGGCGGACTCTTCGTGCGCGTCCTTCTCTTTCCGCTCGTCGGTCTCGGCACCGGCCTTGTCCGCTTTCTTTACGCTTTCCCGTGATTCCTTGACGGTCTTTCCCTTGTCCTCTGCCCCCTTGTCCAGTCGTTGGATTTCCTCGACGAGGTTCAGCGTGAGCGTGATGTGCTTGGAAAACGCCCGAGCGTCCTCTTTCTGGCCTTTGTAGCCGTCCGGGTTCTCTATCTCGGACTCGATGGAGGTCCCTCCCACCTTCTTTCCACGGAAGTCGTCGATCGTCTTGCGCAGTTCCTCAACCAGGGCGGGCCGCTCGAAACCCGTTGGTTCGAGCTTTCGCCAGACGCCACTCGCGGCCTTCTTGATGGAGGCCTGCAGTCGGTTGGTCGCGAGTAGCTCGTCCAAAGGCAGGCCGGATTCCTTCTTACTCAGCACGCTGAGATCGGCCAACTCGCTCTCATTGCATTCGCGGACGAGATGCGTCAAGTCGGCAACCGCGGCATCAAGCTTCTCAGCCTTGAGCTTAGTCATGATATCCTTGAGAAACGCAGGCTTGTCTTCGATCTTCTTGGTGGTTGGTGAGATTGATGGTTCGGCGGCCTCGGGGCTTGCGGCCGGCGGTTCCCTTGTTTCGCCTTCCTTGGCGGTCTCTGCCGACTCCTCCCCGAACTCAACCTTCAGAATATCGGCGGCGTCGTAGCGCTTGACGAACGTCAGTTTGCCGTCGTGCGTGACCGTGCGAAAATCCACACCGGTTGCATCCCGCTTGATGACCTTGCCGTCTTTGATCTGGCCATTGGTCAGATAGAGTCTGTCCGCCTTACAGACGCTCGCCGTTGTACTGCCCGCAATGAATACCACGACCATCCTAATCGGGATAGACATCCAAGGACCTCCACCGGCTGGTTGGCACGTGCTGCAAAACACCCATCATTATACGACGCCGGTTTCCGGCCGCAATCACTCGCGAACATCGCCTGCGTTCCGTATGATAGTCCCGGTATCGTAAGCTGGAAGAGAGGCCGGTGCGCGCGGGGCCGACAGGCGCGGTGCGTGCGAGGACCGGTCCGTAGAAGCGACTTCAGGAGCAAACCGTGGCTACTGATCTGCCGAATTCTTCGGCATCAGGTCGTTTGGAGTCCGTGGCGGATCTGGTGGAGATCGCGGGGGCCCTGCCCGCGTCCACGGTGATTGTGGCGGGGGGGGATCGCATTGAGGACCTCCGCCTGGTCGAATCGGCCAGGGATCATGGGATTATCGACCGAATCATCTTGATCGGTCAGCAAGACCGCATTGCCCGGGCGGTGGCCGAGGTCGGCATCGACATCGACAAGGGCGACATCATCGCCGCGGAGAATGACGAGCAAACCGCGGCGGCTACCGTCGCGCGACTTCGACCCGGCGACATCGACATCGTGCTCAAGGGCAACATCTCGACGCCCGTCCTGAATCGTCACATGCTGCCGTTGGCGGTCCGTCCGACGGTGAGCCTTGTGTCCATTTTCGACGCCGCTCCGTTCGCCGGCGGTCGGCCGCTGGTGTTGACGGACGCCGGCGTGACCACCGTGTGCAACTTCGGTCGCATGGTCGAGCTGGTTCAAAACGCCGTGGACGTGGCCCATGTCGTCATGAACATCGAGCGTCCGCGCGTCGCGATTCTGTCGGCCAACGAGAAACAGATCAGTTCGCTTCCGTCCACCTGGATCGGGGCGAAGCTTAGCGAGCGCCGGTGGCCCGACGCAGTGGTCTATGGACCCTTGTCTTTCGACCTGGCGACCGATCCCGGATCGGTGGGCATCAAGGGGCTGCCCCATTCGCCGGCAGCCGCCGAGGTGGCCGGTCAGGCGGATATTCTCGTGTGTCCGGGCATCGATGCGGCAAACATCCTTTACAAGGTTGTCACGGCGATGGTCAAGTACGGCCAAGCGTCACTGGCGGGGATCACCATCGGGTTTCCGGTTCCGTATATCATTCTTTCCCGAGCGGATACCCTTCAGACACGGCTGGAATCGATCGCCCTGTGCAGCATCTACGCACAGCGATCGTCGCATGAGGTCGGACCGGCCAAGGCGGTATCGACTCCGGCCGAGACGAGGGTCTATCGTGTGCTCGCGGTCAATCCCGGTTCGACCTCGACCAAGCTGGCGTTGTTTGAGAACGCAACGTGCGTCCAGGATACGGAGGTGGTGCATGCGCCTCCGTCAATCGGGACGCCGGCGGAGCGCGTCAGCCAGGTCGAAGAACGGACGCGCATGGTGCTGCAGACGCTGGAGCAATGGGGTCGGCCGTCGCTGGATGCGGTGGTAGGTCGGGGTGGCTTTCTGCCGCGGCCGGCGGGAAAGCTGGCGGGCGGCACCTACGCAGTGGCCGAGCGGCGGGGAGATCGGGTCGTCGTGCGCGACGACATGGTCGCGGCCGTCTTGGATCACGCCGAGAAGGATCATGCCAGCAACTTGGGCATTCCCGTCGCGGCGGCGCTGGCCCGGCGGCTCAACCTCCCCGCCTTCGTCGTCGACCCTGTTGTGGTGGACGAGTTCATCCCCGAGGCGGAGTTGTCCGGCTATGCCCCCGTTCTCCGGAGGAGCACGAGTCACGCCCTGAGCGTCCGTGCGGCCGCTCGAAAAGCGGCGGCGTCCGTCGGGCGTCCGGTGGAAGACGTCAATCTGGTGGTGGCGCATCTTGGCGGCGGAATCACCGTTGCCGGGGTTCGCGGCGGGCGGATGATCGACAACAACATCGCGCTGCTCGGCGGGGGGCCGTTTACGCCCCAACGTGTCGGTCAATTGCCGATGGGCGACCTGATAGCGATGTGCTACTCGGGCCGGTTCTCGCAAGTGGAACTCATCGAGGAACTGACCAAACGCGGTGGGCTTCAGTCGTACCTCGGCGAGCACCGGATGGAGATCATCGAGCAGCGGGTGGCCGCCGGTGACAAAGACGCCCAGTTGGTCGTTGAGGCGATGGTCTACCAGATTGCCAAGGAGATCGGGGCGATGTATGTGGCCGTCGGCGCCGATGTCGAGGCCATCGTGCTGACCGGCGGCTTAGCCCGCAGCGAGTTGATGAGGGCAGCATTGCGACGCCGAGTGGGCCGACTGGCACCGGTCATCTTCTTCGCAGGGTCGTTGGAGATGGAGGCCATGGCGGGACAGGCCATCGCGGTTCTTTCCGGCCGGGAGCAAGCGCGTCGGTATGAGGTTCCAGCGGTATTGTAGGGAGGCCGCCAGGAGATTCGGTATGAACAATAACGAACATCAACATTGGGTTTTCCGGGCGCACGTGTTGGATCGCGCCGGGGCCCTGACGAGCATTGCATCGGCGTTCAGCAACCGGGGCATCAGCATCGATACGGTGGTCGGCCACGGCGCCGAGGGGCGGACTACGCACGACGGCGCGGTGGTGGTGACCTTCCGCTGCGATGAGAACGACAAGGACATGATGGTGCGCGTCATCCGCCGGCTCAGCAAGGTGACGCGATTGGAAGAACATCCCTACGATTCGCACAGTCTGCGCAAGTCCGCGATCATCCGAACGACGCGGCGGCTGGCGCCGCGCGACGTGGCCGGTGAGGATTCATTTCTGACGTGCGAACTGATGGCAAGCGGCACCGAGGGGTGGACTTATTTTGTGGCCGGCGCGCCAAGTCAGCTTGACCCGATTCTGAGGAAGTTGGAGTCGAAGGGCGTCATCACGGATATTGTCTATTCAGTGCTGAGCTTGTAGTCGGAGAAGCGAACGTCCCCGGCGGGCTGAGGGGGATCTGCGGCTCGAAAGGCAGGTGGATTGCCTTCGTGTGCTGAGAATCTGAGGAGGTCGGACAGATGCTCATGGTGTGCCTGGTTGCGGCGGCGATGGCGGGCAGCCCAATTCCGACCGTCGAGGCCGAAGAGGACGTCTATTCCTATACGCCGGCCAACAACGGCTCGGGACCGATGTGGACGCACGGCAATACGTGCATCGTCCGTATCGGCAACGACCTGCTGGCCAGCGGCATCGAAACGCTGCCCGACTACAAGCCGCTGAACAACGTTCGGTGGATGCTGTTCAGACGCCTGGCTGACGGGTGGAGGCTCCAATGCAAGGGCGACGGCACACATGAGCGCGAGTCGTGTCCCATGACGGCCTTTCCCGATGGCCGCGTCTTCCTCTCGGTGAACCCGAACGCCTCGAAGCCGGAGGAGTACGACGGCGTTGCGACGCCCCAGGTCCTCGAGTTCTCGGCGGCGAATCCGAACACGCCACCCAAAGTGCACATGCCCGTATGGGACCGCAAGATCGCCTTCCATGGGCACACCTATCGCAGCTTCGCCGCCGATGCGGCCAACCGCGAATTCATCCTCTTCTACAACACAGCCTATGATAAGACCTACTGGACGTTGTACGATCGCGACGGTCATTGGGCCAAGCAGGGCGCACTCGACTTTCCGTGGGGCGCCGAGTACGACAAGCCCCAGCCGATTCGGATCTGCTATCCCAACGTCGCCATAAAGCAGCGAAAGGTCTGCTTCTGCGGCGTGTCGGACATCATCGAGCCCTACACGAAGTGGCGACAGTTCAAGAAGGAGCTGACGGGCAAGGATTGGGACTATGACTTCCGCCGGCTATTCTTCACGTGGAGCGACGACATCGCGACGGGCACGTTTCACCCGTGGGTCGAGATTGAGTCGCGCGACCGCACGTGCGGCTGGATCTTCCCCTGCGACCTCCATGTGGGCACCGACGGCCGCGTCCATCTGTTGTGGTCCGAGCGGGCCCTCGACGAACGGCTGCGAGCGAAGTTCTTCCCGGATGCCAAGCAGAGCATTGCACTCAATTACGCCGTCGTGGTTGACGGCCAAGTCAAGCTTCGCCGAGCGATCTTGGAATGGCGCGAAGGTCAGCAGGGGGGAGAGCGCCCGGGCAATGGGCGGTTTCATGTCATGCCTGACGGCCGGCTGCTCGTGGTCTACTATGTCAGTGGCCAGGACGCAGTCGGTAAGGCGGTCTCCGAGAACCGGTTGCTGGAGGTCGGTCCGGACGGGGCGATGGGGCAGGCGGTCCGGATCCCCCTCAAGAAGCCGCTCGCTGGGTTCTTCACGGCAACTCCCCGGGCCGGCTGTGCCCCATCGCCGCTGCTCGACCTCTTCGGCGACCTGGGCGGCACCATGCGCTACGCCCGAGTCAGAGTCCGGTAGGCGCACGGAGTGGCTTGCTCCTCAAGGGTCCGGACAAGGACAGACAGAGATGAGACTGTGGATTGGCGCAATACTCCTCGTCCTGGCGTCGACCGCCGCTGGTGAGACCGCCTTGCCTCAGCCCGGCGACGTGGTCTTCCAGACCGGCTTCGACACGCCGGCCGAACAGCGGGCGTGGCCACAGGCCGGTTTCGCAACGTGGGTTCCGGGCTATGAGGGAACAACTTCACTTCGCATAACGGTGCCGCCCGATCAGGCCACGGGCACGCACATGATTCACGTACCGATTGATCTGACGCGCTACCGCAACTGCCGGCTCCTGGTGGAGTGCGTGGCCAAGGCCGACAACGTCAGCAAGCCTTCGGCAACCTATCTCGGCGTCAAGTGCATGCTGCACTACCAGTCCAAGACGGACGGGCCCTTCTGGCAAAACCAGAACGATGTCTATGGCACGTTCGATTGGCGCAAACTCTGGTTCGTCGCACCAATCGCCCCCGATGCCACCGATGGCCGGATCAATCTGGGCTTGCAGGGCAGCGCCGGAACCGTGTGGTTCGACGCCGTCAAGATCACGGTCTTCAAGAGGCCGGTGGTCCGCCCCAAGCCGCCGGCCAATCCGCCGCCCGCCTTCAAAGGGCACGATCTGCCGCGCCTCCGCGGCGTGATGTCGCCGAATGTCTTCCGCGACGAGGACCTGCGCGTGCTCGGCACCGAGTGGAAGGCGAATGTCATTCGCTGGCAGATCACGCGCAACTGGGGCCGCGCCGGCACCGACCGCGACCTGGCCGAATACGACCGCTGGCTCACCGGCGAGCTGAACGATATGGACAAGGCATTGGAGGCCTGCCGTCGGTACGGCATTAAGGTCGTCGTGGACATGCATTCGCCGCCGGGAGGACGGTACCCGAACCACGATCTGGCCATTTTCAACGAGCCGAAGTACCAGGACCACTACGTGGCTTGGTGGGAGAGGATCGCCCGGCGCTACAAGGGCAACCCGGTGATCTGGGGATACGATCTGGTCAATGAACCGGTGCAAAATCTCCCGCCACCGCCGGGCGTGGCCGACTATCTCGGCACACAGGTACGGGCGGCAAAGGCCATCCGTGCGATCGACCCGAAGGTGCCCATCTTCATCGAGGCCGCCGAGTGGGATTCCGCCGCGGGATATCGCGAACTGGTGCCCGTCGATGTCCCCAACGTGGTCTATCAGGTGCACATGTACGTTCCCGGCGAGTTCACGCATCAGGGGGTCCATGCCAGGGGGACCACCACGACGTACCCGGGCAAGATCCACAACACGGTGTGGGACAAGGAGCAGCTTCGTCGGGTGCTTGCGCCGGTCCGCGAGTTTCAACTCGCCTACAACGTACATATCTACGTCGGGGAGTTCAGCGCGATTCGCTGGGCGCCGGGCGCAGTGAACTACCTCCGCGACTGCATCGAGCTGTTCGAAGAGTACGGCTGGGACTGGACCTATCACGCCTATCGGGAGTGGGACGGTTGGAGCGTCGAACACGGCAGCGACCCGCAGGACCACCGGCCGACCGCGGAACCCACCGACCGCAAGAAGCTCCTGCTGAGCTGGTTTGCCAAGAACGTCAAGCCGGGGTCGTAGGACCCGCGTCCCCACTGTTCCCAGCCATCAGTCCGAAGAAGGCGTGAACGCGGTCGCCCGTTACTCATGTGCCTTACCGGCGGCTTCCGCCTGCAGGCGTTGGCGTTCCGCGACCTTCGCGAAGGGGTAGTAAACGGCCATCGCCATCACGATGGAGATGCATCCCCAGACCGCCGCCCTCCAGTCGCCGCCGGAAACCAAGAAGTGTCCGATGATCGGCGGCGTGGTCCAGGGCACATTCACGTAAGGCTTCTGAATCAGACCCCAGGACATCACCAGGTAAGTGGTAGCGGTCAGCGTCAACGCGCTGAGAACGTACGGAATCATGAAAATCGGGTTGAGCACGATGGGGATGCCAAAGAACATGGGTTCGTTGATCTGAAAGATCTGGGTCGGCATCGCCATGCGGCTGACCTTTCGAAAGCCGGGCTCCTTGGAGTTCCAAAGGACCAGCGCTAAGGCAATGGTCACGCCCGTCCCGCCGACATTCACATAGGTGGTAAAGAACCCTTGCGCGGTCACATACGGTATGGGTTGGTGGTGCGTCGCCGCCTCGACATTCGCGGTCAGGTACTGCAGAAAGATCGGGGCCACAATGGCATCCATGGCGTTGTCACCATTGATCCCCACGGACCACAGCATGGTGACGAGAAAGGCATAGACCAGAATGCCGGGCAGCGTATTCAGGGCATGGACTGCGGGCTGAAAAGCGGTCTGCACGAGATGGTTGACATCCACTCCCAAAACAAAGCGAATGATCCAGAAGGCCAGCAACAGAAAGAACAGGGGAGTCAGGGATAGAAACGACTCGTAGACCACCGGCGGAACGTTCTTCGGCAGTTTGATGACAACATTCTTATCGTTGAAGAATTTCTGGACGCGAACCGTGATCAGTGCAATGAGAATCGCGGTAAACACCCCTCTTGAACCCAGGTTGCCCATCGATAGGGTCTGGTCCTCCAGGTTGATCTCCATCATGAGGAAAACCACGGTGGCCATCGTGCCGCTGATGATGCCCTCCTGTTTGAGCCGTTTCCCGAGGTCGTAGGCAATGGAGAAGCACACGAAGATGGAGAGTAGACCGAAGGTGGCGGTCACCGGAATCTCAAGCAGCTTGGACACCGGAACACCAAGCAGCTTGGACAACTTGGACTCGGGAGCAATCACTTTGTCCCACCCGGATATGGGCATGCTTGAAATGATGATGAAGAGGCTTCCGATGATCGTCATCGAAACGATCGACACCATCCCCGCCCGGATGGCCGACATGTAGGTGTTCTCGCTCAGTGCCGTCAGAGGCGGTACGACATATCTTTGCAGAAACCCGTTCGCCTGGTTCACGTAGGTCTCCTTATACCGATCTCCCCGTTGGAATTGAGCCCGATGCCCGATCCCAGCTCGAATTGGTGGCCATTCTAGCAGGTTGTCCGTACCGATTGTCCAGCGCGTCGCACTTGCTCTCCGCCCTTCTGCCTCGAAAATGCGTTGTGGTGCGGGCATCCTGCCCGCCGCGGCGGCCAAGATGGCCGCACGCCGTTTTCATCCTCTAG